>DATAEH010000240.1:0-102604 GCA_036258115.1 Streptosporangiaceae bacterium
TCCAGCTGGCCCGGCAACGTCGAGCAACTGTGGCAGGTCATCAGGCGCATCGTTCAGCGCAGGCGCGCAGGCTCCATCCGGCCCGAAGATTTGCCGCCCGAGTGCTGGACGGTCAGCCGCCGGCTGCTCAGCCCGCTCGAGGCCATGGAGCGCGACGCCATCGTGCAAGGATTGCTGGATACGGATGGAAATAAGGCCAGGGCAGCGGAGTCGCTCGGGATGTCCCGCGCGACAATCTACCGCAAAGTGCATGAATACGGAATAATAGTCTCAGCCGGCTAGGACCACGAGGATGGCGCGCGGCTGAGACTGGCTCAATTTGAGAACGGCGGCACGCCCGAGGCGGCATAGGCCTGAGTCATAGTCCACTAATCGTCATAGTCCAGAAGTCGCGTGAGGCTCCCGCACTCATCCAGCGAAGGAGCAACAATGACCGTCGATCCAGGTTCTAACTCCGCGCAGCAAGGCCCGGTAGGAACTGCGCAATCAGCCCCGGTGGTGCCTGCACAGCAAGGTCCTGTAGAACCTTCGCAGCAAGGTCCAGTCGAGGCCGAGGCTACACCGGAAGTTACCGGCCACCTGGCCGGAGACCCGTTGTCGCTGGGACTGCCGAGCTTCATCATCGGGTCAGTGGCGTTGGGAATGGTGCTGGTCGGCTTCGTCTCGCCGCTAGGCACTGGCGCGTCGCTCCCGATCATCCTGGCCGCTACCGCGGCGGGGCTATTCATCTCGACGTTCTGGGCCATCGCCGTCGGGCAGTCCGCCGTCGGTATGGTGCTCGGCGTCTTCGCCGGATTCTGGCTCAGCTATGCCTTCTTCGTCCTGGGGCTAACGCACAACTGGTTCGGCGTCGGAGCCGCTGACGTCAAGGCAAGCACGGAATTGTTCCTGACCGCCTGGGTTGTGATCTTTAGTATGTTGACACTGGCTACACTGCGGCTGGCCTTCGCCTTCACCGCGGTGATAGGGCTGGTCGACGTCGCGGTCATCCTCGTCCTTATCGGCGTGATCCAGGTGGAGCCCAATCTCTTGAAGGCGGGCGGTGCGACGGCGTTCCTGTTCGCAGCCGTGGGCATCTACATCTTCTTCGGCACCGCCTCCATAGCCACGGGCGGCAAGGCCATGCCGCTTGGCAGGCCGGTGCTGAAGGCCTGACCGAGCTGCGCTGTCAGCAGGGCAAACTGGGCCGCCAGAGCCGGGCGAGGCTCTGGTGGCCCAACCGATCAGGCCCCGCATCGTGCTGACGAGGCGGCTGCCGGTGGCCACGTCGCCGACGAGGCGTGAGGTGCTGGCCAGGCGGGTGCGGTGGCTGGTCGCGGCGACGATTTCCTACAACGTCGTCGAGGCGGCAGTCGCGATCACGGCCGGCACGGTCGCCTCCTCGACCGCGCTGCTCGGGTTCGGCTTGGATTCGGTGATCGAAGTATCATCGGCGGCTACGGTGGCCTGGCAGTTCTCCGCCCGAGACCTCGCCCGGCGCGAGGCGAGGGAGCGGACCGCGTTGCGGATCATCGCGGTCTCATTTTTCGTCCTGGCCGGCTACATCGCTGTCGAGTCGGTGGGAACGCTGTTCAGGGCTGGCGCGGCGGAGCACTCCCCGGCGGGGCTCGTGCTCGCTGCGGTCAGTTTGGCGGTCATGCCGGGATTGTCGTATGCGCAGCGCCGCTCCGGCCGACAGCTGGGTTCGGCGACGGCGGTAGCTGATTCCAAGCAGACGCTGCTGTGCACCTACCTGTCGGCAGTGCTGCTCGTCGGGCTCGGCCTGAACAGCCTGTTCGGTTGGTCGTGGGCCGACCCGCTGGCTGCGCTGGTGATCGCTGCCGTGGCGGTCAAAGAGGGCATCGGGGCCTGGCGAGGTGACATGTGCTGTGCCGTGCCGGTCACCATCTCCGCCGACGATCTCGCGGCACCTGCCGAGCATGAGGCCTGCATGCGCGAGTAGCCCAATGTAAAGCCGTGAGGCGGCGCCAGCGCTGGGCGGGCTGAAGCCGGCGTAGCGGATATAGATACGTCTAATTGTGAGATTAGAGATGGCCACTGAGCGGTGTTAGCTGACTCACATGACCTCAGCTCCCGCCCGGCGCAGGTTGTCCTGCTGTGACCTGGAGCGCTCGGAGGCGATGCAGAAGTATCTCCGGGCTATCTACCTCCTCAGGTTCAAGGCGCCGCCTGTCTCGACGTCTCAGGTGGCGGCTCGGCTGGGGGTCGCCCCTCCTTCGGTGTCGGCGATGCTGCGCCGACTCGAGGCCGCAGGCTTGCTGGCCGATTCGGGCAGTGCCGGCATTGCGCTGAGCGAGCATGGTGAGCGCCATGCCATGAACGTGATCCGGCGGCACCGGCTGATCGAGGCCTTCCTGGTGCAGGCCGCCGGAATGCGCTGGGATGAGGTACACGCGGAGGCTGAGGCTCTGCAGCACGTAGCCAGCGAGCTGCTGATCGACCGGATCGACTCAGTGCTCGGGCACCCCCGGCGAGATCCGCACGGTGACCCGATTCCGCCGCCTTCAGGTGATCACGTCGAGGACTGGTCACCGGCGCTCGCGGATGCGCCGGAGGGTGCGCGCTTCCAGGTGGACCGCGTGAGCGATGACGAAAGCGCCGCGCTGCGGTATCTCGCCGGCCTGGGCATCGGGCCAGGTGTGATGCTCCGGGTAGCGGAGCGGGAGCCATTCGGCGGCCCGCTTTGGGTCGAGATCGGCGGCCGCCGCCGCGCGCTGGGAACTCAGCTGACCTGTCTAGTTCATGGCGTTGTCCTGCCGTGACTACCACTACTGAAGCCGGAACGCGCGAGCGCGTCACGCTGCAGGATGTCATAGCCCGGGGCCGGGTCCGGACCGTGCTGAGCTTGCTGGGCCCTGCGTTCGTTGCCTCAGTCGCTTACGTCGACCCAGGTAACTTCGCGACCAACTTCGCCGCCGGCGCCGGGTATGGCTACGAACTGGTATGGGTCATCGTGATGGCCAACCTGATGGCCATCCTGGTCCAGTACCTCACCTCGAAGGCTGGGCTGGCCACCGGGCGCAGCCTGCCCGAGCTGTGCCGGGAACGATTCGGCCGCCGAGCCAATTTGATCCTGTGGCTGCAGGCCGAGATCGTCGCGATGGCGACCGACCTAGCGGAGTTCGTCGGCGCCGCCGTCGGCCTGAACCTCATCTTCGGCATACCGCTGCTCCCGGCGGGGCTGATCACAGCGGTGGTTGCCTTCGTCATCCTGGGCCTCGAGCAGCGCGGCTACCGCCGCTTCGAGCTGGCTATCATCGCGCTCCTGGGACTGGTCGGGCTGGGATTCCTCTACGTGTTCTTCGCAGTCGGCGGACAGGACTACGGGCAGATCGCTGCCGGTTTCGTGCCGCACCTGAGCGGTCCGGGCACCTTGGGCCTGACCGTCGGAATCATCGGCGCAACCGTCATGCCGCACGTTGTCTACCTGCACTCGGCGCTGCAGAAGGACCGGATCCGGGCCGCCGATCACAAGGAACGCAAGACACTCCTGAACTACAACAAGTGGGACTGCATCATCGGCCTCGGAATTGCGGGACTGGTCAACCTCTCGATGCTCTGTATCGCCGCGACACTGTTTCACAGGCCGGGAATGACCGGCATTAGCGACCTCGGCCCCATCCATGCGCATCTAGACCAGCTGGTCGGCGGCGGTGCGGCGCTAGCCTTTGGCATAGCCCTGATGGCCTCCGGCCTGTCGTCTTCCAGTGTCGGCACCTACGCCGGCCAGATCGTCATGGCGGGCTTCATGAACTGGCGCATTCCGCTGCTGGTGCGGCGCGCCCTGACCATGCTTCCCTCGCTGATCATCCTCGCTCTGGCCGTCAACACCAGCCAAGCTCTGGTCTTCTCCCAGATAGTTCTCTCCTTCGGCGTTCCGTTCGCGCTTATCCCGCTACTGCTCATCACCCGGGACCGCGCCACGATGGCCGACATGGCCAATCGGCGGCTGACCAATACCCTGATGCTCCTGACCACAGTCATCATCACGGGCCTCAACATCTACCTGCTCGCCGACGCCATCACCTGAGCGTTCTGACCTAGATTCGCGGTTTATCGCAGATCAGCCAGCAGTTACTCGAACTGCAGGCGGGGAACCTGAGTCCTCGCCGCGGCCGCTCGGTGTCATGTCGAGGAAGTTCCTGAGCGGCGAGGCTTACCTGAACCGCTGACCCGGCCTCCGGGGCTCGCGAATTCACGGCATCCAGGCGGATCCGCGGGGATCTTAGGCGGGACCGCCGACAGTGGCACGATGCCGTCCACTGGGAGCACCGAGCCTGGATCCTCGATCCACAGGCAGCTCGGGGCCCGTCCCGCTCGCCGGGCTCCCGCGGCAGGCTCGTGGCCGGAGGTGATGCCGCGATGCATCCTAAGGACGTCCTTGGCCGGCAGGGCGAGCAACTCGCAGCCGAATACCTGGTGAAGGCTGGCTTCCGGATCCTGGAGCGGAACTTCCGCTGCGCGGAAGGCGAGATCGACATAGTCGCTACAGACCGGCGCGAGCTTGTCGCATGCGAGGTGAAGACTCGCTCCGGCGTGCGCTACGGCACTCCGGCCGAGGCCGTCACCAGGCAGAAGCTGCGCAGGCTGCGGCATCTTGCCGCGGTCTGGGCCAGTAGCCATGGTTGGTTTTTCGACCAGCTCCGCGTCGATGTCATCGGCGTGCTCAAGTCTCCTTCAGGTGAGTTCACGATCGAGCACCTGCGCGGGGTGGGGTGATGGGACTCGCGAGGGCAAACGCCATCGCGCTGGTCGGAGTGCAGGGGCATCCGGTCGAGATCGAGGCGGACATCGAGAACGGCATGGTCGCGCTGTTGCTCGTCGGGCTCCCCGACACGGCGCTGCGAGAGGCGCGCGACAGGATCAGGTCCGCGATCGTGAACAGCGGCGAGACCTGGCCGACCCGCAGGATCACGGTTGGACTGTCGCCTGCCAGCCTGCCCAAGCGCGGCAGCGGCTTCGACTTAGGTATCGCGATGGCCATCCTGGCCGCGTCGGGCATGCTCCCGGCGGCCGGCCTGGAAGGAGTCGTCCTGATCGGCGAGCTCGGGCTCGATGGTCGGATCCGGCCCGTCCCCGGCGTCCTGCCCGCCGCGGCGGCCGCGGCCGCGGCCGGGTTCGGGACCGTGGGCGTGGCCGAGGAGAACGCGGCCGAAGCCGCCCTCGTCCCGGAACTGCGCGTCGTTGCCGCGCCGAGGCTCGCCGCATTGACCGCGTGGATACGGAACGGAAGCTCGCCCGCTGATCCGGTTGTGCAGGTGCTTGAGCCCGGCCGCGACCTGAGTGTTGTCTTCGGTGGCGCTCCTAGCGTTTCGGCTGCGGCGGCGGATCTGACGGCGCCCGGCCAGGCGATCACCAAGGATCTGTCTGATCTCGTCGGTCAGCCTGTCGCAAGGCGCGCGGCCGAGATCTGTGCGGCAGGAGGTCATCACCTGATGCTGCTTGGTCCGCCTGGCGTCGGAAAGACGATGCTGGCGGAGCGGATCCCGACGGTGTTACCGCGCCTCGAGCCGGCGGCTGCGCTCGAGGTCAGCGCGATCCATTCGGTAGCGGGGACGCTGCCGCCAGGACGGCCGCTCGTGCTGGATCCGCCGTTCTGCGCACCACACCACACCGCCACGCGGGCGGCGATCGTCGGCGGCGGAAGCGGCGTCATCAAGCCAGGGGCGGCCTCGCTGGCCCACCACGGCTGCTTGTTCTTAGACGAGGCCCCTGAGTTCGGAAGGGATGTGCTCGACGGACTGCGGCAGCCGATCGAGTCTGGCGAGGTCGTGGTCGCCAGAGCGGGCGTGACCGCCAGGTTCCCCGCCAGGTTCACGCTCATCATGGCCGCCAATCCCTGCGCGTGTGCCAGCGCCCGGACGCCGGGGTCCGCCTGCTTCTGCACGCCGATGGCGCGTCGCCGGTATCTGGCAAGGCTGTCGGGTCCGCTGCTAGACCGCGTCGACGCGAAGATCGAGTTCATGCCGGTGCGCCGCACCGAGTTGCTGAGCGACCGCGCCTTCACCGAGCCGAGTGCGATGGTGGCTGAGCGGGTTCTCGCCGCGCGGCTGCGCGCCGCAAAAAGACTAGCCGGGACGCCCTGGCGGCTCAACGCTCAGATACCAGGCTCTGAGCTCCGGCGCAGGTTCGCGCCCGCGAAGGTCGCGCTCGCGCCGCTGGAGCGGGCTATGGACCTCGGCACGATCAGCGCTCGCGGCGCCGACCGCGTCATCAGGCTGTCCTGGACACTGGCCGACCTCGCGGGCTTAGCCGCTCCCGGGCAGGCCGAGGTCGGCTACGCGCTCGGGCTATGGATGGGAACGCCGCGATGACCGCCGATCAGGCGCGGCTGCAGGATGCGGATGACCGGTATGCCAGGGTCGTGCTGAGCATCCTCACCGATCCGGGCGACGAGGTGCTCGCCGCGCTTCTACGCAAGGTGCCGGCCAGCGAGATTGCTGCGGTCGTCATGTCGCGGCACGAGGACCCTGCGTCGCTGCTGCTCACGCTTCGCGCGGACGACTTGTTCGATGACGCGGGGGTCGGCGAGCTTGATGCATGTGTGCTTAGCGATCAGCGGGGGACTATCGGCAAGCTGGCGGCCAGGCGCGCGATCGAACGCTGGCGCAAGCGACGAGCAGCCGTCCCGCCGCCCGCCAGGCTGGCGGTCTGGGAAAACGCCGGTTACCGCATTGTGTGCCCCGGTGAGGCCGAATGGCCGACGCAGCTCGACGACCTCGGGTCGGCCAAGCCGATCGTGCTCTGGCTGCGCGGCCCTGCCGACCTGCGTTTCTCCTGCCTGCGGTCGGTCTCCGTGGTCGGCTCGCGTGCGGCTACGGCGTACGGCTCGCATGTGGCGACCGAACTAGCCGCCGAACTGGCGGGCCTTGGCTGGGCAGTGATCTCCGGTGGCGCGTTCGGCATTGACGCATCCGCCCATCGCGGCGCGCTGGCAGTTGATGGGACGACCATCGCGGTGCTCGCGAGCGGCCTCAACTTCGGATACCCGAAGGGCAACGCGGACATGTTCGCGGCCATCGCGCACAACGGCGTCCTGGTCAGCGAATGCCCGCCGGACCGGTCGCCGACGCGCCCTGGGTTCCTAGTCAGGAATCGCGTGATCGCGGCCTTGAGCCGAGGCACTCTGATCGTGGAGGCGGCCTTGCGGAGCGGAGCGATCAACACGGCCCGGCATGCGCAGGAGCTGAACCGGCCGGTCATGGCCGTGCCAGGACCGATCACGTCCGACCAGTCCGCCGGGTGCCACGAGCTGATCAGGGACTCCCTCGCCACCTGCGTTACCGGCGCGCGCGACGTGATCGAGCTGATCTCCCCGCTTGGCGATGACGCAATGAGTACGGTGCAGCAACCTACGGTTGCTGCTGACGGTCTGGATCCCGTAACCGCGTCGGTGCTGCAGGCTGTGGCCCAACGGACGGGGCGAGGCCCGGCGACGATCGCCACGATCGCGGGCGTCGACCTCGACACCGCTCTGCGCTGCCTTGGGCTGCTGGCCGCCACCGGATACGTCGAACGCTGCGATCAAGGCTGGCGTACCAGGAAAAGCCGCCACGTCGGCCCGTGACCGCCTCGGCCATCGGTCAGCTCGGTTCGGCTCGCCGAACAAACAAGCGTGACGTGACCATTGCCGGGGCTATGTGTCGGCGGGAGGAGCATCGCCACGTGCGAGTGCGGCGGCACGGTCAAGGGTGATCTCGCGCACCAACGGGTCGGCGTGCCGGTGCACTAGACGCCAGTCATCGCCGTCGCGGCGGAACAGCATTGTCACGCGCAACGACCAGTCCTGATCAGGCAGCCCGCCCACCTGGCCGTGCTGCCGCTCCACTAGTACCAGCACAACGAAATCGCCCGAGACGTAGGACTCAACCACATCCACATGCGCCTCGCCGTCGGCGAAGAAGCGGGATAGCTGTTCGACGGCTTGCTCGCTGGCGTCGAATCCGTGCCGGGGCGTTCCGCCGAACGGCGGGATCAGCGTGTAGTCCTCGGCGTGCACAAACAGGGCGAGATAGCTGCGCACATCGCCGCGGATCAGTGCGTCGGCGGCGTCCTGGCAGCGTTGCACCAGGTCTGCGACGTCGGCGTCGGTTATGCCGGTGTCTGGCATGATCGCCCCCGCTGCCCTGCGCAGTCGCCCGCGCGTTCAAAACGCTATCGGCACCATAGTCCGGGGTGGCAGTTGCCATGGCAATCTGTCCGAGCGCCTGAGCGTGGCCCGGTGGACTCAACTGGCGATTGGCAGCGCAAAAACGCTGCCCCATGTGCGGACGCGGTATGGCCGCTACGGCTGCCGTTTGTCTGGAGCTGCTCTAGAAGGGCCGGGTCAGGGGCGGACCAGATCTGGCCCAGGCGATTCCTCCACGCCGATTCGGCGATAGCGCACCGGGACGTCATTCGCCTGAGTCGTTCTGTGCTCGGGAACGTGGCGAGCTCGAATGTCCTCGGTATCCCTTGCGGAAAGGCAAAGACGATGTAAAGACTTGGCGATGACCAATTTTACGCAAGGGGGAAGGATGCGAATCTTTCGACCGATCAGCCTTGGGGTCGTGGTCGCCGTTGCGTTCGTCGCGTGGCCCGCTTCGGGCGCCATGGCCGCTCCCTCAGGACAGGTTCCGCTTGCCGGGACGGGTTCCGCGCAGACGGGTGATTTCACGCCGTCGGGCGCGGGCGACGTTACTCAGGTCGAAGTCCCGGCTGGAGACGACGATGAGGGCCCCGACCCGTTCAACGGGACGATCAGCTTCTCAACTGGCGCCGGCGGCGGCCCATCCGTCTCTGCCGCGAAGAAGGCGAAGTCGAACCCGGCATTCGACTTCGGCTTCGAGGGCCTGAACCACTACCAGCAGCGCTATTCGCGCGGCGGGAACCAGTTCTCCGTCGAGCCGCCCGACCAGGGCATGTGCGTCGGTAACGGCGACGTCGTCGAGGTCGTCAACGACGTCTTCAACGTTTACAACGCCGCGACCGGGGCGTCGGTGCTACCGGACAACACCGCTACCAACATCGTGAGCGGCTTCCCGCGGAATGTGAACCACGCGGTCGACTTGAACTCGTTCTACGGCTACCCGCCTGCAATCAACCGCACGACGGGTGTTCGCGGCCAGTTCGTGACCGACCCGTCGTGCATCTTCGACGCGCAGACGCAGCGATTCTTCGTGGTCGCCTTGACACTCGACCCTCAGGTCCCTGGTCCTTGTCAGGGCGTCTTCTCCTGCGCGAACCACCTCGACCTGGCGGTAAGCCAGACGAACGACCCGACGGGTGGCTGGAACATCTACCGGATCAACGTCACTAACGACGGCACGAACACCGGTGGCGTGAACCCTGGCCCGTATCTCGGCGACTATCCGCACATCGGCGCCGACGCGAACGGGATCTACCTCACGACCAACGCTTATCCGTGGCACGAAAACGGCTTCAGCGGGGCGCAGATTTATGCGCTGTCGAAGGCTCAGCTCGCCGCCGGCGCCGCGAACGTGACGATGCAGCACATCGACACCTCCGGCTTGGTGAACGCTCCGAGCGACGCGGGTTCTACGCAGCCAGGCTTCACACTCTGGCCTGCACAGTCGCCTGGGACTTCTCAGTTCAACCTCGCTAACAACGGCACCGAAAACTTCCTGAGCTCGAATGCCGCCGATGAGACGCAGCATCCGGTCTCCGGCGCAGCTGGGAGCCGCACCTCCAATCAGCTGATCGTGTGGTCGCTGAAGAACACGGCGTCGCTAAATACGGCGAGCCCGGCGGTCAGTCTGAGCAATAAGATCCTGACCGTCGGCCAGTACGGCGTCCCGCCGAAGCAGCAGCAGCCCGGCTCGGGAACCGCCCCGTCCGCTGCCGCACCCCAGGGGTTCTGCCTGAATGACGCGACGACCCCGACCATCGCCGGCATTGGTTGCTGGAAGCTGCTGGTCGGTGCCGCCGCCCATGCGGCGGGACCCGAAGTCGTGGCGAGGCCAGATTCGAACGACACGCGGATGCAGCAGGTGATGTACGCAAACGGCAAGCTGTGGGGCGCGCTCGACACGGCGCTGAATCCGGATGGCGGTCCGCAGCGGGCAGGCGTCGCGTGGTACATCGTGAACCCAGCCACAACCAAGGTGATCCTCTCGGGCTACCTCGGGGCGAGCGGCCACGACTTCACGTATCCGGTGATCGGCGTCACGGCAAGCGGTCGCGGCGTGATGGCCTTCACCGACACCGGGGACACTACGTACCCGAGCGCGGCCTACGCGCCGATCGACGCGCAAGCCGGCGTCGGCGCCTGGAACGACGTCCCTGGTGGGGTCGGCGCTGCCGCAGACGACGGGTTCTCGGGCTACAAGCAGCAGAACTTCCCGAACCCGATCCGCTCGCGCTGGGGTGACTACGGCGCGGCGGCGGTAGCTGGCAACTCGGTCTGGATCGCCAGCGAATACATCGCTAGTACCTGCAACTACACCGACTGGGGCGGCCCGTTCTTCTCGGGAGGCACCGGCGACAACCTGCTCGGGACGTGCGGCGGCGCGAACCACGGCCCGGGCGTGCGGACCGCGCTCGCGAACTGGTCAACGCGGATCAGCAAGCTGACGCCCTAACGGCCAGAGCGACTGAATGCCAGTGGGGCCGGCCGCAATGCCGGCCCCACTGGGATTGCCGTCCCTAGGCCTTCGGCTCCTGGCAGGGCACCCGAAAGGGTCGCCGCACTCGCCCTGACCAGTGGCGGCAGATTCTCGGGAGCCCGGGCGTGGCGGGCAAGACGGGGCGCCTGGCTGGCGCACACTGAAGCCGTGCCGTCATCACCGCAAGCAGAACTGCCGGTAGAGCTAGAGGCGCTGCTGCGGGCGTTTGGGCGGCATCTGAGCGCCGAGCGCGGGCTGTCGCCGCACACCGTGCGGGCATACGTGAAGGATGCGGAGTCCCTGCTCGCTCACGTCGCGGTGTGCGGGATCGAGGATGTCGCAGAGATCGATGTCTCGGTGTTCCGGGCGTGGCTGGCGACGCAACACGCAGCCGGACAGGCGCGGACGTCGATCGCCAGGCGGGCGGCGTCCGCCCGCGCGCTGACCGGGTTTGCCCATGAACGCGGGCTGCTGGCGACCGATCCCGGCGCGCTGATCGGGGCCTTGAAGACCAGGCGGCAGCTGCCTGACGTACTCGGGGTCGATGAGGTCCTGGCGGTACTTGGCGACGGCCGCGGGACGTCCAGCGATGCGGACCCCCGCCACCGGCGGCGGAGGTGGGCGCGAGGGCAGACCGAGGGACAGGCCAGGGTGAAGGCCGGCGGCGAACCGTCGGAGACCGCGGGCAAGGTTGCGGCGGCGATCGACTTGCGGGACACAGCGATCATGGAACTGCTGTACGCAACCGGCATCAGGGTCAGCGAACTCTGTGGTCTGGACATCGATGACATCGACGAAAGCCGGAGGACGATCAGGGTGCTCGGAAAGGGCGCCAAGGAGCGGGTCGTGCCGTTCGGCGTTCCCGCCGAGCGGGCTGTCCGCCGATGGCGTCGGGCGGGCCGGCCGGCGGTTGCACGCGACTCATCGGGACCTGCCCTGTTCGTCGGCGCGAGAGGAGGCCGGCTCGATCCGAGGACCGCCCGGCGCGTCGTCCACGAGAGGATCGCTGCGGCCGGATCAGTGCCCGACATGGGGCCGCACGGACTGCGGCACACTGCCGCCACTCACCTGCTCGAGGGTGGTGCCGACCTGCGCAGCGTCCAGGAGATGCTCGGTCACTCCTCGCTCGCGACAACGCAGATCTACACGCACGTTTCGATCGAACGGCTCATTTCGGCTTATCGCCAAGCGCACCCTCGCGCTTAACCGGGCGTACGACCGGGCAGTCAGATTGGTTGCGAAACTCGGGTAAGGCAGGGCAATGATGTCGCCCACTTTTCGTGACGTTATAGCCACCGCAGTTCCCCGGATACCGTCCTGACCAACCCCCCATGTCATGGTTGTCAACTTGCGGTCGTGGCGGCTGATGATCCGGAAGTTTGCGGCCGAGTTCCTGGGCACGGCGATATTGGTGTTTGTCGCCGTCGGAACGGCGACGCTGATGTTCGGGTTCAGATTCGACGGCGGCAGCGTCGCGGCCGGGGTAGTCGTGACTGCGCTGGCGTTTGGCCTGACGCTGCTGGCGCTGGTGTACCTCATCGGCCCTGTATCGGGCTGCCATGTCAACCCGGCGGTGACGATCGGAGCGTTGCTCGCGGGGCGAATTGCTCTGACCGAGGCGATCGGCTACTGGATCGCGCAGCTGGCTGGCGGGATCGTCGGCGCGCTGGCGCTGTGGGGATCGTTCAGCACCTCGTCGGTATATAGCCGTACCGCGACCGGGCTAGGCGCCGACGGCTATGACGGCGAGTCGCTGATCCATATCGGCATCGGCGGTGCGTTCATCTTCGAGGTCGTCCTGACGGCGATCTTCGTCTTCGTAGTGCTCAGGGTGACGTCGGCGACGGCAAACGCGGCGACCGCGGCCATCGCCATAGGGCTAGCGCTGACGGCAGTCCATCTCGTCGGTATCCCGATCACGGGCACGTCGGTAAATCCCGCGCGGAGCGTCGGTCCTGCCTTGGTCGTCGGGGCACCGCTTTGAGCCAGGTGTGGCTCTTCATCGTGGCGCCGCTGGTCGCGGGAATGATCGCGGCGGGACTGCACCACCTGCTCTACCGAGGCGAGGAGACTGCGCTGGCACGCGAGGCCCAGCAAGCGGACCAGAAAGAGCGGTCAACGGCCTCCTAGCCGTGCCGGGCACTACCAGATGTCCTGGCATCAGATAGCCGATAGCGTTTGCGTCAGATGCGACCGCATCCGCTACGTCCTGCCCAGACCCTTCGTCCGGAGAGATGCCTTGGTAGCCAAAGGGGCCGGGAATGCCCGATGCGGCTCCGTCATCGCGTAGGCGCGGCAGATCCAGCGGGATGTAGACTTCAGTAACGGTCCCGGCAGTTTGGCGTGCGCAAGCACGATCCGGAGGCCGAAATTCGCGTGTCCGCTCACCGCTCGGGAAGCCACGGCGCTCCCGGCGGAACGCTCCTCACCGGTCCGCGGGGTTACTCGCGGCGAGGACGTTCGGGCACCAGGGCAAACCGATCGCGCATGCTTGCGGGCAGGCGCACGACAGGAAAGGGGACACCGGCATGGCTCCGGTCGTCACCATGCGGCAGCTGCTGGAAAGCGGCGTTCACTTCGGGCACCAGACCCGACGGTGGAACCCGAAGATGAAGCGGTTCATCTTCACCGAGCGCAACGGCATTTACATCATCGACCTGCAGCAGTCCCTGCAGTTCATCGACCGCGCGTACGAGTTCATCAAGGAGACGGTGGCGCACGGCGGCTCCGTGCTTTACGTCGGCACCAAGAAGCAGGCGCAGGAGGCGATTGCCGAGCAGGCGCGCCGGGTGGGCATGCCGTTCGTGAACCAGCGCTGGCTCGGCGGCATGCTGACCAACTTCTCGACTGTGTACAAGCGGCTCCAGCGGCTCAAGGAGCTCGAGGAGATCGACTTTGACGACGTGACATCGTCGAACATGACCAAGAAGGAACTGCTGCAGCTGCGGCGCGAACGCGACAAGCTTGAGCGCTCGCTCGGCGGGATCAGGGACATGGCCCGCGTGCCGAGCGCGATCTGGGTGGTCGATACCAAGAAGGAGCACATCGCGATCAGCGAGGCGCGCAAGCTGGGCATCCCGGTCATCGCGATCCTCGACACCAACTGCGATCCTGACGAGGTCAACTACCCGATCCCGGGCAACGATGACGCGATCCGCAGTGTCGCGCTGTTGACCAGGGTGGTGGCCGATGCCGTCGCGGATGGGCTCATCGCCAGGGCCGGCCGGGCCGCTGGCGAAGAGAAGCCGCAGGGTGATGGCGAGCTCGGGGCGGCTGAGCCGCTCGCCGAGTGGGAACGCGAGCTGCTCGAGGGCAGGACGATGAACGGCGCGCCTCATGCGAACGGCGCCGCCACGCCGCCGACGGCCGCGGCCGCTGACACTGCCAGCGCAGACGCAGCGAACACCGACACGGCAAGCACAGACACGGCAAGCACCGACACGGCAAGCACCGACACCGCAAACACCGACACCGCGGCCAGTCCCGCGGCCGAGGGTTCCGAGGCGGCGCCTGCGGAGTCGGCGCCTGCTGAGGCAGCGCCTGCTGAGGCAGCGCCTGCTGAGGCGGCGGCTGCTACCGAGGCGGCGTCCGCCGAGGCCGTTTCGACCGAAACGGCGAGCAGCGAAGAAGCAAGCGCCGAAGCAAGCAACACGGACACGGCAAGCACCGAGGCGTGACGTAGGTCGCCTGGCTGGCCGCGCTGGTCCGGCGGGCAGCTAACGCGACGAGGCGCCAAGGAGATAGCGCGCGGCGGGTCATCACCAGGCGCTGGCGCGGGCTCGGCACATACAGACGTAGGCGGGAACGGGCCGGGGGCAGAAGGAGCCGGACCCGCCGCGGGGACGAGAGCGAAAGACGCGAGAGAGAAGGACATGGCTAACTACACAGCCGCAGACGTGAAGCGGCTCCGCGAGCTGACCGGCGCGGGCATGATGGACTGCAAGAACGCTCTGGTCGAGGCGGATGGCGACTTCGAGGCCGCGGTTGAGGCGCTGCGAATCAAGGGCGCGAAGGATGTTGGCAAGCGAGCTGGCCGGACGGCCGCTCAGGGCCTGGTGACCTCGGCTATGGACGGGACGACCGCCGGCGTGCTGCTCGAGCTCAACTGCGAGACGGACTTCGTCGCCAAGACCGATCTGTTCCAGCAGGTAGCGGCCGACATCGCGCAGACGGCGCTGAAGGCCGGCAGAACCGACCGGCTTGAGGTCCTGAACCTCCAGGTCAGGGATGGGCAGACTGCGTCCGAGCTGATCGAGTCGGCTAGCGCCACGCTGAAGGAGAAGCTCGAACTCGGCCGGTTCGCGGCGTTCACCGGTGGCTACATCGTTAGCTACCTGCACAGGTCCGACCCGGGGCTGCCGCCGACCCTCGGCGTGCTCGTCGACATCGATGAATCAGGCGCCTCCGTCGCGATGGATGTCGCCCACCAGGTCGCCGCGATGCGGCCGCAGTACGTGAGCAGGGAGGACGTGCCTGAGGACGTCGTCGCGAACGAGCGCAGGATCGCCGAGCAGGTGACCCGCGAAGAGGGCAAGCCAGAGCAGGCGATCCCGAAGATCGTCGAGGGCAGGCTGAACGCGTTCTTCAAGGACATCGCGCTCGTCGAGCAGCCCTCGGTGCGGGACCCGAAGAAGTCGGTAAAGCAATTGCTCGCCGATTCCGGGGCCACCATACGGGGCTTTGCCAGGTTCCAGATCGGGCAGGCCAGTTGATCAGGCGCCCGGCGGCCATCGTGGGAGGAGCTCGCATTGCCAGATAGCACCTTCTCGGGGGACGGTGCTTTGGCGGGCACCGAGCAGGCCGCCGGGCACAGCCCGGCCAATGAACAGCCAGCTGAACGGCCTGGCTGGCACCGGGTCGTGCTCAAGCTCTCCGGCGAAGCGTTCGCGGGTGGCGGGGGCCTTGGCATCGATCCGGACGCCGTCTCGCATTTCGCGCGCGAGATCAGGGATGCTTCGCGGCTAGGGGTGCAAGTCGCCGTGGTCGTTGGCGGCGGCAACATGTTCAGGGGCGCTGCGCTGTCCGCCCGCGGCATCGACCGGGCCAGGGCCGACTACATGGGCATGCTCGGCACCGTCATCAATTGCCTGGCGTTGCAGGACGTCCTGGAGAAGCTCGGCATCGAGACCCGGGTGCAGACGGCGATCACCATGGGTCAGGTGGCCGAGCCGTACATTCCGCGCCGCGCGATCAGGCACCTGGAGAAGGGCCGCGTCGTCATCTTCGGCGCGGGTCTCGGCGCGCCATTCTTCTCGACCGATACGTGCGCCGCGCAGCGGGCGCTTGAGATCGGGGCGGAGGCGGTGCTCAAGGGCACCCAGGTCGATGGCGTTTACGACGCAGACCCGCGCAAAACTCCGCACGCTAGCATGTTCAAGCACCTTGACTACGGCGAAGTGCTGCGCCTTGGACTGAAGTTCATGGACGCGACGGCCGTTAGCCTGTGCATGGACAATGATCTGCCGATCGTGGTCTTCGACCTCATGGGCAAGGGCAATGTCGTGCGAGCCGTTCGCGGCGAGCGAATCGGCACGCTGGTAGGCAGCAACGGCCTGGGCAGGCACTCGCACTGACGAGACGAAGCTGCGGGAGACGCGCACTGAGGAGCCGCAATGATCGACGAGACACTTCTCGAGGCCGAGGAGAAGATGGAAAAGGCGGTCGCCGTCGCCAAGGAAGACTTCGCGACCATCAGGACCGGCCGTGCGCACCCGTCGATGTTCAACAAGATCACCGCGGAGTACTACGGGTCACAGACGCCGGTGAATCAGCTCGCCTCATTCCACATGCCTGAGCCCCGGATGGTCGTGATCCAGCCGTTCGACAAGTCCTCGATGGGCGCGATCGAGAAGGCGATCCGCAACAGCGACCTTGGCGTCAACCCGACCAACGACGGCAACATCATCAGGGTCGTATTTCCGGAACTATCCGAAGAGCGCAGGCGGGACTACATCAAGGTCGCCAGGCACAAGGCCGAAGAAGGCCGGGTGTCGATCAGGAACATCCGCCGGCACGCCAAGGATGCGATCGACAAGATGGTCAAGAACGGCGAAGAGGGCGAGGACGACGGTCGCAGGGCCGAGGGAGAGCTCGAGAAGGTCACCCACACCTATGTCGTCCAGGTAGACGAGCTACTGAAGAACAAGGAAGCTGAGCTGCTCGAAATTTAGGCACGCCAGGCAGGTCTTGCAACTTCCAGGCCCGAACCACTCGGCACGTTATTCCCAGGTATAACTTAACCCTCAAAGATGAACATCTCGCTGAACCGGCGGCGGCGCGGCGGTGGCGAAGATGTGGCTTGCTGGTCGGAACGGATATGGGTGGGGCATGAGCGTTCGGGGCGACAGCTTGCCGAAGGAGGGGAAGGCGGGCCGCGTGAGCGAGCGCAAGCCGATCAACACCGGCCGCAACCTCCCGGTCGCCATCGCGGTCGGCGTCGCGCTCGGCGGTCTGGTCATCCTCACGCTGCTTACCGCGCCGATCACGTTCCTGATCCTCGTCGCCGTGATCGTCGGGTTGGCGATGACCGAGCTACGCCACGTCCTCGCCAGCAGGCAGACCACCATCCCCTTGATTCCCGTCGCGGTTGGCGGCGCGCTGATGTTCGCGCTGGCGTACTGGCAAGGGCCGAGGGACCTGGTCGCCGCGCTCGGCATTACGTTCATCGCCGTGCTCGCATGGCGGCTTCCCGGCGGTGCCGCGGGCTACGTCCGTGACATCACCGCAGGCGTCTTCACGCTGATCTACCTGCCGCTGCTGGCTTCGTTCGTCGCGCTGATGCTCGCCCAGCCGCACGGCGCGCACCGGGCGCTGCTGTTCGTGATCCTGGCCGTCTGCAGCGACACCGGCGGCTACTTCTCTGGCATCGTCTTCGGCCGCCATCCCATGGCGCCGACCATCAGCCCGAAGAAGACGTGGGAGGGGCTGGCCGGCTCCGCAGTGCTCTGCCTGGCTGCGGGCGCCATCGGGATGCGTTTCCTGCTGCCCGGCGCCGTGTGGCAGGGGCTCATTCTCGGCGCCGCCGCGCTCATGGCCGCGACCACGGGCGACCTCGTGGAGTCGATGATCAAGCGCGACCTCGACACCAAGGACATGGGTTCGCTGCTGCCCGGACACGGCGGCGTCCTGGACCGGATTGACGCAATGCTCATCGTCGCGCCTGTCGCGTGGCTGCTGATGACTATCTTCCTGAGCTGACGCGAGCGGGTGCTAACGGACGGTCCAGCGACGGCAGCTAGCTGACAACCCAGTTTCGGCTCTGCGACGCCATCTGGTTCACCAGGCTCCACGCGCCGCGGCCCTTGGCGAGCAGCCGCTCGCGGTTCGTTATCGGGATCAGCCAGAGCCAGGTGACTGGCTCGCCCGCGACCGTGAACCCCGACAGGTCGGGGACCTCAGGTCCGAGGAGCCGGCCAGGGTTGTCGAGGAAGAGCAGAGCCTCGTTGCCGTTGCCAAGAGGGAACGATGACGGCTCGTGGTACCAGCGGATCGTCTTCCCGCTCTCGAGCCACCGGACATCGCGCCACGGCTGCTGCGCGAGCCACAGGAAGATCCTCGCCGCCTGGTTGCTCGGCAGCGTCGTCGCCACGGCGAGCTCGATTCTCGCCTTGCCCGCGGCCGCTGGTCCGGTCTGCTCGATGCCCGGCATCCGCTGACAGCTCATGCCGACGGTGCTCAGCACTGTGTAGGAACGGCGACCGGTTGGCAGCCGCTCGGACACTCCTACCACCGGGCGATTGTTACCGGAGACATCCCAGTAGCGCGCCCCCGGACCGAGCCTGGCCAGCATGTGGCCGAGCATGCCCTGCTGGAACTGGGCCCAGGCCTGCTGGTCCAGACGCCATCGCCAGAAGTCAGAAGCCTCGGTCACGCGCGGGCCGAGGCCCTCCATCGCGTCATCAAGGGACCACCCGAACGGGGTCTGACCGATCACGTCCCTGCTGTAGCCGGGCATGCTCTTGGACATGTCAGACCATCCCGGGATGACCGCGAGCAGGTCGGTGCCTTCGAACAGCGCGACGCCGTCGCCTTCCTCGAACCACACGGCTCGCAGCGATTGCGGGTCCATTGGTGGCCGGCCGTCGGGATGCTTGGTGTAGCCGTCGGGCATCTCGGGGGCCTGGCCGGCGTCCAGCAAGGTCAGGTCGACGTCCGCGGGCGCCTTGCGGTGGTTGGCCAGCCAGGTCGCCGCGATCGGGTTCCTGCGGTCATGCATGTAGGCCGCGGTAGTCCAGCTGTCGTACTCGATGACCACGCGCCTGCTGCCATACGGGCTCTCGCTGTCCAGCAGCGTGGCGGGCCGGCCGGGTTGTGCGGATATCCTGGGCTGGCTTCTGCCGCGCATGGTCTGCATGTTAAGGAATCTATCCACATTCAGCGGAACACGTGGCAAGTGCGGGGATACAGTTGGGGGCTTGCTTGGAACTCGTCGAGATCGGGACGCGCCGTTCCGCTCAGGCGTCGAGATCGCGTTCCGGGCAGGCACGGCCGGCACGGCATCTGGCTGACATGGATGCCGCGGGACGGCGCGCCGCGGTGGCCGAGCTGGGGCATCCTGCTTACCGCGCCGATCAGCTGTCGCGGCACTACTTCGGCCGTCTGACCGAGTCGGCGCACGAGATGACCGACCTGCCGGCCAGCGCCCGCGAGGAGCTGGTGGCCGCGCTGCTCCCGCCGTTGCTCACCGCCGAGAAGGAGCTCACATGCGACCGTGGCATGACCTGCAAGACGCTGTGGCGGGCAGCAGATGGCGCGTTCGTCGAGTCGGTGCTCATGCGCTACCCCGGACGCGTCACCATGTGCGTGTCGTCGCAGGCCGGCTGTGGCATGGGGTGCCCCTTCTGCGCGACCGGCCAGGCAGGGCTGACCAGGAACCTGTCGACCGCGGAGATTGTCTCGCAGATATTGAACGGGGCTCGCTCGCTGGCCAGAGCACAGATGGCCGGCGGACCAGGGCGTGTCTCGAACGTCGTGTTTATGGGGATGGGTGAGCCGCTAGCGAACTACGCGTCCGTGGTGGGCGCCGTCCGGCGCCTGAGCGACCCGGTCCCGGACGGACTGGGGATCTCGCAGCGGGCGATTACGGTGTCGACGGTCGGCCTCGTCCCCGCTATCCGGCGGCTCACAGGGGAAGGGCTGACCTGCCGGCTAGCCGTGTCGCTGCACGCGCCCGATGACGAGCTGCGCGACACCTTGGTCCCGGTGAACCGGCGGTGGAAGGTCGCAGAGGTACTCGACGCGGCTTGGGACTACGCGGCCGCGACCGGACGGCGGGTGTCGATCGAGTACGCGATGATCCGCGACATCAACGATCAGCGCTGGCGGGCGGATGCGCTTGCGAGGCTCCTGTCCGGGCGGCTCGCGCACGTGAACTTGATCCCGCTGAACCCGACGCCCGGATCAAAATGGACCGCCTCCGATCCGGATGTCGCCGACGCGTTCCAGCGATGCCTCGCGGACCACCGGATACCGGTGACTGTTCGCGACACTCGCGGCCGCGAGATCGACGGCGCGTGCGGCCAGCTGGCAGCGGCCAGCCGCCAGACCTGAGGGTTTGCGAGCGAGAAGCCCACGCAAGACCGCAGGTAGCGTTAGTGTGGCTGGGCGATGTCTGGAATGCCGTCATTGGGGGTTGCCGGCCGGGCCTGGCGGAACCTGGCCGCTTGGGCGGTTCACGCTGCCTGGCGCTGGACTCAGCGCGCAGGAACGGTAACGGCCAAGACCGGAGTCGGCCGGAAGTTCGCCTCGTTCGGACCAGGCTCGCTGCTGGCGTTCCCGACGGGCACCATCTATGGCGAGCAGTGGATCGAGGTTGGCGACGGGACCATGGTCGGCGAGCAGGCCTCGATCTGCGCGGGCATATCCCCTGGGCATGATCTCGGGCCGGAGACCGTGCTGCGGATCGGCAACCGGTGCGTCATCGGCCGGGGGAGCCATATCGTCGCGCATCAGTCCATCGACATCGGCGATGACGTCTTCACCGGCCCTTACGTCTACATCACCGACCAGAACCACAGCTACGCCGACCCCGACGTCCCGATCGGGCGGCAGTGGCCGGTCAACTCCCCGGTCAGCATCGGCGCCGGTACGTGGCTGGGAACCGGCGTGATCGTATTGCCAGGATCGGTGATCGGGAAGAACGTCGTCGTTGCGGCGGGGTCGGTGGTCAGGGGCGAGATCGGCGACCGGTGCGTGGCGGCCGGGGTCCCGGCAAGGGTGGTCAGGGAGTTCGATCCTGAGACCGGCTGGACGAAACCGCTCACCGGTCGCAGCGAGGAGCGGATCGCTTCGCTAGTGAACGAGGCGCTAGTGACCGAGACCCTGGTGGATGTGGCGCTGGTGAACGAGGCGCTCGAGGACGGCGATCTGCTCGCCGAGGGCTCGCCTGGCTGACCGTCACCGGGTTCGCGCGCGCGACGATGGCCGCCGCGACCCTCTGGCGCCGCCGCTCATCTGCGGAACGAACACCTCGCCATGGAGCGCCCGCTCGACGAGGTCGGCCGCCTTGGCGGCGGTGGCGAGCCGGAGTCCTTCGCTCCGGTACATCGTCAGCACCGCCTCGACGGCGCCGGGCGTGAGGTCCTTGCCGAGTTCTGAGCGAGCGGTGCGGTAGCCGTTCCTCGCTCCTTCAACGCACGCCGTCAGGTGATGCCTGGCCAGCGATGCCAGCGCGATTGGGTGCCTGCGCAGCACGCCGTGTAGCTGATAGTCGGACGGGATCACCTCGAGCAGCCAGGTGACGGCCGACGGCTCAAACTCAGGGCTGCCTGGCGGCTGCACACCGGTGGGCCACCCTGGCGGTACAAATGCAGTCACCACCCCAGCGTAACCCGCAATCGAACACAAGTTCTATACATGAAGGTCGTAATGCTCGCGCACCCGGCGGATCGGCGGGCTGGCCCGGCCGCGCGCGGCTGACCGGGGGACGGCCGGGCCGCGGGTAAACTGAATATGCCGAACTCCGGCGCATTCCCAGGTAACTACGGAGTCTTCTCGTATGCCCGCCCGCCCAGATGAGCTCGCAGACGCCGCCAGCGCCGACGTCGCGACCCGCGATGACCTTCGCAACGTTGCGATCGTCGCGCACGTCGACCACGGCAAGACGACGCTTGTCGACGCCATGCTCTGGCAGTCGGGCGCCTTCCGCGCCAACGCGCAGGTGGCCGAGCGCGTGCTCGATTCCGGTGACCTGGAGCGCGAGAAGGGCATCACGATCCTGGCCAAGAACACGGCGGTGAGCCACGGCGGCCTGACCGTCAACATCATCGACACGCCAGGTCACGCGGACTTCGGCGGCGAGGTCGAGCGCGGGCTGTCGATGGTCGACGGGGTGCTCCTGCTCGTGGACGCGAGCGAGGGCCCGCTGCCGCAGACCAGGTTCGTGCTCCGCAAGGCGCTCGAGGCGAAGCTGCCGGTGATCTTGGTGATCAACAAGGTGGACCGGCCGGACGCGAGGATCGCCGAAGTCGTCGACGCTTGCTACGAGCTCTTTCTCGACCTCGACGCGACTGACGAGCAGATCGAGTTCCCGATCGTGTACGCCTCGGCGCGGGCCGGCCGGGCTTCGCTGACCCGCCCGGACGACGGCACGCTCCCCGACTCGGCCGACCTGGAACCGCTGTTCGAGGTCATCAGGCAGCATGTGCCCGCGCCCTCGTACGACCCTCGCGCGCCGCTGCGCGCGCATGTCACGAACCTCGACGCGTCCGCCTATCTGGGCAGGATCGCGCTTTGCCGGGTGGTTTCCGGCGAGATCAGGAAGGGCCAGCAGGCTGCCTGGTGCCGCAGGGACGGCTCTGTCGAGCGCGTCAAGATCTCTGAGCTCTTCAGGACGCAGGCGCTCGAGCGAGTGCCGGCCGCAACCGCGTCCGCGGGTGACATCATCGCGGTCGCGGGCATCAGGGACATCATGATCGGCGAGACGCTGGCCGACCCTGACGATCCGCGGCCGCTGCCGTTGATCACCGTGGATGAGCCAGCGATCGCGATGACGGTTGGCGTCAACACCTCCCCGCTCGTCGGCAAGAGCGCCGCCGGCGGCACCGGAGCCGCGATCTCGCAGGGCCGCGGGCAGACGAAAGTCACGGCGCGCATGGTGCGCGACAGGCTGGACGCCGAACTCGTCGGCAACGTATCGATCCGGGTCCTGCCAACTGAACGCCCGGACACCTGGGAGGTCCAGGGACGCGGCGAGCTTGCGCTGGCGGTGCTGGTGGAGACGATGCGGCGAGAAGGCTACGAGCTGACGGTCGGGCGGCCGACGGTGGTGAGCCGCCAGATCGATGGCAAGTTGCACGAGCCGGTCGAGCGGATGACCATCGACGTGCCCGAGGAGCACCTCGGTGCGGTGACGGGCCTGCTCGCGGTGCGCAAGGGACGTCTCGAGCAGATGACCAACCACGGGACCGGGTGGATCAGGCTCGACTTCATGGTGCCTGCGCGCGGGCTGATCGGTTTCCGCACGCAGTTCCTGACCGACACGCGGGGCACCGGCATCGCGCACCACGTGTTCGAGCGGTACGAGCCGTGGGCGGGGCCGATGCGCATGCGCGCCTCCGGATCGCTTGTCGCCGACCGGACGGGCGTCGCGACCGCGTACGCGATGTTCTCCCTGCAGGAGCGCGGCACCTTGTTCGTCGAGCCCGGAACCGAGGTGTACGAGGGCATGATCGTCGGCGAAAACTCCCGCTCCGACGACATGGACGTCAACATCGCCAGGGAGAAGAAGCTGACGAACATGCGGCAGTCGACCGGCGAGGAGCTTGAGCGACTTATCCCGCCGCGGGCGCTGAGCCTGGAGCAAGCGCTGGAGTTCTGCGCCGACGACGAATGCGCCGAGGTCACGCCCACGGCGATCCGGCTGCGCAAGACGGTGCTCGACGCGAAGGAGCGCGGCAGGATGCGTGCGCGGAGCAGTCGAGAAGGCTAGTCGCCAACGGCCCTGGCCCGGCGTTCAAATGGTTCTTCGACCACTTCAGCGGCGGACGGTGGACGCGGAAACTCGCGCCAAGCACGGCTCAGACAACCGTCCAGGAGGTGACCAGGCTGGCCTGGGTTCCCGGAACGAGCTCAGAGTGGGCGGCCGGGGGGCTCCTGCCGGTGAACTCGAACGTCGACGTGCTCGGCGGGATCTGGGGACGCCGCGGCTAGAACCAGGTCTTACTTCACGGCCAGCAGGTAGATGAGGCTGCCCAGACCCGCGACGAAGCAGTAGATCGCAAACGGAGTCAGCGTCCTGGTCTGGAAGTACTTCATCAAGAACCGCACCGACAGGTACGCGGCGACTCCTGAGACGACGCTGCCGGCCAGAATCTGGGGCCTGATGCCATTGCCCAGGTGGCCGAGCAGGTCGGGGATCTTGAGCACGCCTGCTGCCAGGATGACGGGCGTTGCTAGCAGGAACGCGAACCGCGCGGCATCCTCCCTTGAAAGGCCGCGGAACATTCCGGCCACCATGGTGACGCCGTCGCGGCTGATGCCTGCCAGGAGCGCGAGTATCTGCGCAGAGCCGATGATTATCGCCTGCCAGAAGCTGAATGAGGTGATCCGCCGGTCGGCCTGGACGGCAGTGGCGATCTCCTGCTGCCGCAAGGCCCGCTGGCCGGAGGTGTGCGCGCCGCCCACCCTGGCGCCCACGAGCGCGGGTTCTTCCTGGCGGTCCCTCATCGCCTGCTGGTCGGCTTCGCGGGATTTCTTCGTTCTGAACCGTTCGCCTGCGTAGAGGATGACGCCGTTCACGATCAGGAAGGCCGCCGCCCGCCAGGGCACGCCGAAGATCACCCGGAACTGGTGCTCGAAGGCCAGGCCCACGAGCCCGACCGGAATGGTGGCCAGCACGATCATCCAGGCCAGCTTCTGGTCGGGAGTCTTGACCTCCATGCGGGCGATCGAGGTAAAGAAGCCGCCGATGATCCTGACCCAGTCCCGCCAGAAATAGACCGTGATCCCGATCGCGGTGGCCACATGCAGGCCGACCACGAAGGCCAGGTACGGCGACTCTGCCTTGGAAACGTTCAGATCCTGAGCCCAGCTACCGCCGACGATCGCCGGGATCAGGACGTTGTGGCCGAGGCTGGAAACGGGGAACAGCTCAGTCGTGCCTTGAATCAGGCCGACGATGATCGCCTCGGCAAAGGTCAGGTGGGTCATGACAGCCTCTCGCTCGACGGGCCCACTGCGCCCGCGCCAGCAAGGATATTCGTGTCAAACATGCCGCGCTGCTAACTCGCCGCAGCGGCCTTCACGTGGAACGACCGGCCACGCTCCGACGTTCCACGGACAAATGCGGAGCGGCGCAGAGGCGAGTCGCCGGAAAGCGGACGGCATGCTGGCGGATACCAAGCCTGGCAGTCGCTGAACCGGACGATGAACGCCTTAGTAAGACATTAAGAAGCGTGGTCGTTCCTTTCTCCGCTGCGGGGGTAGTCCGTGCGCCACAACCGTTGCGCACAAGACGCGACGATGCCCGCAACACAGAGAGGCGAGCGATGTTGCACCTGGCCGGAGCGCATGCGCAGGTCGCGCTCAACCCCCTTAGTTCCACGTCGCTGCTCGCGAGCCTCGGGGCGCTCGGCGTCTTTCTGGTGCTGTTCGCGGAGACCGGCCTGCTGATCGGCTTCTTCCTGCCAGGCGACTCGCTATTGTTCACCGCTGGCCTGCTGTGCGCAGGTTCGTCGACCGCTAAGACGCACCTGTCGCTGCCGCTGGTCCTGCTCGCCGCGGCCGGCGGCGCCTTGCTCGGGGCACAGACCGGCTTCCTGATCGGCCGCAAGGGCGGCAAGCCGCTGCTCGAGCGCAACCAGAATCGGTACCTGCGCAGAGCCGCTGAGCGCTCCCAGACTCTGCTGTCGCGCTACGGGTACGGCAAGGCGATCGTGCTGGCCAGGTTCATCCCGATCGTCCGGACCGTGCTCAACCCCATGGTGGGCGCGCTCGACGTACCCACCAGAACCTTCACGATCTGGCAGGTCGTCGGCGGGCTCATCTGGTCGGTCGGCGTGACCTTGCTCGGCTACGGCCTAGGCTCCGCGATCAGCAATGTCGAGGCGTACCTGCTGCCCATCATCGCGGTCATCGTGGTCCTGTCGCTTGTCCCGATCGTCATTGAGATCGTCAGGGAGAAGAGGTCCGCCAGCACGGACTCAGGGGCAGATGATCAGGACCGCCCGGTACAGCTTCCGCGGCGGACCCAAGAGCGACGTACCGGGACCCACGGCTAGCAGTCGGCCTCAGCACGGCGGTCTCGGCCGTGCTGAGATTCCTCGCGAATTTGTTCCAAGACGAATAACCGGGCCTTCACATGACTGCCGACCGCTGCCGGACCAGCCCGCAAGGGGCATCCGCGCGAGCTGGTCAGCCCTGCTTGCCGGGAACCTTCGTGGTGTCGTCGCGGCCGCGCCGTCCGATCTTGCTGCCGAGCCACACCAGCGGGTCGTACTTGCGGCTCACCACCCGCTCCTTGAGCGGGATCAGCGCGTTGTCGGTGATGTGGATGTTCTCGGGGCACACCTCAGTGCAGCACTTGGTGATGTTGCACAGGCCGAGGCCGAAATCGTCCTGGGCGATTTCGCGGCGGTCGGCGGTGTCGGCGGGATGCATCTCAAGCTCGGTGATCCGCATAAGGAAGCGCGGTCCCGCGTAGGACGGCAGGTTCTCCTCATGGTCCCTGATCACGTGACAGACGTTCTGGCACAGGAAGCACTCGATGCACTTGCGGAACTCCTGCGATCGCTCCACGTCCACCTGCTGCATCCGGAACTCGCCAAGGCCGATGGCCGGATCAGGGGTGAACGAGGGGATCTGCTGTGCCTTCTCATAGTTGAACGACACGTCCGTGACCAGGTCCCTGATCACCGGGAAGGTCCGCATCGGCGTGACCGTGATGGTCTCGTCGGGCTCGAACAGCGACATGCGCGTCATGCATGCCAGCCGCGGCCTGCCGTTGATCTCCATCGAACACGAGCCACACTTGCCGGCCTTGCAGTTCCAGCGCACCGCCAGGTCGCCGGCCTGGGTCGCCTGCAGCCTGTGCAGGACGTCGAGTACTACCTCGCCCTCGTTGGCCTCGACCTCGTACTCGACAAGTTCGCCGTGACCGGCGTCGCCGCGCCAGATGTTCAGCTTGACCTTGGTGCCCATCACGGTGCTTTCCTCGCGCGACTCCGTCACGACGCCTCCTTTGCGCGACTCCGTCACGACCCCTCCTCAGCGTCGCGGGCCGATTCGGGCACGGGCGCCGACTCCGGCGGCAGTTCCTCCTCGGTCAGGTACTTCTTCAGCTCGCCGCGGTCGAACAGCGCCAGCAGGTCCTCGCGCATGGGCTGCATCGGCTGCTTGACGAGTACCACCCGCTCGCCGTTCTCGTCGCTGGCCAGCGAGCAGATCAGGTTGACCTTGCGCCACTCCGGTGACATGACGGGATAGTCGTCTCTGGTGTGGCCGCCGCGGCTCTCCTGCCGTTCCAGGGCGGCTTGCGCGACGCACTCGGCGATCAGGACGATATTGCGCAGATCAAGGGCCAGATGCCAGCCGGGGTTGTACGCGGTTCCGCCCTCGGCACGGACCACGATGGCGCGGTCGCGAAGATTCTCGAGCTCAGCAAGCGCGGCCTTGATCTCGTCCTCCTTGCGGATGATGCCGACCAGGTCTGACATCGTCTGCTGCAGCTCGGAGTGGACGGTGTACGGATTCTCGCCGACGGCGCGCTCGAACGGCGCGAGCGCTTCGGCACTGGCCGCCGCGATATCCGCGTCGCCAGCCACGGGCCGCTTGTCGCCCAGCTTGGCGACGTATTCGGCGGCGCCCATCCCGGCCCTCCTGCCGAACACCAGCAGGTCGGACAGCGAATTGCCGCCCAGTCGGTTCGACCCGTGCATGCCGCCGGAGACCTCGCCCGCCGCGAACAGGCCGGGCACGCAGGACTCGCCGGTGTCCGCGTCGACCTCCACGCCGCCCATCACGTAGTGCTGGGCCGGGCCGACCTCCATCGGCTCCTTGGTGATGTCGACGTCGGCCAGCTCTTTGAACTGGTGGTACATCGAGGGCAGGCGGCGCAAGATCTCCTCGGCGGGCAGCCGGGAGGCGATGTCCAGGAATACCCCACCGTGCGGCGAGCCGCGGCCCGCCTTGACCTCGGCGTTGTTGGCGCGGGCGACTTCGTCGCGGGGCAGCAGTTCGGGCGGGCGCCTGTTGTGATCGGGGTCGGAGTACCAGCGGTCGGCCTCCTCCTCCGTCTCGGCGTACTGGGCGCGGAACACGTCGGGCACGTAGCCGAACATGAACCGCTTGCCCTCGGAGTTACGCAGGACGCCGCCGTCGCCGCGGACCGACTCGGTAACCAGGAGGCCGCGCACCGACAGTGGCCAGACCATGTGGGTGGGGTGGAACTGCACGAACTCCATGTTCAGCAGCTTGGCGCCGGCCAGCAGTGCCAGCGCGTGCCCGTCGCCGGTGTACTCCCAGGAGTTCGACGTGACCTTGAAGGTCTTGCCGATGCCGCCGGTGGCCAGCACCACGGCAGGTGCCTCGAACAGCACGAACTGACCGGAATCCCTGATGTAACCGAAGGCGCCGGCGATCGCGTCGCCATCTTTTACGAGCCTGGTGATAGTCGTCTCGGCGAAGACCTTGATCATGGCTTCCGGGTCGCCGCGCTCGCGCGCGTCCTCCTGCTGCAGCGCGACGACCCGCTGCTGGAGAGTGCGGATCATCTCCAGGCCGGTCCTGTCGCCGACGTGGGCCAGCCGTGGATACTCGTGGCCGCCGAAGTTCCGCTGGCTGATTTTGCCGTCTTTGGTGCGGTCGAACAGGGCGCCCCAGGCCTCGAGCTCCCAGACTCGCTCTGGCGCTTCCTTGGCGTGCAGCTCGGCCATCCGCCAGTTGTTCAGGAACTTCCCGCCACGCATGGTGTCGCGGAAGTGCACCATCCAGTTGTCGTTCGGGTTGACGTTCCCCATGGCGGCCGCGCAGCCGCCCTCGGCCATCACGGTGTGGGCCTTGCCGAACAGGGATTTGGAGATGACCGCCGTCCGCAAGCCCGCCTGCCGGGCCTCGATGGCCGCCCGCAGTCCCGATCCACCGGCGCCGATCACTACGACGTCGTAGGGGAGTCTCTCGATATCAGTCATGACAGATTCGGCACCTTCTGCCTTGAGTCTAGAAGAAGCGAGGGTCTGCGAAGACGCCAGCGGCGACGAGCCGGATGTACAGGTCGGTGAACAGCACGAAGCCAAGCGAGATCCAGGCGAACTGCATGTGATAGCCGTTCAGCTTTGAGATCTGGGTCCAGGCCTTGTACCTGATCGGGTGCTTGGAGAAGTGCTTCAGCCTGCCGCCAAACACATGCCGGCAGGCATGGCAGGACAGCGAGTAGAGCCAGAGCAGCGCCGCGTTGATGATGAGTATCACGGTGCCGAGCCCCATATGGCCCCATTGGCCCGAATGGTCCTTAAACGCCAGCACCGCGTCTATGGAGAGGATCACATTGAAGGCCAGCGCGATCCAGAAGAAGTACCGGTGCAAGTTCTGCAGGATCAGCGGCAGCCGGGTCTCGCCGGTGTACTTGGCGTGTGGCTCGCGGACCGCGCAGGCCGGCGGCGACTGCCAGAACGCCCGGTAGTACGCCTTGCGGTAGTAGTAGCACGTCAGCCGGAACCCCATCGGGCCGCCGATGATGATGATCGCCGGGGTAAGCGCGCTGAGCCACGGGATCCAGTGGAAACCTGAGCCTGCTGCGCAGGTCGTGGCCAGGCACGGCGAGTACAGCGGCGAGATGTACGGCGCCCAGAAGTAGTCGGTGTTGACCAGGGACGCCCAGGTCAGGTAGATCACAACGATCGCGAGGAACGTCGCGTTGATCGCTGGCTGGCGCCACCAGTCATCTCTGCGCAGCGTCTTGCTGGCGATCTGCGCCCTGGTTTTCGCTGGCGCCTGCGTTACCTGCGTCATCTACGCCTCCGCACTGAGACTGAAGCCGACCGGCCCGGGTCACCGCACAGAGTCATGGCACGGGTCATTACCCTGGCGCGCTTCGTGCCGTCCGCGCCTGCCAGACGAGGGCCTGCCAGGCGGGGGCGAGCGCTGCCCGCGTTGCCCACTGAACCTTATTCCAACGGTAATCACGTTGCCGACCTGGGTGTACCAGATACCGATGTGACACTCGCTACATCCGCGGCCCGTTACTCGCTGACGTCGGGTTCGGCGAGGCCAAATGCGCTGCGCAGGAAGTCAACCTGAAGCAGCAGCAGGTTCTCGGCTACGTCCTCCTGCGACGGCATATGCGTGATCCCGGTCAGCGGCAGGACCTGATGCGGGCGTCCCGCCGCCAGCAGCGCGGACGACAGCCGCAGGGTATGGGCGACGGTGACGTTGTCATCGGCGAGCCCGTGGATGATCATCAGCGGCCTCGATAGCTTCGCCGCGTCCCCGAGCAGTGAGGACTGGTCATAGGCTGCTGGGTCGTGGTCGGGATGACCGAGATAGCGCTCGGTGTAGTGCGTGTCGTAGAGCCGCCACTCCGTAACCGGCGCGCCCGCGACCGCCGCGTGGAACACGTCGGGCCGGCGCAGGACGGCCAGGGCCGACAGGTATCCGCCGAAGGACCAGCCCCTGATCGCGACCTTAGACAGGTCGATGTCCTGCGTGCTCTCCGCGACCGCCGCCAGCGCGTCGACTTGGTCCTCGAGAGGCGGTCCGGCCAGGTCACGCCAGACGCTGCGCTCCCAGCTAGGTCCCCGGCCCGGCGTGCCGCGTCCGTCGGCCACGATGACCGCGAAACCTTGATTGGCGAACCACTGCGAGGTGAGGTGGGCGTCGGCGGATGCCTGGACGCGCTGTCCGTGCGGGCCGCCGTAAGGGTCCATCAGCACGGGGAGCTTCGCCGATCCTGGCTGGTGCCACGTGGGCAGCAGCACGGCCGTGTTCAGCTGGCGCCGCCCGGTGCGGCGCAGATCGATCCGCAGTTTTGGCAGCGCCGGGCTCTCGGCCAGGGACGCGATGGTCACCGGCGTCACGACGTCGGGGCCGCTGTCCGGCCGGTCGCGCAGGACGGTGACAGTTGTCCCGTACGCGGCCATCGAGCGGCTGACCAGGACCGTTGTGCCGCCGCTGCGGACCGCGCTTTGCACGCCGCGTTCGACAGAGACCCGCCTCAGGCCCTCTGGCCCATATGCCCAGACACCAACCTGCGTGGACTCGGCATCGGAGCCGGACAGCACGACCGTGTCCCCGTCGATCGACAGCACGCCCCTGACCTGCAGGTCCGGCGGCGTGACCGGCGGGCAGCCTGCCAGGTCTTCTTCACTGGCCACGAACAGGTGCCGGGCGTCATCGGCGTCCGCCGTCCACGCGACCCGGCCGTCCCCGAGCCTGGCTGGCACACCGGACACGACGTCCAGCCAGCGCGGGTCCTCCTCATCCCGCAGCACCGTCGTGGCCCCCGTGCGTGAGTCGGCCTTGAGCAGCTGCATCCGGCGCTGGTCTCTGGATTGCACGACGATCAAAGGTTCGCCGGAGTCCCAGCTCACCGTCGTGAGGTAGCTGAAGGTGGTCGCGTCCCACCGCACCGGGACCACGGCGCCGCCGGTATTGACGATGAGCAGCTCCACGACGGCGTTCGGTGTACCTGCGGCCGGGTACCTGATCTCGGTTGGCTGCCGATCGGGATTCGCCGGATCGCCGATATGCCATCGATGGACGCCGGAGTTGTCGACGCGGGCGACCAGCAGGCTGCTGCCGTCGGGCGCCCACCAAAAGCCGCGCTGCCTGCCCATCTCCTCGGCGGCGACGAACTCGGCGAGCCCGAAAGTGATATGCGCGACCCCGCCTGGTCCGATGAGCTCGGCGTCGGTGCCGCTTCCCAGGTCGTTTATGCGCAGCGCGCCGCGCGATACGTAGGCGACTCGCTGGCCTGTGGGATCGGGCCGCGGGTCGAGCGCGGGGGACTCGGCCCCGATCGTGCGCGGGCCGTAGCCGTCGGCCGCCAGCTCGGTGACGTATACCTCGCCGGCGATCGCGAAGGCGGCCATCGTGAAGTCAGCGTCCGTGGCAAATGCCACCACTCCACCGGCGTCCTCGCGGGACCGCTCCCTGCGGGCTCGTTCTTCCTCTGGTTCATCCTGCCCCGCGCCGATCGCGATCGGATCGACGACCAGGCGCTCTGACGCATCGGCCGCCGCGTTCGGATCCGCCGGCAGGTCAAGCACCCACATGCAGGTAATCGGGTCACTGCCGCTTTTGGTGCGCAGGAAGGCGATGCGAGTGCCGTCTGCGGAGATCTGGAACGAACGCGGGACGCCAAGGCTGAAGTGCCGGGTCCTGGCCTGCTGCCGGGGGAAGGAGTCGCTCATGACAGTAGATCCTGCCAGCCCGTGCCGGATCAGCGAGTCCGACCATGGGATGGCTATTCTCGCGGCATGAACCTGACCAACGGCAGGCGGCTCTTGCTTGTGCACGCTCATCCCGACGACGAGTCGATCGGGACGGGGGCCACGATGGCGAAGTACGCGGCCGAGGGAGCGCAGGTCACGCTCGTCACCTGCACGCTCGGCGAGCTAGGCGAGATCATCCCGCCGGACCTCGCACACCTGGCTTGGGACAAGGACAACACGCTCGGCGAGTACCGGATCGGCGAGCTGGCTGCAGCGTGCGACGCTCTCGGCGTCAAGGACCATCGCTTTCTCGGCGGGCCCGGGCACTGGCATGACTCCGGCATGATGGGCACGCCGTCGAATGACTGGGAAGGCGCGTTCTGGCGCGCGGACCTGGATGAGGCGGCAGGGCTGCTCGCCCGGATCATCGAGGACGTTCGCCCGCAGGTGCTGGTGACCTATGACTCCAACGGCTTCTACGGTCACCCCGATCACATCCAGACGCATCGTGTGGCGTGGCGGGCCTTTGAGATGTCCGACGGGCTGGTGCACAAGTTCTACGCCACGGCGATCCCGAAATCGGTCCTGGCCGAGGGGATGAAGCTCGTGCGCGAGGCGCGGGCCGGCGAGGACGGGGAGTCGGCCGAGCCGGCCGGCTCAGGCGGAGCGGCCGCATCGGAGTTCGAGACGGTCGAGTCCGTCGACGATCTTCCGTTCGGGGTGCCCGACGAGCAGGTGACGACGATGATCGACGCGATGGACTACCTAGATGCCAAGATCGCGGCGATGCGCGCGCATGCCAGCCAGATTGCCGTGGACAGCCCGTTCTTCGCCTTGTCCAACGGGGTCGGCCAGCGGGCGTTCGGCCGTGAGTACTACACGCTGCTGGCCGGTTCGCGCGGAAAGGGCGGCGGTCCACATGAGTGGGAGTCGGACCTGTTCGCCGGGATTGACTAGCCTCCAACCGTGAGCCGCGGCCTGACGACCATCACTTACCTGGCGCTATTCCTCTTCGGCGTCGCACAGGGGCTGCTTGGGGCGTTCTACTACGCCGCGGGACCAGACCCGCTGGCAGCGATCGGGTTCGACCTCGTGATCCTGGCAACCTGCCTGCTCGGCGCCTGGGGCACTGGCCAGGCGGCCGGCGCGTTCGTGCCCGCCGCAGGGTGGTTCATCGCGACGTTCGTGCTGGCCAGCGGTACCGGCGCGGGCAGCGTCATCGTCACCGCGTCAACCGCAGGAGAGGTGTTCCTGTACGGCGGCGCGATCTGCGCCATCATCGGAGGCGTCGCTGGCTTCACGATCTGGGCACGGCGCAAGCCTGCGGGCCCGCGGTAGCCGTCCCAGCAGCGGATGGCGAAGGCGGCAGGTTCTCTGCCGCATTCGCTACCCGATGAGGCTGGAGGAGCCTCCTCAGCCCACGGCGGGGGCTGGCGGGGACATCACGCCGGGCTGATTGGGAAGAGCGTGGTGTGGCGTGGGCGGCGGTGGTGGCGGCGCGGGCGCGGTGACCAGGAGCGCCGCAGTCAGGATCAGCGCGGCCACGAAGGCGCTGAAGACCCAGAACGCGGGCGTCAGGCCAGCGCTGAACGTGACTCCGAGCCGGCCCGCCTGCGCTGGCGGCACTCCGAACTGCAGTGACGGGGTGATCTGGACGATCTGGATCACCGCGGAAATCGCCTGTGCCGCCATCGCGACGATAACTCCCGCGAGCAGGGCCGCGCCCAGCCGGATCGGCTTCCATGCGGCGGCCGCGAGAACGACAAGCACGACCGCCACCATCACCACGACATCGCCCGCGATCACTAGGCCTGGGTTCGCAAACGCATTGCCCGCCGTGATCGTCTGCGATGCCCCGGCAGCCGATTGCGCGGTGAATCTGTCCCATGATGGCGCGAACGCTATCGCGGTGCCCAGTCCAGCGGCGGCTGCGAGCAGGATCGTCAGCTTGGCCTCCAGCGACCGCGGCCTGTGAGGTGCGCCTACGGTTCCGAGTCGCACCGCCAGCACCGAGCCCGCCGCGCAGATTGCCCAGCCGACGAGGCTAAGAACGAGCCCTGGGGCGACGTCTGCCGCGGCAATAGCGGTACCGAGGTCGGCCAAGAAGAGCCCGAACGTGACCAGGCTCATGCCAGCGGCCAGCAGGCCGCCGGAGCGACGCCTGACTCCGCGGATGATCAGGACGGCGCTCACCGCCCAGGTAGCCAGGTAGATCAGGTGAGGAACCAGCAGTTCGGTGTGTTCGGTCAGGCTCGTGGGGCCGAAGTAGCCAGGAAACAAGCCCGCTATGCCGACGACGATCCCCGCAGCGAGCAGGGCGGCCGAAAGGATGGCTGGCCGCCCTGCCCGCCGGAGAGCAGCCGAGAGCCCGGCCGCCGGTTCCGCCGGAAGGGGTATAGCGGGTGACGGCTGGCCAGGGCTCGCGGGCTCGCCAGGACCAAGGGGTTGGCCCTGGCCGAAGGCCTGGCTCGGGCTCTGGAAGGCACCCGGACCAGGTCGTTGGTCTACAGGGAAATGTTCGATCGCTGCGGTGTCCGGCTCGGCGGTGACTGACTGGCCCGCGATCGTCGGCTGGTTACCAGCGGTCGGCTGGCCGGCAGCGGGCACCGGGACGGTCTGGTTCACGTGGTGAATGGCTCGCCGCGGCTCGACATCGGTGAAGCGGGCCCAGGCCGCTTTCCAGCCCTCCGGAGTTTCCGGCCACCATTCGATGGGCCGCCACTGAGCCGCTCCGGCTGGCCAGATCGCGTAGTACCCGGGCCCGCGCCCGATCTCGAACCTTGCTCCGCGATGCGAGACGATCACGTTCTCGTGCACCGGTTCCGGCCTCCGCTCAATTCCGTGGTCAGCTTGTCACTGCCTGCGGGAAATGAGCGTAGGCCCGCAACCTGCACAGTCGCTGGATGCAACCTGAGGCCTTCCTGACGTCGGGGAGGCGAAGCATCGCGGGCCCAAGCGGCAATTTTCAGGGCAGAATGGGGCCCAATGCAAGCAATCACTCAAGACAGGTTCGGGGCACCAGATGTGCTGCGGCTGAGCGATATCGCCCGGCCGGAGCCTAAGCCGGGCGAGGTTCTCCTGCGGGTGCACGCGGCTGCGCTAAATCCTTATGACTGGCATATGTTGCGCGGCGATCCCCTGATCGCGCGCCTCATCCCGGGAGCCGTGGGCTTGACCAAGCCGAGGTACCGCGTTGCCGGGCTGGATGCGGCGGGTCGGGTGGAGGCAGTCGGCCCGGAGGTCCGCGAATTCCAGGTCGGCGATGAGGTGCTCGGTTTCTGCCCTGGAGCGTTCGCCGAGTATGCCTGCGCCACGGCGAAGCAGGTGGTACCTAAGCCGCCCAGCTTGACGTTCGAGGAGGCCGCAGCGATCCCCATTGCCGCGACCACTGCTCTGCGCGCGATCCGCGATGTGGGGCAGGTGCAGTCAGGGCACCGGGTGCTGATTAACGGCGCGGCCGGCGGGGTCGGCACCTATGCGGTCCAGATCGCCCGTTCTCTCGGTGCTGAGGTGACCGGGGTGTGCGGCACCGGCAGCACCGAGCTTGTGCTTTCACTGGGTGCCTCGCACGTCATCGACTACACAACAGACGACTTCACAAGCCAGAGCGCGCGCTACGATGTGATCCTCGACAATGCGGGAAGCCAGTCGCTCGGCCGGCTCCGCCACGCGCTCAAACCGAGAGGCACGCTCGCCCTCAACGCCGGCGGCGAACCAGGCCACGTGATCGGTCCGATCGGCTCGATGGTCCGAGCAGCCGCGGTCAACAGGTTCGTCAGCCATCGCCTGTGCTTCGTGCCAACCAAGCTAGACCGGGCAGAGCTGGCGAGCATTACCGAACTCATTGAGGTCGGCAAGCTCAGATCCGTGATCGACCGGACCTACAGGCTGGCCGATACGGCCGAGGGCCTGCGCTATGTGGAAGCCGGGCACGCACATGGGAAAGTCGTCATCACCATCGGGTGACCCGCCGGGCCGCAGGTCACGCCCGCGGAGGCCGACAACGATGATCCGGAAGGATCGTGGCTGCCAGAGGACCCACAAGTCTTCGTGAGGACGCCGGCCGCTTGTTGCCAGAGACCGGCGCGACTACGCGAGGAACTGAGCGGGGATGTCGGCGATCGCGGCTCTGACTTCTTCGCCCAGCGCCTTTGCCTGCGGGTCGAGCCTCGTGCTGGCCGCGACGCCGCGGCCGAGCAGCCCGACGATCACGAAGTTGAGTGCCCGGAGGTTGGGCAGCCGGTGCCGCTCGATCGCAAACCCCGCCACCGCGGGGACCAGTGCAGCCAGTCGCTCCGCAGTCAGGTAGTCGTCGAGCCAGCTGAACTCGTCGTCGGTCCTGACCCAGATGCCGACGTTGGCGTTTCCGCCCTTGTCGCCTGACCTGGCACCGGCCACCAAGCCTAGCGGCGCCTCCTTGGTTGGCCCCGTGGCAGCTCCAGCGACTGAGACCGCAGACGCGGTCGCGCCCGACGCACTCCTGGCAAGCCTGGAATCATCCGAAGGCTGGACGCGCGCTGGCCCTGTCCACACCTCGCGGCCGTCGATGAGGACCCGGCTCGTGACCTGGCCGGCAGGAACGGTCGTGGGCCAGTACACCCCGTACATCGAAGCGTCGCCGGGCGGCGTCAGGGAGTAGAACCCCGGATAGCTGGCCAGGCCAGTCTCCACGACGGCGGCCGAGAATGCCCGGCCTACCTTCGCCTTGTCCTGGTCGAGCACGGTAATGCGCAGCAGCGCCGGATCTGATCCGACGAGCTCGACGTCCGCCATCTCGAACGAATCCTTGCCACCGGCCACCCTGGCCCAGATTGCCTGCTCCGCGAGGCGCGCCTTGGCGGCGACATCGAGCCCTTCGATGGCCAGGATCATCGAGTTGCGGTATCCGCCTGCGTAGTTCAGCGAGACCTTGAGGTCGGCCGGCGGCGCCGCGCCACGGACACCGTTGACCCTGACCCGGTCTGGCCCTGCCTGCCGAAGTGCGATGGTGTCGAACAACGCGGTCACGTCCGGGTTGAGGTACGCGGGCCCGCCGATCTCGTAGAGCAGCTGCGCGGTCACCGTTCCGACCGAGACCTGGCCTCCCGTCCCGGGATGCTTGGTGATCACCGACGACCCGTCGCCCTCGAGCTCGGCGAGCGGGAAGCCGGCCTGCGCCAGGCCGGGCACCTCTTCGAAGAAGGCGTAATTGCCGCCTGTCGCCTGACAGCCGCACTCGAGTATGTGGCCCGCCACCAGCGCGCCGGCCAGCTCGTCAACGTCATCACCGGTCCAGCCGAATCGCCACATCCCAGGCCCGACGACCAGCGCGGCGTCGGTGACCCGGCCTGTCACGACGACTTCAGCGCCGGCCTCGAGTGCGCGGGCGATCGGTAGTCCGCCGAGGTACGCGTGCGCGGTCAGCGGCGTGATGCCTGCGTCCGTGAGGCTCTGACCTGTATCGATGTTGGCCAGCCGATGACCCTGGCTCGTCAGCTCCGGCACCGCGGCGAGCAGGTCATCGCCTTCGACGTGCGCGACCACGGGATTCAGGCCTGCTCGCCTGGCGAGCTCGGTGACGGCGGCGGCGCATCCCGCGGGGTCGAGCCCGCCGGCGTTCGAGACGATCTTGATGCCGCGTTCCAGGCAGGTCGGCAGCACCTTCTCAACCTGGGTGAGGAAGGTTCTGGCATAACCGGGTCGTCCGCTCAGCATTGCCTTGCCGAGCAGCAGCATCGTGAGCTCGGCAAGCCAATCACCGGTCAGGACGTCGATCGGGCCGCCCTCGACCATCTCGCGAGCCGCGGACGCGCGGTCGCCGTAGAACCCGCTGCAATTCGCGATCCGCAGGACGGCGGAGCTCTCGGCGGGCACCTGGGCCGGCACGTCAGCCATCGGCGCCGCCAGCGCCGCTCGCCCAGTGACCGACGGCCGGGACTGGCGGGGCCGGCTCTACCCAGGCGGGGTCGCGTTTGGCTGCGAAGGCGGCCATCCCTTCCTTGGCCTCGTCTGAGCCGAAGAACTGGCCGGACAGTTCAGCCATCATGCGCAAGCCGTCGGCGAAGCCCTCGGCTGGAACATCGCGCAGGACGCCTTTGGTCCCGGCAAGTGCTCGTGGCGCGCCGCGGAGCAGCATTCCCGCGTATCGCGCGACTTCTGCATCCAGGTCCTCGGCTGCCACCGCCCTCGTCAGCAGGCCGATCTCGACCGCCCGCCGGGCATCGAACACCTCGCCGGTCAGCAAGTACTCGGCGGCAGCCCGCGATGGAATCCGGCGCAGGCACGGCACCGAGATCACGGCCGGAACAACGCCTATGCGTACCTCAGAGAACGCGAAGCTGGCGTTCTCGGTGGCCACGGCGATGTCGCAGGCCGCCACCAGGCCGATGCCTCCGGCCCTGGCCGCCCCGTTGACGCGGCAGATCACGGGCTTCGAGCTGTCCCACAGCAACTCGATCACGCCGGTCATCAGGCCAGGCGCGCCAGCCGGGTTGGTCCGAGCCTCCTTCAGGTCGGCGCCCGCGCAGAACACCTTCCCAGCGCCAGTCAGCAGCACGACGCGGACGGCGGGATCGCTCATCGCCGCGTCCAGCGCCGCACGCAACTGCGCCAGCAGCGCTGTCGACAGCGCGTTGGCGTTCCGCGACGAATCGAGCGTGATCGTCCTGACCGCGCCTGAGCTCTCTGCGCGAACGAGCACCGCCTGATCAGAGTCAGTCATCTTCGGCCTCCGGCCTGCTCGTCCGGCCAGCGGTCTCGTGCTCTTGCACGACGACGATCGCGAGCACATCGCCGCCGTTGACCTGGTCGCCGGGGCCGACCCGCAGCTCGGTGAGCACGCCGGCGGCTGGAGCCGTGATCATGTGCTCCATCTTCATGGCCTCAATGACCAGGACGACCTGGCCCGCGGTTACCGGTTCGCCTGGCGCCGCCGCGACCCTGGCCACGTTCCCTGGCATGGGCGCGATCAGCGAGCCTGACTCGGTCATGCGCTGCGGGGCAGGCAGCCGGTCGAGCAAGGTGAGCCGCACGGATCCGACTGGCGAGCTAGCCCAGATGTGATCACCGGTCCTGGTGAATTCGAAACGTAGCAGGACGCCGCCCACCTCGAGCGTCACCTGGTCTGGCGAGAATGTCACCACCGACAGACCGCTCTCGCCTTCCGATCTGGCGTCAGACTCGGCAGACGCCATGGTGATGCCGGTCCTGGTCCAGTTGTAATGAACGTCTATCTGCCCGCGCGGCCCGTTGAACGACGTGAGCTGAGGCTGGCTCGGCACGTTCCGCCAGCCGCCAGGAAGGCTCGCCGCCACGGTCGCGTCCCGCCGGTTCGCCGCCGCCACTGCCGCCGCCGCGGCTGCCGCGCTGACCTGGCAGACGTCAACGGTCGGGACGAGGGCAGCGACGTCGTAGCCGCCCAGGAACGAGGTGTCGGCCTGCCCGGCACGGAAGACGTCGTGTCGCAGCACGCTGACGAGCAGGTCACGGTTGGTCGCCGGCCCGGCGATCCGCGCGCCGGCTAGAGCGGCCGCCAGCCGGTTCGCGGCCACATCGCGGGTCGGCGCCCATGCGATGACCTTGGCGAGCATCGCGTCGTAGTGGGCAGAAACTACCGAGCCCGGTTCGACACCCGAATCGAGCCGGAGGAACGGCGCGGCCAACCGCGAGCCCGGCGGCAACCCGAACAGCGCATCGGTGTCAGGGATCGTGAACGCATGCACAGTCCCTGCTGACGGCCGGAAATCCTTCGCCGGATCTTCCGCGTACAGGCGTGCCTCGATCGCATGACCGGCGGCCGCAGGCGGCGTGGCGAGAAGCGGCCGTCCCTCCGCGACGGCCAGCTGCAGCGCGACGAGGTCGATGCCGTGCACGCACTCGGTGACCGGGTGCTCGACCTGGAGCCTGGTGTTGAACTCCAGGAAGTAGAACTCCCGGTTGTCGTCCGTGCCGTCGCCCGACACCAGGAACTCGACGGTCCCGGCATTGACGTAGCCAACCGCCTGCGCCAGCGTCGTTGCCGCCGTGAGCAGCCGTTCGCGCAACGCGGGCCCGACAGCCGGTGACGGCGTCTCCTCGATCACCTTGGCGTAGCGGCGCTGCACGGAGCAGTCCCGCTCGGTCAGCGCCCAGACGGTACCCGCCTGGTCGGCGAGTACCTGCACCTCGATATGACGGGCCCCGGTGAGCAACGGCTCGCAGAACACGGTCCCGTCGCCGAAGGCGGCCTGGGCTTCGCGCCGCGCCGACTCGATAGCTGCGGCGAGGTCGGCTGCGGCGTGCACGGCCCGCATTCCCCGGCCACCGCCGCCCGCTGACGCCTTGACCAGCACGGGAAACTCTTCCACCGCATCGGGATCCAGCTCGGGCAAGACGGGGAGACCAGCGGCCGACGCCCGTTTTCGCGCCTCGACCTTGAGCGCCATCGCCTCCATCGCCTCCGGAGGGGGGCCAACCCAGATCAGGCCAGCGTCCTGCACGCGCTTGGCGAACGCCGGATCCTCGGCGAGGAAGCCATAGCCGGGATGCACAGCATCGGCGCCCGCGGCCAGCGCCGCGGCGACGATCGCGCCGGCGTTCAGGTACGTCTCAGCTGAACTAGCGCCCGGCAGCCTGACCGCCCGGTCGGCCCCGGCGACGTGGGGCGACTCCGCGTCGGGGTCGGAGAACACCGCGACAGTGCCGATCCCGGCCACGCGGCAGGACCGGAAGATCCGGCGCGCGATCTCGCCGCGGTTGGCGACAAGAAGGAAGCTGATCACGGCATTTCCCTACAGCCTGAAGACGCCATAACGGCCCGCGCCGGCCGGTGCCAGCTGTCCGGCCGGTCCGGTCCGGGACGAGTAAGGATCCTGGCCAGTTGCCAAGCCGGGCGCGCCGTCGATTACCGACAGGCACATCCCGAGCACTGACCGGGTGTCGCGGGGATCGATCACGCCGTCGTCATAGATCCTGCCTGACAGGAAGAACGCCTGGGACTCCGCTTCGATCTGCTCCTCGACCGCGGCCCGCATCGCCGCGTCCGCCTCCTCGTCGTAGTGCTCGCCGCGAGCGGCTGCCGCCTGGCGGCCGACGATCGAGAGCACGCCGGCCAGCTGAGCCGGACCCATGACGGCCGACTTCGCGCTCGGCCAGCTGAACAGGAACCGCGGGTCGTAGGCACGACCGCACATGCCGTAGTTGCCCGCTCCGTAAGACGCGCCCAGAACCACGGTCAGGTGCGGCACGCGGCTGTTGGAAACCGCATTGATCATCATCGCGCCGTGCTTGATGATCCCGGCCTGCTCATAGCTGGCGCCGACCATGTACCCGGTCGTGTTCTGCAGGAATAGCAGCGGCACGCCGACCATATTGGCCAGCTGGATGAACTGGGCCGCCTTCTGCGATTCCTCGCTGAACAGGATCCCGCGCGCGTTGGCCAGGATGCCGATCGGGTAGCCGTGCACGGCCGCCCAGCCGGTCGCCAGGCTCGAACCATAGAGCGGCTTGAACTCGTCGAAGTCCGAGCCGTCGACGATCCTGGCGATCACTTCGCGCGGATCGAACGGCACCTTGAGGTCCTCGGGCACGACGCCGAGCAGTTCGTCAGTATCAAGCACTGGCTCGGCCGGAGTGCGACGCGGTCCGGTTCCTGGCTTGCGCCAATTAAGGCGCGCGACGATCGAGCGGCCGATGCGCAGCGCATCATGCTCGGTCTCGGCCAGGAAGTCTGCCAGCCCGGACTGCAGCGCGTGCATGCTGGCTCCGCCGAGCGATTCGTCGTCGGAGTCTTCGCCGGTGGCCATCTTCACTAGCGGCGGCCCGGCCAGGAACACCTTGGACCGCCCTTCGATCATGACCACGTAGTCGCTCATCCCCGGCACATACGCGCCGCCCGCCGTCGAGTTGCCGAAGACCAGCGCGATCGTCGGGATGCCCGCGGCCGACATCCTGGTCAGGTCGCGGAAGATCTGCCCGCCGGGGATGAAGATCTCCTTCTGGGTCGGCAGGTCGGCGCCGCCGGACTCGACCAGGTTGATCAGGGGCAGCCGGTTCTCGATCGCGATCTGCATGGCGCGCAGCGACTTGCGCAGCGACCACGGGTTAGTCGAGCCGCCCCGGACAGTCGGGTCGCTGCCGCTGATCATGCACTCGGTGCCGCTGACGACGCCTATCCCGTTGACGTTACTGCCGCCGACAGGGAATCCGGTTCCGTAGCCCGCGAGCGGGGAGAGCTCAAGAAACGGCGAGTCCGGATCGAGCAGCAGCTCAACTCGCTCGCGGACGGTGAGCTTGCCGCGGTCACGGTGCCGCTTGACGTACTTGGGTCCGCCGCCAGCCAATGCCTTGGAATGCTCGGCGTCGAGCTCCTTCAGCTTGGCCACCATGGCCGCGCGCCTTGCCAGGTACTCCGGGCTGCCCGTGTCCAGCGAGCTGGTGAGAACCGTCACAAGCCGAACCATACGATGCGTCGCGTCGGGCAGCACAGCGGCCCGCCATGCGCTCGCTTTGGAAACTAAATGAGCCAGGTCACCGTCATGAATGGACTGGGTTAGACGTGGACGACGGTGATTCGTTCGCGGCGCGGACGGCCGGGTTCGTCCGTTAGCCGCTGCATGTCTTTCGAGTCACTGGTGAGGAGCACCGCTGGTCTCGGCTGCGCCAAGGTCACGGCCGCGACGAGCGCATCGAGGGCGTAGCGATGACCCGAGAGGCCAGCACGACCTAGCAGTTCGCCTGCTTCGAGCGCGCTGGCCGCATCAATGGGCGAGATCTCGATCTGCCGAAGGATCCGGTGGACCGGTGCATCTCTAGGGCCGCCGCGCATCACTTCGGTGAGAGTGGAGGCTGCGACCACGACGGGTACACGCAAGTCATGCGCGTCCATTGTGAACGACACCGCACGAGACTCGCCTTGGGCGAGTTTCGACAGTCCCTCCGCGTCCAAGACCAGGGCACCTATTCCTCCTCGTAGTCCGGCCATTCCCGCCTCGTCTGCTCGCGCACCTCGGGAGGGACTGGGCCGTACTCGGCCTCAAGCTCTTCGATGAGTTCGCCGAGCATGTCGTGCCTGATCTCGCGCTCAACCGCGTCGCTCACATACCTGCTGAAGCCGCCGGCACCCGTTCGGGCTCGCTGCGAATACCACTCAGAACAGGCACCGATGGGGCAGGATGCGGTCACGGAGGGAGGCTTCATGAACAGAGTGGTTACGGGGTATGACGAGGCCGGCAATCCTGCGATCATCCACCACGGCGAGCCGCCGACGGTGATCCATGCGGGCAGGTACCGCACGACCGAGATCTGGGTCAGCGATGCGACGCCGCCGACAACAACCCGTTCGGACACGTCGACCAGACCGTGGGAGCTCGAGCCGGGCTCTGGCGGTGCGTGCTTCAGGATCGTCGAGATCGCCCCGGGAGACGCCGCCGACGCCGATGCTCTTGCCGGTGAACTAGACGAGCAGGCGGAAGGTTTCCAGGAAGCCCACGCCACGCAGACGCTGGACTATGTCGCCGTCCTCAGCGGCGAGGTCACGCTCGTTGTCGCGGGCACCGAGGTCATCCTCCGGCCCGGCGATTGCGTGGTGCAGCAACCTGGCGTGCCGCATGACTGGCAGAACCGGACCAGCGAGCGGGTCGTGATGGCGGGGGTGCTGATCAGCGCGCGCTAGTGCGCTCCGACAGCAGTCCTCAGCACATCGAGCGCGTGGCTCAAGGACGTTGCGGACTGGCCGGTGATATCGCCGCGCTGGACGTACTGGTCGTAGACCTGCACGAGCTGGGAGTACTGCTGCTGCACGCGTTGCGGATCCTGGTCGGGTGACTGGAACAGCAGTTGCTGCAACTGGTTCAACAGGTTCTGCCCGGCTTGCGTGCTCACTTGCCCTGACTGAACGCCCGCCTCCAGATCGCCGACGAATGCCGCTGCCGCCGCGGCAACTGGCGGGAGCTTTGGCCTGTGCCGGTGCGGCGTTGCCGAGTGGGTCGGCCGTGCGGAATGGCTCGTGTGACTGGTCGTGACCGGCCTGTGAGTGTCCGCCGCAGGGTTCACGTTGTTTCCGGAGCCGGTCAGCAGCACCGTGACCAGCAAGGCGATGGTGGCGGCGAGCGCGCCGCCGAGTACCACCTCGCTGAGCCGCGGCCGCCGCGGTCGGCGCTCATCCTGCTCCGCCACGGTGTCGGCATCAACCGGCGCGAAGGCGGCGGTGCGGCCGGGAGTGAGCGCCGATAGGAGGGCCGCTCGGGCGGCTGCCGCTCCGGGAGGGCGGTCCGCGGGGTTCTTGGCCAACAGTCGGGTCGTGATCCAGTCCAGTTGGCCGGGCACGCCTGCCCGCCGCGCCGAAGGCGGACCTGGATCGTCGTGCACCTGGCGGTATGCGACCCCGACCTCCGAGTCGGCGGCGAACGGCGGCGTGCCAGTGAGCATCTCGAACACGACACATCCGAGTGCGTAAAGGTCGGCCTGAGGGCCTGCGGGCTGTCCGGCCGCCTGCTCGGGCGAGAGGTAGGCAGCGGTACCGAGCACGGCCTGCGTGTGGGTCCGGCCGGCCGAGCTGTCCAACCGCGCGATGCCGAAGTCGAGTATCTTCACATCGCCGCCGGACAGGACGATGTTCGCGGGCTTGATGTCACGGTGCACGAGGCCTGCGGCATGCGCCGCCTCAAGGCCCTCGCACACCGCGGCCGCGATCGCGACAACGTCGTCCGGGGGAAGTAGACCTGCCTCGTCGAGGACCTGTCGCAAGGTTCGGCCTCTGGCGAGTTCCATCACGATGAACGGGGTTGTCCCGTCAACGCCGCAGTCGAAGACCGTGATCAGACGGGGGTGGCTGAGCGCGGCGACATGCCGCGCCTCCCGCTCGAACCTCGTGCGGAAGGCCCGGTCTGCCGCGTACTGCGGGCTGAGCACCTTGACCGCGACCTCGCGGCCGAGCACCTCATCCCTGGCTCGCCAGACTGTCGACATGCCGCCGGTGCCGAGCACGTCAAAGAGCGAGTACCGGCCGCCGAGCAGGCGCGTACCCCTCATTGCGGTGATCCCTTCGTGCCAGCGCCGCTATCGACGCCCGCGGGCATGCTCACGGGAGATAGCTAACCATTTCAGTGCGTGTGCGAGTACGGGAAAATGTCCGCTCACATTACTGGCCTGCAGCCTCGGCGGCACCCGATAGGGCCCGTGTCTTCAGCCAACGCGCCGGTAGCGGCGGACTGCCAGCGGCGCGAACACCAGCGTGATCGCGATGCTCCACGCGACCGACTGCCACGCGGAGTTGCCTATCGGACCGCCGAGAACGAGGTGGCGAGTGGCCCCGCTCAACGCCGTGACCGGATTGATCTTCACCCATGCCTGCAGCCACCCTGGCAGCGTCTTAGTCGCCACGAAAACGTTGCTGCCAAACGTCAGCGGGAACATCACGATGAAGCCGAAGCCCTGCAGGCTTTGCGGCGACTTCACATACAGGCCGAGCAGCACCCAGATCCAGCCCACGGCGAAGCCGAATACGAACATCAAGCCCACGGCGCCCATGGCGAACACGGGGTTCGTCTCGATCCTGAAGCCCAGCAGCGTTCCATACGCGAACACGATCGCGATCGAGACGACGTACCGGAAGAAGTCTCCGACGATCGTCCCGGTGAGCGGCGCCGACCGGGCGATCGGCAGGCTGCGGAAGCGGTCGAAGATGCCCTTAGTGAGGTCGGTGTTGAGCCCGATGCCAGTGCCCATGCTCGCGAACACAACCGTCAGCACGGTGATGCCGGGAAGCACATACTGCAGGTAGCCGTGCCTGTCTAGGCCCTTGATCGCGCCACCGAACAGGAACACAAAGAGCGTCACGAAGACGATCGGCTGCAGCGTGACGTCCAGCAACTGCTCGGGATTACGCCTGATCCTGACCAGGGTGCGCCACGCCATTGTGAGCGCGTGCCGCGTGGCACGGGCCGGAGTCATCGCTCTGGCGGTCCCGGGCGATGTTGCTGGTGCCGTGGTCGCCGCGGCCGTCATCGGCTGCCGTCCTCGGTGGCGTGTCCGGTCAGCGCCATGAACACCTCGTCGAGGCTGGCGAGCCTGAGCGCCATCTCCGTCACATCGATCTGTTCCGCCTGGAGCCTGGCTACCACTGCGGGCATCACTTGCGGGTCGTCGACCGCGACGGACAGCAGGCCAGGATCGTCGTCGGTGCTGGCAGGGGCGGAACCGACAGCTGCCGTGACGATCTCGCGGACAAGCGCCAGGTCAGCGAAGTCCGCGGGCCTGACGTCGAGCGTCTGGCGGCCGATCTTGGCTTTGAGCTCCGCGGAGGTTCCGGTGGCTATGACCTTGCCGTGGTCGACCACAGCGATCTCATTGGCTAGCCGATCCGCCTCGTCGAGGTACTGGGTCGTCAACAGCACGGTCGTGCCATCGGCAACCAGTTCTCTGATCATGGCCCAGACCTCGCCTCTGCTGCGCGGGTCCAGCCCGGTCGTTGGCTCGTCGAGGAATAGCACCTCAGGGCGCTGCACCAGGCTGGCGGCTAGGTCGAGCCTGCGCCGCATGCCGCCAGAGTAGGTCTTCACCGAGCGCCCGCCAGCGTCGGCGAGATCAAACCGTTCCAGCAGCTCTTGCGAGCGCCGTTTCGCCTCCGCTTTCGGAATCTCGAGCAGCCTGCCAATCAGCAGCAGGTTCTCGAAGCCGGTGAGGTCTTCGTCGACCGCGGCGTACTGGCCGGTGAGACCGATCAGCTCTCTGACCCGGTCGGCCTGACGGACGAGTCGGCGCCGCAGACCCTGGCATGTCCGGCGTCCGGGCGCAGCAGTGTGGCAAGCATCCGGACAACCGTTGTTTTCCCGGCGCCATTCGGCCCGAGCAGACCGAGCACCGTACCGGGGGTGACGGCCAGGTCGACCTCATCCACCGCGAGTGTCTTGCCAAACCGCTTGACCAGGCCTGCTGCCTCAATCGCGAACGTCATGCGCAGTCCTCGGGGCTGGGGGTTGCGGCCGGAGCACCAGTGCAGCAAGGAGCCTGTCCGCTTCAGCGTCCGGGTCCGCCGTCAGCCCCGTGTGCACCGGGCCGGGCTGGACGACAGTACTACGGGGTGCCGTCAGCCACCGGAACCGGCGCCCGATGTCCTGCAAGCCAGCGGACCCGGCACCGGGCTGTTGCTCGCAGATCTGGACCACGGCCGCCAGGGCGCGCGCGATGCCATCGAGGTCGGCTGCCGGGTCGAGAGCCAGCACCCGCTCGGCGTCCAGGGCTACCCGGGCAGCCAGGAACCGCAATGGACGGCAGTACAGGAGCACGCCGGCGTTGACCATCTCGCCGCGGTCAACTCTGGGCACCACCCTGAGCACCGCGTACTCAAATCCGTGCCGCTCGTAGCTCATCGCCCGACCTCGCCACGCAGCGGGGGCTTAGGGGGGGTCGTCCCGGCTGATCCACGCCCCGGCCCGGTGTCATGTGGGATCGGCTGCTCCGCGCCGGCTGTCCGCCTGCGAGGGGACGGGTTCAGCCAGAACGGCCGCGCCCGAACCGGTGTTTCCCGGCGCGGCAGGCCAGGCTGCCTTGCGGTCTGCCTGATCCCGTCGAGCCAGGCCTCGCGACTGGCCAGACGTGCGGTCAGCTGCGTCACGTGAGCCTCTCGGACGAGATCGGGCCGATCCAATCCCGCTTCCGCCTCGAGCCATTCGTCCGGGACGGCTGCCACGGCCTTGTGTAGCACCTCGGTGGTGATCCGGCCGGCCAGCGTGCGGTCCGCCTCGTCAATCAATGGCGAGCAGCCGGCGAGGGCGTGATCGGAGATGTCGTAGGGCCGGCTGGCCGCCGCCGCCGCGCCTTCCCACCGGTGCTGGTAGGTCAGGGTCGCGCCGTGATCGATGAGGTAGAGGTCTTCCCGCCAGTACAGCATGTTCGGATTCCGCCAGGACCGGTCCGCGTTGCTGACCAGCCCGTCGAACCAGATGATCCGGCCCGCCAGCTCGCTGGTGACGTCGGGCGCGGCCGCATCGAAGTCGACCGCACCTGCCAGGAAATCCACGCCCAGGTTGAGCCCTCCGCTGGCCCTCAGCAAGTCCTGGATTTCCTGATCGGGCTCGCCGGCCGCCAGGCCCGGATCAAGATCGACAGCGACCAGATCAGGTACCAGCAGCCCGCAGACACGGGCTAGCTGCGCGCTGATGACCTCGGCGACGAGGGCTTTGCGGCCCTGGCCGGCGCCGCGGAACTTGACAACATACGTGCCGAGGTCGTCGGCCTCCATAAGTCCCGGTAGGGAACCGCCCTCACGCAGCGGCGTCGCGTACCGGGTCGCGGTCACATGCGGCAGCACGCCATGAGCCTACGCAAGTGAGCCGCGCGAGATTCGCTGCCGGGCGCTGGCTACGGCCCGTTCTGCGCCGCCCGGCTGCCCGCGCCTACCTGACCAGCGCGTCTAGCTGGTCGACGGCCCAGTCCAGGTCCTCCTGGCTGATCATCAGCGGCGGCGCCAACCTGATCGTCGTGCCGTGGGTGTCCTTCGCGAGCACGCCAGCCGACATCAGGCGTTCCGACACTTCCCGGCCGCTCAGTTCGGTGAACTCGACGCCTGCCCACAGCCCGCGTCCGCGCACATCGCGGACGGCGGTCGCTGGCAAGCCGTTCAGCCGGTCATGCAGGTGGGTGCCGAGCTTGGCCGATCGCTCCTGGAACTCTCCGGTGTTGAGCATCGCGATGACCTCGCGCGCGATCGCGCAGCCGAGCGGGTTGCCGCCGAAGGTCGAGCCGTGCTGACCAGGCTTGAACACCCCGAGGACCTCGGCCGAGGAGACCACGGCGGACACCGGGACGATGCCGCCGCCGAGGGCCTTGCCCAGTACGTACATGTCGGGCAAGACATCCTCGTGTTCGCAGGCGAACGTGGTGCCGGTGCGGCCGAGCCCGGACTGGATCTCGTCGGCGATCATCAGCGCGCCCCACTGGGAGCACAACTCGCGGACCTTCGTCAGGAAGCCTGGCGGCGGCACGATCACGCCGGCCTCGCCCTGAATGGGCTCGACTAGGACCCCGACGACCCGGTCATCCATCGCGGCGGCGAGTGCTTCAGCGTCGCCGTACGGCACGACACGGAAGCCAGGGGTGTAAGGCCCGTAGGAGTCCCTCGCGTCCGGGTCGGTGGAGAAGCTGACGATCGTCGTGGTTCTGCCGTGGAAGTTGCCCTCGAAAGCGATGATTACGGCTTCGTTGGCGGGTACGCCCTTGACCTCGTAGCCCCACTTGCGGGCGGTCTTGATGGCGGTCTCGACCGCCTCGGCGCCTGTGTTCATCGGAAGGACCATTTCCATGCCCGCCATCGCTGCAAGCTCGGCGCAGAACGGACCGAACTGGTCGTGCTGGAACGCCCGGCTGACCAAAGTGCACCGCTCGAGCTGGTGCTGGGCGGCGGCGACCAGGCGCGGATGCCTGTGACCGAAATTGATCGCGGAATACGCGGCGAGCATGTCCAGGTAGCGCCGGCCTTCGACGTCGGTGACCCAGGCGCCCTCGGCGGTGGCGATGACGACGGGAAGCGGGTGGTAGTTATGCGCGCTGTGCACCTCAGCCTGGGCGCTGAGCTGAGCAGCCGACAGATGGTTCGCCTGCACTGGTGCCTCCGGGTTACCTCAGTTCCAGCGTGCAGCACTTGGGCCCGCCGCCGGCCTTCTTGAACTCAGACATGTCGACGGGCACCACCGTGAACCCGGCCGCGGTGATGTCGCGAGCGAGTCCCTCGGCCTGCACCGGGAGCACAACAGTTCGGCCATCGCTGATCCCGTTGAGGCCGAGCGCCTCGGCATCGGCGTCCTTCGCCTCGATCAGCTCCGGGAAGTGCGCGGCGAGTGCTGCCTGGCCGGCCTCGTCGAACGCCGCCGGATAGTAAGCGGCGGTGTGCTCATCGAGCACGATCATGGCGGTGTCCAGATGGTAGAAACGAGGGTCCACCAGGCGGACGCTGAGCACCCGCAAGCCGAACGTCGCCTCGGCCTCGCCGCTGACCGCCTCCTCGCTGCGGAAGCCATAGCCGGCGATGATCACTGACCCTGCGTACACGATGTCGCCTTCGCCCTCGTTCACGTTCACCGGGCTGAAAACCTGGTAACCGCAGCGCCGGAACCAGTTCATGTACGCGGCGCCTTCCTGCTGCCGCTCGGCATGCTTGAACTTGGAGCCGAGCACATTGCCGCCGATGACGGTGGCGCCGTTCGCCGCAAAGACCATGTCGGGCAGGCCGGGCTCTGGGTCGATGATGCGGACAGTGTGGCCTAGCTCGGTGTAAGTCCTCCTGAGCCGTTCCCATTGCCGCTTCGCAAGCGCGAGATCCACTGGGTCCGCCGGGTTCATCCACGGATTGATGGCGTACTCCACCGTGAAGTACTCAGGCGGACACATGAGATATGTCCGCGCATGCGTCGACTCGCGGTGCATGCGTGGGTGCGACGTCATGGCTCCTCCCGGTGCTCAGTGATCATCACGAGCCTAGGAGCCGCTGCGGGGATTTCACCCCGGTGCATTATGCGCGCAGGCGGCGATTCGTTGCGCAGATCGACACCCAACTGGCGATTTCTTGCATGCCGTCCCGTGGCCGTCGGATGGATCCAGGGTTTGATCGGAGATGTTCTGATGCGTCCCTGGATCGAGCCGGCAAGCGGACATTCCTGCGGAAACTGCGGCAGTGCGGCCAGCTAGCGCAAGGTACTAAGGCGAGCGGCGGCCGCGGCGATCCGCTCGTCTGTGGCAGTCAGCGCCATTCGGATGTGGCGGACGCCCGCCGAACCGTAGAACTCGCCGGGCGACACCAGGATGCCCATCTCGCTCAGCACTGCGACGGACTCCCAGCAGTCGTAACGCGGATGCGTCGCCCAAAGATAGAGCCCGGCCTCGGAGTGCGAGACCATCCACCCGGCCTGCTTGACCGCGGGCATGAGGACCTGGCGGCGGCGCGAGTACTTGGCGTGCTGCTCGGCCGCGTGGGCGTCGTCGGCAAGCGCGGCCCTCATCGCGGCCTGGACCGGCGCCGGCACCATCATCCCGGCGTGCTTGCGTATCTCGAGAAGGGCTGCGACCAGGTCGGGATCGCCACATATGAGCCCGGCGCGGTAACCGGCCATGTTGGAGCGCTTGGACAGCGAGTAGACGGCTAGCAACCCCTCGTGACTGCCGTCGCAGACGTCGGGATGCAGGAGCGACACCGGCGCGGCCTCGAATCCGAGGTCTATGTAGCACTCGTCAGACGCCAGAACGGCCCGTGCGGACCTCGCCCACCGGGCCAGCTCACGCATCCGCCGGATTGGCAGCACCCGGCCTGTCGGGTTGGACGGCGAGTTCAGCCACGCGAGACGGATCGGCGCGGCGTCGCCTCGGTCCGGGCCAGCGTGAGCGGCGCCAGCGCGGTCGGGGTAGTCCGTTGCGATGGCCTCGGCGCCGGCCAGCCGCGCGCCGATGTCATAGGTTGGGTAGGCCAGCTCAGGGAAGCTGACGCTATCGCCTGCCCGACATCCGAGCAAGGTCGGCAGCCAGGCGATCAGTTCCTTCGTGCCGATTAGCGGCAGCACCGCGTCCTGGCCGACCGTGACGCCGTGCCGGCGCGCGAGCCAGTCCGCGGCGGCGGCCCGCAGCGCCTGGGTGCCCTTCGTCAGCGGATAGCCGGGGGAGTCGGCGGCCGCGGCCAGCGCCTCCTTAACGACACCAGGAACCGGGTCGACGGGCGTACCGATTGACAGGTCCGCGATGCCGTCAGGGTGAGCGGCGGCGCGGGCCTTGGCTGGGGCGAGCCGGTCCCATGGGAACTGGGGCAGCCTGCCGGCAAGAGTCCGGTCCGCCAAGCTGGCGGCGACGGGGGCATCTGCGACCGGCATCGCGTTATCGCAAGAACTCAGTGCTCTTCGTTGATGTTCGGCGGCAGTGCCGCGACGATCGGGTGGTCCTTGCCAATCTTTCCTGTCTTAGAGGCACCGCCAGGTGAGCCAAGGTCCTCGAAGAACTCGACGTTGACCTTGTAGTACTCCTTCCACTGCGAAGGCACGTCGTCTTCGTAGTAGATGGCCTCAACAGGGCACACCGGTTCGCACGCGCCGCAGTCCACGCACTCGTCAGGGTGGATGTAAAGCATGCGCTCGCCCTCGTAGATGCAGTCCACGGGGCACTCATCTATGCACGCCCGGTCAAGCACATCGACGCAAGGCTGGGCGATGATGTACGTCACTTACGAACTCCTCTTTCACGCCGCGGGTAGGGCGCTGGCCAAAGCTCCCGAACCCAAGTATCGCGGATCAGGCTGGCGTAGCGAAGTTGACCTGGCTCCCTAGCACATGCCGGCTGCTCCGCAGGCATCGCAGGTTATCAGCCGAACGCCACCCCTCGGCGGGCTGCGGGGCCGCGGGCGGCCCGCTTCGCCGTCGTCCAGCCCTTCCTGCCGTGCGCGGCGGTCCAGACAAAGCCCTGATAGGTCACCTGCTTGAGCCGGTACTTGCTGGCGTTGGTGACCAGCCAGGAGGCCACAGCCCAGCCCGCGGCCGGCGTACGCGTACGGACCCTGACGGCCGGATCACCGAGGTGACTGAGCGGCAGCCGGCCGAACGTCTTATGCAGGTCGGCCTCGGCGGAGCTCAGCCGGCTATGGCCAGTGATCTTGGATCCGTACCAGCACCACACCGCGTGCGCCCGCCGGCCGCTGAACCCGCCAGCCATCGCTGCTCCTTGGGGCTCGTACTGGCTGTAGGCGCTGCCGTCCGCGCTGTGCTGCACGGCCTGGGCCGCCCGGTAGATGGGCAGCTTCTCGTAGTTCGGCACCGCGGCCAACGCGGCGAAAAACCTGGTGCTGGCATAGATGGGGTTCAGCAGCTGACGCCTGGTGCCCCAGCCCTCCGACGGACGTTGCTGGAACACCCCGACCGAGTCCCGGTCGCCGTAGCTGAGGTTCTGCAGGTCCGATTCCTGCAGGGCCGCGGCGTAGGCGATCGTTACGGCACGCTCTGACATGGACCGGTGCGCGGCCACGCCAGCGATCGTGGCAGCGATGCTTGCCTGGCTTGGATCCAGCGGCACGTCGAACGAACCGCCGCGCACGAGACAGCCGCTGCCGGTCGGCGAGGGGAAGCGGAAATGCTTCGCCTTCGAGATCGCCAGGGCAGTGATGATCACCACGATGACGAGTACCGCCGCCGCGCCAGCGCGGCGCGATCGCGTACGGGCTGCTGCCACGCATCAGAAGCTACCTGCAAGGGGCAACCGCTAGGCTCCGTCAGCATGGACATGACTCCTGTCGCGCCGCCGGTGAGCTCACCGCTTCCCGAGCAGATCGACCAGCTATGGGAGGGCCGTGCGCAGCTCACGCCGGATGACCCGGCGGCGCGTGACACGATTACCTCAGCCGTGAACCTGATCGACGCCGGCCAGGTCAGGGTCGCCTGGCTGGATCCCGACAGCGATGCGGTGGTCGTTGATGAGCGGGCAAAACGCGCGATCCTGCTCGCGTTCCGCGTCCTGCCGATGGAACGCTCCCAGGTTGGCGACTTCCGCTATTACGACAGGGTCCCGCTGACCGACCGGCTCGACGGTGTCCGGGTGGTGGCGGGCGCGATCGTCCGGTGGGGCGCCTACATCGCCCCAGGCGCCGTGCTCATGCCGTCTTTCGTGAACATAGGCGCTTTCGTGGACTCCGGCACGATGGTCGATACCTGGGCCACCGTAGGCTCGTGTGCCCAGATCGGGAAGAATGTCCATCTCTCCGGCGGGGTCGGCATCGGGGGAGTCCTTGAGCCGCCGAACGCCGTACCCGTCGTGGTCGAGGACGAGGCGTTCATCGGTTCGCGCTCGATGATTGTCGACGGGGCCAGGGTGCGAACAGGAGCGGTGCTTGGCGCCGGCACGATCTTGACGCCCACCACGCACGTCATCGACGTGCAGTCCGGCGAAGAACTGCCGCGCGGCGAGGCGCCGCCCTGGTCGGTATGCGTCGGCGGCACCCGCGGTCGTACCTTCCCCGGCGGTGAGTTCGGCCTGCCGTGCGTGCTCGTGCTCAAGCGGCTCGAGGCCGGTGACCGGCACGACAAGACCACGCTCAATGACGTTCTGCGCGATCACGGCGTCAGCACCTGAGTCCGCCTGGTGGCCGCATGGCCTGGGTGGTGTAACCATCGGTCAAGGCATGGCACGATCTGGTTGTGTACTTGGTCCTGCTCGCGACGGCCCTGGCGATCCTCGCCGGTGTTGTCGCCGTGGCTAAGGGGCGGGGCGGCGAGATCGCGCGAAGCCGGCGCGACTTGCCCGTTCTCCCGCCGCGCATCAGGTCAGCCAGCGACGTGGCCAGGCTGCAGCTGCCAATCGGGCTGCTCGGATACTCCGAGCAGGCGACCGACGATGCGCTCGACGCGGCGGCCAGGCTGATCGCCGAGCAGGAGGCCGAGATCGCACGGCTGCGCGAGGAGGTGTGGCGGCTGCGACCGCAGCGGAACCAGGAAATGCTGGCCGACGGGGTGGACGGTGACGCTCAGGCCGAGGCCGCGGTTGGCGAAGGCCCCTTGGGCGCCGAGGACAAGACGCCAAGCCCGGATCCCGTCGGAGGACATCCGTGGCCGCAGATGTGAGAGGCCCGGCGGCGGGTCCTGATGGACAACTGCGTTGCCCGTGGTCCCTCAGTCCCCCTGAATACATCAGCTATCACGATGAGGAGTGGGGCAAGCCGGTTCACGACGACGCAGGTATGTTCGAGCGGGTCAGCCTGGAGGCATTCCAGTCGGGCCTTTCCTGGCTGACGATCCTGCGCAAGCGCCAGAACTTCCGTGCTGCGTTCGGTGAGTTCGACCTGCAGGTCGTTGCCGCGTTTGGCGCGGACGACGTCGCCAGGTTGCTTGCTGACACCGGCATCGTGCGCAACCGCGCCAAGATCGATGCGACCATCAACAACGCACGCGCCGCCCTCGACCTGCCGAAGGGACTAGCCGAGACGGTCTGGAGATATGCGGGCGGGCAGGACGCGCCGCCGCAGACCCTGGATGACGTGCCAGCGTGGACTTCAGCTTCCAAGGCACTGTCGAAAGAACTGCGGAAGCGCGGATTCCGCTTCACCGGACCCGTCACCGCTTATGCAACGATGCAAGCCTGCGGAGTCGTCGACGACCATCTCGCCGGATGTTTCCGCCGTGGCGCCTACCTAACTCGGCGCCCGATATAATCCATATCAACGTTTTGGCGGTCACCCGCGCGTAATGGTGCGGTCGTTCGCCGGTTACGGATCTGGACGGGCAGCACAGCGTCGGAAGACAGGACCTCATGGCACCTGACGGTCAGGCACATTCGCGGCGGAAGCCGATCGTCACCGGTGTCCCGATCGGCGCCCCAGAAAGCGGGCGTGCGCCGTCTGCCAAGCCAACGGCCGCCGGGCTCGGTGTCGACCTCGCGGCGCTTGACTGGCAGCGCTCGGGAGACGGGCCCCGCTCGTTCGAGGTCGCCTTTGTTGCCCGCTCCAGGGATCTGCGATCGGACAAGCCAGGCGGTCGGCTCGGCCAGGACGCCAGGGCCGATTGGGTGCTGCTGCGGGTAGCCGGTGACCTCAACGGGCGCGTGCTCGTCTATGACAGGAACGAATGGACATGCTTCCTCGACGGAGCAGGGCACGGTGAATTCGACTGGCCGCAGGCATTAAGGCGCGTTTCTCTCGCGTAACGGTGAGGGGCCGAGCGCGCCGTACTCACAGATGGCGTCGTATTGTCACCGGGCGTTCCGGACTTTGGTTACAGTGCGTGACGAGACTCCCATCCCTGGTAATTGGTTAATCCAGTTCACTAATCTGCCTACATAACGATTGAGGACATGAATTGTGAATCGCAACTTAAGGGACGCTAGGGTTACCACAGCAGGGCACGAGGAGGCCGCCGGATGAGCGAGGACGCCTATGGCGCCACCATCGCCAAGCTCCGTCTGGCCCGCAGGCTGACCGAGCTTCGGATCGACGCCGGCTACACGGCCAACCACGTCTGCGACATGCTCAACTGGGGCCGGGGCAAAGTCGGCCGCTTTGAGGCCAACCAGTGGAAGCGCCCTGAAATGAGTGACATCAGGGATCTGCTCAGGTTCTACGAGGCGGATGAGTACGTGAGCAGGGAGATCGAGGCGCTGGCGCTGCAGGCGCGCGTCCGGCCCTGGTGGCGCGACTATCAGGACATATTCGACAACGAGTTTCCCGGCTTCGAGGCCGACGCGACCAGGATCAGGGCGTTCCTGCCGCTGGTGATCCCTGGCCTGCTGCAGACGGCGGACTACATCGACGCGGTGATGCGGTCGAGCGGCAAGTCGCCCGCCTGGCGTCGGAGGGCAACCGAGGCACGATTGCGTCGCCAGCAGATCCTCGAGCGCGACAAGACCACGTTGCCGCAGCTCCAGGCGGTGATCACCGAGGCGTCGCTGCTCTACAGATGGGGCAGCCGGGCTGAGCGCAGGGATCAGCTGCTACATCTGTCGGAGCTAGGCGAGCGCCCTGGGGTGCATCTGCACCTGCAGCGATTCGCCGATGGTCCCCCGCCAGGGCTGTTCTCAGCGGTGCAGATCTTCGACTATGACGGCGGCGAAGCGAGCCTGGTCTTCAATGAACACGACCACGGAATCCAGGAGGTGAGTGATTCCGAGTACATGAACAACTACATCGAGGCCTTCGACCGGGCCGTGGACGTCGCGCTCGAGCCGCGGGACACGGCTGTGTATCTGAAGCAGCTCTCTGAACGACTGGAGTAATTGTGACTGACCTGTCTCGTGCCGTCTGGCGAAAGGCCAGGGCAAGCTATGCAAACGGCGGCTGTGTCGAGGTAGCCGCCAATCTTGGCGACGTAGTCGCCGTCAGGGACAGCGCGCGCATCGATGACGGAGCCCACGTGGTGCACCGGTCGGAATTCGCCGCGCTGCTGGCCGATATTAAGAGTGGCCGCTACGACATCTAGCGGTCTGCGAGCGGCCCGGCCGGCCAAGAGCCGACAGGACGGGCCGACAAGCGGAATCCCCCCGAGGAGGGAGCCTCGGGGGGATTCCCTATACGCGCCTGTCTCGAGGCGTCTGACGGTCTAGCCTGGACAAGAAGACCGCCAACGTCACTGTACACGCAGCGACATGACAGCGATCTCGTCAATCGTTCCAGCCGTTGTTACCCCACCAATCGTTGCCTTTCCTCCGGAAACCGGACGTACAAGATGGGCATGTGTCCGGCAATGTAGCGCTCAGTTATATCTGCCAGGGTCATTGCGAAGAGTGCCAAATGACTCGTAATCTGTGTTTCACAGATGCTGAACTTGAGGAAGGCGGGGCCAGGATGTTACTGACACCCGCCGACCGGGGTCCCGGCGCGCAGCCGGCCAGGAAGCGCTCCGCCCAGGCGGACGGCTGGCTGGCGGCTCCGGTATCTGAGCTTATGGCTCCCACGATGCCCCCCATGATGAACGTTGCGGAAGCGGGCGAGCTGCCTGGCGTACCCCGCAGCGATAGTGCACCGGAGCTCGGCCTGGCCGAGGCGGGCCTGCGTGCCGGTGGCTGCTTCGTCAGGCCGCTGCCGCTCGACAACACCTGCGCGGGTGCTGCCCGCCGCTTGTTCCGCGAGGCAATGGCTGGTTCGGATCTTCCCAGCGACCTGATACACGACGGCGTCACGATGGCAAGCGAACTCGCGGCCAACACGACGAACGCGCACGGGAACGTTGAGTTCGGCGCCCAGGGCAGGCCGGTGAGCGGCATGCCAGAGATATGGGTGTATCTGCGCCACTTCGGCTCTGGCCGCGAACTTGTCTGCAAGATCTTTGACTCCGAGCCCGGATGGGACGCGGGGGAACCGCTGCCGGTCGGCGCGGCCGTGCCGGCCGGACCTGATTCGGTGCGGGGTCGTGGTCTGCAGATGGTGGCTGGCCTGTCGGCGGGACGGTGGGGCCATCATCTGAGCCGAGGCAGGCTCGGGGCCTGGAAGGTACAGGGCAAGGCGGTCTGGTTCGCATTGCGCATACCGCCAGGCAGCGACCTGGCCACAAGCGCCCGGATGGCGCCGCGAGGATCCCGTGCCATCGCCGAGCTAGCCGCCGCGCTCGCCGAGCGCGGCCTCGGAGCCGGCCTGGTACCGGTCACCGAGGCCACGGGAGACCTGGCCGTGCTATCGGTCAGCACGAAGCTGACCGTCTGGTGTCGCGGCGAAGTGGTGTGGTGGCAGGAGCCGGAGGGCGGCTATGACCGGCTCCCCGTCTCCGACTTGGTCGAGGCCGCCGAGCGGATCGTGTGCGTGCACGAGGAGCTGATCGCCACGCGGGCCGACGGTGAGGCTGCCGGGCCGGCCGACGACCCGTCCGCGCCGGCCGAGGCGTAGCCGCTCATGGGTGGACCTCAGGCCGGAACCGCTGAGCCGGTCGCCGCGAGGCAGCAATCCACGAACCTCGCGGCCGCGGGCAGCAACCGGTCGGCTTCGGCGTGGAACAGCTCAGCCGCTTCCCTTCCTGGCCAGCCAGCCGGAAGCAGTTCGGCGGGCAGCCCAGGATCGACGAAGAGGAACTTGCGCCACTCGTGCACAAGTTCGCTTCGCATCGCAAACACCGCTTCATCGCCCGCACCGGGCGGGGCAGCCACGATCTGGTGTGCGCGAGCGAGCCACCGCACGTAGCCCGCGGCGAGGCCGTCGATGTCCCAGGCTCGTGCGGCCAGGACGCGGGGATCGCCGTCATATCCAGCGTGGAAGAAGTCGCCTCCTAGCCGCTCAGCCGCCAGCAGGGCGTCTAGTTCCGCCGAAGGTCTTGGGCTGATCCAGGTTGTACCGCCCAGCGACGCGTAGCCGAGGTAGCCGAGCGCTGACCTGAGCCGATCGCGAGCCGCGCGCTCCGTCACCCGCTCTAGAACCACGACGTGCCAGCGGCCGTCCCACGGCGGCGCATCTCGCCGGTAAATGCGCTCGGCCGCTTCCTTGAGCCGCCGGACGGCCCGCGGCGTCAGCCGGTAACCGGCGCCGCCCGGTAGCTTGACCGGTTCAAGCCAGCCCTGCCCGGCCATCCTTGACACAGCGGTTCGCACGGCTGGCGCCGAGATCCGCAGCGGCGCCACGAGCCTGACCAGTGCGGCCACCGGCGCCTGCTCCCCTCGAGAAAGCAGGTGATCGCCGTAAATATCGAAGAGCGCAGATCGGGCGTTCACGAACCTAGTTTCACGCTCCTCGCCCCTAAGGGGGACGGGAGTAACGGTGATCGTTGCCACCAAGATCAGGGAACTGAACGATAATAGAGGTATCGATTGATGTAGATGTGGCTTGGCGGGAAGGGAGACAGGATGGCGGCCATGAAGCCGCGGACGGGTGATGGTCCGCTTGAAGTCACAAAGGAGGGCCGCGGGATTGTCATGCGCGTGCCACTTGAGGGCGGTGGACGGCTCGTCGTCGAGTTGACGCCCGATGAGGCCAAGGCGCTCAGTAACGCACTTGAATCAGCTGTTGGTTAAGCAGCGCGCCTGATGCCCGTCATCAGTACTGTCACCCCCTTGAGCGGTGCTGGCTTGCGCACCGCGGGAGACTGCCTGCGCGCGATCAGCACTGGCAGCCTTGACGTTTGCGACCTCCTGGCCGTGCCGGTGGAGGCGGACGGCGCGATCGCTGCTGATCAGGCCCTCGACGAATTCCTCGCGGTCCGCGCCGACGACATCGTCAAAGCCGCCCAGCAGAGCGGCGAGGCAGGCCGGAGCACGCAGGCGATGGCGCAGGCCGGAACGGCCGCTATCAAGATCATCTTTCTGGGAGTCGGTGACAGGTCCCCGCGCGCACTGCGCCGGGCAGGTGGCGAGCTAGGCAGGATGTTGCGGCCCGGCGCGAAGGCGCTCTCCTCGGTCGTCGCTGGCTGGCCGGCCAGCCAGGTCCGCGCGTTCACGGAGGGAGTGCTGCTCGGCTCGTACCGCTATACGGAAAAGTCGACCGCCGGCGATGAGGCAACTGACGCCGAGCTGAGGTTGCTCGTGACGCCGGAAGGAAGCGACAGCTCACAAGAGACCGGCGCGGCAGGCGAGGCCGGAGCGCCCGACGAAGTCGCAGCGGCCATCTCCGAGGCAGCCACCGTGGCAGGGGCCGTGGCCCTGGCGCGAGACCTGACAAATACGCCGTCCCTACGTAAATCCCCCCAATGGCTAGCCGATGCTGCGGTCCGGGTTGCGGCCGATTCGGGTCTTGTCGCCAGAATCTGGACCGATCAGGAGCTACTCAGTTCAGGGTTCGGCGGGCTGACCGCGGTCGGGTCAGGATCTGCTCGGCCGCCTCGGCTGATTGAGCTGAGCTACACGCCGTCAGCGCAGGGCGCCGCGGACGGTTCGAGGCGCCACGTTGTCCTGGTCGGCAAGGGAATCACATTCGACAGCGGCGGGCTGTCGCTGAAGCCGAATGACGGCATGAAGGCCATGAAGACGGACATGGCTGGAGGCGCCGTCGTCATCGCGGTCATGTCCGCGCTGGCCAGGCTCGGCGTTACCGCCCAGGTCACAGGGTTGGTCGCGGCGGCAGAGAATATGCCATCGGGATCGGCCTACCGGCCGGGGGACGTGCTGACCGCGTTCGGCGGCCGCACCGTCGAGGTGCTCAACACCGACGCGGAGGGCAGGCTCGTCCTGGCCGACGCGATCGCCTACGCCGACGCGCTGCTGGAGCCTGACCAGATCATCGACGTGGCAACCCTGACCGGGGCGGCGCGAATCGCGCTCGGCGGCAGCCTGGCGGCTCTGTACTCGACCAGCGACGAGCTCGCCGCGACGTTGACCGAGTCCGGCGAGGCGAGCGGCGACCTGCTGTGGCGGATGCCGCTCGTCGATGACTACCGAACCGCGCTCGACTCACCGGTGGCCGACATCGCGAACGTGCCGCGAAACGGGGTCGGGGCCGGCTCCATCACGGCGGCGCTCTTCCTCAGAGAGTTCGCGGGTTCGCGGCCCTGGGCTCACCTCGATATCGCCGGCGCGGCCCGCAAATCCGCCGACGAGGGGGAACTAAGCGCCGGCGGTACAGGATTCGGCACGCGGTTGCTGTTGCGCTGGCTGCAGCGCTCGGCCGCGCGAACCGCCGAGCGGCCGGTCAGCTTGCCCGCTTGACGGCCGCCAGCAGTCCGTCGCCGGTCGGCACCAGCATCGGCACGAGGTTCTCGTCGGCGAGGACGAGATCGCGCAGCTCGCTGATCGACGGCGTGTCCGGATCGCGGTGGGCGACGTTCGATGCCTCGTCGGCCTGAAGCGCGTTGTCGAAGGCGACGATCCCGCCCGGGCGTAGCAGGCGGAGCGCCGCGGTCAGGTACTCCGGGTACTCACGCTTGTCGGCGTCACAGAACACCAGGTCATAGGCGCTATCAGCGAGCCTGGGCAAGACCTCAAGGGCGCGGCCGGTGATCAGCCGGTAGCGGCCCGAGCCGAAGCCGGCGGACATGAACACGCTTCTTGCCAGCCTGTGATGCTCAGGTTCAGTGTCAACCGTGGTCAGAACGGAGCCTTCGCGCATCCCCCGCAAGAGCCACAGGCCCGACGTTCCGCAGCCGGTCCCGACCTCGACCACCGCGCGCGCATTCATGGCCGCGGCAAGGAAACGCAGGACCGTACCGGTCAGCGCCGTCACCGGGACCGAACCGCCAATGCGTTCAGCGTTCGCCCGTGCCTGGAGAAGCGGTTCATCCTCAATGACGAATTCGTCGAGTATTCCTGTGACGTCCGAGCGGAAGATGGCTGCCTCCGGTTACGTTCAAGAAAACTTCTCCGCGCCGCAGCCTAGCGTCCGCCGAGGTCACACGGGAACATGCCGTGCGGGCCAGACGTTGATGGTTTGCGGTCCCGCAACAGGTGTGAGATACCGCTAGAGATGGCTAAAGCACCTGCGGCCGCTTCGCAGGACACGCGAGGGATGGCTGATGCAGACTGAGGCGGTGGACCAAGCCGGCCCCGGTCAGGCTGCGCAATGGACGCCGCCGAGCTGGGAAGACGTCGTCAAAGAACACTCTGCCCGGGTGTACCGACTGGCGTACCGACTGACGGGCAACAGCCACGACGCGGAAGACCTGACTCAGGAGGTCTTCGTCCGCGTGTTCAGGTCCCTTCCTACGTACACGCCTGGCACGTTCGAGGGCTGGCTGCATCGCATCACGACGAACCTGTTCCTTGACATCACGCGCAGGCGGCAGCGCATCAGGTTTGAGGGCCTGGGCGAGGAGACGGCTGCGCGGCTGCGCGGCGCTGAGCCGACGCCCTCTCAGGCTTTCGACGACCGCCACCTCGACCACGACATCGCAGAGGCTCTGGCTGACCTGCCGCCCGAATACCGGGCCGCCGTCGTGTTGTGCGATATCGAGGGCCTGACCTACGAGGAGATCGCCGACGCGCTCGGCGTCAAGCTCGGGACGGTGCGCAGCAGGATCCATCGCGGCCGCGCTCAGCTGCGCGCTGCGCTCGAACACCGGCGGCCACGCCGCGGCGTCAGCGGCAGGCGACGGGGCACGGAACCGTCGCTGTTGCGCGTGGCTGCCTCGGCGCCCGGGGGAGACCTGGAGTGTGGCCGGCCCGCCGGCCACGATCCGGCTCGTGCCGCCGTTCCAGGCGTCGTCGCGGGGGAGGTGCGCACGCAGTGAATCACCTGGGACGCTGGCTCTCCGCCCTCGTCGACGGTGAGCTGGACGGCGCGGAGCGCGACCGGGTGCTCAACCACATCGCAGGATGCACTGCTTGCAGGCAGGAAGCCAACGCGATGCGGGCCCTCAAGCGCCGGCTGACCGCCCTCGGGGACTCATGCGCCGAGCCGCCGATCACCGGCCGCCTGATCGAGATGGCCAGGGGCGATGAGGAGATTGCCGCCGGGATGGGCTCCGGTTCGACGTCATGGTCGGTTGCCGCCTTTGATCCGCCGCCTGGCCGCGTGGTGCGGCAGATCCGGCCAGTATGGAAGATCGCGACCGGCTCGGCGACCAGCGCCTTGCTGGCGATCGGCGTCAGCGCATTGTTGCTTGGCAATAGCTCTGGCGAGTCCCCCGTGCCGAAGATCACCCCGTCGGTCGACAGTTACCTGATGCAGCACATCTTCGACGCTGGGCAACAGCCAGCCGGATCGACGCCGCCCACCCGGGCCGCGACAGCCGGAGGTCAGGCGGGCGCACAGTACTGGACGCATCAGGTGACATCGGCCAGGCTCGATCCTCGCAACCCCCAGACGGTGCGGTTCGGCGTGCTCGCCGAACCTGCCGGCTCGGTGGCCGGTCCGGCGGCGTCCGCCGGGTCGATGGCGTCGGCGTCCGCAAGCGCATCTCCCTCCACGTCGGCAAGCGCGAGCCCTGCCGCGACCGCCCCCGCTTCTCACGACCGCTCGCCTCACAAACAGCCGGCGAGCCGCAGCACTAAGTAGGCCCCATGCTCTGGCTCTACTGGAGGCGCTCGCGGGTTATCATCTCGGTCGCGGCGGCGCTGCTCGGACTGATGGCAGGACTCGCGCTGCTTTCTGACTCGCTCGCTGGCTCGGACACCGTGAAGAGCTCGCCGGATGCCATCCATGCGGACGGCGCCGGCCATCACCCGCTCGGTGTGCCGTCGCCTAGTGACCCTCAAGTCCGCCGCGGCATTGCGCTGATGAACGCCGCGGCGGCCGCCTGCCAAAAGGTCTCTTTTCGCGGCGTGCAGATAGTGGCCTGGACGAGCGCGGGAGCCTCATCGTGGTACCTCATCGACGTCTGGCACCGCTCCGGCGAGCCCGAGCTGGCCGCCACAGACGGCGACGCCGATGACAAGAGCGCGCCGCGAGTTCCCGGCGGTGCTGGCGCCGTTGGCGTGCTGAACATCTCGCCGGCCATGCTGACCTTGCTGCGCGCCAACTACGTCGTCGAGTACGCAGGCGCCGGATCCTCCAGCGATCGCCCTGCGCGAATCGTCGCGGTGCGACGCCACGACGGGACGCTGGCCGCACAGTACTGGCTAGATCGCGAGACCGGCCTCCCGCTGCGCAGGGAGATGTTCGACGAGAGTGGCCATCGGATCAGCGAAGGTGCGTTCATCCGCCTCGACGTCGGACTCGGCGGCGTGGGCACCGTGCCGCCCACGCAAGGCCAAGCCTGGAAGATCTACATCTCTCCGCCGCAGACGCCAGGTTCACGCCTGACCTCAGCGCGGATTCGCACGCTGCGCGCAGATGGCTGGCCGGTTCCGCAGACCATAGCGGGGAACATGGCACTGGCCAGCGTCTCCAGGACCTCATCGAGGTCCGGCACCGTGCTGGACGCCTCCTACTCCGACGGGCTCTCCGTCATCTCGGTGTTTATCCAGCGCGGCGAGCTCGAGGGGACGTTGCCGGGCTGGCACCACGTCGCTGTCGGTGGCATGCCCGTGTACTCGACGAAGTCTGGCGGCCTGGACGAACAGGGCCTGGCGTGGTCGGCAGGCGGCTTCGTGTACACCGTCATCGCCGATGCCCCGCCGCAGGCAGTCTCACGCGTCATCGCAGAGTTGCCGCACCAGCGGGACACGGGCTTCTGGGACCGGGTCGGGCGGGGCATCAGGCGGATCGGGTCCTGGTTCGACCCATTCGACTGAGCAGGCATCGGGGAAAGCCGGTTACTCTGGTGTCATCGGAAGGACGGCGGGAGCGCGAGGCAGCCTTGTGTTTGATCTCTCCATCACCAAGATTCTCGTTCTGGCTCTCATTGGCCTGGTGATATTCGGGCCTGAGCAGCTGCCGAGGATGGCGGCGCAGGCCGGGCAGGCGCTGCGGAATCTGCGGCGGCTCGCCGACAACGCACGCGCCGACCTGTCGGAAAGCCTTGGTCCTGACTTCCGCGACTTCGACTTCAACGACCTCAACCCCAAGGCGTTCGTCCGCAAGCACCTGCTCGACCCCATCGATGACGAGCAAGAAGGCTGGTCATCTGACGCGGAGACGCCTTACGGGGAGGTACCAGACCCCGAACCGGTCGCGGTCCTGTTTCCTGGCGAAGTGCCGCCTTACGACTCGGAAGCGACCTGATCTCACACGGGCGTTAGGCCGAGCTGGCGTCCGGCGAGGCTGCGCGAGCGGCTGCCAAGTGACTGCGCGATCCTAATCAGCTCGGCCGCCGCCGGAGCCTCTGGCTCGGCGAGCACGAGCGGCACACCGTCATCTCCGGCCTCACGGAGCCGCAGGTCTATCGGCACCGCTCCCAGCACCGGCACGTCGGTGCCGGTCAGGTGGCTGAGAGTCTGAGCGACCGCCTGGCCGCCGCCTTTGCCGAACACCTCGATGCGCTCGTCGCAGTGCGGGCACGGTAGGTAGGCCATGTTCTCGATCACTCCGACCACGCGCTGATGCAGCTGCGTAGCCAGCGAGCCGGCCCGCTCGGCGACCTCTGCCGACGCAATCTGCGGCGTCGTCACCACGAGAAGTTCCGCGCCCGGGATCAGGTGTCCCGCGGAGATCGCGATGTCGCCGGTGCCCGGCGGCAGGTCTAGCAGGAGCACGTCCAGGTCGCCCCAGTACACGTCGGCGAGGAACTGCTGCAGCAACCGGTGCAGGATCGGACCGCGCAGGGGCAGTGGCTCGTTGCCCTTCTTGAGCATGCCGCTCGAGATCGCCTTCACGCCGTGCGCCACGGGCGGCATGATCATCTGCTCGACCTGCGTTGGCCGCGCGGTCACACCAAGCATCCGCGGCACCGAGTGGCCGTAGATGTCGGCGTCGAGCAGGCCGACCTTCTGGCCGGCCGCAGCGAGCGCGGCAGCGAGGTTCACGGTTACCGACGACTTGCCGACGCCGCCCTTTCCGCTGGCAACGGCGTAGACCTTCGTCAACGAGGCCGGGTTCGCGAACGGAATCTCGCGCTCCGCCTTGCCGCCGCGCAGCGTGGTTTGTAGTTCCCTCCGCTGGTCATCGCTCATCACGTCGAGCTCGACCCTGACAGCCGTCACTCCCGAGACCTTCTCGACCGCACCGGTGACCGAACGGGTTATCGTGTCGCGCATCGGGCAGCCGGATACCGTCAGCCACACATCGACCCTGACCGTTCCGCCGGGGCCGACGTCGACGTTCTTGACCATGCCGAGGTCGGTGATCGGTCGCCGGATCTCCGGGTCAAGCACGGTGGCAAGCGCCTGCATGATCTGCTCGGCCGTCGGGGCAACCAGCCCGGCTTCTGGCTGGCTGGAAGTAGTGCTGGACATGTGTTCATGCTAGAAGCACCCGCATACCGCGTCGAACGGCCGCCCGGGCATCATCTGTTCATGACGAGCGACGGGCCCACACCTAGACGCGCAGCGGGTCTTTCGTCCCGGCAAGCGCGGCGCAGTTGCCTGACCGTGCCAGGGAGCAGCGCCAGGTTCCTCGCCAAGGCAAGGAGCCTGGCGGCCCGCGGCGGCCCGGCTGCCCTCGCTGGTCCCGCCCCTGACGAGGTCATACTCGATCTGGAGGATTCGGTCGCGCCCGCTGTCAAGCAACAGGCCCGCGAGCTGGTCGCGGCCGCCCTGGATGACCGCTGGCCTGGCGAGCGCCTCGTCGCAGTTCGCATCAACGGCGCCGCTACGCCATGGGCGTACCGCGACGTGACCGAAATCATAGAGCGCTCCGGCGCCCGGCTGGACGCGATCGTGCTGCCCAAGGTGTCAGGCCCAGACCAGATCATCTGGCTTGATGTGCTGCTGAACCAGGTGGAACTCGCCGCCGGGCTGACGCCAGGTCGCATCGGTATCGAGGCGCAGATCGAGGACGCTCCGGGGCTCGCGGCGGTGAACCAGATCGCGCTCGCGTCACCGCGGCTCGCCGCGCTTGTGTTCGGTCCTGCGGACTTCATGGCTAGCCTCGGCATGCGGTCGCTCAGCATCGGAAGGCAGCCGGATGGCTATGCCGGCGGCGATGCCTTTCACTACGCGCACCTGCGGATCCTGGTCGCAGCCAGGGCGGCAGGCCTGCAGGCTGTTGACGGCCCGTTCGCGGCGATCGGGGACACCGGCGGTCTCACGTCGGCGGCGGCCAGCGTCGCGGCGCTCGGCTACGACGGCAAGTGGGTCGTCCACCCCGATCAGATCGATCCCGTCAATGCGGCATTCTCACCGAGTCAGGCCGAGTACGAGCGCGCTGAACGGATCTTGGAGGCGTACGACCAAGCCACGTCTGTCCAGCAGCGCGGCGCCTTCATGCTGGACGACGAGATGATCGATGAGGCGACAAGGAAGCTCGCTCAGATCGCCGCCGCACGCGGCCGCGCGGCAGGCCTGACCTGGCGCAATCGGAATGACTGATCCCGGTCCCAGTGAATCTGCGGCGGCGTTTACGCCCAAGCCGGGCTGAGCATCGTAGTACTAGCTCACGAACGGCGAAGCACGGGAGACCGCTGGGCATGGAGGCGACGGACCTGACCTGCCCCCGGTGTGGAGGCACCGTCGCCGCTCCGAGCGCCTGGTCAAGCAGCTGGCGCTGTGCCGTGCACGGCGATGTGGCGCCGCTCCGCCGGGTGCGCAGCCTGTCGCCTGAGGGTCTGGCGGGACTGGTACGCAACGCGGTCGTGCCTGTGATGCTGCCCTGGCCCCTCCCAGACGGCTGGCTGGTCACCGGTTTCGCCGCCGCCGGCGACGAGCGCACGGGGAGCCGGGCCTGCGCCGTAGCCTTGTCGGGTCCCAACCCGGTCGGCGGCCTTGGCGAGATGCTGCTGATCAGCGAGGAATTGGGCATCGGCCTCGGCACGTACTGCGCCGGGCTGGAGGGCCCCGATCCTGGCCACGGCTTTCCCGACTGCTCGCCACATGCGCAGGTCGCGTTCGGCAACCACGACTTTCCGCTCTGGCACATCGACGCGCCTGACCGTGCCGCCTTCGCGGGCGAGGTCATGGGGAGCTGGCTTTGGATACTGCTGTGGCCAGACACGGCAGGCACGCTGCTGGTTGAGCCGATGCGGCTGCTTGACCTGCGCGATCCCGGTCAAGAGCTGGACCTGCCGTTCGGCGCGCGCTCGCCACGGCTGCCTGGTGCGTCCAGCTAGCCGAAATCCTCCGAACCGGCACCCGCTACAGTCGCCTCGTGCGAGCGGATCTGCACTGCCATAGCTCGATATCCGACGGCACGAGGCCGCCGGCCGAGGTGGTCGCGCGTGCGGCCGCGGCCGGCCTCGACGCCGTCGCCCTCACCGATCACGACACAGTGGAGGGGGTTCCAGCGGCCGTTGCGGCCCTGCCTGCAGGACTGGTCCTGATCAGCGGCATGGAGTTGTCGTGCCGCCGCGACGGGCACGGCGTCCACCTGCTCTGCTACCTGTTCGACCCCGAGCATCCCGAGCTGGCCGCGCAGACCCGCGCGATCAGGGCGAGCCGGGTCGACCGAGCCAGGGCGATGGTTGACAAGCTGAACGCGCTCGGCGTGCCGGTGACCTGGGAGCAGGTGACCCGCATCGCGGGCGAGGGCGTGATCGGCCGCCCGCACATCGCGAGGGCCATGATCGAGGCAGGCGTGGTGAGTTCTGTCGATGAGGCGTTCACGCCCGAGTGGATCGGCCCTGGCGGTCGCGCCCATGTACGCAGGTATGCGCTCGACCCGGCCGACGCGATCGCCATGATTCATGACGCCGGTGGTGTCACGGTGATCGCCCACCCCTACGCGGTGACGCGCGGCTGGATCGTGCCTGACGAATTGATCGCCGAGCTGGCCCGCGCCGGCCTCGACGGAGTCGAGGTAGCGCATCCCGACCATGATCGGGCTCAACGCGAGCAGCTTCTGACCGTCGCCAGGCGGCTCGGTCTGGCCGCGACCGGGGGAAGCGACGATCATGGCGAGCTGACAGGTGACCGGATCGGCTGCGAGGCCACCGGCCAGGACGACCTCGACGCGCTGCTCGCCACTGCGCGCGGAGCCGCGGTGATCACCGGGTGACTCCACTGGTCTCAGACGTCAAGTTCTTTTGGGAAGTATTCGTCACGCTGCTGGTTATCACCGATCCACCAGGCATCGTGCCGGTCTTCATCGCCATAACCGCCGATCGCCCGCCGGCCGAGCGACACAAGCTGGCCTGGCAGGCTGCCGTCGTCGCGCTCGGAGTGATCGTGGTCTTCGCGCTGTTCGGCCGCTCGATCCTGGATTACCTCGGCGTTCAGCTGCCGTCACTGCAGGCTGCCGGCGGTCTGTTGCTCCTGCTAGTGGCGCTCGAGCTGCTGACCGGGCGGTCCGCCGAGCCGACGCAGCTGGAACGGGCCAGGGCCAACGTCGCCTTCGTCCCGCTGGGAACGCCGCTACTGGCCGGACCAGGCGCGATCGTCGCCACCATGCTTTTCGTGCAGCGCATCGGCTCGGTTGGCGGCGGAGTCGCCTTCGGTGCCGCTATTGTCGCAGTCGTTGTCGTGCTCTGGCTGGCCATGCGCTTCTGCGGGGTCATCCTGAAGCTGCTGCGCGGTAGCGGCGTAGAGCTGCTCACCAGGATCGCCGGACTCTTGCTTTCCGCGATCGCCGTGCAGCTCATCGTGGACGCGGTCCGTGCCATGATCAGGAGCGGGCCAGGTTAGGGGTCGTGATGCAAGCGAAGATCGACCGGGTGGCCGGTTCGGTCAACACCTGGATCATCGGCGACGACGACGAGGTCATCGTCATCGATCCCGGCGAGTCAGCCGACGCGGTAATGCCCGTCGTCGGCCAGCGTGAGGTGCTCGCCGTCATCTGCACGCACGGCCATGCCAGGCATGTGGCCGCGGCATTCGACGTCGCCGACCGGGACGAGGCCCCGGTGGCGCTGCACGACTCGGACCGGCTGGCCTGGCGCGAGGCGCACGCAGCCAAGGAACCCGACATCCGGATGGAGAACGGCGGCATTTTCGAGGTTGCCGACGTCACGCTTGAGGTGATCCACGCTCCAGGCCATAGTCCTGGATCGGTCGGCCTGTACTGCGAGGAGCTGGGCGTGCTGTTCTCCGGCGACATTGTCGGCGCCGGCGGACCCGTTCCACATCAGGGAACCTTCGAGGACTTCCCTCGCCAGGTGAGCTCGATCGGCGGCAGTGTTCTGACCCTCGACAGTGACACAAGGATTCTTGCTGGCCATGGCGAGGAGACCACGGTCGCCACGGCCGAGCGGCGGTTCGATTCGTGGGTGGCTGCCGGACCGGACGGCCTCATCGACGAGCCTTCGGACTAGGTCGGCTGGCCGAAGACAGCGCGGCGATGGTCCGGTTATGCCACAGCAAGCGCCAGGATGGAACGGTGCAGCAGCTTGGATTCGAAGGGATGCCGCGTCGGCTGTATCCGTGCACGCCCAGCCGGCTGCGATCCTGGCTCGACTGCCCGCGGCGGTACAGGATGACGTACCTGGACCGGCCGTCGCCGCCGAAGGGACCGCCGTGGGCGCACAACAGCCTCGGCGCCAGCGTGCACAACGCGCTGGCAGGCTGGTGGCGGCAGCGGCGTGCGGAGCGAACGCCGGATGCCGCGGGCGGCTTGCTCGCAGAGGGCTGGATCAACGAGGGTTATGCCGATGATGCCCAGTCCGCGGAGTACCTGCGACGTTCTCAGGCGATGGTCGAGCAGTACGTGGCCAGGCTCGATCCGGCGTGCGAGCCCGCCGGAATCGAGCGAACTGTCGCCGCAAAGACGGAACTGATCGCGATCTCCGGACGGATCGACCGGCTCGACGACCGACCGGCCGACCCGGCGGGAACCGAGCCGGGGTCGGATCCGTTCGGCCGCGAGCTCGTGGTGGTGGACTACAAGACCGGCCGGAGCCGGCTGTCCAGCGACGACGCGCGGTCTTCGCTCGCCCTCGCCCTGTACGCGCTCGCCGCCGGGCGCGTACTGCGCCGGCCGTGCCGGGCTGTGGAGCTGCATCACCTTCCGTCGGGGCAGGTTCTGCGCTGGGAGCACAGTCCGGCGTCGCTGGACCGTCAGCTGCGGCGCGCCGAGGACATCGCTGGCGAGTGCTCGGCCGCCGACGAGCGATACCGGTCAGACCCGGAGTCCGGGCGCGGGGACGAGGTGTTCCCGCCCGCGCCAGGACCAGCGTGCAGCTGGTGTGACTTCCGCGCGCACTGTCCGGAGGGCAGGACCGCGGCTGCCGCACGTCGCCCGTGGGACGGCCTCGACGATGCCGCGCCCGCCCCAGCCGCCCCTGCGCCTCCCAAGTACCATCTAGGACGTTTTCTCTTCGACGTGCTAGCGCCGAGGGCTCGATTCGGCCTGGTTCCAGAAGGCGGTCAGCATCGCGGCCGTGGTTTCCGGAGCTTCAACCGCGGGTGAGTGGGCTGCGCCCGGGATGCAGATCCGCTCGGCGCCAAGGCGCTTGGCCATGAGGTCCTGGACCTCTGGTGGCCACGCGTCGTCGTTCTCGCCGTAGCTGACCAGCTTCGGCAGCTCCTCGAGCGCGGCAAGCTCGGTCGTCCGGTCTGGGCAGTTGAGCAGGTGCCTGGCCATCTCGGCGAGACCGAGCGGGCAGCTGAGGGCGGCTCGTTCGGCGAGGAAGACGATGATCTCCGCGGGCGTGCCGTCGGCCAGGGCCTGAGGCTTGAGCTGGCCGTGCCAGACCTGGTCGATCAGAGGGCCGAGCAGCTTGACGTCGGTGCCGGCGGGCTCGAGGAAGTCGAGCAGGTCACGCAGCACCTGGGCCCGGTCGCCGCCGATCGTTCCCGGTCCAGAGCAGAGCAGGGTCAGGGAAGCGAAGGCACACGGGCTGGCCAGCGTCGCGTGCTGGGCAACCAGGCCACCGAACGAGTGGCCGAGAAGGTGCACCGCGCCGCCGTCCTGGGACATCGTCGAGGCGACGGCCAGCAGGTCGCTGCCGAGCGCGTCGAATGCGTAGCCGTCCTGGTTCATGGCCGGTGCGGAGTGATACTGACCGCGCATGTCGATCGCCGTCACCGCGCGTTGAGCGGCGGCCAGCGATTCGAGTATCGACAGGAAGTCTTCCTTGCTGCCGGTATAGCCGGGCACCAGCAGGGCGGGCTGGCGTTCGGCGACGCCGCTAGGCGGCACCGCGCTGAGCGCCGCGAAGGTGCCGCGGGCTGTATCGATGACGTGCTGCTTGACCAGGGGCGGTATGCGCAGCGAACGTGGGGTGCTCACGCTGTGGCAGCCTACCTAGTTAGGACCGCATGACATGACCGCCGAAGCGAACTTTAAGGTTGCCCGGCGATCAGCCGATGCGGATTTAACTGGCCCCGATGTCGCGCTGCTCCGCCGGACTGGCCGGACGTGTCGAACGCGGCTGAACATCGGCGCCGAGCGTGCTCGCTGCCCCGGCGCGGTTTCTGCCGCGTCGTCGCGCCTTCGGCCGGCCCTCGGTGGCGTCGCCAGGACCGGTGGATTGCGGCGACTGACCGGGCTGGTGCGGCTGCTTGCGATCAGCTGCCGGGCTTGTTGTCGCCTCGCTTGCGTCGGTCGCTGGGCTCGTCTGGCCAGCCCCGCGCACCGGCGCGCCGCCCCTTGTCCGCCGCCGGGCCCTGGTTGGGCCGCCGGTCCGATGACCGCTTGGCGTCCCGTCGCCGCGGTGCCCGGAACCGCGCTCGTCGCGTGGGCGACGGGAGGCGGTGCCGTGGCGCTTGGTCCGGTTCTTGCCGGTTTCGCCGATGTCTTCGAGATCCTCGGCCTCAAGCCCCGCCCGGGCGCGCTCCGCTCGAGGGAGCGAGCCGCTCACACCGGCGGGGATGCCGAGGGAGCTGAACAGATGCTCGGACGTCGAGTAGGTCTCGAGCGGCTCCGGATGCCCGAGGTTCAGCGTGTCGTTGATGAGCTTCCAGCGCGCGAGGTCCTGCCAGTCGACAAACGTAACCGCGGCGCCGGCCCGCCCGGCCCTGCCGGTCCGACCGATCCTGTGCAGGTAGGCCTTCTCGTCTTCCGGGCATTCGTTGTTGATCACGTGGGTCACGTCCTCGACGTCCAAGCCGCGCGCGGCCACGTCGGTGGCGACCAGCACGTCGATCTTGCCGCGCCGGAATGCCCGGAGTGCGCGCTCCCGCTGGCTCTGTCCGAGGTCGCCGTGCACCGCCGCGGCCGCGAAGCCGCGCTGGGTGAGATCGGAGGTCAACTGGTCGCAGGCGCGACGGGTTCGGCAGAACACGATCGTCAGCCCGCGGCCTTCGGCCTGCAGGACCCGGGCGAGCACCTCGATCTTGTCGAGGTGATGGGCGCGAAATACGTGCTGATGGGTGGTGGGTACATGGGCGGGCTCGTCGTGCTGCTCTGCCCTGATGTGGGTCGGCCGGGACAGATGCCGCCGGGCCAGCGTCACGATCTCTGACGGCATCGTCGCCGAGAACAGCATGGTCTGGCGGTGCGCGGGGGTGAGGCGCAAGATCGCCTCGACGTCGGGCAGGAAGCCAAGGTCAAGCATTCGGTCGGCCTCATCGAGGACCAAGACGTCGATCGCTGAGAGATCGAGCTGGCGTTGCCTGGCAAGGTCGAGGAGCCGTCCTGGAGTTCCGACGACGACGTCGACGGTGGCGAGCGCTTCGATCTGGGGCTCATAGGCGCGGCCGCCGTACAGGGTCACGACGTTGACGTCGGAGCGAGCCCCTGCGGCGCGCAGGTCTTCGGCTACCTGGATAGCCAGCTCCCTGGTGGGAACCACGACGAGCGCGCGCGGCGACGCTGGCTTGCCGCGCGGGGTGCTGATCAGGTGCTGCAGGATCGGGATCGCGAACGCCAGTGTCTTGCCGGTCCCGGTTCTCGCCTGCCCGATCACATCATGCTGTTCGAGCGCGATTGGCAGCGTCAGGGCCTGGATCGGGAACGCCCTGGTGATGCCGGCCGCGGTCAGTGCGGTGCGGATGGACTCGTTGATGCCGAACTGGTCGAAGCTCGGGCCGGTTGCATCGGCTGTCGCGGAGGTGACCAGTTCGTCTGGTACCTCGGTCGGCAGATCCGCCACGGCATCCAGAGCCACGGCATCCAGAGCCACGGCGTCGAGGGCCGCGGCATCAAGAGAGGTGCCATCGAGAGCGGCAGCTGTCGGATCGGGCGTGAAGTCTGTAGTCAGGTCTTGCGTAGTCAGGGCTTTCGCCTCCATCGGTGGCCTGCGGGCGTGGCGGCATATTCAGCCAGCCTCGATCGCCGCAGGACTGCAGTTGACCCATCGGGAACCGGCCGCGCAGTTACGGCAGCGCAGCTGGTCACCGGCGCGCGGTTCGCCGGCCCGGCTATCGGAGAACCGGACCATCGAGTACTTACTGGGCACTCACCGGAATGAGCCAGGCGCGGCGCCAAAGACCTAGACGGTTTCTCGTACCGCGCTACGTATTTCAACGCGCCGCAGGGAATTCCAATTCCACGATGATGTCGTCGCTCAGTGTAGCAACGCCTGCTGACGGGCGGCCGTCTCGCCACGACCAGGCACCCGGTTCCACGCGCCTGGGGTTGTTACGCTTCCGTTGTGACCGAGCAGGAGCAGACCAGCGCCATCGCTGGTCAGGGGAACGGGCCCGACATCGCCGCCGACTCCGGGCCGCCGGAGCCGGCGGCTGAAGGTGTGATCGAGCTGCTCGGCTTGGTATCTTATGCGTCGCTTGTGGCGTTTTTCAGGCTGACCGAAGATGCGTCGCTGGCGCCGTCGGTGCCGGACCGCGCCGACCTGGCTGCCGTGGCCGTGACGCAGTTCGGGCACTTCGCCTTGCTCAGGGATCACATCATCGGTCTCGGCGTCGATCCGCAAGAGGCGATGCGGCCCTTCGTCGAGCCGATCGACGCCTTTCACGCCAGGACAGCGCCGTCTGACTGGCTTGAGGGACTCGTCAAGGCGTATGTCGGGGACGGGATCGCGGCCGACTTCTTCCGGGTGATCGCGCGGCTGCTGGACGATCCCAGCCGATCCGTGGTCCTTTCCGTCCTCGCCGACTCTGGTCAGGCACAGTTCGCGATCACTCGCGTGCGCGAGGCCATTGCCGCTGATCCGGCCGTCGCGGGCCGGCTCGCACTGTGGGCACGGCGGATCGTCGGTGAGGCGCTGAGCCAGGCGCAGCGGGTGGCGGCCGAACGTGAGCCGTTGGCGCGGCTGCTGGCGGGCGGATCGCCCGCGCAGCTAGGTGAGATCGGCAGGATGTTCGCCGAGATGACAGACGCGCACGTGCAGCGGATGGCCAGGCTCGGGCTAGACGATTGATTCCTGGGCTCAGCTGATTCCTGGGCTCAGCCGTGATGCGTGGGGTCAGCCGATCCGTAGTGGTCAGCGGTTGCCGAAACCGATCTGGCGCGGCTCTGCCTGATCGAGTTCGACGTAGGCGATCTTGTCCCCGGGCACGAGGACCGTGCCGCCGCGTTTGTCCGCGATCACGAAGAGCTTGCCGTCGGCGAGCGCGGCGGAGAGCGCCTGGGTGATTTCCTCGACCGATGACTCGGTTTCGACCACGATCTCACGCGGGGCCATTTGTATGCCGATCTTGACTTCCATGCTGATCCTCCGCTCCCCAGTGCTAGAGGTGACGGCGCCCGCGGCAATGTCTCGAGGTTGACCTGTCCCGAGGTGAGGGCTTATTCCGAGGTTACTTCGTGCGCGCCGTCGGCGAGCGGCCAGCCGCTGATACCGCGCCAGGCCAGTCGTGCGAGCAGCTCCTCGGCGAGGTCCTTGTCGAACGTGTCCTCGCTGCTGAGCCAGTACCTGGCGCTTACCTGCGCCATTCCGACGAGGGCCATCCCGAGCAGATCGGCCTCCTCGTTGGATACGCCCGCGTCTTCGCGGATGAATTCGCTAATCATCTCCGCGCATTCATACATGGCGCGGTCGAGGCGAGCCCTGACCGCCGGCTCGTTGCTCAAATCGGACTCGAAGACCAGCCGGAACGCTTGTCCGGCCCCGCTGACGTAGTCAAAGAACGCGCGGAACGTCGCCGGCACGCGCTCCCTGTTGTCCGTCGTCGAAGCGAGCGCGGCGGAAACCGCGCCGACCAGCTCGGCCACGCTCTCGTCAAGCAGCGCCAGATACAGGTCGAGCTTGCCAGGAAAGTGCTGATACAGCACCGGCTTGCTGACACCTGCCCGCTCCGCGATCTCGTCCATTGCCGCAGCGTGGTAACCCTGCGCGACAAAAACATCGCGTGCAGCCCCCAGCAGCTGCCTGCGCCGCGCCGGGCGCGGCAGCCTGGTGCTTGCTGGTTTTGTCGTCTGCGGCGTAGCGATCACGAAAATCTCCGATATCTATCGGCCGCTATCAGTGAGCTGCCGAACTGCCATCCTACGGCCGGGTAACAAACTCTCGGCTGACTCTCAGGGGCATCTGCCGGTCCCGGGAGCCTCAGCGGTAGTCGTCCTCGCCGAGTTCGACCTCGCGGGCCTGCTCCGCTGCGTCAGCCGGGTCGGCTTCGAGGGGTATGACCTGGAGCAGCTCGGCCTCGTCGGCCTCGTCCGCGTCGTCCGCAGCTGGCACAACTTCCTGGCTTTGCTCGACGGCGTCGGGAACCGGCTCGTCAAGACCTCGGTCGGTCATACCCACCTCCTTTGAACGCCCTGTTCTGATGGAGCCCGTGCGATGCAAGCCACGGATCGTGCTGATCGGCGGAGCGGCCTTATTCGCGTCCTCGAACATATTGCCGAATGGCTACAGTAGAGCAACGCTTGTTGTATCAGTGTCCGAACCGCTGGGGTAAGGAGACGACGTGCGAAGCATGTGGAAGGGCGGTATCTCCTTCGGGCTGGTCATGATTCCCGTGCGACTCTACGCCGCGACCGAGCAGAAGGACATTGCCTTCCGCCAGGTACACAGGGCTGATGGTGGCCGGATTAGATTCCGCCGATTCTGCTCTGTATGTGGTGAAGAAGTCCCGTATGAGGATGTTGTTAAGGGTTACGAGCTATCGACTGGCGAGATGGTCGTGCTTGACGACGAAGATCTTGCCGATCTGCCGCTACCGACGACCAAGTCTATCGAGGTGCTGCATTTCGCTCCCGCGGAGCAGCTTGACCCGATTCTGTTCAACCGCAGCTACTTCGTAGAGCCTGAGGCCGCCGGTTCTCGCGCCTATGTGTTGCTGAGGGACGCGCTCGAGCAGTCAGGCAGGATCGCGATCGCGCAGGTCGCGCTCCGCCAGCGCGAGTCGCTCGCGACATTGCGCACTCGCGACGGCGTCCTCGTGCTCGAGACGCTGCTCTGGCCCGATGAGGTGCGTGAGGCCTCGTTCCCCTTCCTTGAACAGGACATCGAGGTCAGGCCGCAGGAGCTGACGATGGCCTCGTCGCTCATCGATTCGATGACGTCTGACTTCGATCCTGATGCGCATCACGATGGGTATCGCGAGGCGCTGACCGAGGTGGTTGAGGCGAAGGTCGCAGGGCACGAGCTAACTCAGCCGAGTCCCGTTGAGGTCGCGGCTGGCCCATCGACCAGCCTGGCCGATGCTCTCCGAGCAAGCCTTGCGGCGGCTCAGCAAGCGCCGGCCGTCGGCGGGAATAACGAGAAGGCTAAGGCGATCGGGGATGGCTCGAAGACGGGTGCCGCCAAGAGCCGCTCCGCCAAGGCGAGTACGGCTAAGTCCGCCGCTAAGTCAGGTGCGGCCAAAGGTGAGGCGGACGAGGCCGAATCCGAACAGGACGCTCCAGCCAAGGGAGGATCAGGCAAGCCCCGGTCATCCCGGAGCAAGTCGGGCACTGCAAAGCCGACGCGCAAGGCAAGCTGACGCGTCGGGCGTGGATGCGAGGCGATGGCATGGTGCAGGTGACGACCGAGCCGCCAGCACGAGACCCGGTTCCGCCAGGTACGCCACCGCCTGAGCCGATTCCGCACTGGCCTGGTCAGCTCGTCGATCTGCCAGTTGGCCGGCTGTTCGTTCGCTGCGCACCGGCGACCGAAGGCGCCGAGCCTGCCGTCTTTGTGCATGGACTCGGCGGTTCCTCGACCAACTGGACCGACCTCATGGATCTGCTCTCCAGACCCGTGCGCGGTCACCCCTCGGCACCGCTTCTGGCTTGCGCGGCCGTCGATCTGCCCGGATTCGGCAGTTCGCCGCCGCCAGGCGCGGGTGACTACTCCATCGGCGCCCACGCCACAGCTGTGATCCAGTTCATCGAGGAACAAGGCCTCGGGCCTGTTCACTTGATCGGCAACTCGATGGGCGGCACCGTAAGCACGCGTGTTGCCGCGCGGCGGCCCGACCTGGTCAAGACCCTGGCGCTGGTCTCTCCGGCGCTGCCCGACCTGCGTCCTCGGCCGTTGCCGATGCGACTCGCCTTGGCCGCCATCCCCGGTGTCGGGCCGGCGATCATGGACTGGCTGCGCAAGCTGCCAGCCGAGGCCAGGACGGACCGGGTGCTCAGGGACGTCTACACCGACCCTGGCATTGTTCATCCGACCAGGCGGCGCGAGGAGATAGCCGAGGTACTCAGGCGGGACGCCCTCGTATACGCCAACCACGCGGTGGTGATGTCAGCCAGAAGCCTGGTCAGCGAGTACTTCAAACTCGGCAGGCGGTCGCTGTGGCGGGATGCGGCGAGGATCAAGGCCCCGGCGCTGATCCTGCATGGCAGCCATGACCGGCTTGTCAACCCGGTGATGGCCGGCAAGGCGGCACGGGCGTTCCCGACCGCGAGGGTCATGGTGCTGGCCGGCGTCGGCCATGTCGCGATGCTGGAGCGGCCAGAACTGGTGGCCGCTGAGGTGCGGGCGTTTCTCGACTGGGTAGAGGCATCAGGCGGCCCGGCGATGGCCGCGGATCGCATCGCCGAACAGACGGCCCGGCAGCCGCAAAGTTAGGCCACGGCAGACGGCTCGCGCGACTCGCCGCGAGCAGGGTGCGAAGCTATCTGGGTGCTCATCGCGGCGTCGTCGATCATTCCAGCCACCGCGGCATCGAGCGGCGTTAGCCCGATCTTTTCTCCTGGCTATGTCGCCGTGGCCGGAGGGAGGATCACCGAGGTCGGGTCCGGCCCTCCGCCTGCTCGCCCTGATATCGAGCTGACCTCGGGGTTCTTGGTGCCTGGCTTGGTCGATCTGCAGGTCAACGGCTATTTCGGGGTCGAACTAGGCGATGCGGATCCGGTCGGCTGGGCCGAGGTCGTCCGTCGGCTGCCCGAGACCGGCGCCACTGCCTTTCTTCCGACCTTCATCACGAGCCCGGTCGATGAGATGGTGACCGCATTGCGCGCCACGGCCGGGTTCGCCCCCGGCCTGACTGGATCCAACGGCAAGCCGGCCGGCTCCCGGGTGCTCGGTGTCCACCTCGAGGGCCCGTTCATCGCAGAGAGCCGGCGCGGCGCTCACAACCCGGCATGGATCATCAGCCCAGATCGGCAGACGGTCGGTGAGTTGCTCACCGCGGGGGCCGGACTCGTCCGCATGGTCACACTGGCGCCGGAGATCGATGGCGCCATCGCAGCGATCAGGCAACTCGCTGACGCTGGCGTGATCGCCAGCGTCGGTCACTCAGACGCCACGGCCAGGCAGGTCGCGGCCGCGGCTTCGGCCGGAGCGCGACTAGTCACGCACATCTTCAATGCTCAGCGGCCGTTGCACCACCGCGAGCCGGGAGTCGTCGGACAGGCGCTAACCGACAGCCGTCTGTCCAGCGGGCTGATCGCCGACCTGCATCATGTCGCCGGGGCGATCGCCGGCCTCGCCTTCCGAGCCGCTCCAGGCAGGATCTTCCTGGTCACCGACGCGACAGCAAGCGCTGGGATGGCACCAGGCCGATACGTGCTGGGCGGCGAGCCTATCGATGTGACCGGCGCGGACGGGACACCTCCGGTGCGTGCCGATGGCACACTCGCCGGGTCTGCACTGCGGATGGACATGGCGATCGCCAATATGGTCGCGGTCGGGATCGCACTGCCGGACGCCGTCGCGGCGGCGACGAGAATTCCCGCCGACCTGATCGGGCGACCCGACATCGGTCGCATCGAGGGGGCCGCCGCAGCCGACCTGACCTGGCTAAACGACGAGCTCACGACCACCGCGACCTGGGTTTCCGGCAGCCAGGTCTATGGATCCTCGCTCGGCTAGTCTGGATACCCGGACAGAGGACCCGTAAGATCCTAATTTCCTTAGTTTCCTTCACCGTGACTAAAGGGACGGGGTAAGCGGTGGACTCGGCGGCCAGGCAGAACTGCTCAACACACATGCGGAGTGAGATCTTCGAGCAGCCCGCCGCCTTGCGAGCCACCATCGGAGCACTGCTTCCGCGCACGGCTGAGGTCGCGGCGCTCGCGCAGGACGCCCGTCAGGTGCTCTTCTTTGCCCGCGGCACCTCAGACAACGCCGCGGTCTACGGGACGTACCTGATCCAGACGAGAACCGGCAGGCTCGCCAGCCTCGGTTCTCCGTCCGTCGCCACTACTTACCGAAGCCGGATCGATCTATCCGGCGTCATGGCTGTCGGCCTATCGCAGTCCGGCAGGACCGAAGAGATCATCGAGACGCTGCAGTGGGCTCGCGACTGCGGCGCCAGCATCGTCGGGATCACCAACGGCGCTGGGTCGCCCCTGGCCGAGATGGCCGATGTCGCGCTGGTTACCGAGGCCGGCCTGGAACAGGCTGTTCCCGCCACCAAGACGTTCACCTGCCAGCTCGCGGCGGTGGCGGTGCTCGCGATCGGACTCGGCGCGGATCTTGACGCGGGCCAGCTCAAGCACCTGCCAGAGGTGATCGGCGATCTGCTCACGGCCGCGTCGTCACCGGGATACGGGCTCGAGCGGGTTGTCGAGGAGCTGGCCGGCGTTGACGGGCTGGTTGTGTCGGCGAGGGGACTGGCTTACTCGACGGCGCTGGAGCTCGCTCTCAAGATCAAGGAAGCGTGCTACCTGCACGCGATGGGCATTTCCTGGTCGGACCTGCAGCACGGCCCGATCGCCGTGGTCGACGCCAAGACGCCGGCGATCATCATGGCCGCGGACTCCGGCCCGACGCTCCCCGCTGCCATCGCCCTAGCCAAGCGGGTGCGGAACGCTGATGCGCACGCATACGCGATCGGCGGCGGAGCCGATCTTGCGGCAGTCAGCAGCCGGGCGCTCGCAGGCCCTGATCTGCCGGAATGGCTGGCGCCGATCGGGCTGATCGTTCCTGGCCAGCTTCTGACCGAGCAGTTGTCCCGACGGCTGGGAATCGATCCAGACAACCCGCGCGGCCTGAGCAAGGTAACCCAGACCGCCTGATCGGGCCTTCCCGCGCTCGAAAAATTGAACAGCTCTGGCACAACGAGCGTCCTGTTTGACCGTCGGTAGGCCGTCGGTGTTGTTCGGCAGGCGTCAGGGCTGGCGGCAGACCTTGTGCTGGGCGGCCTGGGCGCGCGGCCGCAGCACCATGAGGTCGACGTTGAAGTGTGCTGGCCTCGTGACGGCCCAGGTCACGGCCTCGGCGATGTCTTCCGCGGTCAGCGGCTCCGGCACGCCCGCGTAGACCGCCGCCGCCTTGTCGGCGTCGCCGCGATACCTGGTCAGCGCGAACTCGTCGGTCTTGACCATGCCTGGGGCGATCTCGATCACCCGCACCGGCTGACCGCACAGTTCAAGACGCAGCGTGGCCGCTATGGCGTGCGTTCCGTGCTTGGCAGCCACGTATCCGCCGCCGCCCTCGTAGGCAGTAAACCCAGCCGTCGAGCTCATGATCACGACGGTGCCGTCTCCGCTCTCGATGAGCTTCGGCAGCAGCGCCTGCACGGTGTGCAGCGTGCCGAGCACGTTCGATTGGTACATGGTCAGCCAGTCATCGGCTGACGCGTCGGCGATCTGTTCTCCGCCGAGCGCTCCGCCGGCGTTGGCGATAAGAACGTCGCAGCCGGGCAAGGCTGCCGCGAGCGCGCCGACCTGCTGCCGGTCGGCGACATCAAGCTGGTTGACCTGTGCGCTGCCGCCCGCCTGGGCGATTCTGGCCGCTACCTCGTCGAGCCGATCGACTCGACGGGCCGCGAGGACGACGTGGTATCCCTCCCCGGCGAGCCGCTCGGCGGACGCCGCGCCGATACCGCTGCTCGCGCCGGTGACAACCGCTATCCGCTGCATGGAGTGCATTCTGCCAGTACCTGGGGGTTCGGCCAGCGGGGACTGTTCACGCCCGGTTCGCTGTCACTCTGCCCATGTCACTTAGCATCGAGATCGTGGCCGAGCCGTCCGCTGACCTGCGCGCCGTGATATTCGACTGGGGCGGGGTGATCACCAGCCCCATCGTCGAGACCGTCACCGCGTGGCTGGAGGCCGAGCGGATCGACGGGGAAAGCTACATGGCGGCAATGCGGCCGTGGGTGAAGAGCGCCTACGGTCCGGACACCTCGGAGTCGCCCATCCACGCGCTCGAGCGCGGCGAGGTCAGCGATGAGGAGTTCGAGGCGACGCTGGCGGCCGCGCTGGTCAGGATTGACGGCACGCCGGTCCGGTCCGCCGGCCTGCTGAAGCGGATGTTCGGTGCCTCGGTAATCCTCGACGAGATGCTCGAGCTGATCAAGGACCTTCGGGCGAGCGGGATCCGGACCAGCCTGCTGTCGAACTCGTGGGGCGGCGGGGAAGATGGATATCCGCGTCATCTGTTCGCTGGTCTCTTCGACGACGTGGTGATCTCAGGCGAGGTCGGGATGCGCAAGCCAGAGGAGCGGATCTTCCAGCTCGCCGCGCGGCGACTCGGGCTCTCGCCCGCCGACTGCGTGTTCGTCGACGACGTCGAGGGCAATGTTGTCGCGGCGCAGGCGCTCGGCTTCACGACGGTGCTGCACGCCGATCCCATCCAGACCAGAGCGGTTCTGTCTGCGTTGCTGACCAGGAATGGGAGCCCTGTTCTCTAGACTCTGCCGCTAACCTGATGCGCTATGGCCGAGGATGTGGCGCCTGAGCCCAAGCGCGCGTATCCGCATCCAGCCAACGCTGGCCGGTCGGCGAACATGCGCGCGAACCGGCGCACCGACACCAGGCCTGAGCTTGCGCTGCGCCGCGCATTGCACGGGCTCGGCTACCGGTACCGCAAGGACTACCGGCTCGATCTCGCCGGCGGCGTCAGAGTGCGGCCGGACATCGTTTTCACTGCCAGGAAGGTCGCGGTCTTCGTCGACGGCTGCTTCTGGCATTGCTGCCCGGAGCACGGCAGCCAGCCTGCGGCGAACACCTGGTATTGGGAGCCGAAGCTCCGCCGCAATGTGGACCGCGACCGTGCCGCCGATGCCGCCCTCGATCAGGAAGGGTGGACGGTGGTCAGGTTCTGGGAGCATGAGTCGATCGACGCCGCGGTCGCCCGCGTGGTTGATGTGCTGTCAAAGTTGACTAATCACCGCGATGTCGGCTTATGAGTGCCGTGCCGGAGGCGCACCGTTAGGCGCGTGTTGATTCTGGGTTCATCGCCCGCTTCAGGCTGGCAGACTCGGTACCACCCCCTGCAGCGGCCGGTCTGGTCTGCGCGGGCGAGCAATCGTTATCAGTAAGGCCATTTGGGAACCTCATGCGCGTCTATCTACCAATGACGCTGGCGGAGCTGGGGTCCGCGCTGGTGGCCGGCCAGGTTGGCCCGGCACCGGTCGTCGGGTTCGCGGTGACGCCTGCGTTGCGTGAGTGGTACGCCAGCGGCGACCTAGAGGAACTCGAGTACATCGCCATGCTGCAGGCGGCCCGCGCCTCGCTGCGGATGCTGCACACCGACACCAAGGCGCCGCGCCGGCGGGTCGTGCTGGCGGCCGAGCTGTCGGAATCGGTGGTCAACAGCATCAACGGGCCAGACAAGCCGGGCAAGGTGAACGTCAATTTGCCCGTCATGTTCACCGACATCGTGTCCGGTCACGTCGACTCTGACGATGCCGCGCAGGACATCGACGCGGCGTCAGCCGCGCTGCCGGCGGCCGACGCCGGCGATGGCGACGCGAAGTTTGTCGTCGACAGCGCCGAGGGCCACGAACTGCTCTGGTACGCGACCCAGGAGCTCATCTACCTGATCGGATAACCGGCCGGCGCCTCAAGCACAGCGAAGGGATTGGTGCGCGCGGAGAGGGCGTCTCGGCAGGAACGGGTGGTTCGTGCAACGATGAGGATCGACGAGACTGGAAGCCGTCGCAGTGGATCCGCGTCGCAGTGGATCTGCAACGCGGCCTCCGTCGTACATCGGCGTACACCTTGTCGAGCCATGGGAGTCATCCGTGTTCGATGCCATTACCAACGTCCCCGCTCCGGCGAACGAGCCGATCAAGTCCTACGCATCGGGCAGCCCCGAGCGCGCGGCCCTGGAAACCAAGATCAAAGAGCTGGCCGGCGAGCCAGTCGATCTCACCATGACCGTTGGCGGCCTCCAGCGCATGGGCGGCGGCGAGCGGGTCGACGTCATCGAGCCGCACAACACATCGCATGTCCTCGGCCGGTTTGGTGAGGCCACCGACGAGGACGTGGCGGCCGCCATCGAGGCCGCGAGCCTGGCCGCACCCGGCTGGCGGGAGCTGTCGTTCGACGACAGGGCCGCGATCTTCCTGCGGGCCGCAGAGCTGCTGGCGGGCCCGTGGCGATCGGTGATCAACGGGTCGACCATGCTTGGCCAGTCCAAATCGGTCTACCAGGCCGAGATCGACGCGGCCTGCGAGCTGATCGACTTCTGGCGATACAACGTTCACTACTCCAGGAGGCTGCTCGCCGAGCAGCCCACGTCGGCGCCAGGTTCATGGAACCGGCTCGAGTACCGGCCGCTGGAAGGCTTCGTTCTCGCGATCACCCCCTTCAACTTCACCTCGATCGCAGGGAATCTTCCTACGGCACCGGCCCTGCTCGGCAATGTCGTGATCTGGAAGCCGTCTCACACCCAGCAGTTCTCCGCGCATTTCTTGATGCGGCTGCTCGAAGCTGCCGGCCTGCCTCCTGGCGTAATCAATATGGTGACCGGCGGCGGGCGAACCCTGTCGAGGGTGGCGCTCCCGCACCAGGACCTGGCCGGTATCCACTTCACCGGCTCGACCGGCACCTTCCAGCACCTATGGCGGACCGTCGGAGAGAACATCTCCGGCTACCGCAGCTATCCGCGGCTGGTCGGCGAGACAGGCGGCAAGGACTTCGTAATCGCGCATTCCTCTGCTGATCCCGAGGTCCTGCGCACTGCGCTGGTCCGAGGTGCGTTCGAGTATCAGGGGCAGAAGTGCTCCGCCGCCTCCCGCGCATATGTCCCGCGAAGTGTGTGGCGCCGGATGGCAGACGACTTCATTTCCACCGTCGAGGCGCTAACCATGGGAGACGTCTCGTCCGATCTGTCCATATTCATGGGTGCCGTCATCGATGACAAGGCGTTCGCGACCCACACCGAGGCCATTGGCCGAGCCAGGTCACGGCCGTCGGTATCGGTGCTCGCCGGCGGCACCACTGACGCGACGGACGGGTACTTTGTCCGGCCGACGGTGCTTGAATCCTCCGACCCGACTGACGAGTTGTTCACCACCGAGTACTTCGGCCCGATCCTCGGCGTACATGTCTTCGACGACGCCGACTATGACGCCGTCGTCGCACAGGCGGCCGAGATAGCGCCCTATGCGCTGACCGGTTCGATCATCGCGAACGACCGGGCCGCGATCGCGGCGGCCACGGACGCACTTCGGTTCTCGGCGGGCAACTTCTACATCAACGACAAGCCCACCGGCGCGGTAGTCGGCCAGCAGCCGTTCGGCGGCGCCCGTGCCAGCGGCACGAACGACAAGGCGGGATCGATCTTCAACCTGACCCGCTGGGTGAACGCACGGACGATCAAGGAGTTGTTCGTCCCACCGACCGACTATCGGTATCCGCACATGGGCTGAGCGTCCGCTGTAGTACTTTGCGCGCTATCGGCCGACCGCAGCGGTCGGCCGACGCACCGCTACGCGCAGGAGGCACGTCATCTACCGCCTCGTCCTGTGGAACATCGACCTGACCCTGGTGGATGTCGCCAGGGTGTCCCGTGACGCCTATGCAGAGGCGTTCCGGCGGGTCACAGGGCGTTCTCTGGTCGCACTGCCGCAGCTCGCGGGCGCCAGTGATTCTGAGATCTTCTTCGAGGCGCTCGCGCTCAACGAGGCGTTGCCGAGTTCTGTCCAGCCGGAGGACAACGACTTGCTAGGCAGGTACTCCGCCGCCTTGGCCGCGGCGTTCGGCGCCCGCACGGAGCAGCTCATGGCACACGGCAGATCGCTGCCGGGGGCGCGTGAAGCGCTGGCCGCCGTGTCGCGGTTGCCCAACGTAATCCAGAGCGTGATCACCGGGACGATCAGGCAGAACGCCGCTTCCAAGTTGCATGCGTTCGACCTGGACCGCCACCTCGATCTGGCGATCGGCGGCTACGGGTCTGACGTTTATCCCAAGGGCACCCAGATCCTGCGGTCGCTGGACATGGCCACCGAGAAGTACGGCGTTCAGGTCACGCCCGCCGGAGCGGTCTACGTCGCCGACTCGGTCAGGGACGTGGCCGCCGCGAACGTCGCGGGCGTGCGCTGCCTCGGGATCGCGACCGGGCGTTCGACGATTGGCGAGCTGCGGGACGCGGGCGCCGATCCCGTGCTCACCGATCTGACCGATACGTCACGCGTGGTGGCTGCGATCAGCCGGTGAGTGCCGCGGACGCCACGGCCGCCAGGTCGGCCGAGCGGGCTTTCATACTGGTATAAACGTCCAGTCAACCGAACAGGGGCGGTGAAGTGGGGCAGCAACATCCGGCGGAGCAGGACCAGGACCTGCCTGGCGGCCGCGGCTACGGGGCAGTGCTGGCGACGCCGACGCAGGCCGACATCGAGCAGTCCAGGATCACGGACTACGCGCGCTGGCTGGCGCAACGCCGCGGCGACGAGCCGGATCTGGCGCCGGGCTACCACGACCTGTGGCGGTGGTCCGTCGCCGAACCCGCCGACTTCTGGGCGTCGATCTGGCAGTACTTCGGGGTTGTCGGCAGCCGCGGCGACGGGCCGGTGCTCGAGGGTGGCCCGATGCCGGCCGTCAGATGGTTCTCTGGATCGACGCTGAACTATGCGCACAACGCACTCCGGGCGGCTAAGACGGACCCGGGCCGGACGGCGATCATTTACCGCTCGGAGGCTGGTCACCGCGGCAGCTTGACGTTCGCGCAGCTTGATAAGCAGGTGGCGATCGTGCGCAAGGCGCTAGTCGCGCTGGGCGTGGGACGCGGCGACCGCGTGGCCGCCTATCTGCCGAACTCGCCGCAGGCGCTTATCGGGCTCCTAGCGACCGCAAGCCTCGGCGCGATCTGGACCTCGTGCTCACCGGACTTCGGCGCGCACGCGGTCATCGACCGGTTCGCCCAGGTGACTCCCAAGGTGCTCATCGCCGTCGACGGCTACGTCTACGCCGGTAAGAAGTATGACCGGCATGCAGAGCTCGAGGCGATTACGACCGCGCTGCCTGGGCTGCAGTCGGTGATCATGGTCGACTACGTCGGTACCTCGGCAAGTGGCGGACCGGCGCTGCCGGTGCCGACGACGATGTGGAACGCGCTGGCCGAGCTGGCCGGGCCAGCCCCTCCGCCAGGACCGAGCGGGCTGCGGACACTATGCGACGACGTGGCGTTCGAGCATCCGCTCTGGGTGCTGTACTCCTCGGGCACGACGGGGCTGCCCAAGGCGATCGTGCACGGGCACGGCGGCATCGTGCTCGAGCACCTCAAGGCGATCAGCCTGCACATGGACCTCGGGTCTGGCGACGTGTTCTTCTGGTACACGACCACCGGCTGGATGATGTGGAACTTCGTCGTCGGCGGTTTGCTCGCCGGCGCCACGGTGGTGGCCTACGACGGCAGTGCCGTGCACCCCGGTCCTGACGAACTATGGCGTCTCGCGGCCGAGGTCGGCGTCACGTACTTCGGCACTGGCGCACCGTATCTGGTCGCGAGCATGAAGGCCGGTCTGCGGCCTCGCGAGATTCACGACCTGTCCAGGTTGCGCGGGGTCGGTTCGACCGGCTCCCCGCTGCCGCCTGAGGGCTTCGACTGGGTCTACTCCGCCGTCGCGCCCGACCCTGACGCGCAACGGGGGGACCCTGCTGTCGCAAGAACGACAACGGGGCGCCCCCGTCGCGCCTTCGTGCTCGGGTCGTTTTCCGGCGGGACCGATATGTGCACCGGATTTGTCGGGCCTAACCCGTTGCTTCCGGTTCGGCGGGGGATTATTGCGGGACCCTGTCTCGGTGCCAAGGTCGAGGCGTTTGACGCAGACGGCAAGGCCGTCGTCGGTGAGGTCGGAGAGCTGGTACTTACCGTCCCAATGCCGTCGATGCCGGTTGGGTTCTGGGGGGACGAGACCGGCGAAAAGTACGAGGCCAGCTATTTCGCCCAGTTCCCGGGAATCTGGCGGCACGGTGACTGGATCATGATCCTGCCCGACGGCGGCTGCGTCATCTACGGGAGATCGGACGCGACGTTGAACCGGGGCGGAGTGCGGATGGGAACCAGTGAGTTCTACCGCATCGTCGAGGAACTGCCCGAGGTCGCGGACAGTCTCGTGATCGACACGGGTACGCTCGGGAGCGAAGGGCGGTTGGTGCTGTACCTGGTGCTCACGTCCGGCGCGAGCCTCGATGACGCGCTGCGAACAAAGATCAGGTCGATGCTGCGTTCGCAGCTTTCGCCCCGCCACGTGCCAGACGAGATGCACCAGGTTCCCGGCGTCCCACGAACCCTGTCCGGCAAGAAACTCGAGGTCCCCGTGCGCAAGATCCTCACCGGCACGCCGGTCGAGGCCGCCGCCGACCCGGACTCGCTGGCCAATCCCGAGGTGCTCGCGTATTACCAGTCCGCCAAGGGTTCGGAGGATGGCGCGTAGTGGCGGCGCAGTCCGGGCGGAGCTTCGGCGAGGAGGGCGGCAAGCTCACCTACGGCACGTACTTGCACCTGCCGGATCTGCTCGCCCAGCAGGTTCCGCAGGCCGATCCGCCAGCCCACGATGAGTTGCTGTTCATCACCGTGCACCAGGTCTACGAGCTGTGGTTCAAGCAACTGCTCTACGAGCTCACCGCGGCCAGGGACGCCATGGACGCCGGCGAGACATGGCTGGCCAGGCACTTGATGCAGCGGGCCGAGGTGATCGAACGACTGCTCGTCAGCCAGATCGACGTGCTGGAGACGATGACTCCGCAGGACTTCCTGCAGTTCCGTGCGACGCTCGCACCGGCCAGTGGTTTGCAATCGGTCCAGTTCCGAGAGCTTGAGTTCCTGTCGGGCGCCAAGGACCATCGGTTTGTGGGGCGATTCCGCAATCTGACCGCCGATGAGCGAGAACGCCTGTCGCGTCGGCTCGCTGAGCCCTCGCTGTGGGACGCCTACCTTGGCCTGCTCGGTCGTCGCGGCCTGGAGGTGAGCAGTGACGACAGCGTCTGCGAGTCGTTGCTGACGATTGCGCGCGACCGCGCGGCCTACGACGATTTGTGGCAGCTCGCCGAGAGCTTGCTCAACCACGACGAAGTGGCGGCTTTGTGGCGGGCCAGGCATGTCCAGATGGTGGAACGGCAGATCGGTACGAAGTCCGGCACAGGCGGCTCGACCGGTGCGCCCTACCTGCATCATCGGGTGCCGTTGCGTTATTACCCGTTGCTCTGGGAGCTGCGGGACAAGTTGTAGGGGCGTTCGATCCATGAGCGGCCTGAGTTTCGAAGGAGTGGGACGGATGTCTGAGCACCAGAGCGCCGCACGGCAGGCGCTCCTTGCCGACGCGGCCGCACAGCTCGGTGATGGTGCCGCCCCCGCAAAGGTTGGCGACTGCGACAGCTACGTGCACTGCTACTACGGTCATGTCGACTCATCGGACCTGATCGCCGCCGGACCGCGGCGAGTCGGCGCAGTGGCAGCCGCGCATGCTCAGCTGGCCGCCATCCGGCCGCAAGGCCGGGCCATGGTCAGGGTCAGGCCAGGGGCCGACGCCACCTTGCAGCCGGACCGTGACGTGATCGACGTGGTCACCGATGACATGCCGTTCCTGGTGGACACGCTCACGATGACGCTGGCCGCTCACGAGGTGACGCCCGAACTCGTCGTCCATCCGCAGCTCTCAGTACGTCGGGATGTCACCGGCGCATTGCGGGAGGTCATGAGGCCGAACGAGCTTCGGGTCGCTGAGCACCCACGTGAGGCCGGTGACGATCCAGATGTGATCACAGAATCGTGGTCTCACATCGAGGTCGCCAAGCTGGGAGCGGGTAAGGCCACGGCGATCGCGGCCGACCTCGAGCATGCCCTCTGGGATGTCAGGCTCGCGGTCGAGGACTACCCGAAGATGCGCGCGATGGCCCTGCGCATTGCTGATGAGCTAGCGGCAACAGGGGCGGCCGAGCGTGATCTGGCCGGTCATCCAGCCGCAGGGTCGTCGACCGGCGGCGGCCCGAAATCAGCAGGATGGGTGATCCCAGCCAGCCCGGCCGAGTCGCCATCGGAGATCGAGTTGCTGCTCCGCTGGCTCGTCGACTCACATTTCACCTTCCTCGGGTTCCGGGAGTACGACCTCGTCGCGGAGGCCGATGGTGTCGCGCTGCGCGGCGTTTCCGGCACAGGCCTTGGCATCTTGCGGCACGACAAGTCGCACACGACTCGGCTGTCTAACCTGTCGCCGCAGGCGCGGAAGATCGCCACCGACCCCCGGCACATGCTGATCATGACGAAGGCGAACTCACGCGCCACCGTCCACCGGCCCAGCTACCTGGACTATGTGGGGATCAAGCGGCTGGACGAGTCCGGCAAGGTGGTCGGCGAGTGGCGATTCCTCGGCCTGTACACCCACATGGCTTACACCGACAGCATCACCAGGATCCCGATCCTGCGCCGGAAGCTGAACGAGGTGTACGACGCGAGCGGCATTGCCGCTGACAGCCACGATGGCCGAGCGGTCGCGGAGTTCATGGAGGTCTATCCGCGCGAAGAGCTGTTCCAGGTGCCGGTCGCCGAGCTTGCCGAGGTCGCCAGCGAAGTGCTCCGGCTCCGCGAGCGGATGCAAACCAGGTTGTTCATACGCAGGGACATCTATGGCCGGTACGTGTCCTGCCTGATTTACCTGTCCAGGGACCGGTACAACACCAAGGTCAGGGTGGCGGTTCAGGAGATATTGCGCCGCGTGCTCGGCGGCGCCCAGGTCGACTACAGCGCGGTCGTGGACGAGGGCCCGATCGCCAGGCTGCACATCGTGGTGCGGGCCGAGCGCGGCAAGACACTAGTCGATCCAGACGTAGCCGCGCTTGAGCAGGCGATCGCAGCCGCCGTGCGGTCATGGGACGACGATCTGGTCAGGGAGGCCGTGGCCCAGCTTGGCGAACGCGAAGGCCGGACGCTGCTCGCCGAGTTCTCCGACACCATTTCCGACACCTACAAGGCGGACGTTCCCGCCGCAGCCGCGATCTCCGATCTGGCCAAGATCCGGCAGATGCGCAACGCCGGGCTGGATATCTCGTTCGAGATGTGGGAGTCAGCGGGCTACGCCGGCGGCATCCCTGTCGAGCACGAGCCAGGGGCGCTGAGCGCACCGCCCCCGGCTGGCGACACCGAGATCCCAGGCGTCCAGCCTCGCGTGTGGCGCCTGACCATTCACCGGATCGGCTCGCCGATCACGCTGACCGACGTCCTGCCAAGGCTGCAGCACATGGGCGTCGAGGTAGTCGACGAGCACCCGTATGAATTCCCCGGCCACGAGCCGTTCTGGATTTATGACTTCGGGTTGCGCCGTGAGGGAGCAGCGTCCGCCGGGCCTGGCGGCCGGACACCTCAGGTCCCGCAGGTCTCGCTCGCGTCGGTGGCTGGTCAGCTCGAGGGCGCGCTCGCCGCTTTGTGGAAGGGCGAGATCGAGGACGACAACTTCAACACGTTGGTGCTTGACGCCGGCCTGACATGGCGGCAGGTCGTGGTGCTGCGCGCGTACGCCAAGTACCTGCAGCAGGCGGGCACCACATTTAGCTCCGGCTACATCGCACGGGTGCTGCGGTCCAACCCGGTCATCGCACGGCAGCTCGTCCGGCTGTTCGAGTCGCGGTTCGACCCTGAGCGTGTCGCCGGACAGGCCGAGCGCAGCGAAGCCCTTCTCGAGGAGGTCGGCGGCGCTCTGGACGATGTGGCGAGCCTGGACGAGGACCGTATCCTGCGCGCCTACCTGGGCCTGATCATGGCCACGCAGCGCACGAATTACTTCCGTGCCGGGAGCGATGTTGCTGCAGCCGCCCCGTACCTGGTGTTCAAGCTGGATGCCGCGATGGTTCCTGACCTGCCGGCGCCGCGCCCGAAGTTCGAGCTGTTCGTGTACTCGCCTCGGTTCGAGGGCGTCCATCTGCGGTTCGCGAACGTCGCCCGCGGCGGCCTTCGCTGGTCGGACCGGCGCGAGGACTTCCGCACCGAAATCCTCGGGCTCGCCAAGGCCCAGGAGGTCAAGAACTCGGTGATCGTGCCGTCCGGCGCCAAAGGCGGGTTCGTCTGCAAGCAACTGCCCGACCAGTCGGACCGCGAGGCGTACCAGGGTGAGGTGCTGGCCTGCTACCGGAGTTTCATCAGCGCGATGCTCGACGTGACGGACAACCTCAGGGCCGGCCAGGTCGTGCCGCCCGACCGGGTCGTCAGGCACGACGGCGACGACCCGTACCTGGTGGTCGCGGCCGACAAGGGCACGGCGACGTTCTCCGATACCGCCAACGAGATCGCGCTGAGCCGGGGCTTCTGGCTCGGCGATGCGTTCGCATCGGGCGGATCGGCCGGCTACGACCACAAGAAGATGGGCATCACCGCGCGCGGGGCATGGGAGTCGGTCAAATTCCACTTCCAGACGCTCGGCATCGATATCAGCCAGAGCGACTTCACCGTCATCGGGATCGGCGACATGTCGGGCGACGTGTTCGGGAACGGGGTGCTGCTTTCGCAGCACATCAAGCTGGTGGCCGCGTTCGACCATCGACACGTATTCCTCGATCCCGATCCCGATCCTGACCGCAGCTTCGCCGAACGCCAGCGCATGTTCGAGCTACCCAGGTCGTCGTGGGCCGACTACGACACCGGGCTCATCTCGAGCGGCGGCGGGGTGTGGCCGCGCTCGGCGAAGTCGGTTCCGATCTCGCCGCAGGTCCGCGCGGTGCTGGGGCTCGAAGATGGCATCACTGCGCTGTCGCCGGATCAGTTGATCGCGGCGATTCTGGCCGCGCCGGTCGACCTGCTGTGGAACGGCGGCATCGGGACATACGTGAGGGCCTCGAACCAGTCCAACGCCGACGTCGGCGACCGGTCCAACGACGCGGTCAGGATCGACGCTCTGCAGCTGCGCGCCAAGGTGGTCGGCGAGGGCGGCAACCTCGGCCTGACCCAGGAGGCCAGGATCGAGTATTCGCTGGCCGGCGGGTTGGTGAACACCGACTTCATCGATAACTCGGCTGGCGTGGACACCTCAGACCACGAGGTCAACATAAAGATCCTGCTGGATGAGGTCGTCCGCGACGGCGAGATAACGACGGTCGAGCGCGACGCGCTGCTGCAGTCCATGACCGACGAGGTCGCCAGGCTCGTGCTGGCAGACAACTATCACCAGAACCGCGCGCTGGCCGCCGCACGGGCGCAGTCGGCGCAGATGCTGCACGTGCATGCCAGGTACATCAGGAAGCTGGAGCGCGGAGGCAGGATCCAGCGCAGGCTGGACGTGCTGCCCGCCGACAAGGACATCGCGGAGCGGCGCTCGACCGGCTCTGGCCTCACGGTGCCTGAGTTTTCCGTGCTGCTCGCACACACGAAGATCGCGACCGGTCAGGAGGTACTCGCCTCTGACGTACCCGACGACCCGTACCTCCAGAGGGCGCTTACCAGGTACTTCCCGATCCCCCTCAGGGAGCGATTCACCAGCCGGATGCCGTCGCACCGGTTGCATAGGGAAATCATCACCACCGCGGTGATCAACGAGATGGTGGACAAGTCCGGCATCACGTTCGCCTTCCGGCTGAACGAGGAGACTGGCGCGTCGGTGCCGCACATCACCGAGGCGTTCCTCATCGCCCGCGAGGTCTTTGACATGCCGGGGTTCTGGCTCCAACTGCGGGCGCTGGACGGCCAGGTCGACACGTCAGCCCAGGTCCTTGCGCTGCTTGAGGCTCGCAAGCTCACCGAGCGCGCAACCAGGTGGCTGCTGCATTTCAGGCGGCCGCCGTTTGACATCCAGCCGAATATCGACTTCTTCGCGGCCGGAGTGCTGACCGTCGCCGGGGGGCTCCCGAAGATGCTGGCCGGGCTTGACCTTTCCAGCTTCGAGGAACGCCGCGATATGTTCATGAGCCGCGGCTTCCCAGATGACCTGGCCGAGCGCGTTGCCGCGATGGTGCCCGCGTACTCGGCGTTTGACATCGTCGACATCGCCGCCAGCACCGGCCGAACGGTCGAAGAGACGGCCGAGGTCTACTTCGATCTAGCGGACCGGGTCCAGATCTCCAGATTGCGTGACCGGATCACTGCCCTGGCGCGCGATGACCGGTGGAACACGATGGCCAGGAACGCGCTACGGGATGACCTGTACACCGCGCACGCGGCCATCACCAGGGACGTGCTCACCGTCACCGAAGCCGGCACGCCGGAGCAACGGCTAGCCGCCTGGGTGGCCAGGAACCAGTCGGCTGTGGCCAGGGCAACGCAAACGCTGGTCGAGATCTGGGAGAGCGACGCGTTCAACGTGTCCACGCTGTCGGTTGCGGTGCGGGCGATCCGCACGCTCGTGGCTTCGAGCGCTTTGCCTGGTTGAGGCCTTAGGAGGGCAAAGCATGACCGGCGTTCGGGATAACCGGCACGGCCCTGCGGCATCAAGGGTGGTGCCGGTTTTCGCGTAGGCTGCCCGCATGGCAATCGACTACAGGAGCGAGATTTCGGAACTTACCTCGAAGCTCGCCAGTATCGAGGCCGTCCTCAACCCGGATGGGATGCGGAAGGAGGCCGACGATCTGCGCGAACGAGCGGCCGACCCCGGGTTGTGGCAAGACCAGGAGAACGCTCAGGCCGTCACCCGCAGGCTGTCCTACCTCGACGCCGAACTGGCCAGGCTGGAGGGTCTGCACGGCCGGCTGGATGACCTTTCTGTCATGTTCGAGCTGGCTGAGAGCGAAGCTGACGAGCCGACGATGCAGGAGGCGCTGCGCGAACTCGCGTCGATCAAGAGCCAGATTGACCAGCTGGAAATCAGGACGCTGCTGTCGGGCGAATACGACGCACGCGAGGCGCTGATCTCGATTAACGCGCAGGCCGGCGGCGCCGACGCGGCGGACTGGGCTGAGGGTCTGCAGCGCATCTACCTGCGCTGGGCTGAGCGGCACGGCTACCCGACCGAGATCTACGACACGTCCTATGCGGAAGAGGCCGGGATCAAGTCGACAACGTTCGCGATCAAGGCCCCGTACGCGTACGGGACGCTGCGTGGCGAGCACGGGACGCATCGGATGGTCAGGATCTCCAAGTACGACAACCAGGGTCGCCGCCAGACCTCGTTCGCCGGGGTCGACGTGATCCCCGTCGTGCAGCAGGCCGATCACATCGATGTCCCCGACGACGAGTTGCGGGTAGATGTGTACAGGTCGAGTGGGCCAGGCGGCCAGGGCGTGAACACCACAGACTCGGCTGTCAGGATCACCCACCTGCCGACCGGCATCGTCGTCTCCTGCCAGAACGAGCGCAGCCAGATCCAGAACCGCGCCAGCGCGATGGCGGTGCTGCAGGCCAAGCTGCTCGAGCGGAAACGCGAAGAGCAAGCGGCCAAGATGAATGAGTTGCGCGGGGATGGCGGCCGGAGCTGGGGCACGCAGATCCGCAACTACGTGCTGCACCCGTATCAGAACATCAAGGACCTGCGAACCGGTTACGAGACCGGCAACACCGCCGCGGTGATGGACGGCGAGATCGACGACTTCATCGAAGCCGAGATCCGCTGGCTGCGCACCCAGGGCCTGTAAACCCGCTCGACCCTGGCGGCCAGCCTCAGGCACAGTAGTGCAGTGCCTCAGGACAAGATGCCTGGCGGATTCGTCAACGAGGCCGTGCGCGACGGCGACACGGTCCGCCGCTTCCAATCGCCGAATGCTGCTTTCGTGCATGCGCTGCTTGAGCTGTTTGCACAGCACAGCTGGACCGGAGCGCCGCGCTTCCTTGGCCACGACTCAGCGGGCAAAGAGATCCTGAGCTTCGTGCCCGGCTATGCGGCCTGGGAGCCAGCCCAGCCAGCGAATGTGAGTTGCGATGAAAGCCTGGCCGCGGTCGCAGCGCTAGTCCGGCAATTCCATGACCTGACGGCCGGAACCATCCTGGCCGGAACCCAGCAGGTCGTGTGTCATAACGATCTCTCGCCCAAGAACACCATCTACCGGGACCTCGGACATGGGCTGCGGCCGATCGCATTCGTGGACTGGGACCTCGCCGCACCGGGGCTACGCATCCACGACGTCGCGCACATGTGCTGGCAGTACGTCAATCTCGGCCCATCGATCCCGGATCCGTCCGAGGCGATCCCGGCGTTGCGAGTGCTCTGCGATGCTTATGGGCTCCTCGCGCGGACCGACCTGGTGAGGACGATCCTGTGGTGGCAGGACCGCTGCTCGCGTGGGATTGAGTCAGGAGCGGCGAGCGGTGATCCCGCCTGCCGCGCACTACGCGAAGCAGGAAAGGTCGAGGAGGTGCGAGCTTCGTGGGCCTGGGTCCGCCGTCACTACCAGGTACTCGTTGAGGGGATCAGGTGATCACCCGGCCAGCATCGTGACGGGCATGACTCACTTGCCGGACGGCAGTTCGGAGCGCGCTCTGTTATCGCGCTCAGTGGCCTAGGTGCTGGATGGCCAGGGCAACCGCGATTGCTAGCAGCAGCAGCAAAACCGCGTAAGGAACGCTGATGCCGTAATGGTGATGGTGCAGGTCAGACTTAGCTGCGCGGCACACTGGGCAACGGGCCTCAGCGACGGGTCCGGAGCATTGTGCGCAGATCAGGTGCTCACAGCTCACTTGGTCCCTCCAAGGGACGGGCCGTCCGCCCACTTCGACAATGTTGGACGTTCCAGACCAGTTTCCCCCCTAGACTGTCCCCTGATCAAACCGGCCGCCATCGCGGATCGGTACCTCTTCATCATCGAGCGTTGTGATGGGCCTGTGATTCACTTCGAGAGCGTCACCAAGACGTACCAGAATCAGAGCCGTCCCGCCCTCGAGAGCGTTGATCTCGACGTGGAGAAGGGTGAGTTCGTCTTCTTGGTCGGGCCGTCAGGGTCGGGCAAATCGACCTTTCTGCGACTGATTCTGCGCGAGGAGCGCCCGACCGACGGGCGGATCTACGTCGCCGGACGTGATCCCGCCAGGCTTACGAACTGGAAGGTGCCGCAGCTGCGGCGCCGGATTGGCTGCGTTTTCCAGGACTTCAGGCTGCTGCCGGGCAAGAGCGTTTACCAGAACATCGCGTTCGCGCTGGAGGTGATCGGCAAGCCGCGCCGGTTCATCCGCAAGGTGGTGCCCGAGGTTATTGACCTGGTGGGGCTTGAGGGTAAGGGCGACCGGATGCCCGACGAGCTCTCCGGCGGCGAGCAGCAGCGGGTCGCCATGGCTCGGGCGTTCGTCAACCGCCCCATGATCTTGCTGGCGGACGAGCCCACCGGCAACATCGATCCCGCGACGTCGATCGGCATCATGAAGGTCCTTGACCGGATCAACAGGACCGGCACCACGGTCGTGATGGCCACGCACGACGCCGCGATCGTCGACTCCATGCGTAAGCGCGTTATTGAGCTTGAATACGGCAAAGTCGTCCGCGACCAAAACCGCGGCGTCTATGGCCAGGCCTACTAGTCGTCGTAGGCACATCAGCCTGCTGGCATTCGGGCAGTCAGGCGAGGACAATAAGGGATCAGCTACATGCGTGCGCAGTTCGTGTTCGGCGAGGTGTGGATCGGCCTGAGGCGGAACCTCACCATGACGGTGGCCCTGATCGTGGTCGTGGCGATCAGCCTCTCACTGCTCGGTACCGGCCTGCTGTTCGTTAAGCAGGTCAACCACACCAGATCGCTCTGGCAGAACAAAGTCGAGCTGTCGATCTACCTGTGCGACAACAACCCGCTGAGCCCGCAGTGCGCGAATAGCGGCCCGGCCACCGGCACTCAGACCAGCCAGATCAAGACCACGCTGAACAAGCTTCCCCAGGTTGTTGAGGTCACCTACAAGAGCCAGGCGCAGAACCTAGCGCAGTTCAGGAAGGAGTTCGCGTACGACCCGGTGTTCGTCCAGTCGGTGCTGCCAGGTGACATCCCCGCGTCCTTCCAGGTCAAGCTGAAGAACGCGCAGACCGACGCCGGGCCGGTCACCGCGGCGGTCGCCGGAATGCCGGGCGTGGACTCGGTCGGCGATGACTCATCGATCCTGCAGAACTTCTACAAGCTCCTGGACGGCGCGAGGAACGCGGTCATCGTGGTCGCGATCATCTTGATCATCGCGGCGATCCTGCTGGTGGCCAACACCATCAGGCTGTCGGCGTTCAACCGGCGCAGGGAAACCGCAATTATGCGCCTGGTCGGCGCGTCGAACTTCTATGTTCAGCTGCCATTCCTGGTGGAGGGGATGATCGCTGGCCTGTTCGGCTGGCTCGTGGCCGTTGGGCTTTTGGCCGGCGCGAAAGTCGGGCTCGACGGGCTCCAGAATTACTTCCCGTTCCACGCCCAGCTGACTCTCACTGATCTGATCGAGGTCATTGTCGTGACCATGCTCATCGGTCTGCTCCTCTGTGGGACGACCTCATTCCTTACGCTCAGGCGCTACCTGCGGGTGTGAGGGGTCAGACTTATACCGTGGCGGCAACGCAGGGCAAGAAGGCGCAGCGGCCGGGCAAGTCACAGCAGGGCAGGAAGCTCATCGCCAGCAACAGACGAGCACGGCACGATTACACCATCGAGGATGTGGTCGAGGCCGGAATCATGCTGACCGGAACTGAGGTCAAATCGCTGCGAGCGGGTAGGGCAACCCTGAGCGATGGGTATGGCCTAATCACGGACGGCGAGGTATGGCTGCATGGGGTTTACATCCCGCAGTACGTGCAGGGCACCTGGACCAACCACGAGCCGCGGCGAGTTCGAAAGCTGCTCTTGCACAGGAAGGAGATTGACCGGCTGGCCCGGTCGACCGCCGAAGGCGGGCTGACGCTCATCCCTTTGTCGATGTACTTCTCCGATGGCAAGGCAAAGATTGAACTCGCACTGGCCCGAGGTCGGCGTAGCTATGACAAGCGGCAGGAACTGGCACGAAGAGACGCCACGCGGGAGGTCGAACGTGCCATGCGACGCCGAAGGTAGCACAATGGCGACTGATGGCCGATATGGCTAGGCGAGGCGCCCATTCTGCCAGGCATCGGGCGGGTCGAACCCAACCGGATGCAGGCACCGACGTGCGGACCACCGACGGCGAGCGGTTCGCTTCGGCTCCAGTTGAGCAGGCCCAGTACGAGCCCGACCAGCATGAGTACGGCGGGCATGAGGAGCATGAGTCCGAGTCGGTGCGCAATGGCTCGGCAAAGTTCGATCCACAGCGCGGCTATCCCGCAAAGCCGGTCCCATTTGATCCCGAGCTGAAAGAGGCAGGCCGGTTCGGCGAGCCCGGCGAGTTCGAGCCCCGCCCGCATGAGCCGGACAGCTTTGACGCCGTCGGCGCGTTCGAACCTCGCCCGTATGAGCCGAACAGGTTTGATCCGCCGCAGCCGGGACCGATACAGGCCGGACCATCACTGACGCCGCCGACCGGCGTAGATCCTGCGCGATTGGGGCCGGCCGAGTTCCGCTCGAGAGAACTCGGGCCGGCGCGGATCGGGCCGCGACCACATAGGCCCGTGCGGTTGCGGCCTCAGTCATTCGACGGCCCGAGGCAGACCGGGACGCGAATACAACAGCCGGTGAGAATGAAGCCGACCGGCAATTCGTGGCGTCGTCCGCCGGCGAGTTTGACCCGTGTCCCGCCGGCGCTTCGCCGGCTGGCTCCAGGACTGCGCGGAGCCGAGCCGGCCTCCGGGCAGCGCCAATCCGGGCAGTCTGGACCGCCTGGCCGGCCACGTAAGAAGATCTTCAAGTCGCGGAGCACCATGATCCGGCTCGGGTCGCTGGTGTGTGCCGGGCTCGTGGTGATCATCGCCGGAGTCATCGGCGTCGGGCAGTCCGACCCCTCGGTAACCGCGAGCGTCAAGGCCTTCCTGCTGGCTTGGCAGAACCGTGACTACTCAGCGGCCGCCGCCCTGACGACGGGCCAGCCGCTGATCGTGAAGAGTACCTTGCAGAACGCTTATAGCCAGCTTGGAGCCGCAGACCTGTCCCTCGGCATGGGGCCGATCCAGGTCCACGGCGATACCGCGGTCGCGCACTTCAATGCCGAGGTGGACCTCGGTCGGGGCGGTCGGCCATGGAACTACGAGGGCCGCTTCACGCTGCTCCGGCACGGCAGCCAATGGCTGGTGGCTTGGTCGCCCTCGGTGATTGTTCCGGGCCTCGGCGTGGGTGACCGGCTCGCGGTGCTCACGAAGGTTCCCGAACGTGCGCCGCTGCTGGACTCATCGGGCCAGCCGTTGATCTACCGGTCGCAGGCTGTGGAGGTTGGCGTCCGGCCGGACCGGGTCAAGGATCCGCCGGCGACGGCATTGTTGCTCGCCAAGGCAACCGGGCTGGCTTCGTCCGAAGCCGACCAGATGGTCGGCCAGATCATCGCCGCTCCGCCGAACAAGTTCCTCGAGCTTGTTCAGTTGTCCCCGCGCAGGTTCGCGCACCTGTCCAGGGAACTCGGCCGAGTCCCGAACCTGACCCACTTGGTCGTTATGAATCGGCTCTTCAAGAGTGCGGCGCCCGACATCACCGGGCAGATCGGAACCGAAGCAACGAAGGAGCTCATCGAGGGCGGTGCCCCGTATCGGCCTGGAACGACCGTGGGCCTGTCGGGTCTGCAGCAGACATACCAGACAGTCCTTGCGGGCACTCCGACGACCAAGGTTGTCGTTCAGAAGTCCAAAGGCGGCCCGCCCAAAATACTGAAGAGCTGGCAGGGCCGCAGCGGCACCCCGGTTAAGACCACCATCGACCTGCGGGTCCAGCAAGCCGCGCAGCGCGCGCTGAGCGGCCTCGGACTCTCTGGCGCGGTGGTCGCGGTCCAGGCCAGCACCGGCAAGATTCTTGCTGTGGCCGAGCGCCAGGCCGACGGACTGCCTGACGTTGATCCGATCGGCGGGCGATACCAGCCAGGTCAGGCTTTCGGGATCGTGCCAACTGCGGCGGCGTTGTCCAAGCCAGGAGCGCTCTACGCAGATAAGGGGATCCCATGCAACAAGCACATTCTGGGCGTAGTTAACGATCCTCCGGTACCGAAGTCCCAGCCCGCGCGATTCAGCTACGACTTCGCGCATGCCTGTTCCACCGGCTTTGCCCAGCTCTCGTATCTCTTGAACGGGACCGAATTGCAGACCGCGGCGCAGCAGTTCGGCATCGGCGTTCCTTGGCGGCTGCCGCTCCGGCCCGATCCGTTCATCGGCAGCATCGAGAAGCCGGGCAACCTGACCCAGACGGCGGCGGACGTGGTCGGGGCGGGTTCGGTGCTGGTGAGCCCGCTGGACATGGCACTGGCCGCCGGGGTCGTCGACTCGGGATCGTGGCACCGGCCGTCGATAGTGACCAGCCCCACTGGACCGACGCTGACGTCGGGGGAGAAGGTGCCGGTCAAGTTCAAGACCCATGTGATTAGCCAGCTTCAGCAGCTGATGGCCGGCACCGTCAGCACTGGCGTTGCGAGGGCGGCTCGCCTTTCCGGCAGCACGCTCTACGGCGAGGTCGGCACGGCTCCGCTGCCGGGCCACCCGAAGTTGAAGGCAGTATGGTTCATCGGGTTCCGAGGCGGGGTCGCGTTCGCCGTGCTGGCAGTCGCGCCAAGCGCCGTCTACGATCCTGCCGTTCAGATCGCGCATAGCTTCGCCGAGCGGTTGCCTGCGGGCTCCTGAGCCGCGTCCGACTAGGCTCGCCTATCTGGGGGATGAGAGCGGAAGGTTGCTCCGCGACCATGGCTAACTCCGGGGAGTGGAGCGTCTAACTCGGGGTCGTGGACCCTGCTTGGAGAGGGCGGGGCGAAGAATGTCGGAGAAAGTCGTCACGCCAAGCAACTAATTGATGACCCTCCGGCGTCTTACCTAATGAGGCTGGTCTGCCGCTTGGGGGGTTGCGGCCCAGCCGTTGTGATGAGAACCGGGCTTCATCTCGGGGGAGGCCCGGCGCCATTGGGACCGGCCCCGACCCTGCCGGTCATAGGCCCCTGCGGGCGCATCTTCGGCCACCGCCAGCGCCCGCAGGGGTTTCTTCTGCCCTCATACAGCTTGCCTCGTCGGACCGATTCGCGATGCGCGAGGTTCGTCCCGGACGTCCAGATCGCGACGCATGGCCTACTCGCTGCTGACGTCGCGGCTGGAATGCCGCAGCCTCGGCCGACGTTGTGTCATGGCGCTGAGTTCTACTGGCAGCCATGACGGTCTCTCTGTCGTCGGCGCGCCAGCGAGTATCATCAGTGAAAACTCAATAGGGGGTGACTGGCTTCGACTTCGGTAGTTGAACCAGGGGAAGCGGGCCGAGGGTTGCGGTGATGACCTCGCAAATCCTGTTGCCGCAAACGATAAGTGCCAAGTCAACGCGCACTAGTCTCGCCCTCGCTGCCTAAGCGAGCATCGAGACCGTCAGTCCGGGAGTTCCTCCGACCCGGTGCCTGGCGTCAGCTAGGAGGATCTACCGTTTAGCCCGGTCGCGGGGCTAACCGGGACATCTAACAGCGACTGAGCCCGTCGGCGACTTGCCTGCGTGATCGCCGGGGCTGAGAAAAGCACAGCAGGCTGCGCCCGGAGAAGCCCTGGTGAGGTACTGAAGGACGCGGGTTCGATTCCCGCCACCTCCACCAA
>DATAEH010000241.1:0-39969 GCA_036258115.1 Streptosporangiaceae bacterium
GAGGTCACGGCCAGCGCCCCGCTGCCGGACCTGGTCGTACGCTCCAAGCCCAACGTGGTTCCAGCGAGCGCCGAGGACGGCACCGAGGCAGGCCGGATGCCGGGCGGCAGCCAGACGGCGCGGCTCGAGCTCCCCGTCAGCACGCTCCAGCTCCCGGTGGGTCTACGTGTGTTCCCAGCAGCCAGCCTGCCGGGCCGCGAGTTCACGATCGTCGACCCCCCAGAACCCACCCTCCTCATCACCGGCTAGAGCCTGCCTCACCGGTCGCTGATTTCCAAGCTCAAACGGATGCATACTCGGAACCGTGAGCACAGGGTTAGATCGGATCGCATCCTCAGCGGCCTGCATCACGCTGGCAGCGCGTGAGCCACGCCATCCGGTGCACCGGTTCCCCTAACCGAACGCCACATAACTCAACCCGCTGCGACCACCGCGGCCGGCCACTCCGAAGATCACGGCCACGAAGCGCCGCGATAACCTCGGGCCAATGAATCAGCGTCAGCATCCGGGCGCGGCCCGCGTCCGGCTCTTCGCAGCCATCAGCCTCAGCGTGATCTCCATCGCCGGAAGCGTCCTGCTTGTCGTCACCGACGCAATCGGCGGCAACGTCCGGTGGGCTCACCACTCAGGCGCCTCCGCCGCGCCGCTGCTCCTTGTCGCCGGCGCCATCACGGCCGTGAGCATCGCTCATCCGCCGAACCGGCGCCATGCCCTCATGCGGCTCCTGGCTGTCCTAGCCTTCGTTGCCTGGGGTATCGCCCAGCTTGACCCAGACCCCGCGGTGGCGGGCGCTCTCAACGATGCCGCCATCCTGCTCTTCGTCGCCGACGCAGTCTGCGTGGTAGTGCCAGACGCGCGAGCCCGCCTGGCTGTGCGTCGGCCACCTGTTCGGGCAACCCAGCCAGCACATTCCGGCGAAGACTGACCGGACAGTGTTTACCGGGCGACAGGCGGCCGCGGCAGGCCGGAACTGCACATCACCGCGAGCCTCTTCCGGACGCTTACACTCGCTGGTAGCAGACGGGAGCCGCTATGAGCGCTGAGGCCGAGACAGCGGTGGGCCAGACGGACGAGGGCAGATGCTGGTGCTGTGGCCGGACCAGGTCCGAGGACGCCTTGGTCCACCTCGGTAACCATCCCGAAGTAGGTATCTGCATTAGCTGTGTCCATTTTCTGCGTCGCCGGGCTAGGGATCATCAAGCCACGGTGATGCGCCAGGCGCTGCGCGGCGCCGCCGAGACGGTCCGTGGGCAGGTCGTGGCGCGAGGCTGGCATGAGCGCCCGGTGATCAGGCCTGCGCTGCTGTGGCTCGACCGGCACCTGCCTTGGTAGCCAGACGACAGGAGCTGGGCGGATGCATCTGACCGTGCTGGCCGAGCCAGGCTGCCCGAGCGCGCCTGTGCTGAAGGATCGGCTCGCCGCTGTCCTAGATGGCCCGGCAGGTATCTCGTTGTCGAAGAAGATGATCTCCGGTGCGGGCGAGGCAGCCAGGTGGGGTATGCGCGGCTCGCCCACATTGCTGGTCGACGGGGTGGACCCGTTCGCCGAGTCGGGGCAGGCGCCGAGCATGTCATGCCGGCTGTATCGCGACGAGAACGGCCAGACATCGGGCGCGCCATCAACCGGCCAGCTCCGGCAGGCAATTGAGCAGGCCCTGGCCCCGGCGACCGAGCCGGGGGACCTGGCCTGGCTGGACTCGGTCGGACGTGCCGGGCGGGGCCGCATCGCGCCAGCCGAGCGTGGCCTGCGGGCAGTGCATCAGGCCGTGCTGCGATCCTTCGTGCGCACGGGAGCTGCGCCCGCCATCTCCAGCCTGGCCGAGCACGCTGAGCCGTTCAATGTGTCCCAGGTGCTGGCTGAGCTGGCAGACGGCGACTTCTTGTACCTCGATCCAGCCGGCCAGATCACCGCGGCCTATCCGTTCTCCGCGCTGCCGACCCGGCACCGGGTGCGGATATCAGGCGGCTCGACCGTGTTCGCAATGTGCGCGATCGACGCCCTGGGCGTGTCCGCGATGGCCGGCCTTCCTGTCGTGATCGAATCAGCCGATCCGTCCACCGGCGAGCCGATTACCGTGAACGTTGACGGGGCCAACAGCACCTGGGATCCGCCCACGGCTGTGGTGTATGTCGGCCGGACTGCTGGCGAGCGAACTGGGCCGTCAGCATCGGTTTGCTGTGGGTACATGAACTTCTTCACCAGCCGGGCAGCCGCGTCAGCGTGGGCAGCCTCCCATCCGGACATCACCGGCGGCATCCTGGGCAAGGCCCGCGCCTCGCAAGTAGGGATAAGCATCTTCGGCCAGCTGCTCACCTAGCCACCGCTGGACATTTGTCACGCAAGATCAGCACTCTCGCGACAGTAGTGGAGCCATTCGCTGGTGATCTGGGCCGCTGCGGCGTGGCCGGCCTGGCGGGTGATCACGAAGTCGGGGCCGGGCCACTCAGCGAGCTCGGATCCGGCTGGCACCCATGCGAGATCTGCGTCGGCGAGCATGCGCCTGTCATGCTCTGTGTCTCCCGCCGCGAGGCGATGAGCGCCAGTGCCTGCCAGCGCCGCAACCCTTTCCGCCACGTGCGCAGCCGCATGCTCTTTGCCGAAGCCGAGCGGAAACGCGTACAGTTTGCGGCCGACCAGCGATGCCTCCCAGCCGAGCTGGCGACACCGATCCGCGATCGCCGTGAATTCGTCTGGATCGAAGAGCGCCAGGTCAACGATCGCGAGACAGCACATGTCGTCGGCATCGCCCATCCGGACCAGCCAAGGCGGCCCAGTCTCGGCCGCCCTGTCAGATCCGCCAAGCCAGGCCGACCCGGCCAGGACGCCGCGCACGACTTCAGCCGGAGCAGCGGCGGCCAGCAGCTGTTTGGTCCGCGCCTGCCATCGCGGCTCGGGTACCCCGTCGATCAGGATCACGCCGCCGTTGGCCGCGATCGCATACGGCACCGGGAACGGCAGCCGCAGCCTGGCCAGCCTTCTGACGCTGCGACTGGTCGCGACGCAGAGCCGCGCGTGCTGAGGCAACCCCGCCAGGCAGTCCCGCGCGGCGCGACACAGCTCGGCGCCCGCCGAACGCGAGCCCTGCTCCCCGGCCAGCGTCTCAACCGGATCGGCCGGCAGCGCGCCGCCGAGCTGGGCCGTCGCGCGAGCGCTGAACAACAGGGTCCGGTCCAAGTCAGTGGTGATCAGGACTGGACTGGTCATCTCACGTTCCTGCCTCGGCCTGCGGCTTGACCAGCCCGACGCAGCTGTACGGCATGTCCCCGTAGTAGAGCACCTCGACGCCGCGTTCCTCGGCGAGCAACAGCAGGTGCTCGAGCATGTCCCGGCAGTCAGGCCTGACCAGCACCAGCCATGGCAGCCTGCGCAGAAGCACCCGCGTCGCCTCACCCGCACCGGGTTTGACCAGGTGCTGGCTCGGCAAGCCGAACTCAGCCTGGATCCTGGCCACCACCTCGCGGCCAACGAACGTCACGGACCGGTTGGCGGCGTAGGCGGGGGGCCAGCGTTCCGCCACGGCACTGGCGACCAGCGGGAACTGATCGCTCACCGCGTCCAGGAATTGCGCTGACCGGTCGGCGGCAGCCAGCTCGGAGTACACCTTCGCACCGTGGAACATCCCCGGCTTGATCAGGTCGTTCAGCACCGTCCTGCTGACCAGGCCGCACACCGTCGAATTCAGGCAGGCCGACGGCACGAGCAGGTCCTGCCTGGTGCCGAACAGCGTCGCGCACTGCCCGGGGTCCGCGATGACGGCCAGATCCGCGGGCAGCCTAGGCCCGCCAATGGCCTCGTAGTCGGCCAGCGCCTCGGTCAGCTCAGCGGTGATCGCGCCCTTCCCGGTCCACCCGTCGACGAACAGGACGTCGCGCGGGTCGTGCCTGGCGACAACGTGGTCCAGCGCGACGGTGTCTATGCCCCGGCCGCGCACGATCGAGACCGAGTAATGAGCAAGATCAACCCCTTTGGAGAACTGGGCCCACCTGCGCATCAATATCCCGACCGGAGTCCCCGCCCTGGCCAGGGAAACCAGCGCCGGCCGGCCAGCCCTGACCGCGAGAGCCATTTCGGTGACAACGCCGACGTGCTCCGCGACTTGGCGGGAAAGCTGATCAAGCAAGGCGTCAAACAGGTCGAGATACTCCGCGCTCGGCGCATATTCGATCGGCAGCATCTCGGCGTAATTTCGTCCGCTCTGGATGGCCCTTTCCCGCTCATCCAGGCTCAGCTCGAGTTCGTATGCCGACAGGTCGGTGAGAAGGAAGCTGACCTCATCCGCCCGGTAGCTACTGCGCAGCATCGCGCTCTCCAACTCCCGCCAGCACGTTGGACGGGCGAAGGGTCACGACGTGGACGTAGCGGCGAGCGCTCGCGGCGAGCTTGGCGACCAGGTCCGAGATGCGAGGACCACGCGGCGCGTCGGTGACGAGGACGATGTCGTCGAACCCGGGCGCGTTCCCCGGATCTGGCAGACGGCTCGGCGCGACGTTGTACGCGTACGCGGCACGGTGGCCGTCGTCGGTCGAGCCGAATTCGAGCATCGTGCGCAGCGGATAGCCAGGCCGGTCGATCACGACCGCTGGCGTGCGCGTCGTCGTCGACGTCCTGACGTCGTCCCCGAAGGAGGCAGCCAGCAGTTGCGGGAGGTACATGAGTTCCTCGTCGCCCAGCACAAGCGTGCGATCATCCCTGGCGACCAGCAGCGAATCGGCCGCCTCGCACATAGCCTCGCGCGCGGCCCGCTCCTGCGGGGGCGACCAGCCTGCCAGCGCGAGCGCGGGAAGCCCGTCGGGCAACGTCACGTCGGCGAACGACACTCGCGCGCGAGTTCCGTTCAGAATTGCGGGCGTTGCCGGCAGGGAAGCGATGAATGCGCGCGCCCTGGGCAGCACCGTGGCCGGCAACCCGACCTGCCCGTCGAGCAGTGACACGGTGATCACCTGTGCGCCAAGGTCGCTGACGGCCGCGGCCACGGCGGCCCTCATCTCGTCGCTGCGGCAGTCAACCAGCGATGCGAGCACGTAGAGCGTCCGTGGCCAGCGGGCTTGCAGCGCGCGGATCGCGTTCACGGCCGTCTTGCCCGTCGTGAGCTCGTCGTCGACGAGCACCAGCGGCCGCCCGCAACGTAGCGGCGCGCCATCGAGCACGGCGAGCGACTGGTCGGTGGCGTGACTGTGTTCCTCGTCGAAGCGCAGCACGTGCGCGCCGGGCGGAGCCAGCCGCCTGGTCGTGTGCCAGCACGGCGCGGGACCGCCGTCGGCGGCGCTCACCGACGCGACGCCGTGGCCCAGACCGGTCGCCGTCTCGGCGAACCCGATCACGACCGGCGTCTGGCCCGCGCACGCGCCGCGCACCAAGCCGCCCAGTACGTGAGCGGCTCCGAGCACGTCGACGACGGGAACCGGGATGTGCTTGCCGAGCAGCCTGGAGACGAGCAGCTGCGCTCGCTTGGGGTTCTGCCGCAAGCCAAGCTCCAGCGATCCGGCGAACCTGGCCGTCTCGGGAACCGTCGGCGTGAGCCGGACCGAGATCCCGAGCTGGGCGGTGACAAGTCCGCCGGTCATGCGCCGACGTCTTCGATGTCAAGCAGGTCGACGAACGTCCGGTCGGGCCTGAGCACGCCGAAGACCGCCGCGCGGCGCAGGATTCCTGCCGCCCACCTGGCGTGCGGCTTGCTCTCGATCATCTTGTTGGCGTACTCGCTTGACCGCACGCCGCCGTCGGTCAGGCACAGGGTCGCCAGCGCGTCGCAGTGCTCCTCGGCCGTCACGACGAGCATCGCGTGCACCGGCCTGACGTGCGAAGGATGGATGACGGTCTTGCCGATGATGCCGGTGGCCTTGTCGAGGACAACCTCGGCCAGCAGCCCGTCCAGGTCGCCACTGACGAGCTGGCGCCGGACCTTGACCGCGTTGGGCAGGTCGTCCCTGAGCCGGAACGGCGACTCGCGCAGCAACGGCTTGAAGATGCGCTCGCCGCGGGCGAAGTACTCCCACACCGGGCCGGTCACCACGAACTGCGAGTTGCGGCAGAACACGTTCACGATGTCGGCGATGACCTCGCGGACCAGCGTAAGGTCATACACGGTCTGGTCGTTACTGCGCCGCAGGCCGAACAACCCGCACATGTCGGTAGCGCCGATCCTGACCGCCAGGACGGCTTCGGTGTGCCTGGCGAGCAGGTCACGAACGGCCAGCAGCTCGCGAACCCGAGTCTCGGCATAAATGGTTTCCGGCGACTCCAGCACCGGCATCCCGTATAGCGGCAACCCGGTATCTGTTCGGACCTGGGCAAGAGCCTCAAGGAATTCAGGGCCGGTCTCAGCGGTGAATTTTGGGAAGACAAATCCGGTCAGGATTGCGCTCGCCGGGCCGATTTCCTTGACCAGGGATTGGATTTGATCGGCATGCCTGACTCGCACGAACAGCAGTGGTCCGCCGGCGCAGCCCCCCTCCCGCTCCGCCTCGTGCAGTTCGGTCAGCTGTGCTGCGACGTTCCGCTCCGCGGCCGGGACATCGGTATCCCTGATCGCGTCCTCGAGGCAGAGCACTGCCGAGGTCACACCTCGTCCGACCAGCGCGCCGATACGCCGCGCGTAGTCCCATGTCGTTCCGGGACTGTAGAGGGTGGCGCCGAGCGCCATCGCGAGAGTGCCGCGCTCGCTGTCCCGGTCAAAGGGCTGCGGCGCGTGGGCGAACAGCGACTCGTCCTGACCTGCCGTCAGGTATCCGAAGTGCCGCACCTGCGCTCCGCGAAATATGGGGTGGTCAACGAGATATCTGGCCGGAGCGTGCGGCCAAAAGCACCGCATCGCAGGCACGTGCCCACGTGACACGTCCGCCGTCGCCAGTGATGCGTCTGGTGCCGGAACAGTACTCACTTAGCAGTGTATTCAGAGCAGTTGGTACCTAATCCGCGCATCGCGTGACGTCGGGACCTGTGTCCTGTCGGACAACAGCTCCAGAGGGCGGAACTGCTGTGTGCACGACGTGGGCGGAGACGCCGCGGATCGTTACTGTTTAAGGCGTGACCGCGTTGCCAACGAGCCGGACGTACGCCGAGCAACTCGACCAGGCGGATCCGCTCGCCAGGTTCCGTGACCACTTCCTCTGGGCCGAGAACGCCCCCATCTACCTGGACGGGAACTCGCTAGGACCGCTGCCGCTCGCCACCCAAGCCAGGATCGCGGAAGTCGTCGGAGGCGAGTGGGGGCAAGGCCTGGTCCGGTCGTGGGGCACATGGGTCGGCCTGCCGCGCAAGGTAGGCGACCTCGTCGGGAAGCACCTAACCGGCGCCGCGCCTGGCCAGGTTCTAGTGGGCGACTCGACCACCGTGAACTTGTTCAAGCTGGTCCATGCCGCACTGGACGCGCAGCCCGGCCGCACGGTGCTGATCACCGACGATGACAACTTCCCGACCGACCGCTACGTGCTGCAAGGCATCGCCGCCCAGCGCGGTTGCGAACTCCGGATGATCCACACCGATGTGGACGACGGGTTGTCTGAGGAGGCGCTGCTGGCGGCGCTCGGCCCCGACGTCGCGCTCGTGAGCCTGTCCCACGTCGCCTACCGAAGCGGCGCGCTCGCTGACATGCCCCGGATCACCGGGCTGGTGCACGAGGCAGGCGCACTCATGTTGTGGGATCTCTGCCACTCGGTCGGGGCCGTGCCGATCCGGCTCGACGAGAGCGGCGCCGACCTCGCCATCGGATGCACCTACAAGTACCTCAACGCTGGCCCAGGCGCTCCAGCGATTCTTTACGTCCGTCGCGAGCTGCAGGAGCGGATGCGGCAGCCGATCTGGGGCTGGTTCAGCCAGAACGATCAGTTCGCCATGGGGCCGACCTACGACCCGGTGCCGGGCATCGAGCGGTTCGGCACGGGAACGCCGCAGATCATCGGCACGGTGGCGGTTGAGGAGGGCACCAAGCTGCTGGCCGCGGCCGGAATCGAGCGATTGCGGGAGAAGGGCGTCGCGCTGACCAGCTACCTGATTCACCTGGCCGATGAGTGGCTGACACCGCACGGGTTCCGCCTCGCCTCTCCGCGGGCCGACGCCCGCCGCGGCAATCACGTCACTCTGCACCACCCGGAGGCCTGGCGGATCAGCCAAGCCCTGATCGCGGCCGACGTGATCGGCGATTACCGGACGCCGGACCGGCTGCGGCTCGGACTGCCGCCGATCACCACCAGGTTCACCGACGTCTGGGACGCGCTCGACCGGCTGCGTCAGATCGCAGCCGACAAATCCTACGAAGACCTCTCCGCCGAGCTAACCCGCATAACCTGAAGCGCGCCACGCGGCTCGCCCGCTCCCTGAGCGGCCGAGTGTATGGAAGTGCCATCCATCACCTCAAACCGGTATCGATGTCACTTTCATACACGGCCCACGGGCCGGCCTATTCCCACTCGATGGTGCCCGGGGGTTTGCTGGTGATGTCGAGCACGACCCGGTTGATCTCCGGGACCTCGTTGGTGATCCTGCCTGAGATCTTGGCGAGGACGGCGTCTGGTACCCGCGCCCAGTCGGCGGTCATCGCATCCTCGCTGGTCACGGGCCTGAGCACGATCGGGTAGCCGTAACTGCGCTCGTCCCCTTGGACGCCGACGGAGCGAACGTCGGCGAGCAGCACCACCGGGCACTGCCAGATCTGGCGGTCGAGCCCAGCCGCCGTCAGCTCGGCGCGCGCGATCGCGTCGGCTTCCCTGACGATCCTGAGTCGCTCAGGAGTCACCTCGCCGACGATCCTGATCGCCAGACCGGGTCCGGGGAACGGCTGCCGCCAGACGATCTCCTGCGGGAGGCCGAGCTGTGCGCCGAGCGCCCGTACCTCGTCCTTGAACAGCGTCCGCAGCGGCTCGATCAGCGTGAACCCCAGGTCCGCGGGCAGCCCGCCGACGTTGTGGTGGGACTTGATGTTGGCGGTGCCTGTTCCGCCCCCCGACTCGACCACGTCCGGGTAGAGCGTCCCCTGGACGAGGAACTCCGCAGCGCCACCGGACTCCGAGCTCCGGGCGTCCGCTGCCGCGATCTGCCGCGCAGCCTGCTCGAAAGCCCTGATGAACTCGCGGCCGATGACCTTGCGCTTCTCCTCGGGATCGATGACGCCCGACAAGGCAGCAGCGAAGTCCGCCTGGGCGTCGACGACCACCAGGTCCACGCCGGTGGCTGCGACGAAATCCTGTTCGACCTGGTCGGCTTCTCCCTTGCGCAGCAGTCCGTGGTCCACGAACACGCACGTCAGGCGAGAGCCGATGGCCCGCTGGACCAGAGCGGCGGCGACGGCTGAGTCCACGCCACCGGACAGTCCGCAGATCGCGTGGCCGTCACCAACCTGCGCGCGGATCTGCTCGACCTGCTCGTCGATGATGTTGCTGGTCGTCCAGTCGGCGCGAACTCCCGCGGCGGCAAGGAAGCTCCGCAGCATGGCCATGCCGTGTTCGGTGTGGAGGACCTCGGGGTGGAACTGCATGCCGTACAGACCCAGTTCCGCGTTCTCGGCGGCTGCGACCGGCGTGCCAGCGGTGCTGGCAGTGACCGTGAAACCGTTGGGCGCGAGCATGCACGTGTCGCCGTGCGACATCCAGACCTGCTGCGCCTCAGGAAGGCCTCCGAGCACTACGCCGCCCGGCCCGGTCAGCGCGAGCTCGGCAGCGCCGTACTCCCCCGCGCCCGTCCTGGCCACCTCGCCGCCGAGGTCGCGGATCATCAGCTGGAAGCCGTAGCAGATGCCGAGCACCGGTACGCCCGAGGTGAGCAGCCCAGCCGGAGCGGGTGGCGCACCTGGCGCGTACACCGAGGCGGGTCCGCCGGACAAGATGATCGCAGCCGGGTTCCGCTCCAGCATCTCGGCCGCCGTCATCGTGGACGGCACGATCTCGGAGTAGACCTGGCACTCCCGTACTCGCCTGGCGATGAGCTGGGCGTACTGCGCGCCGAAGTCCACGACCAGCACGGGGCCCTGTCCGGTCGTCGGGCCGTCCGGCCCGTTCACCGGGCCATTCGTGGGGTCTTCCGGCCCGCTCACCGGGCTCACGGTCGCATCGCGGTCCTGCACCGCGTCAGCTTACTTGGGTCGCCGTCTCGGACCATGTCGGCTGCGGACGCGGCGTTGACTCGGTGACCTTGACCTTGGAGATCCGGCGACCGTCCAGTTCGGTCACGGTCAGCCTGGTCCCGTCCAGCTCCGCCGTTTCGCCCGTTTGCGGAAGGTGCCCGAGCGCGGACAACAGGTATCCAGCCACGGTCTCGTAGGGCCCGTCCGGCAGCTCGATGCCGGTCTGCTCGGCGAAGTCGTCGAGGTTCATCAGGCCGTCGACCTCGATCTCCCCGGTCCGCAGCCGCCTGGACGGGTCCCCCTCGACGTCGTACTCATCCTGAATGTCGCCGATCAGCTCTTCGACCAGGTCTTCCAGGGTCACGATGCCCGCCGTGCCGCCGTATTCGTCGACGACAATCGCCAGGTGCGCCTTGTCCCTGCGCATCTCCGACAGCGCGGACATCACGGTCTTGCTGGTCGGCAGCATCTTCACCGGACGCCTGATCTCACCGACCCTCGTCGACCCGTTCCGCCCGGGATCGAACAGGTCGCGGGCGTGAACGAAGCCAACCACATCGTCGTAGGAGTCCTCGAAAACGGGGAAGCGAGAGTGCGTGCCTTGCGCGGTCACCTTGACAGCCTGGGTTATCGGCATCGAGGCCGGCAGGAAGTCAACCTCAGTCCTGGGCACGAGGACCTCGCGGATCTGCCGCTTGCCCGCGTCGAACACCTCGCTCACGATGTGCCGTTCGTCCGCGGTCAGGTTCTGGTGTCCGGCGACCAGGTCCCGCAGCTCGTCACTGCTCATGGTGCCGCGACCGACCTTCGGGTCGCCGCCGAACGCCCGGACAACGAGGTTGACCGTGCTGCTGATGAACCAGACCAAGGGGCGCGCCAGGACCGCGATCCGGTCCAGCACGGGCGCCGAAATCAGCGCGATGCGCTCCTGCCGCTGCAAGGCGATCCGCTTTGGCGCGAGCTCGCCCAGCACCAGTGAGAAGAACGCGATGATGAGCGTGACCACGAGGAACGAGATGACGTCGGCGACGTTGCGCGAGACCTGATGGACCAGCCAGCTGCGGAAATCGGCCACGAGCGTCTCGGCGCCATACGCGCCGGACAGCAACGTGGCTACCGTGACGCCGATCTGGACCGCGGCCAGGAACCTGTTCGGATCGTGCGCGAGCCGTGCCGCTCGCTGTCCCCGCTTGCCCCGCTTCGCCAGCGCTCTGATCTGACCTTCGCGCAGCGAAACCAGTGCCATCTCCGCGGCGGCGAAAAATCCGCCGATGAGGATGAAGGCAAGGACGACCACAACGTCCCAGCCGACGCTACTCACTGCCATCCCTGATCTCGGCAGCCGACCGTGGCGGGTGGCTGCCTGCCCGATAACTGCCAGCGGCAGGAACCACGCGGTCGCGTGGTTTGGGCATCAGTCTAGGCAGTCAGGGGCGGCCGGTCGAACATTCGCGATGAGGCTGTGCGATCCTGACACGGACATTCCGCGGATTCCCCGCTATCCGCTGATGTCCTAGACAAGTCGAACACAGACAAGTCGATCAACCGGAGGGCTGCGCATGGCCAGGCCGATCCTGGACGACGCCAACGCCATCAGCGGCGAGATAGCCGACCTACGTCACGCCATTCACGCCGAACCAGAGATCGGCCTCGACCTGCCCAAGACCCAGCGCAAGGTGCTCGACGCACTGGAGGGCTTGCCGCTGGAGATCAGCACGGGCCAGGCCCTCAGCTCCGTCACCGCGGTTCTGCGCGGCGGGCGTCCCGGCAAGACGGTCCTGCTCCGGGGCGACATGGACGCGCTGCCGGTCACCGAGCGGACCGGTGTGCCGTTCGCCTCCCAGGTGCCTGGCGCGATGCACGCGTGCGGCCACGACCTGCACACCGCGATGCTGGCCGGCGCGGCGAAACTGCTCTCAGCCAAGCAGGCCGACTTGCCAGGGAATGTGATCTTCATGTTCCAGCCCGGCGAGGAGGGCGCGGGCGGCGCCCCGATCATGATCGCTGAAGGCGTGCTCGACGCCGCAGGCGAGCGCCCCTGCGCCGCCTATGCGCTGCACGTCTCGTCGAGCATCCTGCCGCTCGGGCTGGTCGCAAGCCGTGCCGGCGCGGCTCTGGCCGCCGCCGACACCCTGCACGTGACGGTGCGTGGCCGTGGCGGCCACGGCTCGCAGCCGCACCTGGCCGACGACCCCATCCCGGTCGCCTGCGAGATAGTCACGGCGCTGCAGACGATGGTGACGCGCAAGTTCGATGTCTTCGACCCTGTGGTACTCACCGTCGGTACCTTCCACGCGGGCACCACGGACAATGTGATCCCCGACGACGCCAGCTTCATCGCGACGGTTCGTACGTTCTCACCGCAGACCCGCGACCGGATCAGGGATGCCGCGCTTGGCCTGGTCCGCCAGCTCGCCGTGGCGCACGGCCTTGAGGCCGATGCAAACTTCGTGGACGGTTACCCGGTCACCGTCAACGACCAGGCAGAGTTCGCCTTCGCCCGCGACACCACGGCCGGGCTGCTTGGCGAGGCGCGATTCCTGACCGCCCCGTTCCCGATCACCGGATCTGAGGACTTCTCCTACGTCCTCGAGCAGGTCCCTGGCGCCTTCATGATGGTGGGCGCCTGCCCCGCGGGCATGGACCCGGCCACGGCGGCATACAACCACTCGGCCGAGGCGACGTTCGACGACGCGGTCCTCGCCGATGGCACCGCGCTGTATGCCGAGCTTGCCCTGCGCAGGCTTGCTTCGGGTTGAACCAAACGCGCTGGCATCTCACCCGCCGATGGTGTTCCCCAGCCCGGCGATGAGGTTGATCGTGGCTGCGAGGATCACGGCACCGAACAGGTAGGACAGCAACGCGTGACGGAGCACGGCCGCGCGGAGCGAGGTCGCGTGCAAGTCGGTGTCGGCCACCTGATACGTCATGCCGACCGTGATCGCCATGTAGGCGAAGTCCCGGTAGGTCGGCGGCATGTCCTGATGGAAGTCAACGCCGCCCTCGTGACCCTCGTAATACAACAGCGCGTACCTGAGCGTGAAGATCGTATGCACGGTCACCCAGGAGACGGCGATGCTAACCAGGCTCAGCGCTGCCAGCAGGTCGGCGGCTACCCGGGCCGCGGAGTGGGCGCCCACAAGCACGATCCCGATGGCACCGATGCTCACCACGCAGGCGGTCAGCATGAGGGCGTCGCTGATGGCGCGATTCGGGTCAGTGGACCGGGCCTTGGCGGCTGTCTCGGTCGAGCTCATCGGCCAGATCACAATCCAGATCCACGTGCAGAAGGTCACGGCCGTGATGTCCCAAGCAAGCGCCGGGGCGTATGCCCAGTTCCAGAACGCTCCGGCCAGCACCAATGCGATGACGCCCAGCGATGCCGAGACACCAAGCCTGAAGCTGGTGCGGGACGCCAGCGAGCCCTGCCGGTCCATCCGCCGCAGCCACTCTGCAGGCGGCTGGCTTGTCATCGGCAGACCCGGCACGCCATCAGCGGACCTGACATGCCGGCGCGGCTAACGGAAGCTTGCCGCCCGCTCATGTGGCTGATCTCGGAGTCCTCACCCGACCGGCAGTTTGGCCTTGAGCTTGGTTGCCTTGGCCGCGGTCTTCCCCGACGCGCGCGCAGTCCTGGCCGTGAGCGCCGCCTCACGCCGAGCGGTGTGGACGGCGTGCCGGCTCCGCCAGGCCAGCGATGGCCGGCCGCCGGTGTCGGCCGCGGCGATGAGCAGGCCGCCGAACAAGCCGAGGTTCTTCAGGAAATGGATCCGCTGCTGGGCACGTTCCTGCTCGTCTTCGGCCTCCCAGAAACGGTGCCCGGCTGCCGTGGTGGGCACCAGCGTGCCCGCAATGGTGAGCGCCGCCAGCCTCGGCAGCCAGCCGGCCGCCAGCAGTATCCCGGCGGCGAACTGGACTGCCCCGTTAATGCGCACCGCTTGCTCGGTGTCGTCGGGAACGAAAGAAACCCGTTCGGCGATCGGCCTGACCACCGGTTCTGCCTTCTTGACGACGCGATCGGGGTGCCGCATCGTGTTGAGGCCCTGGACGATGAAGATCGATGCCAGCATCGGACGCGCGACCGCTCTTACTACAGCCATGCCCGAGAATTGCCCGCCAAGCCACTCTTCTAACATTCCGGCCAGATGAAGCCCGCATGGTTAAGCAGATGCCGGCGGGTAGCTCTGCGGCCGTGCGAATCGATGACTGGTTTCTCACGGCCGCCGAGCGCGGCAACCCGGCCACCAAGCTGGATGCCCGGCACCCCGGCGGCGCGGCGTGGTCGACCGGCAATGACGTCCGCCCGCTTGTGCATGGCGCCAGGTACTTCGCCGAACTGCTCAGCCGGGTCAGCGCGATGCGGGCGGGCGACCTGCTTCTGTTCACGGACTGGCGCGGAGATCCTGAGGAACGGCTCACAGATGAAGGGCCTGCCATAGCGGAAGCGTTCTGTTCCGCGGCAAAGCGCGGGGTGCTAGTTCGCGGCCTGGTCTGGAGATCGCACTGGGATCGGATCCAGTTCAGCGGCGAGGAGAACAGAGAACTCGGCGTGGCTGTCGAAGCGGCGGGCGGCCAGTGCCTCCTGGACATGCGCGTGCGGCCAGGCGGGTCGCACCATCAGAAGATGGTCGTGCTGCGGCACCCGGGCCGCCCCGATCTGGACGTGGCCTTCGTGGGCGGCATCGATCTGTGTAACAGCCGCCGCGACGACCAGAGCCATCGCGGCGATCCGCAGCGCCAGCCGATGGCCGCGGTCTACGGCGAGCGGCCGCCCTGGCACGACATCCAGGCGTTGATCAAGGGCCCGGCGGTCGGCGACGTCGAGGCAACGTTCAGGGAACGCTGGTACGACCCGGTTCCCATCACGCTGAACCCGGTGTCCCGGCTGCACGACCTGCTCGACCGGCAGGACGACTCCGCGAACCGGCTGCCCGAGCAGCAGCCGGACCCCGCGCCGTGCGGGAGCCATGCCGTTCAGCTGCTCCGGACCTACCCGGCCCGGCACCCCGGCTACAGCTTCGCGCCGCAGGGCGAGCGCAGCATCGCCCGCGCGTACCTGAAGGTCCTGGCGAGGGCCAGGTCGCTGATTTACCTCGAAGACCAGTACCTGTGGTCGGAGGCGGTGGTCGAGGCGCTGGCCAGGGCGCTCGCCGAGCGCCCCGAGCTCAGGCTGATAGCCGTGATCCCGCGGCACCCGGACATGGATGGCGCTGTGTCCATGCCGCCGAACCTGATCGGCAGGGTTGACGCGATGCGGATGCTCCGTGAGGCCGGGGGCGACCGAGTGGCCGTCTATGGCCTGGAGAACGAGGCAGGCACGCCTGTCTACGTCCATGCCAAGGTCTGCGTGGTCGACGACACCTGGTCGATCATCGGATCGGACAACTTCAACCGCCGGTCATGGACGCACGATTCGGAGCTCAGCTGCGCCGTTCTCGACCTAGCCGTCTTGCCAGGCGATCAGCATGGTGGCGGCAAGGAAACCCTTGAGCTGCCTATGGGCGGCTGGGGAGCGCCAGCCATCGGTCCCGGCGCCGACATTGACTCAGAGCTCAGCGGGTGGGCCGGCCAGGGCTGGACCGTGGACTCCGTAGCGGCCCGCACCCTGGTCGCCGAGCCGACGACCAGGCACCGAGCCAACGCCCCTGAGCGGGCAAGCGGCACGGCTGCCCGTGACTTCGCCAGGTCGCTGCGGCTGCAGCTATGCAGCGAGCACTTGGGAGCCGAACTTGATCCTGCCGCGAGCGCCGAGGAGACGTTCGGCGAGTTCTGGCGCGCCGCATCCGATCTTGACGCATGGCACGCGGGCGGCCGGGCAGGACCGCGACCGCCCGGGCAGCTCAGGCACTATCACACGCCGCACCTGACGCGCTGGCAGCGGATCTACTCACGGCCGCTGTACCGGCTCGTCTACGACCCCGACGGCAGGCCGCGCGGCATGCGCCGCCGGGGCGAATTCTGACCTTGTGGCCACAACGATGAACCCCCGCTGGCGCCAGCGGCCCAGCAGGGGTTCATCGATGTGCTGCAGACAGCGCCCAGGGCGCCGGTCTTACATGTTCGCGACGTCGGCTTGCTTGGCGCGAACGGCCTCAGCGGCCTCGCGCAGGCCGGCGAGCTCGGACTCGGTGAGCTCTCGCTCGACAACCCGGCGGATGCCGCCGGCGCCGATCTCGGCCTCCACGCCCAGGTACACGCCGGAGATCCCGTACTCGCCGTCCACCCAGGTGCAGACCGGCATGACCTGCCCGCCGTCCAGTGCCACGGCCCTGGCCATCCTTGCGGCCGCAGCCGAGGGCGCGTAGTAGGCGGAACCGGTCTTCAGCAGCCCGACGATCTCGGCGCCACCGTTCCTGGTGCGCTCGACCAGCCCGCCGATCTCGTCGGCACTCAGCAGATCAGCCAGCGGCGAGCCATTGACCTGGCACGCAGAAGGCACCGGGACCATGGTGTCGCCATGTGATCCGAGTGTCAGCGTCGTGACCGAGCCGACCGGCACGCCGAGGCGCTCGGCGACGAAGAAGCTGAACCTGGCCGTGTCGAGCATTCCGGCCTGGCCGATCACCCGCTCCGCGGGGAACTGGGAGACCTTGGCCGCGAGCGCGGTCATCTCGTCTAGCGGGTTGGAGACCACGATCAACACGGCCCCGGGAGCGTGCTTGACTACCTGCTCGGTCACGGTTCGCACGATCCCGGCGTTAACCCCGATCAGGTCCATCCGGCTCATGCCTGGCTTGCGCGGCAGCCCGGCGGTGATGATCACGATCGACGAGCCAGCGATTGCCTCATAGCCCTCGCCGCCCTGGCCGGTCGTCTGGCCCGTGACCTTGGTCTCGAAGCCCTCGATTGGCCTTGACTGGCTCATGTCGAGTGCCAGGCCCTCAGGCTTGCCCTCGATGATGTCGGTCAGCACGACCTCGTCGAAGATGTCGTACTCGGCGAGCCGCTGCGCGGTGGTGGAGCCGTAGAAGCCCGCACCGACGACCGTTACCTTGCCTGAACGGGCCATCGACGTTCTCTCCTTTGTGGTCTGGCCAGCTGGCTCATACCATCGCCGCTTGCAGGTTCTTATGCAGCGCGCCGAGGAACTCCTCGGTGGTCAGGTACGGGGCGTCCCGGCCGATCAGCAGAGCAAGATCCTTGGTCATCATTCCGCTCTCGACGGTCTCGACGCACACCCGCTCCAGCGTGTCGGCGAAAGCCGTGACCGCGGGCGTGTTGTCGAGCTTGCCGCGGTAGGCCAGTCCCCTGGTCCACGCGAAGATCGACGCGATCGGGTTGGTCGAGGTCGCCTTGCCCTGCTGGTGCTGCCGGTAGTGCCTGGTCACCGTGCCGTGCGCGGCCTCGGCCTCGATGCATGAGCCGTCCGGCGTCATCAGGACGCTGGTCATCAGGCCCAGCGAGCCGAAGCCCTGCGCGACGATGTCTGACTCCACGTCGCCGTCGTAGTTCTTGCAGGCCCAGACAATGCCGCCGTCGCCCTTGATGACCTGGGCAACCATGTCATCGATCAGGCGGTGCTCGTAGGTCAGGCCAGCCGCCTCGTATTCGGCCTTGAACTCAGAGTCGAAGACCTCCGCGAATATGTCCTTGAACCGGCCGTCGTAGGCCTTCAGGATCGTGTTCTTGGTCGACAGGTACAGCGGGAAACCGCGATCCAGCGCGTACCGCATCGTCGCCCGCGCGAAGTCGCGGATCGAGTCGTCGAAGTTGTACATTCCCATGGCGACGCCGCCGCCGGTGAATCGGGCGACCTCCATCGCGAGAGGCCTGCCGGATTCGTCATCGGGCTCGTAAGAGATCGTCACAGTGCCGGGTCCTGGCACGACGAAGTCGGTGGCGCGGTACTGGTCGCCGTGCGCGTGACGGCCGATCACGATCGGCTCGCGGAAGACGACGCCACCGAGGATGTTGCGGATCGTGCCGTTGGGCGAGCGCCACATCTTCTTCAGCCCGAACTCGGCGACCCTGGCCTCGTCGGGCGTGATCGTCGCGCACTTGACACCGACGCCGAACTGCTTGATCGCGTTCGCCGCGTCGATCGTCACCTGGTCGTCGGTGGCATCCCTGTTCTGGATCGACAGGTCGTAGTACCGCAGGTCGATGTCCAGGTACGGCAGGATCAGATCGTCTTTGATGAACCGCCAGATGATGCGGGTCATCTCGTCGCCGTCGAGTTCGACGACAGGATTGGCCACCTTGATCTTGGACACGCCAATGGATCCCTTCGTGTTTGTAGCTCGAATACGCAGGCAGCGCTGGCCGCGCGGCTAACCAGGCACCGGTACCACGAGCCCGGCCACCAGCAAGCCGATGCCGAGCACCCCGAAGATCGCCACATCGAGCAACCGCCGCCTCGATGACAGCATTCCTGCCAGCCGTTCCGGCAGGACCAGCCTGGCCATGGCGGCAACGAGCAAAACGCCTGCGAGTACCAACGTACCGCTTCTGACGAGGTGGACGCCGAGGCCGATTATCACCAGCGCAATCGCCACGCCAACGAGCACCGCTACGTACGGCCATTGCGTCGTACGACCTCGTTCGGCCGCCGTGGGGTTGCCGGCGTCCCCCGGGTTGCCGGCGTCCGGCGGGTTTCCGGCAACCGGCGGCTTGCCGGAGCGCCTGGGCGCACCATGCCGCCCGTTCCCGGCGAGCACCCGCACACGACTCACCGCGCCGCCAGCGGAACCCAGGTCAGGCCGGCCTCGCCGATGTATTCGCTATCGGGCCTGATCAGCCGGTTGTCTGCGTGCTGTTCGATCACGTGCGCCGTCCAGCCGGCCATCCTCGAAACCGAGAACACCGGTGTGAACAGGTCGGTCGGGATGCCGAGGTAGTGGTAGACCGCCGCGGCGAAGAAGTCGACGTTCGGGTACAGGCCCTTCTCCGCGAGCACCGTCTCCTCGATCCTGCGTGACATCTGGTAGTAGGTATCGTCACCGTCCGCCTGCGCCAGCTCGGCGGCCAGGCCGCGGAGGATGGTGGCGCGCGGGTCCTCTACTTTGTACACCCGATGGCCGAAGCCCATGATCTTCTCGCCACGACCGAGCCTAGCCGCCACCTCGACGGCCGCGGCCTCTACCGGGTCGGCCTGCGCGTTCTTAGCGATCTCCTCCAGCAGGCGCATGACCTGCTCGTTGGCGCCACCATGCAGCGGACCCTTCAGCGTGCCGAGCGCCGCGACAACGGCTGAGTGCATGTCCGACAGCGTCGCGGCGCAAACCCGGGCGGCGAACGTCGACGCGTTCATCGTGTGGTCGGCGTGCAGGACAAGGCAGATGTCCAGGATCTGCGCAGCCCTGGCGCCCGGCCTGGTTCCGGTGATCTGGAACAGGAAGTTCCCCGCCAGGCTCAGCTCAGGGTCGGCCGGGGGCACCTCGCGTCCGTTCCTCGCAGCTTCGTAGGCAGCCAGCAGGACGGGTTGCTGTGCGGTCAGCCGCGCGGCCTTGCGCAGGTTGGCGCCGGCGGCGTTGGAGTCTTTGTCGGGGTCTCTGGCGCTGGCCAGCGAGACCAGCGTGCGGAGCGCCTCCATCGGTTCCTGGTGGTGCGCGATCGGGCCGAGATCGGCGGTCAGGAGCGCGCCCAGTTCCCGCCCCTCGGAAATTTCCGCGCCGTAGCTGGCCAGATCCCCGGCGCTCGGCGGGGAACCGCGTTGCAACAGGTAGGCGACTTCCTCGAAGGTCGCTGCCCCGGCCAGCTCGTTGATGTCGTAGCCGCGGTACGACAGCCGGCCAACCCTGCCGTCGATGTCGCTCAACGCGGTCGCCGCTGCTACGACGTCCGCCAGTCCTCGTGATGGCTGCTGCGCCATTGCCATAGCCTCCTGACGCCCGCTCGGAAGTGTACTTTCCCGCCGTATCCGATACCTACGCGCAGGCCGGCCCTGATCCGTCCGGCTTGCCCGGGTTGCATCTTGTTATGCCGGGTAAGCATGGTGCAGCGGAGCGCGTGTCTCCTGCGCGGAAGGTGCTGTTTTATGGAAGGCCCCCACATCCAGGTCGCGAGCACCGGAGCTCAGTACCCACTGCAGCTCGAGGTGACGACGGTTGGCCGCGGGAATCACGTGGACGTCAGGCTGGAGGATCCCAGCGTGTCTCTCTTGCACGCCGAGCTCGTCCGCCGCGGTCCTTACGTGTACGTGATGGATCTGGGTTTATCGCGCAATGGCACCAGGGTGAACGGCCGCCTCGTGGCCAGGCGGCTGCTTGCCGACGGTGACGCCCTGAGCTTCGGCTCGGCCCGGTGCCGGATCAGCGGCATCGCGACCGACGAGAACCACGAGGCCGAGCACCTACGCTCGTCCGCACCGGAGCTGACCAGGCGCGAGCTCGACGTGATCGCGTCCTTGTGCCGTCCAGCGCTGTCCGAGGACGCCTTCATCGCCCCCGCGACCGCACGCGAGATCGCGGCGGATCTGGTCGTGACAGAAGCCGCGGTCAAGCAGCACCTGCTCAGGCTCTACACCAAGCTGCGCATCCCAGAGGGCTCCAACCGCCGGATCCGGCTGGCCAACGAGGTGATCGCGCTCGGCCTCGCCAAGCCCGACCTGCCCGGGGAGCCCAACGGCGCCAGGAGGCAGTCGCCGCCCGCACACGCCCCGCCCGCGCATGCGCAATCCGCGCAGGCCCAATCCGTGCAGGGCCAGTCCGCACAGGCAGTGCCAGTGCCTCGGCAGTCAGGACCGGTTCCCGGGAGTGGCGGCTTATAGCCCGATCGAGTGCAGCACCCCGAGCAGGTTGTGCCGGATATCAGTCAGCACGCTTCGGATCGTCGGGAGATGGACGAGCTGATCGTGCAGGCTGTTGATCGGCCAGTACGCAGGTGAAGGCGACTGGTACCAGGCCGTGACCGCGGCCCAGATCGCGATCGCGATGACGCCCACGTAGGCGACGGCCAGCAGGCTGACGCTGCGGGCGGCCGAGGTATATAGCTTGGCGAGCGCGGTCCGGCTGCCGGAGGAGCCCGGACCAAGCCCGACCGTCGCGACCAGGGCACCCGCGCCGAAAGCGACGGCCTGGGGCAGCGGGTGCACGGGCACGGCGATGATCGTGATGGCAACGGTCACGCAGAACGCGAGCACAGCAACCGGCGCGACTAGCAGCAGGCCAATGATCGCCCGGAGAGCCGCAAGCGGGTAGAAGGCGACGGCCACCACGGACTGGCTGGCCTTGCCGCCTTCGGATTGACGTTTCTGCAGGTGGCGGCCTGTGATGGTGACCGCTCGCAGTGCGACAAGCACGGCGAGCGCGATCGCGGTCCCGATGATCGGCGCCATCACGCTGATAGCGACGACCATCGCCACAGTAGCGATCACCAGCGGGCTCCACGACGTGATGGGCCCGACGGTGCGGGCAGCCGTCCCGGCTTCTTCGCCCTGCGCGCCCGGCCACAGCCCGCCCGGTGACTGCACCGCCGGGTCGTAACCCGGCCCGTAGCCCTGGCCGCGCACGTCGAGCGCGCCGCCAGGCAGGCCGGCCCCCGCGAGGCCAGCGCCGCCGGCGAGCCCCGCCCCGGCCGGGGCTGGGTGGCCTGCCTGTCCGCCATTAGCGGAGGAGCCGTAGTTCACCGGCGGCAGCAGCTTGCGAAGGTCGCTCGGACTCGGGTTGGGGCGCGGGCTCGACCCGGTCATAGGCCTGGTGGTGGACGGCCATCCTCGCCACTCCTGGCCGTCGCCGACCGTTGGCAGCGGGCCCGCCAGCTCGTAAGCTGATCCGCTGGCCAGCCGGGCGGCAGCCGCTGGCGGGCTCGGGATCAGCAGAGCCGGGTCGAGCGCGGCGACCCGCGGCCCGATGTCGGACGCTGACGGGCGCCGGGCCGGATCACGCGAAAGTGCATCGACGATGATCGGCTGGAGCGGCGCCGGGAGCGTGTCCAGGTTGGGGGCACCGTGCACGATTCGGTAGAAGATCGTCTCGAACGGCCCGGTACCGTACGGCGGCCGACCGGTGGCAGCGAACGCCACCGTGGCCGCCCAGGAATGCACGTCCGACGCCGGGCCGCTTTCCTTGCCCTCGATGACCTCAGGTGCCAGGTAACCCGGTGTGCCCATGAACATGCCGGTCAGCGTCAGCCTGGTGGTCTCCGGTAGCTGGGCGATGCCGAAGTCGATCACGACCGGCTCGCTGTCGGCGATCATCACGTTGCCAGGCTTCAGGTCGCGGTGCACCACGCCGGCCGCGTGCACGGCAGAAAGCGCCTCGGCGAGCCCGTAAGCGAGCCTGGCCAGCGCCGGGCCGGTCAGCGGGCCAGCCGAGCCGACCACCTCGTCAAGGCTCAGCCCTGCCACATACCTGGTGACGATGTAGGGCGGATCGCCATCGAGGTCCGCGTCGAGCACCTCGGCGACGTACCGGCTGCGCACCCGCCGCATCGTCTCGACCTCGCGGCTCATCCGCCGCCTGGCATTGGACTCCTGGGCCAGGCCAGGATGCAGGGCCTTGAGCGCGACCTGGGCGCCGGACGCGTCGGTGGCCAGGTACACAACGCCCATGCCGCCCTCGCCGAGCCGCCTCACCAGGCGATACGGCCCAAGGCGCTCAGGCGTGGTGTCCTGCACCTTCATGACCCCATAGCTTACGAATCGCTTTCCGATGGTTGCCCACGCTGACGGAAGGTGCTGTTGTTACCTCCTTCTGACCCAAAAGTTGGCATAACAAACCGCTCCGCGGACTGTGGTCTGGTGGGCGCGCTGTCGCCGGTGGCCGGCCTGACGACCGCTGTGGCGGGAGCCTGATTTGGGCGGAATGAGGTACTGCTGACCCGCCCGCGGCTGGTGCCGCGGGTCATTGGCGTCTCTTGTCGCGCGTCGCGCACCGGGGGCGCTAGCCTCCTGCGACCAGCCGGCGGAGGGCCGTCGCCGCCGCCGCGTTCTGCTCGGCGTGTGCGACCAGGCCCCTGGCCAGTTCGGATGCCCACTCAGCGATGGGCACCACGTTGCGGGACAAGACGATGCCGCGGACTTCGTGGCAGATCTCCGCCACCGGGGCGCCCCGCTCGGTGCCGAGGGTCATCGTCTTCTCGCCGAGCCGGACCGAGACCCGCGTGACTGTGCCCGGCCGGTCCCGCATCCGGTCGGCCATGCTCCTGGCGCGGTCAACGGTCACGCAACCTGGGGGCAAGGACTCACCAAGTGACTCGGTCAGAACCTGGGCATAGATGGCGATATCCGAGCTGTCAGCGCGCAGCGCCGCCGCCACCATATCCAGGGAAAGCCCGTCGTCGCCCTGGATGGCGTCGCCCGGCTGTGTCATCTTCCCGTCCCACCCCTAGCGTCCGGCAAACGATGCCTTGCCAGGTCCATTCTCCATGAAGCTGCGCATGCCCGTGCCAGCGTCCTCGGTCGCGAAGAGCCCGGCGAAATGCAGCCGCTCGATCTCCAGGCCGGTCTCAAGATCGGCGTCCAGCCCGTCGTCGATGGCTTGCTTCGCTGCCCTGAGCGCGACCGCCGGGCCGCCCGAGTACCTGGCCACCAGGTCATGTGCCGCCTGGTACACCTCGCCATCAGGAACGACCTTGTCGACCAGGCCGATCGCCAGTGCCTCGGCGGCCCCGATGAACCTGCCGGTAAACACGATGTCCTTTGCCCTGGCCGGACCGATCAGCCTTGGCAGCCGCTGCGTGCCGCCCGCGCCGGGAATGACGCCGAGCAGGATCTCAGGCTGGCCGACCTTCGCGCCCTCGCCAGCCACGCGGAAGTCGGCGCACAGCGCCAGCTCGAGGCCACCGCCGAGCGCGTACCCGGTGATCGCCGCCACGACGGGCTTGCCGATCCTGGCCACGGCGTTCAGCGCGTCCTGCAGGCGGCGGCTGGTGAGGGTCATGGCCGTGTAGCTGGCGTCTGCCATCTCCTTGATGTCGGCTCCGGCCGCGAACACCTTCTCGCCGCCGTAGACGATCACGGCCCTGATCTGGTCGTCCTCATTCACCGCCATGGCGGCCGCGGCCAGCTCGGCCGTGAGCTGAGCGCTGATCGCGTTCATCGGGGGCCTCGTGAGCCGGATGGTGGCGATCGCCTGATCGACTTCCACCTGAACGAACTCGCCCATGCTGACCCCTTCCCTGCAACGACGGCTCTGCGAAAACACCGCTGCCCGGCGATCCTATGCAAGGTCGCCTCCGCCCAGCATGGCGAGCGGGCCCCGCCCACCCCACCCATGAACCGCCTACCCCACCGATGAACCCCTGGTGGTGTTCTGGGCGTGTTCTGGGCCCACCAGGGGTCCACCGGTGGTGGGGCCGGGCGCCTCACCCGCAACAACGGAGGGCCCGCCCGTAGTCAACGGGCAGGCCCTCCGTAATGCGCGAGATAAAAGACCGCCTGGTCATTCACCAACAGCTCGCGGCAGGCTGACGCCCTGCCAGCTATTGAGGAAGCCGCGCACCTCTGACTCGCTGTACCTGCGGTGGCCGCCGGGGGTCCGGATCGAAGAGAGCTTGCCGCCCCGAGCCCAGCGCGTCACGGTCTTGGGGTCGACGCGAAGCATGGCCGCGACCTCGGCAGGGGTGAGGAGCCTGTTGTCCGGCTTGATCTGAGTTCTCACTGCTGCGGTTCCTCTCGTTTGTTTCCATTTGGTGACTAGAGCGTGACTGACAGTGACCAGTGCTGCCACTACTCCTTGAAGTCGTCGAATCACAGGATGTCACAAGTCCCTTAGCTTTGCTGGCGTTCCAACCAGCAAGACGACAAATTTCCTCGGCGGCTGGGATGTCTTTCTTTGCAACGACACCTGGCGTCTTCAGAACGGACGCTATGGGGTCAACTCGGCCTACTTCGGAACGGTGAACCCGCCAATCACTAACGTCCGCCAGGGCCGCACGCTGCCGTCCAATGAGCGATGACCGGAGACCTCAGAGTTACCGCAGGTCGCGGGGTGGCTGGCGTGAGCGTTATCGCAGGTCGCCGCTGAGCATGCCGGCGGGTCCGACCGGCACCGCGACCAAGCCCATCTCGGCCGGGCCCGACAGCTCCGGGTGGCTGGGCAGCACGCGGACGGTGTAGCCGAACGGGCCCGGCTGACCGAGCACCGCCTCGCCGCTATACCAGGCAACCGAGTCCGAGCCGGGCGCGGACTCCAGGCGCAGCAGCGTGCGTACCGGATGCGCGATCTCGTCGTCATCGCCCGTCCGACCTGACAGCACTTCTACCGTCACGTCGTCCGGCGACAACTCGCCCAGCGCGACGCCGGCCCGCACGGCCAGGCGCGCGCCCGGGTGTTGGTCGCCATCGTGCGATTCGACGTGCTCCACCCTGACACCGGGCCAGGCCTTGGTTACCCTCTGCTTCCACGCGGCAAGCTCGGCGGCACCGGCAAAGGGCCGGTCGGCGCCATCGCTCAGCTCCCGTGAGGACCGCGCAGCGGGCAGGTACAGATCGGTGGTGTACTCCCGCACCATCCTGGTGGCCTGTGCCTTGGGCCCGAGCGTTCGCAACGTGTGCGTCACCATCTCCAGCCACCGGCGTGGCAGGCCGTCCGGTCCCCGGTCGTAGAACAGCGGAGCCACGGACCTGCCGAGCAGGTCATAGAGCGCCGACGCCTCGACGTTGTCGCGTCTTTCCTGATCGGTGACCGAGTCCGCCGACGGAATGGCCCAGCCGTTGTCGCCGTCGAACCACTCGTCCCACCAGCCGTCCCTGACCGAGACGTTCAGCGCGCCATTCAGCGCGGCCTTCATGCCCGACGTGCCGCACGCCTCGAGCGGGCGCAGCGGGTTATTCAGCCAGACGTCACAGCCCTGCACCATCGTCCGGCCGAGTTCCATGTCGTAGTCGGGCAGGAACACGATCCGGTGCCGGACGGCGGGGTCATCGGTGAACCGGACCATCTCCTGGATCAGCGCCTTGCCGCCATCATCTGCGGGGTGGGCCTTTCCGGCGATCACGATCTGCACCGGCCGCTCAGGATCGAGCAGCAACGCGGTCAGCCTGCCAGGATCCTGCAGCATCAGGGTCAGCCGCTTGTACGACGGCACGCGACGCGCGAAGCCGATCGTCAGGACGTTCTCGTCCAAGGCGCTAGCGATCCAGGACAATTCGGCGTCCGAGGCACCGCGCTGCTGCCAGGAGGCGCGCAACCTCGACCGCGCCTCGGCGACCAGGCGCGCCCTGAGGACCTCCCTGATCTGGAAGATCCTTGCCGGGTCGGCAGCTACCGCCTCCCACGCCGGAGCCTCATCGGCCAGCCACTCCGCCGCGCCGGCCTGGTAGCCGTCCTCAGCCAGGCGCATAATCTCCGGCGCTACCCATGTCGGGCCGTGCACGCCGTTGGTGATCGACCCGATCGGAACCTCTGAGGTGTCGAAGCCGGGCCACAGCCCGGTGAACATCTCCCTGCTGACCTCGCCGTGCAGTCTGCTGACGCCGTTGACGCGCTGGGCCAGGCGCATCCCCATCACGGCCATGTTGAACCGGTCCGGGTCGCCGCCTTCGTAAGTCTCAGCCCCGAACGCCAGGATCTGCTCGAGCGGCAGTCCGGCTTCGCCGCTGTCCGATCCGAATTGGGACTCGATCAGGCCCTTGTCGAACCTGTCGATCCCGGCGGGCACCGGCGTGTGCGTGGTGAAGACGGTTCCCGCCCTGGTCAGCTCCACCGCCTCGGCGAAGGAGGCGCCCGCGGCCAGGTACTCCCTGATCCGCTCGATGCCGAGGAACCCGGCATGGCCCTCGTTCGTGTGGAACACCTCGGGCTGCGGGTGCCCGGTGATCGAGCAGTACAGCCGTGCCGCCCGCACCCCGCCGATGCCCAGCAGCAGTTCCTGGCGCAGTCGGTGATCGCTGCCGCCCCCATAGAGCCGGTCGGTCACCTCGCGCAGCAGCGGGTCGTTGTCCTCGGTGTAGGAGTCCAACAGCAGCAGCGGGATCCTGCCCACGTCGACGACCCAGATCTGGGCCGCCAGGCTGGTACCGCCCGGCAGCCCGACGGTGACCCTGGCGGGGGCGCCATCTGCGTCGCGCAGCAGCGCGATCGGCAGGCCGGCCGGGTCCGACGCCGGGTAGCGCTCAGCCTGCCAGCCCTCGGCCGACAACGACTGGGTGAAGTAGCCATGCCTGTACAGCAGCCCGACGCCGATCAGCGGCACGCCGAGGTCGCTCGCCGACTTCAGATGGTCGCCGGCCAGGATGCCGAGGCCGCCTGAGTACTGCGGCAGCGCGGCCGTGATGCCGTACTCGGGCGAGAAGTACGCGATCGCCGCCGGGCCATCGTCAGCCTGGCCCGACAGCTGGTACCAGCGCTGGCCGGTGTTGTACTCACCGAGTTCAGCAACGGCCTCGCGGAGCCGCAGGAGGAAGTCGTCGTCGCGGGATAGTTCCGCCAGGCGCTCATGCGACACGTTTGCGAGCAGGCCAGCTGGGTCATGCCCCGAACTCTCCCATGCCACCGGGTCGATCTCCGCGAACAGCGCCCGCGTCGGCGCATGCCACGACCAGCGCAGATTGAGCATCAGCGTGCGCAGCGGGGCAAGCTCAGGCGGCAGCGCTGGGTGGATGGTGAACCGGCGGATTGCTCTCACGCTGAGTGACCTTAATGCGTGATCTGAGCAAGCAGGACGCCCACCCCGTGCAGGTCATCCAGCGGCGGGGCCAGCTCAACCGAATTCGATCGTCTCGATGGCCGTCCGCGTGCATGTCTCTTCGCACGATTGGGTAGCTTTTCGTGGTGATCGGCAGGATCCCCATTCTCGACATCCAGCCCTTGGTGGCTTGCGGCCAGCGGACCGCCAAGGCGGTGGTCGGCGAGACCCTGCCGGTATCGGCGATCGTGTTCCGTGAGGGTCACGAGATGCTCGGCGCCGGTGTCGTGCTGCGAGATCCGGCGGGCAATTGTCTCCCAATTGTGACCATGCGCGAGCTGACCGCCGGCACAGATCGCTACGGCGCAGACGTGACGCCCACCACAGAGGGGATCTGGCACTTTCAGGTCCACGCGTGGGGTGACCCGATTGCGCACTGGCGGCATGACGCGGCGATCAAGGTGCCGATCGGCCAGGACGTCGACCTCATGCTGGAAGAGGGCGCCCTGCTCTTTGACAGGGCCGCCAGCGAACTCGAGCCGACACGTCCACCCGCGAGTTCGGGGGCAGGCGTCATGCGCAGATCTGGCCCGTCCGGCGCCGCTAGCAGACCCTCCGCGGCCGCCAAGGCCGGCGAAACCCGCACCGTCACCGCATCCGATCCAACCAACCAAACCGACGGGACCGAAACCGACGGGGCTGACGAGGCCGGGGCTGCTCGCGCCTTGTACCGGAGGGTGGCAAGGACCCTGCGAGCGGGGAAAGGGACTCCTGTCGACCGGCTGGGCAGCGCCTTCACTGCCGACGTCACGCGGACACTAGCCCAGTTCCCGCTGCGAGAGCTGACGACGCGCTCGGATTGGTATCCGCTGCTCGTCCAGCGCCAGCGGGCGCTGTTTGGATCGTGGTATGAGTTCTTCCCGCGCTCGGAAGGCGCGAGGGTTGACCCGCTCGGGCGCCGACGGTCGGTATCGGGGACGCTGCGCACGGCGGCCAAGCGGCTCAACGCCATCGCCGCGATGGGGTTCGACGTGGTGTACCTGCCGCCGGTGCACCCGATCGGGACGACATCGCGTAAGGGCAAGAACAACGCGCTCCGGGCCGGTCCCGACGATCCCGGCTCGCCGTGGGCGATCGGCTCACCGGCCGGCGGTCATGACGCGATCCATCCAGACCTTGGCACCATCGCTGACTTCGACGACTTCGTCGCCAAGGCGACCGGACTCGGCCTTGAGGTGGCGCTGGACCTGGCACTGCAGGCCTCCCCCGATCACCCGTGGGTCGCCAAGCACCCGGAGTGGTTCACGACCCGGGCGGACGGGTCGATCGCCTATGCCGAGAACCCGCCGAAGAAATACCAGGACATCTACCCCCTGAACTTCGACAACGACCCGGAGGGCATCTACCGGGAGGTGCTGAGGGTCATCCGGCACTGGATCAGCCACGGCGTCACCATCTTCAGGGTCGACAACCCGCATACCAAGCCGCTGCCGTTCTGGGAGCGGCTGCTCGCCGAGGTCGCTGAGACCGACCCGCACGTCATCTTCCTGGCCGAGGCCTTCACCAGGCCCGCGATGATGCACGCACTTGCGCAGATCGGCTTTCACCAGTCCTATACATATTTCACATGGCGTAACTCGGCGGCCGAACTGACTGAGTATCTGATCGAGCTTTCCGGGCCCGCGGCCGCGTACATGCGGCCTAACTTCTTCGTCAATACGCCGGACATCCTGGGCGGGTACCTGCAGCACGCCAACCCGGCCGCGTTCCGCGTACGGGCAGTTCTGGCCGCGATGCTGTCGCCCTCTTGGGGCGTCTACTCGGGATACGAGCTCTGCGAGAACACGCCGCTACGGCCGGGCAGCGAGGAGTACCTGGACTCGGAGAAATACCAGTATCGTCCGCGCGACTGGGCACTTGCCGAGCGAATGAAGTTGAGCATTGCGCCTTTTATTAGGCAGCTCAATGCAATTAGGCGATCGCATCCAGCGCTATCACAGCTGCGCAATCTGCGATTCCATTACCCCGACCGGTCGGAGATTCTGTGCTTTTCGAAGACGACCTCAGCGCCCGGCGGCGCAGCAGAGGCAGACTCCGTGATCGTCGTCGTGAACCTCGACCCGCACCAGCCGCGCGAAGCCACCATCTGGCTGGACAGGACCGCATTCGACATCGATGTCAGCGCGGGATTCACGGTGACCGACGAGCTGACCGGCGAGTCCTACCGCTGGAGCGAGGCCAACTATGTTCGCCTCGACCCTGCGCGAGCGCCGGCACATATCTTCAAGGTCACCGCCGACCAGCCTGGCGACCGGATCTAGCAGGGCCAGTCTTCCGCATGGAACGTGGATTAGGCACAATACGGCGACAATACAGTGGATGGGAGAGAGGGCCCGGCGACGCTGCCGGGATACCCCGCTGATGCGCAGCGTGTTTCGCCGCGGTACCAGCCCGAGAAGACAGCAGGAAATGTAAGGATCCGTAGGAGCTCCCCTTGGCACAGCCCGAAACAGCGTCGCACGGCACCCCCGCGCCGCCACCCTTCCTGCCGGGCGTTGCAGCTGTCAATGAACCGGTGCCCAACTCCTTCTCATTCGACAATCCTCGAGACCCGCGGTGGTACAAGCACGCCGTCTTCTACGAGGTCCTCGTCCGCGGATTCCACGACTCCAACAGCGACGGGACCGGCGACCTGCGCGGCCTCATCTCCAGGCTCGACTACCTCCAGTGGCTGGGCATCGACTGCCTTTGGTTGCTGCCCATCTACGACTCGCCGCTGCGCGACGGCGGGTACGACATCGCTGACTTCACGAAGGTGCTGCCTGACTTCGGCACCATCGGCGACTTCGTGGAACTGGTCGAGGAGGCGCACAAGCGCGGCATCAGGGTGATCGCCGACCTCGTCATCAACCACACCAGCGACCAGCATCCGTGGTTCCAGGCGTCCAGATCGGATCCGGACGGGCCGTTCGGCGACTTCTACATGTGGTCGGATACCGACGACAAGTACCCGGACGCGCGGATCATCTTCGTCGACACTGAGCAGTCGAACTGGACGTTCGACCCGGTCCGCGGCCAGTACTACTGGCACAGGTTCTTCTACCACCAGCCGGACTTGAACTACGAGAACCCGCTGGTCCAGGACGCGATGCTGGAGGTGCTGCGGTTCTGGCTGGACCTCGGCATCGACGGCTTCCGGCTCGACGCCGTGCCGTACCTGTACGCGCGCGAGGGCACCAACTGCGAGAACCTCAAGGAGACGCACGAGTACCTGAAGCGGGTCAGGGCAGAGGTGGATCGCCTGTACCCGGATCGGGTCCTGCTGGCCGAGGCCAACCAGTGGCCCGATGACGTGGTCGAGTACTTCGGCGACCCGGGAGTCGGCGGTGACGAGTGCCACATGGCGTTCCACTTCCCGCTGATGCCCCGGATCTTCATGGCCGTTCGCCGGGAGCAGCGATACCCGATCTCGGAGATCTTGGCCAAGACCCCGAAGATCCCGTCAGGCTGCCAGTGGGGCATCTTCCTGCGGAACCACGACGAGCTCACGCTGGAGATGGTCACCGACGACGAGCGTGACTACATGTACACGGAGTACGCCAAAGACCCGAAGATGAAGGCCAACATCGGGATCCGGCGCCGTCTGGCGCCGCTGCTCGACAACGACCGCAACCAGCTTGAGCTGTTTACCGCGTTGCTGCTGTCGCTACCGGGCTCGCCGGTCTTGTACTACGGCGACGAGATTGGCATGGGCGACAACATCTGGCTCGGTGACCGCGACGGCGTGCGGACGCCCATGCAGTGGACGCCTGACCGTAATGGCGGCTTCTCGCGCGGGGACCCCCAGCAGCTCTACCTGCAGCCGAACATGGACCCGATCTACGGCTACCAGGCCATCAACGTTGAAGCCCAGGAGCGGAACACCGGCTCGCTGCTGCATTGGACCCGCAGGATGGTGGAGATCCGCAAGCGGCACATGGTCTTCGGGCTGGGCGAGTACTCCGAGCTGACGAGCTCGAACCCCAGCGTGCTGGCGTTCATCAGGGAGTACGGGGACGCGAAGCCAGACGGCCCTGACGGCAACTCGATCTTGTGCGTGAACAACCTGTCCAGGTTCCCGCAGCCGGTCGAGCTCGACCTGTCCAGGTTCAACGGCTACACGCCCGTCGAGTGCATGGGCGGGGTGGCGTTTCCGCCGGTCGGTGAGCTCAGCTACCTGCTGACGTTGCCGGGCCACGGGTTCTACTGGTTCGTGATGCAGCCGCCAGCCAGGTAGAAACGACGTTCTGATCGGCGCATTGGCCAATCGGCGCACCCGGAAGAGGGTTCGGGTGACACCGGATGCTTGACTCGTGTGATGACCCAGAGCGCGCTCGCCGACTTGCTGGCTGCCTGGCTTCCCGCGCAGCGCTGGTTCGCCGGCAGCGGGTCCAAAGTCGGCCGGATCGACATAAAGTCGCAGGTCACGCTCGTCGATGGCGAACCTGAGCTGGTCCACCTGATGGCGGACGCATGGGTTGGCCAGAATCCGGTCAGCTACCAGGTTCCCGTCGGCATCAGGTCGTCGCTGCCCGTGGGCCTGACGGCCGCCCGCATCGGCGCACTGCCTGATGGCAGGATCGCCTACGACGCCGCCGCCGACCCGGAAATAACCGCGGAACTGCTCCGCGGCATTGCCGCGGGAAGAATCGCCGGACCGCTGCGGTTCGCCGCCGAGCCGGATGCCGCCATTGACGTCGGCGCGCCCGCACGCACCCTTCCTGCGCTGGCGAGCAACACCAGCGTTGTGTTCGGCAACCAAGCCATTCTCAAGCTGCTGCGCCGCCCGTTCGTCGGGGATCACCCCGACCTTGAGGTGCCCGCGGCGCTCGCGCGGCGCGGCTCGAAGCTCGTGGCCGCGCCGCTCGGCTGGATTGAGCTGACCGGTGCGGGGCAGAGCACGCCCGTGGTCGCAAACACAGGGCAGTCCTCGGTCCTGGCCATCCTGTCGGTCTTCTTCGCCAACTCGAGGGACGGCTGGTCGCTGGCCACCGCCAGCCTGCATGAGCCCGAGCCGGACTTCTCGAGCCAGGCCAGGTTGCTCGGCGAGGCGACGGCGCGGTTGCACACCGAGCTCGCAGCCGCGTTCGGCAGCAGCGCGCTGTCCTCGGCCACGCTGGCGGGCCTGGTCGAGGCCATGGCGGCAGAACTGGCCGATGCTGTTGACGCCGTGCCAGACCTGACCAAGCACGAGGACGCTGTCCGGGCGTGCTACGAGAGCCTGACCGAGCCAGGCAATGACGTCACGGTGCAGAGGATCCACGGCGATTACCACCTGGCGCAGGTGCTCGGGACGGACTGTGCCGGCAATGCGGGCGACGACTCCGCTGGAACCCCCGGCCGCGTTGACCATGCGGGGGACCGCTCCGAATCGCCACGCCGCTGGGTCGTGCTCGACTTCGAGGGCGAACCATCGGTTCCGCTGGCCCGCCGCAGGGCGTTCGCGCCGCCGCTACGCGACGTCGCGGGCATGCTGAGGTCGTTCGACTACGCCGCCAGGCATGAGGCACTGCGTCATCCCGGCGACCAGCGACTGGCCGATGTCGCCACCGGCTGGGTGCGACGATGTCAGGACGCGTTCTGCGCGGGGTATGCGGACATCATGGGCAGCGATCCGCGAACCAGTGGTCCACTACTGCGCGCGCTGACTCTTCAGAAGGCGGTCTACGAGGCGGTGTACGAGGCCAGGCACCGGCCCGACTGGCTGCCGATTCCGCTCGCCGCGATCGCGGAGGCAAGCAGATGACGACAGCCGTCGATCCGATCAGCCACGAGGTGATCGACCACATCCTCGCCGGGCAGCATCACGACCCGCATTCCGTCCTTGGCGCTCATGAGGCGCCGGAGGGCACGGTGGTGCGCGCGCTCCGGCCGCTGGCCAGGTCGGTGGAGGTCGTGCTGCCGGACGGCACCAGGTACCCGATGCAGCATGTGCACAAGGGCGTGTTCTCCGCCACGGTGCCGCCTCGGGCCACGGCCGACGGATACCAGCTCGCAGTCAGCTACGGCGACGGCGGCCCTGAGCTGCTAGCCGACGACGCGTACCGGCACCTGCCGACGCTCGGCGAGATGGACCTGCACCTGATCGGCGAGGGCAGGCACGAGGAATTGTGGCAGGTACTCGGCGCCCGGGTGCGGCCCGAGCTAGGCGGCACCTCGTTCGCGGTCTGGGCACCGAACGCCCGCGGCGTGCGCGTGATCGGCGACTTCAACCACTGGGACGGCCGGGAGCATCCGATGCGCTCGCTCGGCGGCTCCGGGGTATGGGAGCTGTTCCTGCCCGGCGTCGGTTCAGGCTCGCGGTACAAGTACGAGATCTGCGGCCACGACGGTGCCTGGCACCGCAAGGCCGACCCGATGGCGGCCCTGGCCGAGACTCCTCCCGCCACCGCATCGGTCGTCTTCGAATCCGGTTACGAGTGGGCCGACACGGACTGGATGACCGCCAGGGCCGAGCGCGATCCGCTGCGCGAGCCCATGAGCATCTACGAAGTTCACATTGGGTCCTGGCGCCCTGGCCTGACCTATGCCGAGTTGGCCGAGGCCCTTGTTGAATATGTAAAAAACAACGGATTCACGCACGTAGAGTTCATGCCCGTCGCCGAGCACCCGTACGGAGGATCCTGGGGGTACCAGGTGACGTCGTACTACGCGCCGTCGGCGCGGTTCGGGACGCCCGATGAGTTCAGGCACCTGATCGACCGGCTGCACCAGGCGGGCATCGGCGTCTTCGTGGACTGGGTGCCCGCACATTTCCCGAAGGACGAATGGGCGCTCGCCAGGTTCGACGGGACGCAGCTATACGAGCACGCCGACCCGCGGCGCGGCGAGCACCCGGACTGGGGCACGCTGATCTTCGACTTCGGCCGGCTCGAGGTGCGCAACTTCCTGGTCGCGAACGCGGTCTACTGGCTCGAGCAGTTCCACATCGACGGCCTTCGGGTGGATGCGGTCGCGTCGATGCTGTACCTGGACTACTCGCGCAAGGCCGGCGAATGGACGCCGAACGTCCTCGGCGGGCGGGAGAACCTGGACGCGGTCTCGTTCCTGCAGGAAGTCAACGCGACGTGCTATAAGCGCTCGGCGGGGATCGTGATGATCGCCGAGGAATCGACCGCGTGGCCCGGCGTCACCAGGCCGGTGCACCTCGGCGGTCTCGGCTTCGGCCTGAAGTGGAACATGGGCTGGATGCACGACACGCTGTCCTACCTCGCGCACGACCCCGTCTACCGGCGCTACCACCACAACGAGCTGACGTTCACGATGATGTACGCCTACAGCGAGAACTTCGCCCTGCCGCTATCACACGACGAGGTCGTGCACGGCAAGGGCTCGCTGCTCGGCAAGATGCCTGGCGACGACTGGAAGAAGTTCGCGACACTCCGGGCACTGTTCGGCTACATGTGGGCGCATCCGGGCAAGCAGCTGTTGTTCATGGGCTCGGAGTTCGGGCAGCGCGGCGAGTGGTCACAGGAACGGGGCCTGGACTGGGACGCCCTGAAGGGTCCCGCTCATGAGGGCGTGAGGCGGCTGGTGGGCGACCTCAACACGGCCTACCGGCAGCTCGAGCCGCTTTGGCGGGAGGATTTCTCGCCGGCCGGCTTCAGCTGGATCGACGCTAACGACGCCTTCGGCAACGTGGTCTCGTTCCTCCGTTTCGCCGACAGCGCCCCGGCCGTGGCTTGCATCGCCAACTTCTCCGGCGACCCGCATTACGACTACCGGGTCGGGCTGCCGTCCACGGGTCGCTGGCGTGAGGCGGTCAACACCGACGCGACCGACTACGGCGGCAGCGGCGTGGGCAACATGGGCCAGGTCCAGGCGACCGACGTCCCCTGGCATGGCCGGCCTGCATCCGCCGTCCTCACGGTCCCGCCGCTCGCCGTCGTCTGGCTCGTCCACGACCCAAGCCCCGCCCAGGGGGCGCCCCCGCCGCGGCCGGCGCCCCGACGCGCAGCTCCTTGATCGTGGCGGATTTTCAGCAACTATGCTGAAAATCCACCACAGTCATGAGCTAGTCACGTGACAACGTGGCCCGCAGCTACGGACTGTGCCGGTCCAGCCACGTAGGCGTAGCACTCGAGCGATCTCGCAGGCCACCTGGCATGGTCGCTCCACTATGTCGGCCCAGCTGTAGCGCAACGTGACGATTCCGGAGCCAGCGAAGTAGTTGTCTCGATGGATGTCGCGCCAGCGGCTCTCAGCCGGATGCGCGCCAAGGCCATCGAGCTCGACGACCAAGCCGAACTCCTGGTAGAGGTTGTCGAGATAGGAGGAGCGCCGGCCTTGGCGGCGCTTCGCTTGACGATGCGGTTTCGGCAGCCGGTGCGGTCGCTCGACCAGCCGCAGGTAGCCGCGCTCCAAGTTGGACATCACTCCATCGGAGATCTCTTCCAGAGCCACTGCGACATCGTTCCGCCAGCGCAGCTTGGCCCGGCCTGCAGCAGCAGAACTCAACTGATTCACCGTCACTAAGCGCCGCCCGCAGGCCGTGCTCATCCAGCCGAACGCGAGGTCGAACGTTGCCGCGAGGTCGACCAGATCGAGGACCGTCTCCTCAGTTCTGATCCGGGACGGAGTTCTTGCAGGGTGCTTGGCAGCGTCGCATCGAGCCGACCTGTGAACGACGATGCGCGGGTGGCCGTCACCGAATTCGGTCTCGGAGAGCACCACGCGCACGTGTCTCGGAATCGTCACGTGGATCGCATCGGCCGGCCGGTCCGCAAGGCCGTCCAGCTCCGCGGCGGTGAAGTGGCTCAGTGCCGCCAGCGGTCCGCATCGCAGAGCCGCCGCCCACAGCGTCCCTTCCCTGGCGGGCGGACCGGTGTATGCCGCATAGACCCCTCGATACAGCGTCTGCCAGCGACGTCCTCGTATGAGCGAGTCGATCGCGGATAGGTCACCAGGCTGGTCAGCCAACTGCCATCGTGCGACTACGCCGCGCTGATAATCGATCAGCTCGTTGGACCAGTGCGATAAGCGAGCAACCATGACCGCAGCTTGCGACGCCGCCGTCGCAAGCGCACTGGGCCTTCCACGCCCTGTGCACGCCTTGCCGGCCACAGCGACGCCCTGTGGAAAGGCGAGCAACGTATCCTCAACGGGCGCTACCCTGGGCGCCCTTCCATGATCGTGAAGGATTTTCTGCAGATGTGCTGAGAATCCTCCACTGAAATGGGAGACGGAGCCGCCTGCGCGGCCCGGCCGCACGGGCGGCTTTGGCTCAGGAAAAGGCCTGGCTGAGGAGGCGGAGAATGTTCACCACCTGCGGGCTCGGCGGCCACGGGCCAGACAAGCCGCCGGCGGCGTGGCCGGACTTGGGGTTCCAATAGGTAATGATTCGCGCTGGTTGCTGATTGTTATGAGTTGCAAACCATTGCGAGATCAATCTGAACCAGTTCCTGCGGTGGTTATCCCACGGAGTATTGGTCTCATCGAGGCGGATCAACGGATGGCTTTCGCCGGACACCTTCTTGAAGGCGATCAGGTTATTGGACATGCGCGTCCAGAGCTTCTGCTTGTTGAGCGTCCGGTCGCGGTTCCAGTACCGCTTGTTATCGAACAAGTCGACGCCGTACCAGTCCAGGCCTCGGGCGATCCACTTCATCTCCTGGATCGCCGGACCAGAGATGATCACCCCGAACCGCACATTTGATCCCTTGACCAGCCGTTCCATGTACTTCTGCATGGCGACGGCGGTGTGCGCGTTGTTGACCGAGTGCGGGTAGCCGAGCGGGTTGCCTGGGTAGTTCTCGTGCCACACCGCCAGCTCGCTATTCGGCGGCGCGCTGTCGATCAGCGTCTTGAGCCGCCTGTCGAGCTTCCCGCTGAGCAGGTCAGACGGCCTCGGGCGGATCGACAGCGTGACCCAGACTCCCTTGCCCGCGCGCTGCGGCCACGTGGAGGGAAAGTCGTTCACGGTGTCGTAGTAGACCCGCACGGCCTTCGCGAGCGGAACTTTGTCCTTGAAGGACTGCCAGTACCTGCGATTAATACCCCACGCTATTTTCTCGTGCGACGCGGCGTGGGCGTTCGAGACGGTAAGGGCATTGGACTCGCCGCGAGCATTGGACATCGTCTGAGCATTCGGCGCCGCGTGGGCATGCGACTGAGAAATGAATATCAGTACCGGTGCGGCGAGCAGGCTCGCCAGTGCGAATATTGCCAGGCGACGATATCTCGGCATCGGACACTAGTATGCGGTCTCGGCTTCATGATCGTGCCCTTACTTGCCGTTCTGCCTTGCCTTGCTTGCGGGCCAGGGCAATCAGTCTCCGCGAGGGCTTGCCAGACCTGGCCAGGACGCCGCTCAGCGACTCGGTCGCGTGATCATGAGCAAGGCGCGTTACCTTCACAGTCAGGAACTGCCGTAAGAGAGCGGGGCAGGCAAATGGACGAGCAGCTGAAGTCGGACCTGCCTGAGCACGAGCCCGTGCCCGAGGACGCGGCCGCCCAGGTCGCAGAACGGGCTGCCGCCGCACAGGGCAGCAACCGCATGCCAGCCATGTACCTCGGTCATGGGGCGCCGCCGTTGGTCGACGATCCGCTGTGGACGACGCAGCTGGCCGCATGGGCCGGTGCGCTGGCCAGGCCGACCGCGATTCTCGTGGTCTCAGCGCACTGGGAGGCCGCGCCGCTGACGATCGGCGCGACCGCGGACGCGGCGCCGCTCGTGTATGACTTCTGGGGCTTCCCCGAGCGTTATTACCAGGCCATATACCCGGCCCCAGGAACCCCCGAGCTGGCAGCCAAGATCCGCGGGCTGCTGTCGGGCACCGAGTCGGTGGCCGACGCCCCGAACCGCGGCCTGGATCACGGCGCATACGTGCCGCTCACCGTGATGTACCCCGACGCAGACATCCCGGTCCTGCAGATCTCCATGCCCACGCTCGATCCTGACCGGCTACTGCGGATCGGGGCGGCGCTGCGGCCGTTGCGAGACGAGGGCGTGCTGATCATGGGCAGCGGCTTCCTCACCCATGGCCTGCCGTTCCTGAGCGACTTCCGGTTCGATGCTCCACCGCCAGGCTGGTCAACGGAATTCGACCACTGGGCAGCCGAGGCACTCGACCGCGGCGACGTCGATGCTCTCGCGGGGTTCCGTCAGGCTCCCGGAGCCCGGTACGCGCATCCGACGACCGAGCATTTCGCCCCGCTCTTCGTCACGCTCGGCGCCTCGGACGGCCCCATCCCCGTCACCACGATCACCGGTTACTGGCTCGGCCTGGCTAAGAGGTCGTTCCAGGTCGGCTAGGTTCCGGGCCCTGGTACGTCGCCTACCGGAGGCGGTTGCCCCAGAGCCATTGTTCATCCCGCCAAATCGAATCATCCCCCGAACACAATTCCCCTGGAGGTCAGCATGTCCGCAGCCGGTCAGCAGCCGCCCGGCCGCGCGCCGCACCACGGCATCGCGTCCCTGGCGCGTGACCACGAAAATGCATCAACCAGCACGCGCAACCGGACGCGGCGGTCCATGTCCGTCACCGACCTGGCCGATGACGACGGCGGGACCTGGTTCAACCGGGCGCTGCAGTGGGTCCCGCGCATCCTTTCCAGCAAACCGCACATCGTCTGGCTGATGGCGCTCGGCGTTTACTTGATCGTGCTGCCGCTCCTCGGCATCGCGGTCAGCGCGAAGTCCGAGCTGATCGGCGGCAACTACACCAACGTGACCAGCGACATCGGCGCCTGCATCGCCGCGGGCGGAACGCTGCACCTGGTCAGCCAAGGCCGCAAGCGGCAGAAGGTCGACGCCGAACGGCTGACGCTGCTCAAGGAGGTGCACGCGCTGCTGCATCACCTTCATCCCGAGGCCGCAGCCGAGATCGGGCAGGCCATCCGCCAGAGCCAGGGCGACTAACCGAGAACGACAGCGTCCCGGCTGGCGGGCAGCAAACCGACTCAGAGCAGGTCGAGCAACCAGCGCGGGCCGGTGACCGCCGCGCCCACCGCCTCGCACCGCGCGCGCAACTCCCGGTCGGCGGTCACGACCAGGCATGGCCCGGACGTTTCGGCCGCCTGCCTGACGATCTCGTCGTCGCCTGAACCCTTCGCCCGCACAACCCGGACCAGGCGCTGCTCCGCGGCGTCGCCCGATCCGGGTGCCAGGTCGGCCGCCGCCGCGGCGGCACCCTCGAGCACAACGATGAACCTTGGGAACCATTGTTTGAGCTCGGGCACGTTCACCGACTCCGGCAGGCTCACGACGCCGCTCATCGCCAGCTCGCCGATCTCCTCGATCAGCCGCCGCGCCGCTCCCGCCCGGTCGCGCCACCAGCCATCGGGGCGGGAACCGACCACATTGGCGGCATCAACGATGATCGTCAATGGCGTGAGCGCCGAACGAAGCGCGGGCCATTGCCCGG
>DATAEH010000242.1:0-11418 GCA_036258115.1 Streptosporangiaceae bacterium
TCGACGGGTTCCGGTTCCGGCACCTCCACGCCCTTTGCCAGTTCAGGCTGGGCAGGTTCATGCCGGGCAGGTTCAGGGTCGGCCGGTTCAGGCTCGGCCAGGTCTGGCGCCGGCAGGGTGCTCAGCGCCTCGCCTGCCGCGGCGGCGACGCTTCGGCTGTCGTCGCTAGTGAGCTCCTCGAGGGCTTGTTGTGCGGCCAATGCTCGCCCGGCGTGCTTGCCACGCAGCAAGCGAGACAGTTCCTGGACCGCGGCATTGCGGACCGCGGCGAGCGGGGAGTCGATGGCTTCCTGCACTTCGGGCGGCAGCGGGGCGGGCTGCGTAACTGGCAACGCACGACGTGCGATGACGAGCTCTCCCTGCACGCCGAATGCCCATTTGCCGGGCGTCTGGTTCGGCGTTGTGGCCCGCACCTTGTCATAGATGTAGTCGTAAAGCTCATCCAGGGAAACCAGACCATCCTGATCGCGGTCGGCGTCACCGGTTTGCAACCCCTGCACCAAGGCGCTGGTGAACACCGACGGCGCCAGCTCATTTGAGTCGGCGAGCTCGTCGCCTTCGAATGCATACTCCATAGCGCTGGATGCCGTGATCACCGCCCGCCCACGGCCGCCAAACTGGGACTCTATGCCTACTCCCGCACCGGCCCTAGCGGTCATCCCGCGTTCAAATGCCCCGGCATAGCAACAGTCCAGCAGCAGGACCACGCGCCGTGAACGGCTGCGATTCATCCGGCGGTTTACGAACTCGGCGGCCACGCCCGTCGCCGCGAGCCGGCGCAGCGCGGTATTGGCCATCGCGAAGTACAGCTCGCCGTCCTCATCCTTGACGCCGTGGCACGAAAGGTGCAAGAGCAGCAGATCATCGGCGACGCGATCGGCGAAGAACTCCTCGATGCCAAGAGCGGCTTCATAAGCGGGCGCGTTCATCAGCGTCCGCACGTCAAAGCCGCCAATGGCGGGATCCTGCAATACTCCTGCGAGCGCCCGCGCATCGCTGGCTGGCGCACGCAGGCGCCCCAAGCCCGCGTCGGCATATCCGTCGCAGGCGACGATCAGCGCACTGCGGCCCCCGCTCACCCGGTCGCTCCTTGGTGCCGGCGCAGCCATTCATCGGTAAGGCGCCGCTGCTCATCGGAGGAGATGCCGGTCAGCTCGAGGACGTCGCCGTCGAGTTCCAGCTTGATCGTGCCTTGCCGGGATCGGGCCAGCCACGATCGCGCCGCTTCGACAATCTCACCCAGCAAAGGCGTCTGCGCAATCGTCACCACGAGCGCACCGAGTGCTGTTACGTCGACAGCACGAGAACCTAGTGGCGGAGCTTCCGTGCGAGGACTGTCTACCGAATCGACGTCAAGCTCTAGGATCTCGCGGCGCAGTTGCCTAGTTGCCTCGGCGACGGCCTCAGCGTCAGCGTCCTGGGCGCTCATCAGGCTGATACCAAGTTTGGCCAGATCAGTGCTCATGCCAGTCCTTGCACTCAACAGACGGTTCAGGCGAACGTCGTCTGCTACCCCAACCCCTGTCGCAAGCGGGCAAGCCTGCACCAGACCGCGGACGCCTACCACGATTGCCACCGAATGGACACAATGCGTCACTTCGGATGCTCGCATTGAAGCATGCTGAAGGCATTAGAGCTAGCCCCACTATTTCGAGTGCGTTTTGGCGTGCGATGGCCCGCCGATTACGTCAGAGTAATTGACAGGCCGCCTCCTAGCCGATGAAGATCGGTGGGTCGTAGCTGCCCGGCTCTGATTATCATGGGCAGCCTCGACCCCGACTTCGCCGATCCGCGGGCCGAGGGCGAGGCGGTCGTCGCTGCGATACCGGACGGATTGGGAACCCGTGGCGGGGGTCAGCGGCGCGGGGCACTACCCTCATGCACAGTCTCCTGACGATATCGCCGCGCTGGTTATCCCATTCCTGAAGGAGTACATCCTTACCTAGCGCCTTCATGGCCAGCCCCGCCACCGGAGAATGGCAGTGCCACGGGCGGGGCTGACCACGGAGGACGTGGTCGCGGCGGCAGCCGCACTGGCCGATGAGGTCGGCTATCAGGAGCTGACTATGGGCCTGCTCGGGCAGCGGCTCGGCGTCCGCACCCCTTCGCTCTACAAACACGTCGATGACGCGGCCGACCTGCAGCATCGCGTTGCGACCAAAGCCACGACAGAGCTAGCGGAGACGATCCGCGACGCAATGCAAGGCCGGTCGGGACTCGACGCGTTGACGGCTCTGGTTACCGCGACCCGGTCCTACGTCACCGCTCACCCGGGCAGATACGCCGCTACGATCGGTGCCGAATTCACCGGGCCGGATGACCCGCTACTCGCTGCAAGCACCCGGGTCATTGACTCGATCGCCGCGGTCCTGCGTGGATACGGAATCAGCGACAGCGACATGAACCACGCGATCAGGACGCTGCGCTGCACTATTCACGGGTTTGCCGTCCTGCAGGCCGCCGACGGATTTCAGTGGAGCGGGAACCCTGACGACACGTTCGCCTGGATGACCAGCTTCATAGACCGCAGCCTCCGGGCAGCGAGCCGCTAGCGGCCACCGAGTCCGGCTGCGGCTGGACGCAGCTCGGGAGGCACGTGGCTTGCCAGCCGTGCTGCCACCGCCGTCGCGGTCGCTGTTACCGCGCCGACGGTCGCGGGAATGGCATCACCGGAGCCGGCTGCCGCGCAGCGTTCCGCCATCGTCCCGATCCGCTCGGACAGCAGGGCCCAGGCGGCGTGGCGTGCCGGGATGAAGTTGCCCATCTGGTAATACATCTCGAAGGTAGGCCCCGCCGTGTGACCCGGGTGCGCCGCTCCGGCTGGCATGCGCGTCAGCGTCCGGCCGAGCGGCGCCATCACACTGCCCATCAGCTCGAACGCACTTTCCGTAAGTACGCCGAGCTGCTCATCGGTCTCATCGGTGTGGGTGAAGAACCTGGTCAGCAGCTGCAGCAGCGTTTCGTATCCGAGATTGAACAGCTCGGCGACCGTACGCGTGGCTGGCTCGGTCAGCAGCGGCTGCGGCTCGGCGATGTCGAAGGGCTGCCTGGTGAAGGCCGGGATGACCGGCCGTGCCGGGTCGAAGGACGGGTCCTGCTCGCGGAGCTGCCGGTACTCGTCCCAGATGCGCAGGAACCGGCCGTAGTGCGCCGATTTCCAGTCACCGCGAGCGCCCTCGCCCTGCTCGATGATCTCTTCAATGGCGGCGTGCGCCGATGCGAGGTCCGTGACGGCGATGAGCTGTTGCCACCGGAACATGTCCGGGCTGGCCTGAGCGCGCGGCGGTCCTACGAACAGGCGATGCTCGCCGAGGCGATCGGCCAGGTGGCTGAGGCCGTTCATGATCCCGCGGTAGAGGTGCCCGACGCTGGAAAAACCCTGCAGCCGGGGCATGACCTCGCCGGCTTCGACCGGTTCAGGCGGAGGCTCAGATGGAACGAACTCAGCGGCGTCCAGCCGTGCCATGCCCTCAGGCCGCTCCAGGTACAGGAAATGGGTCACCGCGGCCTCGCCGAACGGCAGCAGGGCGAACTGGATTCCCGGCGGCAGGTAATCCGACCGACGCGGGAAGTTCGGCCGGGACAGGGATGGCGCTGCGCCGATGGCCGTCATGACGTTGGAGACAAGGGCCAGGTGCAGCATCTCCTCGATGGCGATGCCTGTCAGCAACTCGCGCCACCTGCGGACTGCATCGGCCTGCTCCGGAGTCAAGCCCTCGTCGGGATCGGTCTTGAGGCTGAAGCTGGCATACAGATACTGGCACATGATCAGGTGCTCAAGCTGGGACGCCTCGATCAGCAGGTCCCAAAGGTGCTCACGGTTCTCGACAACAAGTTCCGGCTCGCTCATACGTGCTCCCGGGACTTCGCCACGTCTACTGCCCGCTACTACCCGCTCGCTAGTGCGAGAACACCACCGCGCGGCTCCCGGTGGGGACGTCTCGGTGCGGGCGGCTCAGGACCGCACCAGGCGAGCGACGGCCTCGGAAGCCTCGCTGATCTTGGCCGACGCGCTGGCATCGCCGGCGGCGATGGCTTCGGCGACACAGTGACCGAGATGGTCTTCAAGCAGGCCAACCGCTACGGCCTGCAGCGCCTTGGTAGCGGCGGAGACCTGGGTCAGGATGTCGATGCAGTACTGGTCCTCCTCGACCATCCGCTGCAAGCCTCTGACCTGGCCCTCGATACGGCGCAGCCGCTTGAGGTAGTTGTCCTTGTTCTCGGCGTACCCGTACACCGCGCCCCCTCACGTGACTTGCCGCAAGAATACCCCCACCAGGTACCAGGGTAAGTTGTCCTGACAGCCACATGACGGGGAGGTTGGCGATGGGTCGCCGCAGCGGGCGGAGCAGAGCACTGCCGCCGCCGCGGGCTGTCCATCACACCGAACGCAGCGAGACCGTGGTCCTGCACGTCGGCGGCCAGAACTGGGCGAGCGAGAAAGCCGTCGCAGAAACGGCGCTCCGCAGACGGCCGGGAGTTCAGGCTGTCGAGGCGAATCCAGTCGCGCAAACTGCGACAGTCACGTTCGATCCCGCTACGACGTCGGTCGCGGAACTCCGGCGCTGGGTCACCGAGTGCGGCTGTGAATGCGCTGGCCAGTCGGTGCCCGCACACCTATGTGACCCGATGGCCGAACCGGTTGCGTCCGCTCAGCCAGTCACAGCGCCCGATGATCACGCTCAGGCGCATGCGGGCCATGGATCCATGGGCCACGAGGGCGGCGGGGCAGGCATGTCGATGGATGCGATGGTCCGCGATATGCGCAACCGGTTCGTGGTTGCGGCGGCGCTGTCGGTCCCGATCGTGTTGTGGTCCCCGGTCGGGCGCAATGTGCTTGGCTTCACCGCGGCCGCGCCGTTTAGTCTGCGCGACGACGTCTGGCTTTTGCTGCTGAGCTTGCCAGTGCTCTTGTACTCGTCGTGGATCTTCTTCACCGGGGCGGTCAGGGCGCTGCGCGCCCGCACCCTGGACATGATGGTGCTCGTCGCCGTCGCGATCGGTGCCGGATGGCTGTATTCGCTGGCCGTCACCCTGACCGGTGGCGGTGACACCTTCTACGAGGCCGTCACGGTGTTGGCCGCGTTCGTCCTGCTCGGGCATTGGCTCGAGATGCGCGCACGTGGCGGCGCCAACAACGCGATCCGCGCACTGCTCGACCTCGCGCCGCCTAAAGCCACGGTGATCAGGGATGGCGAGACGGTCGACGTCCCGACAGCTGAGGTGCGGACCGGAGACGTGCTACTGGTGCGGCCGGGCGACAAGATCGCCGCCGACGGCGTCGTCGAGGAGGGACAGAGCGAGGTCGACGAGTCGGTGGTGACCGGGGAGAGCCTGCCCGTATCGAAGGCGCCCGGGTCCGCGGTGACCGGCGCGACCATCAACAAGAACGGAACCCTGCGCGTGCGGGCCACGAAGGTGGGCGCCGACACCGCGCTGGCCCAGATCGTCAAGCTCGTCCAGGAGGCACAGAATTCCAAGGCTCCCGGGCAGCAGCTGGCCGACCGAGCTGCATTCTGGCTGGTGCTGGTCGCGCTCACCGGCGGAACCGCGACGCTGCTGATCTGGCTGGCGGTAGGCCAGACCCTGGCGAGGGCGATGCTGTTCGCGATCACCGTCGTCGTGATTACCTGCCCGGACGCGCTCGGCCTCGCGACACCCACCGCGATCATGGTCGGAACGGGCCTTGGCGCCCGGCGCGGAATCCTGTTCAAGAACGCGCTGGCACTTGAGACATCCGCCCGGATTCAGGCCGTCGTCATGGACAAGACGGGCACTTTGACGAGAGGCGAACCCGACGTCACAGACGTCATCGTGGCGGATGGCCAACTGTGCGATGAGGCGCTGCGCCTTGCAGCGGCGGTCGAGCGCGAATCCGAGCATCCGCTGGGCGATGCGGTCGTCAGGTACGCCGACCGCATCGGCGTTCCGCGAACCCGGGCTGAGCGATTTGAGAACGTGCCAGGCCACGGCGCGGTGGCGAAGGTGGACGGGCGGCAGGTCGTGGTCGGGAACGCCCGGCTGATGGAGCGGGAAGGAATCGACATCTCCGGACTCGCGGAAGAGCTGCGGGACATGACGTCGGCGGGAAGAACCGCGGTGGTCGCGGCCGTCGACGGCGAGGCAGCCGCGGTGATCGGGATCGCTGACACCGTGCGGCCCACATCTGCAGCAGCCGTCGCCGCGTTGGCCGATGCCGGCGTCGAGGTGATCATGCTGACCGGGGACAACGAGGCGACGGCGCGTCGCATCGCGGACGAACTCGGAGTGCGGACGGTCATCGCTGAGGTGCTGCCAGCGGACAAGGCCGGCAAGATCGCCCAGCTGCAGAAGGCAGGCAAGACGGTGGCGATGGTGGGCGACGGCGTCAACGACGCGCCGGCGCTGGCCCAAGCGGACCTGGGCATCGCGATCGGAGCCGGGACCGACGTCGCGATCGACACCGCCGACATCGTGCTCATGCGATCCGACCCGCTGGACGTGGCCACCGCGCTGCGGATCGGGCGCGGAACGCTCCGCAAGATGCGCCAGAACCTGGGCTGGGCCATCGGCTATAACTCCATCGCGCTGCCCATCGCGGCCGGCGTCTTCGAACCGGCCTTCGGCCTGGTGCTGAGGCCCGAGATCGCGGCGCTGGCTATGTCCGGGTCAAGCGTCCTGGTCGCTGTAAACGCCCTGCTGCTCAAGCGGCTCAGGCTGCCAATGGCTCCCAGCTCAGTGCGCTCGGGCTACCCCTAGGGGGTATTGTGAGTGGTGTGCGAGACCTGGACAGGCCGCAAGGAGGTGTCGATGAGCGTGGCGGACGTCGTGGTGGTGCTGGCCGCCGCTGCCGCGATTACCGGGCTTGGCTGGTTCTTCTTCGGCCCGCGCAAGGCCAATGTGGCCGAACTGCGAGGCGGCGTTCAGCGCGCAACCGTGACGGTCAAGGGCGGGTACAGCCCTGAGATCCTCCGGGTCAGACAGGGCGTTCCTGTCGAGCTGACCTTTGACCGGCAAGAGACGGGCGACTGTACATCGCGGGTTGTGTTCCCCGATTTCAAAATCAGCGCCTCTCTGCCCGCTCACCAGCTCACCACCATCCGGCTCGATCCCGACGAGGCCGGCGAGTTCGCGTTCGCTTGCGGGATGAACATGATCCATGGCTCCCTGCTCGTGGAGGCCGCCCCAGAGGGTGAGTCGGCAGGCAGTCCGGGCACGATCCGGACAAGCACCGCTGAGAACAATGGCTCGGCGGCAGCCTCGCCCGTGGAAGGCCAGGCAGCGGGGTGCGGAACTACGTGCTCGGCGGAGATGCCGAGTGACCCGGAAGCCGCAGAGCGCCAGGCCGAGATCAGGGACCTGGCTCGACGGGTGATCGTCGGCGTGGTGCTGACCCTGCCCGTCTTGTACGCCGTGATGGCCAGTGATGTGTTCGGGGGGTGGGCGCCACCTGCGCTGCTGAATCTCTGGGTCCAGTTGGCCCTCATCACGCCGGTCATGGTCTATTCCGGCTGGCCCATCCATCGCACCGGCTGGCTGGCGCTCTCGCACCGGTCAGCGGACATGAACAGCCTCATCACGCTCGGCACGATGGCGTCCTTCGGGTACAGCGTGGTCATCACGCTGGCGCCGGGACTCGTGCCGGCTTCGGTGCGCGGGGCGTACTTCGAGACCACAGGGGTCATCCTGACGCTCGTGTTGCTCGGCCGGCTGATCGAGACGCGGGCGAAGGCCGGCACCGGGCGGGCGCTCAGCGACCTGCTCGGACTGCAGCCGCGAACCGCACGGGTGAGCCGCGGCGGGCACGAAGCGGAGATACCTGTCGAGGATGTCGTTGTCGGCGATGAGGTGGTGATCCGCCCAGGGGAGAAGATCCCGGTCGATGCGGTGGTGCTGGCCGGTTCCTCCGGGGTGGACGAGTCGATGGTGACCGGCGAGCCGATGCCGGTGATCAAGCGCACCGGTGACACCGTGATCGGCGCGACGATCAACACGACTGGGGCCCTTCGGGTGCGCGCGGCCAAGGTCGGCGCGGACACCATGCTGGCGCAGATCGTCAAGATGGTGCAGCAGGCTCAGGCGTCGCGGGCTCCGATCCAGCGGCTGGCCGATACCGTCTCCGGGTACTTCGTGCCGGCCGTCATGGCCATTGCGATCGTGACGTTCGCCATCTGGTTCATTGCCGGCCCGCAACCGGCGTTCACGCTGGCGCTGGTCGCGGCGATCGCTGTGCTGATCATCGCCTGCCCGTGTGCGCTCGGCCTCGCGACCCCATTGTCGATTCAGGTCGGCACCGGCAAGGGAGCGCGCTCAGGGATCCTGCTCAAGTCGGCCGAGGCACTGGAGACTTCGGGCAAGATCGACACCATCGTCCTGGACAAGACCGGCACGGTCACGGTCGGCGCGCCTGCGCTCACAGACGTCAGGCCGACCGGGCAGTGGGGCGAACAAGATCTGCTGGCGCTGGTTGCCGGCGCGGAGTCCAGCAGCGAGCACCCGGTGGCCGGGGCGATACTCGACGGCGCTCGCGACCGGGGCATTCAGGTACCCGTCGCTGCCGCGTTCGGGTCGGTAACCGGCAAGGGTGTGCAAGCCACGGTGGCCGGGAGAACGGTGCTGGTCGGCAATCGGGCGCTGCTGGCCGACACGGGAATCGACGCGACAGTCCTGGACACCACCGCCGCTGAACTCTCGGGCCAAGGCAAGACCCCGGTGCTGGCAGCCGTCGACGGAGAGCCTGCCGGAGTCCTGGCGATTGCCGACACCGTCAAGAGTGACTCCGCGGCGGCCATCGCCGCCCTGCGCCGCACCGGTATCGAAGTGATCATGCTGACCGGTGACAACGCTGCCACCGCGGCGGCGATCGCCCGCGAGACGGGCATCTCCCGGGTGCTTGCCGAAGTACTTCCTCAGCACAAGGCCGACGAGATACGCCGCCTGCAGGCCGAGGGGCGCACGGTCGGAATGGTGGGCGATGGAATCAACGACGCGCCCGCGCTCGCGGCCGCCGATGTCGGCATGGCCATAGGCACAGGCACCGATGTGGCCATCGAAGCGGCTGACGTCACGCTCATATCCGGATCGCTGGCGGGCGTCGTCACCGCCATTTCGCTGTCTCGCGCCACCATGCGCAATATCCGGCAGAACCTGTTCTTTGCCCTGGCCTACAACTCAATAGGGATTCCGGTCGCCGCCGGAATCTTGTACCCGTTCTTCGGGATACGGCTTTCCCCGGCCATAGCCGCTGCCGCGATGGCGCTCAGTTCGCTGTCGGTCGTCGGCAACGCCAACCGGCTGCGCCGGTACCGGCCTGGTCCATCGAGCGATCAGCGTGATGACGGCGATCAGCGTGATGACCAAGCGCCGCGAGCTTTGGACTGGCGCCATGACCTTCCACCAGATGATCGTCGCGACCGGCCCGCAGGGGTTTCGGCGAGCACCTGAGACCGGATGGGACGGGGAGTGCGCTGGGATATCGCTTATCTGGATGGAGCCGGTGCCGCCATCAGCTCGCGGACCCTCGGGATGACCTGCTGCCCGTAGAGCTCGATGTTGGTCATGAGTGCCTTGTGAGTCAGGCCCGGCATGCCGTACTTCAGGTCGAAGCGTGTCGCCTGCAGTGCCTGCAGGTTCTTCGCGATCTTCTGGGCCACTGTTTCTGGCGATCCGACAAAGAGCGCTCCGTGCGGGCCCGCTTCCCAGGCGAACGAGTCGTCGGTCGGTATCGCGAATCCCCGCTCGGGCGCCACCAGCGCGATGAGGTCCCGCCAGCGTGGCCAGAATTCCTCCATGGCCTGCTCGTCGGTGGCGGCGACGTGCCCGGGCGAATGCATGGCCACCGGAAGCTGCGGGCGGCCGAACTTCTCCAGGGCCCGGCGGTACAGCTCTGAGAACGCGGCGAAGCGGGCGGGATCGCCCCCGATGATGGCTAGGGCCAGCCGGAATCCGAGCCGCGCCGCGCGAATGACCGACTGCGGGTTGCCGCCCACCCCTATCCAGGTCGGGAACGGGCCAGACTCGGTGTGCGGCACCACGTCCTGCTGATAGAGAGGCGCCCTTGTGTTTCCCTGCCAGGTGACAGGCCCTCCTTTGAGCAACTCGGCGAAGAGCGTCGCCTTCTCCTCGAACAGTTCCTCGTAGTCGCTCAGGTCGTACCCGAAGAGCGGGAACGACTCGATGCTCGACCCGCGGCCGAGTATGACCTCAGCACGTCCGCGGGAGATCGCGTTCAGGGTCGAGTAGCGCTGGAACACCCGCACCGGGTCGTCCGAGCTGAGTACCGTGACCGATGAGCCAAGGTGAATGCGCTCGGTACGTGCCGCGATCGCCGCCAGGACGACGTCCCCGGTCGGCATCGGGAAGTAGTCGGTGTGATGTTCGCCAATCCCGAAGAAATCGATTCCCGCCTGCTCGGCGAGAACTCCCTCCTCGACCACGTTGCGGATCGTCTGTGCGTGCGAGACCGGCTTGCCATCGGCGTCGCCATTGCGATCGCCGAACGTATTGAGTCCGAAACTCAGCGGGAAGCGCTCAGGGACGTCACCAGTTGCCATAACCGACCTCCTCGCGCACGCCGCGTCCAGCCGACGTGGAGGTACCCGCGGGCACCGGCTCGGTACGGACGGCGCGCTCGAACTCCGGACGCGCCAGCACCAGGCCGAACACTGGCCCGCCGGGCTGCAGGACCCGGCCGGCGACAAGGCTCGGAAGCGGAATGACGTCATATCCGATGCGATCGACAAATTCCGTCACGTCCGACAGGCCCTGCGGGCTATCGCTCGCAACCGCGGTGGCGCGCCGGTCGGGCGAGCCGGCGGACCGTGCGTTCTCGTCGAGTTCGTGATAGCCGATGTGGTTGAGTGCCTTGACGACCGTCGAGCTGGCCAGTTTCCGCGCGACGATTTCGCTGCTCCCGGCGCTGCCTTCGAAATCCTCCAGGATCCCGTCGCTGGACGGCCAGTAGTTCATCGCGTCGATGACGAGCTTGTCCGAGAGCACTGACCGGTCAAGCCCGCTGAACCTGTGCAGCGGAATCGCGAGCACCACCATGTCCGCATCGGCGATGGCGTCGTTTGATCGACGAGGATCGGCGCCCGGAATCAGAAGCTCAGTGATCAACGCGAGGTCCGCCGGGTCGCTCGAGGTTGCGATCGACACCTGGTAGCCGGCTCTGATCGCGAGCCTGGCGATGACGGGCCCGACATGTCCCGCTCCAAGCACGGCGAGGCGCGGCACCCTTGCCGTTCCAACCTCCATGTCGCCTAACCTTTCGCTCGGAACCAACACCCGAGCTCTCATACTCGGCGGATGCTTCGACTGGAGTAGCAACTTCGAAGTTCGAAGTATTCCTGCTAGCCTGGACGTCATGGCTACGACGCCGAAGCTCACCTCCGCCGGCGCGTCCGCGCAGTGCCAGCGCGGCGACGCGGCACTGGCCCG
>DATAEH010000243.1:0-27842 GCA_036258115.1 Streptosporangiaceae bacterium
ACGCCGCCAACGTGGCGGCGCGGTGCTGACCGTGCACGACGAGGGCCCGGGATTCGCTCAGTCGGACCCGGTCAGACGAGGCGCTAGTGGTGGCGGATCGACCGGGCTCGGGCTGGACATCGCCAGGCAGACAGCGGAGGCCTCGGGCGGATCCCTGACTATCGGGGCCGCTCCGGGCGGCCATGTAGGCGTCGAACTCGGCCCGCCATCGGATGCCGGATCGGACCCCGCGAAGCCTTAGCGGATCTTTAAGTTCCGCGCAGCGACTCGCTAGGTCTACTCCTTGCATGCTCCATCTATCGGCATTCGATAGAGGAGACACGCGAAAATGCGGAAGAACATCGGCATTGGAATCGGCGCGGCCGCGGCGGCCATAGCCCTCACCACCGGCGCAGGCGCTGCGCTCGCGGCATCGGGCGGCCATCAGCATGCCGCCGGAGCGACCGCTGTCACCGCTGTGAACAAGCACATCACGAAGGCACAGGCGGCCAGGATCGCGAAGGCGAAGGTGCCGCACAGCCGCGTCATCGAGATCGAGTCTGACGACCTGCACAACCGCCCGGTCTGGAAGGTTAAGCTCGCGACCCCGCACGGGAGGGTCACCGTTGACGTGGACAAGCGGACCGGCAAGGCCACGATCGTGGGCCGCGACTCCGGCGGGCGCGACAACGCGGCCGGCGCGATGGGCCTGAGCTCGCAGCGTTCGGGCAGCGACTCGGCGCGTGACGCGCGCGAGGACCGCGGGGACGTCCGCCGCGAGGACCGCAGGGAAGACCGGCGCGAGCAGGGCCGGAACGACCGCGATGACCGCCGCGGCCACGACCAGGATGGTGCAGCCCACTTGTAGCTAGGCCCTGGACCGCGAAGGCGGGCACTGCTTCCCCCGGCAGTGCCCGCCTTTCGCGCGTTACTGGCGGCAAGCTCAGTTCACATCGGCTGGCATGCCGAATCGTGGAAACTGCTGCGTTCCGACGATCCTGCCCTCATACCCGAGCCGCCTGAGCATTTCCGTGGTGAGGAAGCCATCGACCCTGGCGATCCGGCCGCCGTCGAGGGTCAGCACATCGATCACCGACGGCACGAAACGCCCCAGTTCCGGGTCGAAGGTGTAGCAGCCGACGGCAAGCTGCCCGTTCGCGGCCGTCGTCACATGCCGCCACCGCTCGGGGAAGACGTGGTCCTCCAGGAACGCCGTTATCGCAGGGCCGCGGTGATACCAGGTGCGCAGCGGCGGCATCGCCCAGGCGGCATCTGCGGTCAGCATCTTCACCAGCACGTCCGTGCGGCCCGCTTCGATCGCGTCGGCGTAGCGCCCGGCCAGTGCCCTGACACGATCGTCGCCGAGGGAACGCAGCGCCACCTGCTGACTTCGCGCGGGCAACCTGCTCGCCGCAGCAGCGCGGGCTCGCTGAAGCGCGCTGTTCACCGCGGGTTCTGACGTACTAAGCAGGCCCGCGATCTCCTTAGCGGAGAATCCGGCGACCTCACGCAGAATGAGCGCGGCCCGTTGCAGCGGAGGCAGGTGCTGGAGCGCGACGACGAACGCCAGTTCCACGCTCTCCCGCTGCTCATAGCGAGCCTCAGGCGACGGCTCGGTCTCGGCCAGCGCATGGTCAGGAAATGGCTCTAGCCAGACAGGGCCGTGCTGCATGTCCCCAGGAACGGTGCCGCGTGACGCTGCCGGTGCATGCGCCGCCGATAGCTCTCGCCTGGCCCGGCGCTTAGCGATGTCCAAGGCAGTGTTGGTGACGATGGCGTACAGCCACGAGCGGACCGAACTGCGGCCGGCGAAACCGTGGATCGCGCGCCAGGCGCGCAAGTAGGCATCCTGAACGGCATCCTCGGCGTCCTGAAACGAGCCGAGCATCCGATAACAGTGCGCGGTCAGCTCGCCGCGGTGCACTTCGACCAGATCGGCAAAAGCGCTCTCGTCACCCTGGCTGGCCAGTTCGACCAGCGTCTGCTCGCTTTCGCGGGATCGGCCTTGAACGGTCACCGTCACAAGGCTAGCGCTCCAGTTCCATTGGTTCGGAGGCTCTGGCCCGCTGTTACCTCGTCCAGTCGGAACAGGACTCGTCAGAAACTGTGCTTCGTATAGCTGAACGGGTTGCCCTTGGCGAATGCCATGACCTTAGTCGGCGCGACCTTGAACACCAGGACCAGATCATCTGCGTGCGGGTGCTTGAAGCCGCCGTCGCCCACCTGGAACTGCCAGCGGCCGTCCCATCTGCGCGTCCATGCCTCGGCCAGGTCCCGCAGGACGTCCTGGTCGGTCACGGCGACGGCGTCGCCCTCAACGACGATATCCAGGCCTGAGTCCCAGCTATTGCACCCTGTTGTCAGGTTCACATGCGGATTGTCGCGCAGGTTGACAGCCTTCTGCTCGGAGTCACCTGTGCAGAAGTACAGTGCCTCGCCAACCCAGACGGCTACCAGCGGAGTGGTGTGGGGCCGCCCGTCGCTGCGGACGGTGGTGACCCACCACACCTCGGCTGCCTCGAGCATCCGGCGAGTCTCGTCCCATCCGGTGGCGACGGCGTTCTCGTCGCTAAAGCGCGGGTCTAGCGTCGTCACTGGCATGCTCATCTGTTCCCTCCTGTCTCGCGGCGGCACGGCCTTGCGCAGGTTGAGACCGAAGAGAGCCCGCGAAGTCATCGCCAGATGCTTCATTGATCCTGCGGGCCTGCTCAACCCGCCGGAAATACAACAGCAACGTGCCACCACGGGCACTGTTTGAACGTCGCTGGCACTTCGCTGTTGTTCTAATCATGTCGGCCGCATGGCCGGAAGGCTCAGTCCTTGGCGATCATGACCTCGGTCGCCTTGATCACGACGTACACCTGATCGCCCTCTTTCAGGCCCAGGCGCTCGCGGGAGGAATCCGTGATCGCGGCCGTCACGGTGCCCGCCTCGACGTTGACCGTGACCTCGGCCATCACCGCACCCGACTTGACGCCCTGGACAGTGCCGTTGAGCTGATTGCGTGCACTGAGTTGCATGATGTGCTCCTTCATTTCCTTCTTGGGCATCAGGCCGAATGGCTGCTGGCGGTATGTCGCACGCAAGTCCTGCCCCGTTTCCGCGTTTATCCACTTGGCCGAGTTCTCCGGTTACATCTGGTACTCCGAGGTACAGAACACTAGTCTCAATGTGACTAGCAAGCTACGGAGAGGGTGCGCTGGCCATGACGGCCGAACCGATGAGCGCGGCGGCGCCACCGCAGGCGCAATCCACCCGCGAAATGCTCCGGCCTGTCGTCGGCGTGCTAGCGGACGGGACGCCCTTCTACGCTCCCATCGGCGAGATTCTGGTGGGGGACGCGCGCGTGACCTGTCACCTCTGCGGGCGGTCGTTCCGCTCGGTGACGGCTCATCTGCGCGCGCACGGGTGGAGCAACAGCGCTACTGCATGACATTCGGGCTCGAGCGGACTCAGTCCCTCGAGGGCCACGAGACCCGCAAGCTCCGCTCGGCAGCCTTCGCCGCACGGCTGATCTTCGAACCAGCCGTCCGCGAGGGGAGCGCCGCGGGCCGCGCTAGGGCCAGAGCGGGTGAACTAGCCAGGGACGCCGCAGCCGCGGCTCGCGGCAGACCGATTCCCGAGCAGAGACGCAGGAAGAATGCGCGCGCCAGCGGCGCCGGGCTCTCGGCCGCGGCGAAGACAGCCAGCAGGGAGCGCGCCGACCGCAAGCTCGCGGCGGTCGCCTCGAGCGCTGCGGCCAGGCAGGGTTTCGCCGACATTGGCACGCTGGTAGCGGCCAAGATGGCGGCAAGCCTGGCCGCCGTCAGCCGCGAGATCGGGCTGCAGAAGGACTGGCTGTCCAGGCACCTTGTCCGGCTTGACCCGATGGCGGCAAGCCTGGCCAGGCAGCGGCCGAGAAGTCAGCCCGACGGGGCCTGGAAGCCGATCCTGGACGGCCTCGGCTTCGATGACGTCGGTGCCTACCTGCGTGACCGGCACGTGCTCCGGCATCAAACCGTCAACGCGATCGCGGCCGAGATGGGAATGTCCCGTCACGCCGTTGACGCGGCGCTCCGGCGGCACGGCCTGACGAGCATGCCGCACGCCGCCAAACGCCACGCCGCCAGCCAGCGAGCGGCCCTGGTGGCTGCACGGCTCGGGTATCCGTCGGTCCCGAGCTATGTCAACGACCGCAGGGCCGCAGGCTGGACGTGGAACTCGATCGCCAGCGAGTCCGGCCAGCCGCAATCCTGGCTCCGCAGGCACGCCGCGCAGCGACCGGACTCGCCTCGGACATAGATCAGCCGCTCGAACTCCCCGCCAGGGCGCCGTCGGCGTCGAGCTCCGGCATGTCCCAGCCGCGAGCCAGGGACGATGGCCTGGTCAGGGTAGCTCCCGAGAAGTACTCGGTGAACTTCATGAACAGCGGGTTCCAGCGCAGCGGGTCGATGTAGCTCGGGTGATTGGCCATCAGCACGCTCTCGTCCACGTGCGTCTGCAGCACGGCGACTTCGAGGGCCCGCAGCCCAGAGTCCGGTTCATCAATGTCGTGCATCGCCCGTACCCGGCCGACCATGTGGATCGGGCTCTCTGCGACCCCGTCCGGCAGGCTCTCGCCGAGCGGCGCGCGGGTAAGGCCCGCGGCGGCAAACTTGTCGGGCTCGTAGCTGTAGCCGCGAGCGCGCTTGTAATCCGGCACATCGGGACGGCCGGTGAGCAGCGCGAGCCGGTCGATCGCGTCAACCATCGACTCGTCGACGAGGTTCAGAACGCACATCGGGCGTTGCTCGAGGTTGCGGACTGTGTGAGAGTTGACGCTCAGCCCCAGCGTCGCGGTCTTGCCGACCCACCATGCCGACGACATCGGCGCCACGTTCGTGGATCCGTCGCTGTTCAGCGAGCTGACCAGCACGACCGGCGTGCCGAAGTAGAGCATCTTGGGGTTGAGTTCGCGCTTCACGGGTCCTCCGTCGGCTGGGGGTTGCTCTGCCCTGCTAACGCGCGGCGGCACAGGCGTGTGAGGTCGGCGCGCCGCCGCGTGCGGGCCGCGCAGGTCAGGCCGCAGCCTCATGCTCGAAGTCGAGGAGAACGCGCTTCTTCTCGGGCCCGCCAACGTATGCGCCCGGCGAGCCATCCCCGAGCACGACCCGGTGGCAAGGGATTACCAGCGGCAAGGGGTTGGTCGCGCATGCCGTGCCCACCGCGCGCGCCGCACGTGGGTGACCGACCTGGGCGGCGAGCTCGCCGTAGCTGACCGTCCGGCCGTAGCCGACGTCTGGCAGGCGCTCGAGCACGGTCCGGCGGAACCCGCTGGCAAGCTGCAGGTCGACGGCTAGCTCGAAGCGGTGGCGATGCCTGGTGAAGTAGTCGTCGAACTGCCGTGCAGCGTCATCGAGTTTCGCGGGGGCGAACAGGACTCGCGGGCTGACCTGCTCCGCCAGCGCGGTCAGGACAGCGTCATGGTCCTGCCGTGGGTATGCCACGCGGATCAGGCCGAGCGGCGTCGCGGCGATCAGCAGCTGGCCGACCGGCGTTTCCACGGTCCGGTAGGCGATATCGAGCAGATTCTGCTCCTGAGCGCGGCTGGCCAGGGCCGCCCGCAGCCGCTTCATGGCGGGGTCGGCGGCGTCGCCGGCGTCAGCCACCTGGTCGGCTGCGCCGGTGAGGAGGCGTTCGAGATCGTTCATGTCATCTCCTTAGTCGGCAAGGTTCCCTGTCCGGAACCGGACGCAGGCGGATAGGTTCGCCGCAACGCCTTGATGCCGTCGGCGGCGTTCCTGCGGGCTGCGGCCTCGCTGGTGCCCATGATGGCCGCCACCTCGGCGTATGCCAGGTCAGCGACGTAGTGATATGCGACCGCGTGGCGCTGCTTCGTCGGCAGCTCGCGCACGGCCTGCCAGAGCGTCTGGTCCGGCAGCGATGGTTCCGCTCCGAGCCCGCGCTCGGGCATGTCCTGCACTGGCATCGCGTGCCGCGCCTTCCGCCGCAGGATGTCCACTGCCTTGCGGTGCGCGATCGTGACCAGCCACGACTTGACGTCGCTATCCGGCCGGAGCCTGGGATAGGCCTCGAGTGCGGCCAGGAACGCGTCGGCGGCTGCATCCTCGGCGTCGTGCAAGGGCAGCAGCGCCCGGCACACCCGCAGGACGACCTGGCCGTGCTCGGTCACCACACGGTCGAACGGTGGAAGGCTCACAACCGACTAACGTGCCACAACCGCGGTCCGTGAGGTCGGCAGCCAGGAACTGGAGCCGATCCGCTTCCGCGCTCATCGCGTCACTCGTAGGTCAGCAAGGGCGCGATCGACCGGCGAGCCAGCAAGCGCGCTGGGATACTCACGATCGCCGCCAACGCGACGGGGACCGCCGCCGCGAGCAGCGCCAGCGACACTGCGGAAACTGTCACCCGCGGAAGGTCGCCACCCTCAATCAGGCTCCACAAGCCTCGTCAAGGCGTCGCTCTCGCGCGATCACGAGCGCATCTACCCTCCGATCCGGGAGTTCTGGACCGCGGCGGTCACCGGCAAGAGCTAGCGTCCCTCAGTCGATCATGAGCCGTGCGGTATCCAAGCACCGCGGCCGCACTCGCGACCCGGATTCCGCCCACTCGCTGATCAAGCACATCGGCAGGCCAGACATGGCTCGTGGTGCCCCAGAACAGCGTGACGAGCTTCCCGTCCGCTGGCTGGACGAGCAAGAGCTCGATCATGACTCCGTCGCTCAAGAAGGCGCGCTTGTGTGCGAAGCGCTTTTGCCGGATCTCAGCCAGATCGCCATTGCGCGCAATGAGCGCGTCGGCGTTCGTGAAGTCGGGTGCCGCGTGCAGCAGGTCGACGTCGTGGTGTGCACGCGGCCGGATCAGCCCGAGCAGTTCCGCTGCCCAGCCTCCGAAGAGCCAGGTGCTGACGCCGCCCTCGTCCAGGCGTGCCATCATCTCGCGCACGAGCGCCAGGTCATTCGGTCGGCTCATGCCCGTGAACTGTAACCGTCGCGAATGAATGCTGGCCATTTCGTCGGGCTGCTGTGTCGTGGCACTGAGCCGTAGGATTCTGCGCAGGACCCCCAATGCGATGAATGGTCGGCAGCCTGTGCGCTCGAGGCAATCAGATGACTAGCTGGTCATTTCATCATGTCGACGAGACACGGGCAGCGCTGCGCGCGATCGTGCAGGACCCCGCGTACGGGGCGACCGCGCTGTCCAACGTGCGCATCATGTCCGAAGTGCTGCCCAGTCTGCTGCGCGGAGCTCGGCTTGAGAGGTCGGTGCTTGTCACTGCGGCCAAAGAGAATCTGGCCAGCACGATGCTCGAGCACGTGTCTGCCGGCATGGATCCCGGCCTCGCGGTACGGCTTAGCGCGCACTTTCTCGCCACCATCTCCCCAATACCGATCGACGCTTGTTACCGGGCCGCCGCGGAACTCGCGCTAGCTCTGGGGCTGATCTCGGCTGACGAAGCCGACGCCCTCGCCTCCGACGCGGCCAATTATGAAGGTCCCGACGGCGTCGCCGACGCCGACCAAGCCGATGGCGAGTCGGCACCGCCGACCCCGCTAGAGACCATCGGTTTCACTCATCCGCCTCCGGCCGACGACAAGGCGACGGCACCGTGGTCCGCCGACGCCATTCCGGTTCCAGAGGAGAAACAGGAGCACGCTGGGCCCAGCGCCGCTCCGGACGACGATACGGATGAGTGGGCCAGCCGGTGGGACGGCCAGTCGGATGCACAGCCCGACAGGCAGCACGGGTATCCGGTCAGCCCGAACACGGGCCTCCCGGTCGGCCAGCCGGCCTACGCGCAGCCCATCGGCCTGCCGCCGACGCAGGCATCCGGCCCGACGCCGGGGCCTGGCCAGGAAACGAAACTCGCGCCGCTAGCCGGCGAATGGATCAGCCATGTGGTCAGGGACACGGTGCACCCTGGCCTACTGGCTTTCAATCCGCCGCCGGAGATGCATCAAGGCCGCGCGGACCGCATTGAGGTCGGAGTCGCGCGGTCGCCCGAACTCCGCGACGCCCTCACCTCGGGCTTTCGCGGGCGAGGGCTTCCTGAGGTGGTGCACGTCGACGCGGCCCCGCTAATGGGGGTTGAGCTCAGGGGATCGTCGTTCAAGATCGAGCCCCTCAGCCCGCCCGAGCAACTGGTCGTCCCGCTGGCGAGGTGGGAGTTCGACGTGACGCCACTCAGATCGGGCAGCCAGACGCTGGCCCTCTGCGTCACCATCCGCATCGATTCGCCACTCGTCAGCGGCGGCCAGATCGCGGTTCCGGTTTTTGAGCGCCACATCCGGATCAAGGTCGACGTGGTCTACGGAACGCGGCGTTTCGTCGCGAACAACTGGCAGTGGCTGGTCGGGACCGCCGTCGGTCTCGGCGGCGGGATCGCCGCCTGGATCTCGCTCGTGCACTGAATGATCGAGTCGCGAATGCGCCCGGTTATTCAGGGAGCACGGCCAACTGAAGACCGCGCAGCCGGTCCGGATCGGCGATGACTTCCATGACCGTAATCATGCGTTCGGCACTGACGGTCAGCTTCACCACGATCTCCAGGTGACCGCCGGGCGCGAACACGATGCCCACGGTCCCGTCGATCAGAGCAAGCTGCGAATGCTCGGCGCGGCTTGCGGAGGCGACTGCACCGGCGGCGACGAGCTTGACGCCTTGGCGCTCGAGCGCTCGGCCCGACGGGGATGCGCCCGCGTCGGCCCTGAGGGTCACCTCGGGATCAAGCAGTGCGACGAGCGCTGAGAGATCGCCGCCTCGTGCAGCCGCCAAGAACGCCGAAGCGACCTCTCGCTGGCGGGCGAAGTCGGCGGCGGCGCGGTCTACGTTCGACCCTCCGCGAACCCGGCGGCGCGCCCGGCTGGCCAGCTGGCGGGTCGCCTCCGGCGTTCGGTCGAGGACCGCCGCCACCTCTGTGAACGGCATCGCGAACATGTCATGCAGGACGAACGCGAGCCGCTCCGCCGGTGTCAGCGTCTCGAGTACGACAAGCAGAGCCAGGCCGACCGAGTCGGCGAGGACAGCCTCATCCTCAGGGTCGCTGGCCGGCATCGAGGCACCTGTTCCCGGGGTCCCAGCCGGCGTGCCAACCATTGCGGCGAGCTCATCGGGCCCTGGCCAGGAGTCACCAACCGGCTGCTCGTGCCGGCGGGAGCGCAACATGTTGAGCGAGACGCGCGCCACGACCGTAGTCAGCCAGCCGCCGAGATTGTCGACTTCGCTGGTGTCCGCGCCGGTCAGGCGCAGCCACGTGTCCTGGACCGCGTCGTCGGCATCCGTTACCGAGCCGAGCAGCCGGTAGGCGACCGCGCGCAGGTGATCGCGGTGCTGCTCGAATACGGCTCCCAGCCACTCGTTGTCGGCCATCTGTCACATTCCCTCGCTGCCGGGTGTCACCACACTGACACCCGGCGCTCTCAAGATGTGACAACGGGCGCCGGGCGGGCAGGTGCCAATGAGTGAAGGGAGGAGCTATGACCACACCCAACCTCGTCACAGGCGGTACGGGCACACTCGGACGCCAGGTCGTCAGGCGGCTGCGGGACGCTGGCCACGACGTGCGGGTACTTAGCCGGCACGCGCAAAGCCCCGCAGACGGCGTCGAGTACGTCCTCGGTGACCTGTCGCGGAACATCGGCATCGATGCGGCAGTGAGCGGCACCGGCGTGATCGTGCACTGTGCCGGCAGTCAGAAAGGCGATGAAGTCGCCACCGCGAACCTGGTCAGGGCCGCGTCTCGCGCTGGACAGCCGCATCTGGTGTACATCTCGGTGGTCGGCGCGGACCGCATTCCGGTTGTCAGCTCGGTAGATCGCGCGATGTTCAGCTACTTCGCGTCCAAGTACGCCGCGGAGCAGGTGGTATCCGGTTCTGGTCTGCCGTGGACGACGCTGCGGGCAACCCAGTTCTACGACCTGGTACTGAAGGTCGCCGACGCCATGGCCAAGATGCCCGCTATACCGATGCCGAAGGGCATGCTGTTCCAGCCGGTTGATTCCGGTGAGGTAGCCGATCGGCTGGTGGAACTGGCGCTCGACAGCCCCGCAGGTCTCGTGCCAGACATGGCCGGACCGCGGATCTACCTGGGCACAGAGATGATGCGTGAGTACCTGGCAGCACGGCGCCTCAGCAAGCGCATCCTGCCGGTACCGGTGCCCGGCCAGGCCGCAGGAGCCATCCGAGCCGGTGCGGCCATCGATCCGGCGCGGGCAGTTGGCCGCCGTACCTGGGAGGACTTCCTGGCGGACCGTGTGCTGAGCTCGGTCTGAGTCCGTTAGGACTGCCGATAAACCATTGGCGGGCTTGGCTGGCCGCGCTCAATGATGTCTGGCTATGGCGCTGGTCTATCTGGTGCAGCACGCGCAGAAGGAGGCCGGTCCTGGCGATCCCGGACTGACCGCCGTCGGCCGGCAGCAGGCCGGCCGGATAGGCCGATGGCTCCAGTCCCGGGACGTGCTTCGGCTGTACAGCAGTCCCCTTCGGCGAGCTTGGGAGACGGCTGAGGTGGTCGCCGCGGGCCTGGGGTTGAGCATCGCGATCGATGCGCGGTTGAGCGAGCGCGTGAACTGGGATGGCGGGTGTACATTCCAGTCCTTCTCGGACGACTGGGAGCGGTCGGTCCGGGACCGGGACTTCGTCCCGCCGGGCGGCGACTCGTCGCGGCAGGCGGGCGAGCGGATGCGCTCGTTCCTCTTGGACTTGACGGCTCGGCAGGGCACAGTCGTCGCGGTCACACACGGCGGGGTCACCACTGACCTGCTCCGCACCCTGCTGGGCGACGACAAGCTACCGGCGCGTCTGCTGCGCGACGGCATCCCCGCTTGCGCAATTACGACAATCCAGTGTATTCAGGACATGCAGGTCAGCACGATCGCCTCGGCCGTGTATGAATGATCCATCCATCGTGCGATCAGGTGATCGATGGCACCTTGATACACGGCAAGTCGAGTACGGCGGTGTGCTACTGCGGACAAAAGGTATATCTCGACGGAAACATCTCAACTGCCGCTCAGTCACCCTCGCGGCGGACGCTCTCGACGATGCGGTTGATGGCATCGGCCACCTCACCGGGCCGCTCCTGATTGACGGCATGGCTCGTGTCGGCGAGGACGATGTGCTCAGCCCGCTGCATCGAGGCCGCTAGCTCGACGTGCATGCCGGTCCACGTTTCGCGTTGCCCCCCGGGCCGGTCTTCGGTCGCACTGAAGATCACGACCGGGATGTCTGGCAACGGCGTCGCCTGCCGGATCCGCTGAATCCGCGGCAACGAGCCGATCACCAGCAGGTTTTCGGCGAGAACCATGCGTGCCTGCGATTGCTTCGCGTAGCACGAGACATAGGTATCGAGTATCCGCTCCTGCAGCGCTGAATCCTCCGACAGCCGCGTCGCGAAGTCGCCGAATACCGACCGTATTGTCGCCGCCAGCTCGCCTTTGGCGTGTTGCTCCATTACTGCTTCGCCCAACCGCACGCCTTCCCTCAGATCGTCGGATGGCAGCGCGGACAGGTATCTCTCCTCCGCTGGGTCGACGAGGACCAGACCTGCGACAAGCTCCGGCTGGCGCATTGCTACCAGCTGCGCGAGCAGGCCGCCCCAGCTGTGACCGACCACGACGCATGGCCCGTCGCCGCAGGCCTCAAGGACCGCGGCGAGATCTTCCAGCTGGCCATCCAAGGTCAGAGGTGACATCGGATCGCTCGCTCCGATACCTGCTCTGTCGTAGGCCACAGCGCGCGCGTTCGGAGCAACCAGCGCCATGACGCCAGCCCATGCCATTGTTCCTGGTTCGCCGAGAGCCGCGTCAAACACGACGACCGGCCGACCCGATCCTGCCTCCGCCCACCGAAGGACGCGGCCGTCTCGTGCCAATTCACCGCTCTGTACTCCATCACTGACCAGGTCGCGAAGCAGACGGATGACAGGGTCGTTCATAGTTACTCGGCTCCCAGTAGCGGTGGTTACAGGAATGCAGGTTCAGCCAACAGCAGGCGCCGGTCAACCTAATCTGCCAGGCGCGCGGAGACCTTCGTCGCGAGTTCAGCCATGGCTGTATCGCTTACCGGTGGCGGGCCATTAGCGCCGAGCAATCCGAACACCCGCGGACCACGGTTTTCGTACGCGAGGTCCGCTGGTCGGGCCACGATGTGGAAATGGACGTGGGCGAATCCTTCTGCCTCAGCGAACTGCGCAATATAGGTCTTCGCGCAGCCTGTTACGGCGTGCAGTGCACGCGACAGGCGAACTTGCCAGATCCCGAGAGAAGCGGCTTCGGCGTCGGTCAGTTCGGCGATCGTCGTGACATGCCGGCGAGGCAGAAGCACCAGCCAGCCGGGGAGAGCTGAGTCGAAGGCATGCGCCACTCGCCAGAATTCGTCGACGGCTATGCGTTCCCACGGCGGAAGCCGGTCGATGTCAGCGTTGCCGTTACAGGTGTAGCAGTGTCTCTTTGGCTCCATACGCCGACATTAACCAAGTGCAGTCTCGGTTCCGCGTGCCCTAGCCTGACCGCGTGAGCTGGGACGAGGCCTTCGCGGACGGCTACGAGGAGTGGTCGGCCGGAATGACCGCCGATGTGAGCTTCTACGTCAGGCTTGCCCGCGAGGCAGAAGGTCCACTTGTCGAGCTCGCGATCGGAAACGGCCGGGTTGCCATTCCAGTCGCTCAGGCGACGGGTAAGCGTGTCATCGGGATCGACTCATCCCCGGCAATGCTCGAGCATGCCAGGGCCGGCGCCGCCTCCGCCGGCGTTGAGCTCGATCTGCGCGAGGGCGACATGCGTGACCTGGACCTCGACGAACCGGCTGCGCTGATCTACTGCCGTTCCGCGCGCTGCTGCATCTGCCCACCTGGGCCGATCGTCGGCGCACCTTCGAGCGCGTCGCGGCATCGCTTCTGCCAGGCGGCCGGTTCGCCTGGAACGCCTTCGTCTTCGATCCCCATGTCGCCGTGCGGCTTGATGGCCAGCGGCAGCAGGAGCCCGTGCCGCACACGGTCCGCTACGGTCTGGGCGACAACCGGATCGACCTCATCACTGCCAGTGGTGCCAAGTCGTCAATCTGGTGGGCGACGAAGAACGAGTGGCTCGGCCTGATCGACGTCGCCGGCCTGACCTTGGAAGCGCTGTACGGCGGCTTCGCCGCCGAGCCTTTCGACGACGACAGCCGCGAATACGTCTTCGTCGTCCGCCGCTAGCCGAAGCGCGCTGTGCGCTAGGTGGCGGCCACGAAGCCGCAGTCCCATCTGGCAGGCTTTCCGGGTGACTATGCGACAAGGCTGGGAATCTGAGGCCGAGAATTGGCGGCATTTCACCCGCCCAGGCATTGACCGCGCGCACGAGAAAATCAACCTGCCGGTCCTGTGGGAAATGCTCCCGCCGCCGGGAGCCAGAACTCTAGACCTGGCCTGCGGTGAAGGACGTCTGAGCCGGCTGCTCAAAGCACGCCAGCACCAGGTTGTAGGCGTCGATGCCTCCCCCACGATGGTGCGACTCGCTGCCGATGATCCGGACGCGGCGCTCGTCCTTCTCGGCGACGCTACCGAATTGCCGTTCGCGGACAATGCTTTCGATCTCGTTGTCGCCTACATGTGCCTGCACGACATCGACGACATGCCGCAGGCCTTCCGCGAGCTGGCCAGGGTACTGGCGCCCGACGGCCGCACATGCCTGGCGATCCCGCATCCAATTAATACCGCTGGAGCGTTCGAGAATCGCGATGTGCGATCACCTTTCGTGATTAGCGGCTCTTACCTGGATCACGCCCCCTTGAGAGACGTCGTAGATCGCGACGGCGTCCGGCTCACCTTCCACAGCGAGCACCGGCCGCTCGAGGCTTACTTCCATGCGCTCGCTGACGCGGGATTGCTGACGGAGACAATCCGCGAGGTGAAGCCGTCGGACGAGGTAGCAAACGAGCACCCTAGCGACCGGCGATGGCAACGAATCCCGCTGTTCTTGCACCTGCGTGCTCTCAAGCCCAGGTGAACCGGGCCACGACGATGCCACGAGCTCAACAACCAGCACAATCCCAAGCGGAGGCATGATTCCGCTTGTGCAAGGCTCCCTCCTCGTACCGGAACATAGATTCCGCTTCAAGGAGGTCATTAGTGGCGGACAGAAGCATGCGCTCGCGCCCACCGGTCACGTTTGCCGTGCTGGCTCTGGGTGTCGGGGCATTCGCGCTCTTGCAGTCGCTGGTCGTTCCGGTACTGACGACGGTGCAGCATGAGCTGCACACCACCCAGAACACGGTTACCTGGGTCCTGACCGCATACCTGCTGTCGGCGTCGATCATGACGCCGATCCTGGGCCGGGTCGGTGACATGACCGGCAAGAAGCGCGTCTTGGTCGCGACGCTGGCCGCGCTCGCCGTCGGGTCGCTCCTGGCGGCCGTGGCACCCTCCATCGGCGTCATGATCGCAGCGCGGGTCATCCAGGGATTCGCCGGCGGCATGCTCCCGGTCGCATTTGGGATCATTCGCGATGAGTTCCCCGCGGAGAAGGTGCCCGGTGCCGTGGGTGCGATCGCGGCGCTCACAGCCGTGGGCGCGGGTTTGGGCATCGTGCTGGCTGGGCCGATCGTGGACGCGCTCGACTATCACTGCCTGTTCTGGCTGCCGCTCATCTTGACGGTCGTTGCCGCGGCTGCGGCGATCTTGTTCGTGCCGGAGTCCCCGGTCAGGACGCCGGGCCGCATCAGCTGGCTGCCGGCCGTGTTGCTCTCCGGCTGGCTGGTAGCGCTGCTCGTCGGGCTCAGCCAGGCGCCCTCTTGGGGATGGAGTTCTGACCGCGTGCTCGGACTGCTCGCGGCCGCCGTCGTCCTGGCCGCAGCCTGGCTGATGGCCGAGCTGCGCGCGACTACGCCGCTGATCGACATGACGATGATGAGACGAACAGCGGTCTGGACCAACAACCTGGTTGCCCTGCTCATCGGGGTCGGCATGTACGCAACTTTCGCGTTCCTGCCCGAGTTCGTGCAGACGCCTTCCGTGGCAGGCTACGGCTTTGGCGCGAGTATTACCCGTTCCGGCCTCATGTTGCTGCCATCGGCCATCACCATGTTCATCGTGGGGATCTTCGCTGGGCGGCTTGCCCACAAGCTCGGCGGCAAGACGCTGGTCATAGCCGGCTGCCTCATCGGGGGCGCCGCGATGTCCATCCTCGCCTTCGCGCACCAGTACGAATGGCAGATCTACCTGTCCAACGCGCTAATGGGAATCGGCTTCGGACTGGTGTTCTCGGCGATGTCAGCGTTGATCGTCGCGGCCGTCCCGCCATCGCAAACCGGCGTTGCGAGCGGCATGAACGCGAACATCCGCACGATCGGCGGGAGCATCGGCTCGGCGGTCATGGCCAGCATCGTGACGTCCCAGCTCGCGCCGTCCGGCCTGCCCAAGGAAGCCGGCTACACGACGGGCTTCGCCGTCATGACCTGCGGGTTGATCCTCGCGGCTCTCGCCGGCTTGCTGATGCCTTCGGCGAAGCGCAGGCGGCTGGCGGCCGAGGAACCGGAGCATGCCGAGCTCGCCATGATCGCGGCCGGCACCGTTGTCGGCGATCAGCCGGAGTGAGCAGCCATGAGCAGCACGGGCCTCACGCAACGAAGGCAACTTCTAGGCAGAACAGGACGCAGGCGCGCCGGCAGCAGCCAGCGGTAATCCAGCAACCCGCTCGAGCCATGCGGCGCGACGCCGTACGCAACTACGAGCGCATTCTCGAGAGCGCGAGAGAGGTCTTCGGCGAGTCCGGCGCTGATGCGTGCATTGAGGAGATCGCCGCCCGTGCGAGTGTCGGAGTCGGCACCGTATACCGGCGGTTCGCGAGCAAGGACGCACTCATCGATGAGTTGCTCAGGCTCGCCCTTGACGAGCTGATCACCGCCGCGGAGCACGCACTTGCCCGGACCGACGGCCACGGGCTCGAAGAACTGCTCCGAGCGTTCGGGCAGTCGTTCGCCGATCATGCCCGTTACGCGAATCTGCTTCTTGGGCGCCGGCCTGACGCCTCGGCCGCACGCCGGATCAGGGCGGCCACTGCGGAGCTCACCGCACGAGCCGTCTCCGCAGGCGCGCTCGGTCCCGGCATAACCAGCGCCGACGTGACCGCCCTCATCGGGGCGATGCGCGGGATGGCGCAGACCTCGGGCGACGCCACGCCGGAGGTCTGGCACCGATTCCTCGACATTCACCTCGCTGGCATGCGAGCGACCACCTCACCTGCCAGGTCGGACTAGCGCAATGCCGTCGCAGCGGCGAGCTAGCCCCACACGTTCGTGACCTTGGTGGTGCTCGTCACGGCGGGCAGCTTCGTCACATCGACGACCAGGTACTCACTGTCACCCTGCTGACCGGTCGCAGGACTGATCATTAACCCGATGCTTGTCGCGGCCTAATCAACTCGACAGAGCCGCCTATGCTTCTGGCGCCGAGCTTTGCCAGCAGGGCACTAGATGCCGCGTTCGTCTCGTCTACCTCGGCCGTGACCTCCTTCTTGCCTCGCTCATGGAGGACCCTGAACGCCCGCGCCAGCAGCAGTGATGCGAGGCCGCGACGGCGGTAAGGCGGCAGAACGGCAACGAGCCCGAGCCGCGGCCTTCCCGGGTTGATCCATACGCGGACCAGGCCGATGTACTCGCCGCTGGGCACATCGACGGCCACCAGGTACGTCGCAGGATCGAAATCGGAGCCAAAGGTCTCCTCGTTAAAGTCGGCGGGGTCCCACTGCCATCCCTCAGTGCCAGGAACGTCTTGACGCAGTGCGTCATCTAGCAGCCGCAACTGATCCTCAAAGGCATCGTTAGCAGAAATGACAATCACGCCGTCCGGCTCGTCCGTCACGTGCAGCCCGGTAACCTCGGGATCGGTCGGAATGGCGACGATGCTTTCGCGGCGGACGACTTTAAACCCAAGGCGCTCGAAGAGCGCGAGCGCGTCCTTATTCCGCTCGTCGACCGCGGTGTAGAGATCGCTGTCGGTGTTGTCGGCTACCGCGGCCAGCAATGCCCCGTAACTATCGTCCTGGCACAGATCAAAGTGGACGAACCACCGGCCATTGGGGCGGAGAAGAGCTGAGACCGCACCGACGACCTGATCCCCATCAAGGGCACGCCAGATCAATCCTGGCGGCGCGCGCACAATGCGGAAGCTGGGGTCGGGCATAGCCGCAGACGCTAGCATCCGGGCTGGCCAGCAGGCTAATTCTTAGCCTTGCCCAATCAGACCGGCCGCGTGTGTGGCCGCGGCCGCGCAAGGGCCCAGCGGTTTCCTCAAACGTCGCTGCAAGCGCCAGAGGCCGTGGAGCTAGCCGTGAGTGACGGCGATGGAAATCTGAGGATGATCTTTAGGCTTGAGCCAAAGCAGGATCTTGATGAGGCGCGTGCGCGGCAGGGAAACGCAGCCGGCCGTAGCCGAACCTGTTCCGACATGCAGAAAGATCGCGCTGCCCAGGCCTGGCGTGCGGGCAGTGTTGTAGGCGATCACGGCCGCGTAGTCATAAGCGGGTACCTGGTGCATAGGCTCAGGGTTGGCGCCGGGGTCGTGTTTGCGGGCATCGACCCATTCGTTGTACCGGGGGCTGGCTGGGTCATCATCCCAGTAGTCGTAAGAGTAGGCGTGCCTGAAAGAGAAGGTGAACCGTAGTTTGCGTTGGACGCCGAAGAAAAAGCTGATCCCGTAGCGGCCTGAGGGTGTCCGGCCATCCCCTTCCCGCTTCTTGCCTGGCCTAGCGATGCCGTTATAGCCGACGCGGGCGGTCCACGGACCGAAAGCCAGAACTCGCTTGCCGCCGGAGATCTTGTACGCGCGCAGCGTGGCGTAGGTAGTGGTACGCGAAGCCGCTGTCACCGTGATCAGTTGCCGCGCGGAACCTGCGGCGGAGAACCCAGCGTGTGCAGCGCGAGCTTGCCAAGCGGGCAGAACGCTGGTCAGGCCCGCGGCCACCGCGAGAATCAGCACGGTGCGCCGGCCCACGGATGGCCGCGCTGACCCGGTCACGACGCCACACCCATCGCCGTTCCCTCCCCGAAACGCGGCACACGGCTATCAGCTAGGTCGGGGCAGCTGTCACCTGGAGCACGCCCTCGGCCTCGGTAGGTAGTGTTCCCTAGGCTCCGCTCGACCCGCCACATTGGCACGTCGGCTGCGGGCGGCTAATTTGGGCAGCGTGCTTCGGGTCGCCGCAGTCAACCCGGCAGGTCAGGCATAGCGCCGTTCCTCGCGGGTAGCGAGCCTGGGAAGGCAACGACGATCTCTGCGGGGGAGGACGTGATGGCAACCGCCCGCCAGAAGGAAGCAGCAAGGCGGAATATCGCTAAAGCGCGCGAAGCACAGAGTGCCCGGGCACGCGGCGCTCGGATACCCCGGCAGGCCGAAGGGCTGAGCACGGCCCAGAAGGACCGGCTAGCCGATGAGGACTTCGCGTTTCCCAAAGAGCGCAAGGAGCCGCTGACCGACGCCCGGCACGTGCGCAACGCGATCTCCCGGTTCAATCAGGTAGAGGGCGTCAGCGACGCCGAGCGAGACCGGGCCTGGAAGCGGATCCTGAAAGCGGCACAGCGCTACGACGTGGACGTGTCCGAAAAGTCATGGCGCGACCTGACTAAAGCAGGCAAAGACCGCAAGCGTTGAGGGCTAGCTAGCAGACGGCACTCGGGTGTGGCCGTTACAGGTTCATCCGCCCGTGCTTGCTCAGTAGGCGCGAGCGAAGATGAGGCGCTCGCCATACGCCGACTGCTTTCCGCAGCGAATGCACGGGCCCTGCTCGGGTTCGCCAGCCAGCGGGATGCAGCGGGGAGTCGCAGTTGTCTCTGCCTTGATCTCGTCTTCGCAAGATTGCTCGCCACAGTGCAGCGCGAGCGCCCAGCCGGTGGCGACGGCGGCGACGAACTCAGGCCAGGAATTGACAACAGCCGTGTGCTCGTCGCGGAAGTCGGCAGCTCGCCTCGCCAGCATCACTTGGAAGGCGATGAGTTCGGCTGCCAGCAGGTCCGGAGCCGCCTCGAGCAGGATCGGCTCCTTGGCGGCTCCCAGCTGGCCGTAAGTCAGGCGCCGCGACATCAGGGCGGTTCCGGCGGCGAGGTCGCGCGGGCCAAGCTCGAGCCTGATCGGCACGCCGCGCATCTCCCAGTCATTGAACTTGAAGCCAGGCGACAACTGCGGCCGGTCGTCCACATGCGTTCGGATGCCCGCGCGCTCCAGCATGGCGGCCAGTTCCTTAGTTGCGGACAACGTTGTCTCGGCCTGCTCTCCGCGGCCGATCGGGACGATCACTACCTGGTAGGGAGCCAATGCCGGCGGCAGCACGAGCCCCTTGTCGTCGCCGTGGGTCATGATCAAGGCGCCGATCATTCTGGTGGTCATGCCCCACGAAGTGGTGTGGCACAGCTCGGTCGTGCCGCTCTCGCTGGTATATGTGATCCCGAATGCGGCCGCGAAGTTCGTCCCCATGAAATGCGAGGTGCCGGCCTGCAGCGCCCGCCCGTCGCGCATCATGCCCTCGATCGTGAAGGTGCGCTCGGCGCCGGCGAAGCGCTCTCCCGGCGTTTTCTCACCCGCCACCGTGGCCAGAGCTGCGGTATCGACGGCTAGTTCCTGGTAGAAGTCCAGCGCCAGCATCGTCTCAGCTGTGGCGTCGACAGCGGTCGCGTGCGCCGTGTGGCCTTCCTGCCAGAGGAACTCGCTGGTGCGCAGGAACATCCGGGGTCGCATCTCCCAGCGCAGTACATTGGCCCATTGGTTCAGCAGCAGCGGCAGATCGCGGTACGAGCTGATCCACTTGGCCATCATCTCGCCGATGATCGTTTCGGACGTCGGCCGGATGACCAGCGGCTCCTCCAGCTCCTTGCCGCCGGCGTGGGTGACGGTGAAAAGCTCGGGCGCGAACCCTTCGACGTGCTCGGCCTCTCGCTCCATATAGCTCTGCGGGATGAGGAGCGGGAAATATGCGTTCTGGTGCCCGGTGGCCTTTATCCGCCCGTCCAGGTCCGCCTGCAGCAACTCCCAGATCCGGTACCCGTATGGCCTGATCACCATGCTTCCGCGAACCGGTCCTCGATCCACCAGCTCAGCGCGAAAGACGACGTCGTTGTACCAGGCCGAGAAGTCCTCGCTCTGCGGAGTAACGCTGCGCTCGTCGCGTGCCATGAACTTCAGGCTACCGAGTCGGTGCTACTCGTTTTCTGGTATCGCCTGGCGGGTGGGACGGAGTCTAGGCACGAGGGCTCTCCCCTCGGATGGGGAGCCAGTAGAAGACGTTGAATGCCGCGATCACGGCTACGCCCACGAGCGGTGCTAGGAGACCGAGCACGGCACCAGCCGTGAGCCAGGCGAGAGCCAGCTGAAACCGCCTGCCGATCGCCGTCGCACCAACAGGGTCAAGTGTGTCGCAGAGCAGCAGGTGACGGCGGGCGTACTGCCAGACGCCATTAAAGGTCAAGGCCGTCGCGTCGAATGCGAGGCCGTAGAAAACGCCCGCGACTCGCAGGCCGTGTGCTTTGTGCATTGCTCCAGCCAGAACGGATGTGGCGAACGGAAGGAACGCCACAACCATCAGCAACAACGTGTTGAGCAGGAGTACGACGCGGTCTGCGGCCTGGATGTGGTCGAACATGACGTGATGGTTTGCCCATACCTGTCCAATGAACAAGAACGTGAGGGCATAGGCGAGATAGGACGGCCAGAGCGCAAGAAGTCCATGCGCCAGGTGGATGTAGTCGGTCGGACGCTTGATCCCCAGGACGAGCAGAGTCACGGTGATGGCGAAGACGGCATCGCTGAATCCGACGACCCGAACGGGCGTCCGTCGCACTTAGGGGGAGTCGTGCCCGGCCTTGCCTCCTGGCGCCCGGGCCGTCGCGTACGAACGCAGCCAATTGATCGACGAAGCGACCCGTTCCATGGGCGTTGGCGATGGCATAGCCGGGACCAGTTCTCATGACAGTAGAAGTGAAGTTGGCGGCTAACGACCGGCAGCAGTCCTCGCTCGGCCGATCAGGCACGGGCGAGGCCCCGTTTAGCGCTTTCATTCCCTTACGAGATCCCCATCGAACCGGTCGTGCCCGTCACCCGCCAGCTGGTGTCAGCCTGTTGCTTGACGATGTAGGTCAGGTGCGTAGCGCCGAGGCAGGCCACGAAACCATCGATTGCGACCTTCGCAGCCGGACCCTCGCCGTCGGGCGTGCCGAGAGTGATCAAGATTCCGCCATTCTTGACCTGCGCACAGCCACCGCCTGTCTTGATCACCCTGTTTCGGTCGGTCACGAATACAACGTGAGCTGTCGGCCTCAGAGCGACCGTGATTTGGTGCTGGGCGTTCGAGGTTACGGGTGTTCCAGCCGCGTCGCTGACAATGATTGCCGCGTGCGGAAATGTCTGGTCGAGCACGTAGACCGTCTTAAAGGTGTGCGGAGCAAAGGAATTCTCTGCAGGCGTGCTGAGGTATCTGCGAAGTACCGGTACATAGATGTCCGCCTGGTTGGCACCAAGTGGACCGTGGCCTGCTGATCCTTGTCCGGTCGGCTGGACACCCGCCGGACCACTGCGTACGCAGCCCGCGGAGCCTGCGCCTGCGACGGCGAGCGCGCCGGTAGCAATCACGATGACAAACGTTCGCCGCATCGAATCCTCCACGCAGTACCCCGACTAGCAGCTGGTACTTGGACGGAGGGTCGGCCTGTCGTCTTTCCCGACCTCCCGCATGGACATCGTTAGGGATCTCAGTCTGCGGAATCGTGATCTTGGCTCGATTGTTCAACAGCATGGTTGCCTAAGCCGATGCGGGGTAACCAGGGCGAAATGTGCCTCTGGTCCGCGTGTCGCACCGGTGGCCACTTCCCCTAGACAAACGAGTTCGATAACTGATGCATGATCTGATCTGCTGGCACTGCAAGCGAGAGTTCGGGCACACGAGCGAGCGAGTCATAGCCTCGGCTCTGTGTGATGACTGCCAATCCTGCATGACCATGCGGCCGTGCCCGCACCTGTGCCTTTCCCGGCAGGACTGGCAATGACGGGCTGCTACTCCCCTGAGCTCGGGTAGCTTGGTCTGCAAGCAGCCCAACTCGCGGGCAACGCAGGAACGGTCCAGTGCGGCGGTGGCCGCCAGCTTAGCCAGTGCGTCTTATCGGCTGCCCGCCGCGTCGAACTCGACGTCGATGCACTGCCACGCATCTGGCTCGATCAGGCGGATGAGGCGCCGCGAAATGCGGTATCTGCCGCCTGGTACAGAACAATCCGGTCTGGCGCGTCAGCAACTACCCGCATCGGCATGGCCGTCATCACCGCGCCCCGCCGGAGTTTCCGGCACAAGATTGGTTCACCCGGGACTAAACACGGTGCTTCCTCACAACCTTTCTTGGCCGTTCGATACTTCAGCGACGGCCGCTCGGAGGCATCGGGTTCCGCAGTTAAGGCCAGAGCAAGATTGTGGCTGCGTGCCACAGCTCGTGGCGAGTTTGGTTCACAGCTGAACGAGCTCCCAGGCTTCTCGGCCCGGCCGATCCCGGCCGAAGGTGTCTGGATTCACGCCTAGCGCTTCCGCGGCCTCCAGAGCGATCCGCTGCACCGCGACTGTCAGCGGGAAGATCGATATAAGCTCCCCCAGTCCCTCATGAGAAACCCGCGTTACCGGAACGCCAGATTCCTCGGCGGCCTGAGCTATCTCGGCGATCCTCGCTGACCACGCGCCGCCGCCGTCTAGGCAGACGAGCCGGTCATCGGCGCCCAGCGCCACCGACGGCCCGTGCAGGAACTGTTCCACGCCGAGCCCTTCACTTGCGACGTAGGCGGCCTCGCGGATTTTCAGCGCGCCCTCGGCGGCCGTCCACTGATTGATGCCGCCGCCGGTGAACTCGCAGAGCCGCGAAGGCGGCCGAGCCGGCCGATCATCGTCCCAGGCCGAGCGGTATGTAGTTTCGACCGCCGCCGGGACCTCGCTGAGGCCTGAGAGGTCCGCGCCCAGCGCTTGCGCCAGCTGCGCCGCGCGCGCCAGGGCGCCCAGGTGGCTGGCGGTGTAGGCCGACGAGCGCTCCCGGGGCACCGTGACCAGGTCGGCCCCGTCAGCGCCGACTCCCGAGATCTGAATGACCTCCGCGCCCGCCAAACGGGCACGGTGTACGGCCTGCGCTGTGTAGCGTTTTGCCCCGGTGTGGGTGAAGGCCAGCAGCGCGTCACCCTTGCCGGGCAACGGGCCGTCGATTGTGGCGTCGGCCGATTGGGCGGCAGATGCATCGAGGCCGGCCGCTCGCAGCAAGACGGCGGCCTGACTGGCAGCATGCCAGCTGGTCCCGGTGCCGATCGCGAGCACCCGGCGGCCGCGAAGCCGTTCGGCCACCGCGACGACTGGTTCGCCGTCAGCCAAGATCCGCGCTAGTGCATCGGCTTGGCCATCCATCGTCTGCCGCATCGTGCTGGAGCTGGTCCCCGCTGACGACATGACATACCTCCACAAGTCTGAATCAGGCGAACGCGAATACTCATGATCCTCGCACCACGCGACTAGACGACTCGGAGCAGGCAACGGTCGTCGGCCAATGGGTTCGCCCTTCTTCACTGCCGCGACACTATGCGTGGTCTGAAGGATGGGCGGGCGTTCCAGAGGCCACGATCATTGACAATGGTTCACTGGATGCCGCCGAAGTCGCCAGAGAGATACTTGGGCTGGCGGCGACATCTTGTCCACAGTCGGCCTCCAGGGCGCTGCGCGGCAAGGCAGGTCGCTTGAGGCGCCGTTGAGCTCATGGGAGTCTCGAGCGTAGTGCCGCGGCGGATAGGAGAAAGTGGCCATCGACCAGGTCGAGACGCACGTCGGGACGGTTGCCTATCGCCGCGCCGGGGGGGGGCTCCAGTCGTCTTCGCTCGGAAAGCAGTCAGAAGCGGAAGCGGGTCGAGCCGCCGGGCTCCGTCGACAAGACCACGGTCGCCGAGCGCGGTTCGATGCGGTATACGTTCCACGGCGGTGGTCCCAGCGACGGAGCGTTGAACGGGGCGGTGATGCCCGACCCGCTCTCATCGGGCTCCGCCGGCCAACCGTCGTCCGCCCACGCCCTTGCAATACGTGCCACGGTGCCCGGCTCAGTAACGCGGGCAGCGTCGCCCTCTATCACGACGTCCGCGTCGCTGATCGACAACGCAATCGAACACCGCGGATCACGCGCGACATTGCGCCCTTTGCGCGTACCCTCGCCCGTCTGGAACCAGAAGGTGCCGTCCACCCAGAGGGCGCCGACCGCAGTCACATGGGGGCTGCCATCCTCGTTGAGGGTGGACAGCCATGTCGTGCGGGAGTTCAGCGCCTCCGGTCGCGGTGTTGACCCGGCATCGAGCTTCTCAACCACGGCGTCCCAATCCACCGGCGGCAGCCCGTCTGCCTTACCCAGATTGATGATCTCCATATCCCGAACCTATCTGCCCCCGCCTGTGGCGACGTTCGTCGGTGTCAGCCGACGAACCTGCAGCTTCCAGTTTGGTCCGGCACGGTGCCGCGCAAGCCGCCTGGATCGCATTTAGCGTGCCTCCCAAACGGACGCCGTCTGCCGCAGGTGGCGAGCGCGAAGACAGCGACGTCAATTCAGCAGGGCGTCTCAACAGTTCAGGATGGATCTAAGCGGAGATACTGTCTGCGTGGATCCGCTTGCGCCGCTGCGTACGGTGGGCGGGCGCCTCGCCTCGCCGGCGGAGGCGCTGGCCCAGGCCGTCGCCGAGCGTGTGATCGGCCAGGTCGTTGGTGCGCTGGATCTGAACGCACTGCTGGCCGAGATCGATATGAACGCTCTCCTGGACAAGATAGATATCGAGCGGGTGCTGGGCAGGGTCGACGTCAACCGCCTGCTGGATCGGGTGGACGTGAACGAGGTGATCGAGAAGGTCGACCTGAACGCCGTGATCAACCGAGTGGACATGAACGCCATCGTCCAGCGGATCGACCTCGAAGCACTGGTCGAGCAGACCGACCTCGGCTCCGTCATCGCCAAATCCTCCAGTGGGGTGGCGAGCGACGTGGTCGATGCGGTCCGCAGCCGGACCGTCGGGGTCGACGAGTCCATCGCCCGGTGTGTAGCTCGTCTTCGCCGCCGTCCCTATAGCGGCCCGCCCGGCCCGCCTGCCGGGCTTCGGGTCGGAGCCGCATCATGACCGCTCGCATGCGGGAGGTCACGACCTACGAGCCCCCGCCAGCCGCCCGCGAGAGCCTGCAGGGGCACTATGCGGGCTTCGCCTCGCGGTTCGCCGCCTTCGTGGTGGACCTGGTCGTCCTCACCGGGATCTTCATCCTCATCCTGGCTGCCATCAATTTCACAGCCAGCGTCCTGACCGGGAGGAGCATCCACTTCAACCGGAGCGACACCTTGGTGGTCGTCGCGTATGCGGTGTGGGCGTTCATCTATTTCGCCCATTTCTGGGGCCTGAACGGCAAGACCGCTGGTGGGGCGCTGTTTGGCGTGCAGGTCGTGACGAACGATGGCGGCGACGTCAGCCTGCGTCGAGCGATCGGCCGCGCGCTGGCGTTCCCGCTCAGCTTCTTGATCCTCGGCCTGGGCTTCCTGGGCATTCTCTGGGGCGACCGGCGCCGCGCTCTGCACGACGTCATCGCAGGGACGCTCGTGATTTACTCGTGGGACGCGCAGGCGGCGCGGCTGCGGTTCCTATCCCGGCCCCGATACTCGGCTTCGCCCGAATCCCGCGGACTGCCTGGATCGTCCGGCCCGCCCAGCTGACCCGCGTCGGAGGATCGCGCTTTTGCAGAGGCCTGCCACCGGCGACCGTGGGATGCCTCGGATGGCTGCCTGCTCGGGCACGTACCGGGCACGCGTATCTGTGCTCCTGTGCTGCGCGGTGTTGGCAGATGTGTGTATGAGTCCTGCCATGGATCGGGCAGGATGGCCGGATGATTGGGCATGCCGACCGCCCATGGGGCGCCTACACGTCCTCGCAGAGGCCCAGGACTTCAAGGTCAAGACGATCGAGGTCCAACTCGGGCAGCGCCTGAGCTACCAGAGGCATTCACGCCGTTCCGAGCATTGGTTCGTGGTTGGCGGAGAGGGAGTCGTCACTCTTGACGGCAACAGCATCGACGTGCGGCGAGGAGATGCAGTCGATGTCCCGGTTGGCGCAGCCCACCGGATCCGGAACACCGGCAATGTTCCGCTCGTGTTCGTTGAGGTCCAGCACGGCGACTACTTCGGTGAGGATGACATTGTCCGCCTGGAAGATGACTACGGACGCCTGCCGCTGGAGGGAACATCGAGAACCTAAAGCCGGATTGCCCACGGCCCCTTTTTTCAGTCCAGGGTAATTAGCGTCCGTCCGCCCGGTGGCAGCATCGGAAGGCTTGCTCGCGAGGCTTACAATTTCATCGGCCGCGTGAAAGACGTGACATACTTGCCCAAGCCGTGAGGCCGGCGAACGGGGTGCGAGCGGAATGGTGACGGCCTTCTGCGGCATGACGGCATGGTGGCGTGGGCTGAGCCCTGGCCACAACACCCTGGCCCGGCTGACCGCTGTCGCATTTGGCCTGGTGGTTCTCGCCTGGCTGCCGATGCCCCACACTGTATGCCCGTTCCGTGTGCTGACTGGGCTTCCGTGCCCGTTCTGCGGCGGGACACACGCGGGGATCGATCTTGGACGGGGCCATCCGGTGGCGGCGTTGCTCGCCTCGCCACTAGCCGTGTGCGGAGCGGTCGCCGTAATCACGCTTCCGATGCTCTGCACGACTAGCCTGGCGGAGCGGTGGCGGCAATTGCCCGCGAAAACACGCAACAGGGCAGCAATTAGCGGTATTCTTGCGGCCCTTGCTGTTTCCGAGGTCTGGCAGCTAGTGCGCTTCGGTCTCCTATAAACGGGCTTGGCATATTCGGAGGAATCATGGCAGACCAAAACCCACCGCCGGGATACGGCGAGCAACAGCCGCCCAACTATCCCGGAGGGCCGGGCGACGGCGGCGGCTATGGGGGGCCACCTCCTGGCTATGGCGGGCCACCGCCTGGGTATGGGGGACCACCTCCTGGCTACGGCCCCGGATACGGCGGCTACCAGGGCCCGCAGAATCCGCCGTCGAACACGCCCACGGTGCTGTCCGTGATCGGGATCATTTGCTGGCTGTTTTGCTCACCGGCCGCAATAGTCCTTGGGCTCATTGCCCAGAGCCAGTTCCGTCAACAGGGGCGGCCGGACTCCCTGGCGAAGACTGCATGGATCGGCGGCATTGTCGCGCTCGCCCTCGGGATTGTTGTGGCCATAGCAACGAACGGGCCTGCCTAACCGGAAAATCACAGACGCTGGCTGAGCGCGCGGCAACATCCGGCGGCCGGAGCCGGTGACCCGGGCAAAGGCGCTGTTGCTGGCAGCCGATGGTCTTGCCAGCACGGCTGTCGCCTATGAGGTCGGGGTCTCGCCGTCGAGTGTGGTGGCCTGGCGGAGTCGCTTCGCGGAGGAGGGGCTGGCCAAGCTGGGTCGGGTTCGTCCCGGCCGGGGGCGTAAGCCGCAGATCCCGGCGGAGAAGATCGACGAGATCGTCCGGTTGACCCAGGAGTCCAAGCCGGAAGGCGAGACGCACTGGAGCTGCAGGTCGATGGCCAAGGCGGCCGGGGTGAGCCCAGCGACGGTGCAGCGTGTGTGGTCTGCTCGTGGGCTCAAGCCGGCGCACCTTCAAGCTCTCCAATGACCGCCGTTTCGATGAGAAGCTGATCGATGTGGTCGGCGTCTATCTGTACCCGCCCGACAAGGCGGTGGTGCTGTGCATGGACGAGAAGAGCCAGATCCAGGCGCTCGACCGGACGCAGCCGTCGCTGCCTTTGAAGAAGGGCCGGGCCGGAACCATGACCCACGACTACAATCGCAACGGGACAACGACCCTGTTCGCCGCGCTGAACGTGCTGACCGGAGTGGTGATCGG
>DATAEH010000244.1:0-5624 GCA_036258115.1 Streptosporangiaceae bacterium
GCGCCTAGGCGCCCAGCCGTCAGCGGCGCTGAGGTCCGTGCAGGGCCCTGCCGGGTTGTTACGCGACGCTCGCCATGAGCTCTACCGCCGCCTATCGTTAGCACGGCCACGGCGGTGTTGTCGCGCCCGACCGCGACAGGACCGTGAGCATCAACTTGGTAAGAATCGCTGCCGTGACTCCGCGCCTGTCCGGATATCGTCACGGAGTGTGACAACCGCGCCCGGCTGTCACAGGCAGGCCGAGCGCCGAACGCCGATTACGAGTGACTGGGCATAGTCTGCGTGGCATAAGTGGGTACGCGCATATTGATCATTACCGCGTGCCCGGAGCCTATGGAGGAATCTTTTGGAGCTCTCTATACGGCCCTGCGGCGCGGATGGGCAGGTGTCCATTCACGGGGTCTGAGCGCGTGTCCTGTCTCGGTTGAAGTTGCCCGTCGTAACGGGCTGACCTGGCCGGGCAGCTTCGGTGAGGCGCTTGCCTGTCAGGGCGGTCCGGTCAGCGCGTGGTATGGGTGATGCCGATGGGGTTTGTCTTAGTTGTTCTTGCCCGGAGGCGGTGCTGGCCGGGCTTTCCTCTGCGTGGGCTTCGGATTGCCGGGGTGAGCTGGTGACTGGCTGGCGTGCCCGGAACAACGCGGCCGCTGTCGCCTCCGGGAACGAGCTGCGTCTCCTGGTCCACGTGCGGATGCCCGTCGTCATCGGGTCTTGAGCTCATCGTTCTCATCTGCCTGCTGCTGGAGCCGGGCGTAGGCCGGGTGTTCCCGGAGGCGGCTCAACGCCCAGCGCAAGCCCCCGGCCCGGCTGTTCACGACACCTGCGGTGATCAGGGTGTCCACGGTCGCCAGATCGGCGGCGCCGAGCCGGACCATCACAGGAGTAAGGTCGTCCGGCGCCTCATCGCGCGCGGGGCCGGCCTGCCGCGGTCGGTGATCCGGTAGGCCAGGGTATGCGGGCTGGCCCGCCCGGCCCGGCCTGGCCTGGCCTGGCCTTCCGGACGGAACTCGGCCCATCCGATGACGGGCGGCAGTTCGTCGCGCAGCACGCCGAGCGCCGCGGCATTGGCCGTCACGAACCGGTGGACGGTCTTCGGACCGGCCTGGCCGCCTTCGGACCGGCCCGGCCAGTCGAAGAAGACCACCCTTGCCCGCTGGTGCCGGCTCCGCAGCTACCTGGACTCGGCCGCGGCTCACGGCACCACCGCACTCGATGCCATCCGCAGCGCGCTCGAGGGCAAACCCTGGCTACCTCACTGCGCGCCATCAGCTGACTTCAATTCCAGGCACCCCGTGAATAGACACATGGGCAGGTGTAGGACGAGGGGCGATCATTGAGCCGGCCAAGCGCAGGTTAACGGGTTCGAGGAATGTGATGGCGGCGAGGACACGTCGGTGGGTGTCAGAGGTGGCGGGGATTCCGAGCTTGGCGAAGATGTGCTTGATGTGCTTTTCGGCCGCGCCGCGGGTTATCCAGAGGGTCTTTGCGATGCCGGCGTTCGATTGCCCCTTGGGCCATGAGCGCGAGCACCTCGCGTTCTCGTGGCGTGAGCGCGTCGAGGGGGTCTGTCCGCTGTCTGGTCGCGAGCAGTTCGACGACGAGCTTGGGTCGAGGACGGTGCCGCCTTCACTGATGCGGGTGAGCGCGCCGGCGAGTTCGTCCAGGTCGGACATTGAGTCTTTGAGGAGGTAGCCGACGCGGGTGGCGGTTGCGGGGAACGGTTCGTCCGCGTCGTCTATCTGGGTGTGGGTTGACAGAAGCAAGATCCCGACGGCTGGGGAAAGCTCGCGGATCTCAAGCGCTGCGTGAATGCCTTCTCGGGTCTGGGTCGGGGGCATGCGGATGTCGATGATTGCTACGTCGGGACGGTTATTTTCGACGGCCCGCACGAGCGATGGCGCATTGCCGGCTTGTGCGACGACTTCGACGCCTGCCTGCTGGAGGAGTTCCGCGAGTGCCTGGCGGATCAAGGCCGCGTCGTCGGCCAGGACCAAGCGCAGCGGCATGGAGCAAGCATCGGTCTGGAACCTTTCTGCGGGAGTTCACGCGTTCTCCACGGGTGCTGCCCCCTTCCTGGGGAGATGGTTGCTGGCCAGTCACACATCCCTGGGCTAGCCGGGCGCTGGCCTCTCCTTGCCGGGACGGAGAGGCCGCGCCACGGGGCCGATCGCGGCTAACTCCGGAGGAAGGCCAGCAGGTCGGCGTTGAACTGGTCCTGATGGGTGGCGGTGAGGCCGTGCGGCGCGCCCGGATAGTAGATCTCCTGCGCGTCCTTGATGAGCCGGGCCGATTTCCTGGCCGAGTCATTGACGGAAACGATCTGGTCGTCCTCGCCGTGCAGGACCAGGGTCGGGATGTCGAACTTCTGGAGGTCCTCGGTGAAATCGGTCTCGGAGAAGGCCTTGATGCTGTCATAGGCGTTCTTCAGCCCGGACTGCATGCTCCACAGCCAGAACTGGTCCAGCACGCCCTGGGAGACCTCGGCGCCCGGCCGGTTCGCGCCGTAGAACTGGATCGCCAGATCCTTGTAGAACTGCGACCGGTCCTTGACCAGGCCCGCGCGCAGGCCGTCGAGCACCTCCAGCGGCAGGCCCTCCGGATTGCCCGCAGTCTTCAGCACGAGCGGCGGCACCGCGGAGACCAGGACCGCCTTGGCGACCCGGCCTGTGCCGTGGCGGCCGATGTAGCGGGCGACCTCGCCGCCGCCGGTGGAGTGCCCTACCAGCGTGGCATCCCAGAGATCGAGCGCCTCGATCACGGCGGCGAGATCGTCGGCGTAGCCGTCCATGTCGTTCCCCGCCGACGCCTGGCTGGAGCGGCCATGACCGCGCCGGTCATGCGCGACCGCGCGGAAGCCGTGCTGCGCCAGGAACAGCATCTGGCCGTCCCAGGCGTCCGAGCTCAGCGGCCAGCCGTGCGAGAACGTGACGACCGGGCCTTCACCCCAGTCCTTGTAGTAGATTTCCGTGCTGTCTTTGGTGGTGATCGTGTTCATGTCCGTACTCCGTTCACAGTGTCGGCTCAACGCCGCGGCTTGCGCCGCGGGTCGACCATGGGTGAATCCTCATAGGTTGCCGGCGATGGTTCTGGCGGTCTGTCTCCCTTCGGTTTGTCAGGTGTCGCTGGCTGTGTGAGGCGGGCCGGTCCCGAAACTGGCCGAGGTTCTCGAAGCGCTTGACCCACCGCTCGAAGCTGAACGGGTTACCCGCAGGCCGCGGATCAGCCCGATTGTGTCGGGCTGTTTCGTAGTGTCAGCGTTCATGTCAGAACCCCTTCGGTTGTGATCTGACACCGTCCTGCCGCAGGCAGCAGGACCTCGTCAGGCCTGGTCCCCTCACGCCGCCCGCATGCCGGGCGGCGCCGAGAACGGGTGACGAAAGGCCTGGATCGCCTCTCGCCCGGTACAGGACAAAGCGAGTTCCGTCGCGTCGGTCCTTAACCTCCACACGGAATTCGTCGTGAAGATCGCGGCGGTCCCAGAACAGGTCGACCACGATCCCGGCGGCCTCCCGGCGCCCGAAACGATCGGTTCCGCAGATCATCTCCTCCACCTGAAGCTCCTGCGCCCGTCGGTCACACGCCCCACCTTGCGCGAAGCGGCGGGCTGTGTCGCTGCAGCCAGCAGCCCTCCAGGGGTGGGGCCAGCAGGTCTATCCGAAGGCCACCGGGCGACAATGAAGGCGTCATCGCGCGACCCGAGCTGCCGGAGAATGCGGAGACGCTCTTCCGGGCCGTCGCAGCCGTCGCCGACGCCCTGTACGGTGTCGACGCCGCGGGACGAAGCACCTTCCTCAACCCCGCCCGACCTGAAGATCCTCGGCCACGTCGATAAAGACGAACCGCTCGGCTGCACCAGCCACGAGACGTTCCACTACCTGCGCCCGGACGGCTCAGCGTTCCCGGCAACCGAGTGCCCGCTCCTGCTCCCCCGCCTAACCGGGGAAACGGTCCACGTCGACCTCGACTGGTTCGTCCGCAAAGACACCCGGGCCGAGTGGTGCCTGGAGATGATTCAGACGGCCCTGGGCTACTACACCAGGCCCCGGCCGGCGGCCGGGGCCGACGGGGAGCGCACCCCGGCCGCGGAACCGGCGCCCGCGGAATCGCGCCCGCGGAGGATACCGACGAGCCGGAGCCCGCGGCCGATAAACCGGAGCCGGAGCCGACCGATCAGCCAGCGTGCTCGCACCCTGCCGATGCGCGGGACTACCAGACCGGCACATGCGCCGTCTGCGGCGCCATTCTCTGGGACTGAGCCACGGGCGAGGGCCGCGTTCGTATTGCCTGTGGGGGCGACTCATTCGAGACTTGCATGATGGAAGTACAGGGGATGCGATCGGGGAACGAGGGGCTGCCGGAGAACGAGGTCATCCGGACTCCGGACCGGCGGCTGCGGGTGTTCGTGAGTTCCACGCTGAGCGAACTGGCGCAGGAGCGGCGGGCGGTCTCGCGTGCCATCTCGGCATTGCGGCTGACGCCGGTGATGTTCGAGGTGGGGGCGCGGCCGCACCCGCCGCAGGATCTGTATCGGGCGTACCTGGCGCAAAGCGATATGTTCGTCGGGTTGTACTGGGAACAGTACGGGTGGGTCGGGCCGGGCATGGAGATCTCGGGGCTGCAGGACGAGTTCGAGCTCTCGCGGGCATTGCCTCGGCTGCTGTATGTCAAGGGGCCGGCGCCTAACCGCGAGCCTCGCCTCACCGAGCTGCTGGCCCGCGTCCAAGCGGAGGCCTCGGAGTCCTACCGTCACTTCCGCACACCCGGGGAGCTTGGCCGACTGGTACGCGACGACCTGGCGATACTGCTGAGCGAGCGGTTCGCCGCCGCGCGCCCCCGGCCTGCCGCCGCGGCGCGGCCGAGCCCGCGCGGGCCGCGCCCGCTGCCGGTGGACGCGACCTCGCTGGTCGGGCGGGAGAATGCCATCGAGGAGGTGGCAGGGCTGGTCGGGCACCCCGACGCGCGCTTGGTGACCCTCACCGGGCTGGGCGGGATCGGCAAGACCCGGCTGGCGGTGGCGGTGGGCGGGCGGCTGGCTGAGCGCTTCGGGGTGAGGACCGCGTTCGTTCCGCTGGCGGCGGTCACCCAGCCTGAACTGGTGCTGGCGGACGTCGCCCGGGCGGTGGGGGCTGAGCTGGCGGGGACGGACTCGCCGCTGGAGGCCCTGGTCGAGTACTTCGGCGATGATCGGTGGCTGCTCATCCTGGACAACCTCGAGCAGGTGGTCGACGCCGCCCGCGACCTCGACGCGCTGCTGGCTCGCTGTCGTGGCGTGGTGGTCCTGGCGACGAGCCGCACGGTGCTGGGGCTGCGGGCCGAGCGGGAGTACCCGGTGCCGCCGCTGCCGCTGCCCGCCGACCCCGCCACGGCGCCGGTGGAGGAGCTGGCGGCCTCGCCGGCGGTAGCGCTGTTCGTGGACCGGGCCCGGGCGGTGCGCCCCGGCTTCGCCCTCACCGAGAGCAACGCGGCGGCGGTGGCGGAGATCTGCTGGCGGCTGGAGGGCTTGCCGCTGGCGATCGAGCTAGCGGCCGCCCGCACCCGGCTGCTCGACCCGGGCGCGCTGCTTGGCCGGCTGGCCAGGTCGCTGGACGCGCTGGGAACCGGCGCGGTGGACATGCCCGAACGGCAGC
>DATAEH010000245.1:0-1801 GCA_036258115.1 Streptosporangiaceae bacterium
ACTGCCGTTCGCTACCACGGGTCTGAGCTGGATGAGGACTTTCGGATCAATGCGATGGCGTGGTAGGCGACGACGAGAGCGATGGCGAGCGCTACTGCAGGGTCCAGCCAGTACCAGCCTCCTATGGCCAGGATTTACCGCGCCCGTCACAGCCACCCCTGCTGCCGCAGCAGCGTCCGCAATGGTGTCGAGGAGCACTGCAGCCATCGATAGGTCGTGTTCGTTGGCGTCGTCCTTATCCTCCCCACGGAGGATGAGCGCGCCGCCGGTCATGACGAACGCCGCTATACCACTCACGATGAGCACAGGCAGGCCTTGCACCTGAGGTATTCCGCTGGCGAGCCGGTCTACCGCTGCGGCGGCGACGAGTATCTCGAGTACGAGCAGCCAGCCGCTGTTGATGAGCGCGGCAACGTTAGACGCGCTCGGGGCGCCATCACGTCTTACTCCGCCTGCGGGACGCGCGGACAGCCAGATCGCCAGCAAGGCCACGCTCACGCCGGCGGCATCGAGGAGATAGTCTCCGCCTTCCGCCAATACCGCCAGAGAATGAGCCGTCACGCCTGCCACCACAAGGGCAGCCACTAGGCCTAGGTTCAGCGCTAGGACCATCAGCAAGCGTCGCGTTTGCGGCATGTCGGCGATCCTATGAACCTGTGGGACCTATCGCGGGCACTCCAGTACGCCGGGTATGTCGCTGCCGCGCTGTTCGAACTAGCGGCATTTTGCCGTCAACAGTCAGCTGGCACATAGCTCGCCCCGCTTCCCGGTACGTCCCACGAGGACATGCTCGCCCGGGTGGAGTGGCTCTCCTCCATGATCATCCCCTCCTGATGCCTCACCATCGCAATAGCCGACGGCCAGGTGGCTGCTTCACCCGCAACGGAAGACATGCGGCCGTCCTCGTGGCAGAAGACAAGGTTGCTGTCCTGCCAGGCGGGACCGGCGGCCAGCCGTTCGGCAGCCTGGCGTTTCCGGCGGGCCTGAAGGGCGGTGACGGCGCGCTTGGGAGTTCGAGCGAGCGCTTGGACTGGGGTGTCTTGACGTCGCCGGTACGGCTGGCCGGGCGCCAGACGTGGATGACTGCGTTGCCGCGACCGGTCAGCAGTCCGGGGCGTCCTCGATCTGATGGGCGGCGTCGGCGCACTCGCCGCGCACGTGGGCACGCAGTTGCTCGCCGATCTCGCCCAGCGCGGCGATCTGGGCGGGGCCGAGCGGGTCGAGTACCAGGTGCCTGACGGCCGCCACGTGGCCGGGGGCAGCCGCGACCACCTTCTCCCAGCCCGGTTCGGTCAGGATCGCGTTGGTGTACCGGCCGTCGCCCGGGTCGGGCTCGCGCCGGACGAACCCGCGCTGCTCCAGTCGCTTGATCACGTTCGACAGCCGGGACAGGGAACCGCCGGTCGGCTCGGCCAGTTCGCTCATCCGCGACGTCCGGTCCGGCGCCATGGACAGCCGGCTGAGCACCATGTACTCGAACAGGTTGATGCCCGACTCACGCTGCAGCTGGGCGTCCAGCGCCCCCGGCAACTGCAGGACTAGGTGGGCGACGGCCATCCACGCCTGCTGCTCGTCGTCGGAGAGCCAGCGCGGCGCGGCAGCTGCGGCGGTGCGGGCGGGGCGAGCGGCCATGCCGCAAGCATACGAGGCCAGCGGGTTTCATCTCCGGCTTGACTTCAAGGTTGAAGTCAAGGATACTCACTTCAACCTTGAAGTGATAACTCCCCGGAGGTCGTCATGACCCTGTTCCGACTCGACGCCAGCATCCGCACCGATGGGTCGGCGAGCCGCGAGATCGCCG
>DATAEH010000246.1:0-9010 GCA_036258115.1 Streptosporangiaceae bacterium
TTTACCGCCGATGTTGACGGCGGGAAGATGGACGGCTTCATCGGCCAGGCCGAACTGAAGTGCAAGATCAACAACAACTGCGGGCCCAATGTGATGGGCTACCACGTGCGATCGGACATTCCGAACTACTGGAATTACGCGAAGAACTTCGTGCTGAACGAGCACATGTTCGAGCCCGTTCACTCGTGGAGCCTGCCGTCTCATATGTACGAGGTATCGGCATGGTCGGCGAAATGCCGGAACAAGAACCCGGCCAGCTGCACCGGCACGGATGAGCCAACCAACCGCAACGTGAATAACCCGACCCCCTTCTCCTGGACTGACCTGACCTGGCTCCTCCACAAGAACGGCGTCAGCTGGGGCTACTACCTCGATCACGGCCAGGCGCCGATCAATCCGGGCGGCGTTCCGACGATCTGGAACGTGCTCCCAGGGTTCGTGGATGTCCACACCGACGGCCAGACCGGCAACATCCAGCCGCTGACCAGCTTCTTCAGCCAGGCCAGCACCGGCACCTTGCCGTCGGTGTCCTGGATATCGCCGGACCCCAAGGACAGTGAGCACCCGCCCGCGCTCGTCAGCACGGGCCAGGCGTACGTGACCCGCATCATCAACGCGGTCATGAACAGCAGCGACTGGAAGTCCAGCGCGATCTTCCTGGCGTGGGATGACTGGGGCGGCTTCTATGATCATGTGAACCCGCTGTCACACCAGCCCGACTCACTGGGCTACGGGATCCGGGTGCCGGCCATGGTCATCAGCCCGTTCGCCAAGCGGGGCTACATTGACCCGCACTTCTACTCCTTTGACTCCTACCTGCGCTTCATCGAAGACGATTTCCTCGGGGGTGCCCGGCTTGATCCCGCCACGGACGGCCGGCCAGACCCGCGGCCCGACGTGAGGGAGAGCCAGGCCGGCAACCTGATCGCGGACTTCAACTTCGGCCGGCCTGCCAGGCCGCCGTTGATCCTGAACCCATGCCCGGCAACGACGCTGGTTCCCAAGCCGAAGCCCGCCTGTGCCGGATCGGTTCCGCTGCACGTCAACACCTGGGGGGACACCTGATTCGGCTTGTTTGATCGAGCGGTAATCCGCGACGTGCTTGAAAGCGTCAACTAGTAGAGGACAGAGCGCGAGCCGCCCGCGCCCCGGATCGGGGGCGCGGGCGGCTATGGTTCTGGCGGCCGTTCTGGCCGGGCGTCACCGGTGGCCAAGCACCATGATCTTGTAGACGGAAACTCGAAATGTGCCAGCATGGTCAGGCGGCAGCTTCGTGAACCACAGCAGTACGTATCTGCCCCGGCGCGGCTTCAGATGCAGCCGGATTGAGCGGCCGGCACCTGTCGCGCGGGCCACGACGTGCAGCCTGGATAGTGTCAGTGCGTTTCCGACGCGCAACTCCAGATTGGCACCTGGCGCGTTCCCAAGCGCGACCCTGACTACTTTGACTGAGACCTTGCGACCCATATCCAGGACGAGGCCAGTACCGGCCTGGAGGTTGCCGAAGTGCGCGCTCGCGTACCAAGAGCTGTGCCACGGCCTGTTCGAATGACCGCCCAAAGCCAGGTGCGCGAGTTGCGGATGGTCGCCATGCCTCACGCCGCCAGGGCCGAAAGCCGATATCCGCACTGGTCTTAGAGCATGCGCGCGACGGCTATTGCCGGCCGTTGGTGAAGCGGAGTGCCGGTGATGGCCGGAAGTGTTCACGGACGAGCCCCCAGCCGGCGCTGAGGCGTGCCGTGGTGACGAACCACCGGCGCCGAAGGCAAGCAGGTAACCGCCGAGCACGGCGAGGGCCAGCAACGCGACGCCGAGCAGCATGATCACGTTGCTCCGAACCCGCGGTCGCCGCGTCGCTGTCGTTGAGATCATCCCGGTCGGTTCGCCGCCCGGGGCTGACTTCACATCCGCGCCAGACTCAGTGGTGACCACCGTCGGGATCGGCTCAGTTATCTCATCCACAGGCACTGGATCGGCTCCCCAGGCCGCAGCCATTCTCCGGTCGGCCGCGTGCGGCGCAGCCATTGGATCGGATACCAGCTCGGTCGCCTCAAACTCATCGACGAATGGTTCAGCTGGAAGGCCGATCGCTTCCGCGATCGCCCGGATCTCGGCGCGAGCGGCGAAGTCGCCGCCGCACTCGGAGAAGTCGTCGTGTTCGATGCCGTCGACGACGTTCGGCCTTATCTGAGTGCGGCTGCAGATATCGGCGACACTGAGGCCTGAATCGCGCCGCGCCTGAGCCAATCTCTGGCCGACGGTCACGTCAAACCTCCCTTGGCGGCCGTCCGGCTGTCTTCTATCCAGCACCGAGCTGGCGTGCTCGCGTGGCTACCCGGCAGACGCAACTTCTAACGTGTCAGGACTTCGGACCAGAAAATGACAGCGATCGCGTTCGGGCAATACGCGCATCGAGGCGCAGTGATTACCACGATCCTGCGTGTGCCGATGATCGTGCTGGTTGCAATGAGGCCCCCTGAGGGGGAAGAAGCCGGGAGCAGAGCGCGCTACGACGGCTCGGCGGCGTTTGCGGCCCGCAATGAATCCGCCGCGGTCACCAGCGCGGCACCGATGAACACGCCGTCCTTCAACAGCGCCTCACCCAGCATGGACAGCCGGGGCGCGCCCTTTTCCTCCTGCCACGATTCCGGCGTCGTGACCAGGAAGCTGAGCGTGCCGAGAAACAGCCCGACGGCCCCCAAGCTGCCAGCCGCCGAGGCTCTTGGCGCGATCGGCTTCGCCGCTATCAAAGAGCCGAGGGTGATTTGCGTGACACCGACCAGCCACCCGAGCTTCTGCGCGCCCAGCTTCTTGCGAAGACGCGAGGTCAGCGGGCTGTTGCTAACCAGGACGTCCGCGTTCTGAACCTCGTACTCGGTGAATTTGAGCGCCCCGATCCACAACAGGGTCGTCACCAGGCCTGCCCGCATAACCGAGGATCCCGCAGAAGCCAGGCCGCCAGTCAGTGCCTGTCGTTCCATATCTGCTCCCTGCTCGCCAGACATGTGGCGCAACTACACCTACCCGGCCGGGCCTAGCGCACGCCCTGCGGCTACCAGCCGAGCAACGACTGGTCACGAGACCGCCCGGGTAGGGGTGCATCCGAGACCCTTCACGGCAGGCGTGACCACAACTCGAGCGACAGCACAGAAGGGACGTTCCATGAAGTTCGTGGTCATAGGCGGCACCGGACTCATCGGCTCGAAACTTGTGGCTAAGCTCCGCGAGCGGGGGGACGAGGCGCTGGCGGCGGCACTGGACACAGGCGTTAACACGTTGACCGGCGAGGGGCTGGCCGCCGCCGTGGAAGGCGCCACGGTTGTCACCGACGTGTCGAACGCCCCGTCGTTCGAGACGCAGCCGTGCTTAAGTTCTTCGAGACTTCAACCCGCAACAGCCTGGCCGCCGAGTCAGCCGCCGGCGTCCGGCATCACGTGGCGTTGTCAGTTGTTGGAACAGAGCGCTTGGCGGAAAGTGGTTACTTCCGTGCAAAGATTGCCCAGGAAAGAATTATCGAGGACTCTTCGATCCCTTACTCCATCGTCCACGCCACACAGTTCTTCGAGTTCGTCACCCAGCTCGCCGACATGGCCACCAGCGGCAATACGGTGCGCCTGGCCCACGTGCTCATCCAGCCCATCGCTGCGCAGGACGTGGCCAGCGCGGTTGCCGACGTCACGCTCGGCCCGCCACTAAACGGCATCATCGAGGTAGCCGGACCCCGGCAATACCACCTCGACGACCTCATCAGGAGCACGCTGCACGAGCGACACGACCCCCGCGAGGTCATCACCGACCCGCACGCGCCGTACTCAGGCGCCGAACTGCAGGAACGCACGCTGGTCCCCGCGGCCGGTGCCCGTCTGGCCGAAACCCGTTTTGAGCAATGGCAGGTCTCCAGCAACTAGGCCGGCATGTACCTCTCGAACCAGGTCACGAGCCGGGTCAGGTAGTCAGTCACGGCCGGGAACCGGCTGACGCCATGACCTTCCTCTGGGTAGATCACCAGTTCTGACTCAACGCCATGACCGATAAGCGCCTGATAGAACTCCCTGGCCTGGCCTTCCGGCGTGCACCGGTCCTTGGCGCCCGCTGTGAGCAGGGTCGGCGTCCTGGCCTTGCTCGCGTGCATCACCGGCGAGCGTGTGTGCACCTGGTTGCCGATTACCTCGGGATCGGCGTTGTCCAGGAACCACAGTCCCCAGCGCGGGATGTTGGTCGTGAAGCTGAAGCTGTACCACTCAGTCACCGGCGAGCCGGCCACGGCGGCCTTGAACCTCTGGTCCTGGGTCACGAGCCAGGCCGACATGAACCCGCCGTAGCTGACGCCCATCGTGCCGATCCGTGCTGGGTCGGCAATCCCGCGTTCGATCATCGCGTCGATTCCGGACAAGTAGTCGTAGGTGTCGTCGCCGCCCATGTCGCCGACGACCGCGGCGGCGAACTCCTGGCCCCGGCCTGAGCTGCCTCGCGGGTTCGGCAGCAGCACTGCGTAACCGCGCGACACCAGTAGGGGTACCGCGTGGTCACGCATTGACCAGCAGCGCTGATACGCCCCGATCGGCCCGCCGTGGACGTTCAACACCAGCGGGAAAGGTCCGGTTCCCTCTGGCGTGCACAGGACTCCTCCAATTACTGTCCCGTCGGGCGCGCTCCAGCCGACGCTCGTCGCGGAACCCGCCACCGACCGGAGGTAATCGGTACCGGCGTGGGCGAGCGAGGCCAGCACCTGGTCGGTGCCCGTGCCGACGATCGCGATCTCATGCGGCAGGTCATAGTCGTCCCGGATCACGACGACCCGGCCGTCGGAGGTGAACGAGCCTGCCGGGTAGAACCAGCTCGCCCACGAATGCTCCGACGCGAGGAGTTCCTTAGCGGCGATCGTCTCCGGCAGGGGCCCCTCCCCCGTATCAGCGATGCCGGCCACGCTGTCCAGATGGCGCTGGCCCATGTAGCCGAGCCGCGTTCCGTCGATCCACTGGATGGCGGTGACATCCGTACCCGCGGTGTCCACGGCGCAGGTGTTACCGGCCGCCAGGTCCAGCACGATCAGGTCACCAGCCACGATCCACCGGTCGCTGCAGACGGCCTGCACGACGGCGGCTCTTGTCCCGTCGGACGTCCCGGCCGGCAACCCGAGCTGAACGTCGCTGCGCAGAAGCTCGGTGACCTCCGCCGTGGACATGTCGATGCGGCTGAGCACCGCCGAGTACCAGTCGTCCTCGCTGGGCTGCTCGCTCGTGATCGCTAGCACATGACCTGAGCCGGACCACGCCGCCTCCCAGACGTTCAGCCCGTCTGGCGAGAGCTTCGTGAGCTGACCGGAGGCCGGCGTGTACAGCCATAGGCTCCGCCACGCATCCTCGGGCGTCCCGGCCTCGACGTGCGGGTACCAGGACGGCAACTCGGATTCGCCGGTGCCGACCGATCCCGATCCCTGCGCGTCGGCCATTTCGGCCCCGAGGCCGGCGACCCCGAGGAGGATCCGGTTGCCGTCCGGCGACCAGTCGAGATACTCGACCGTGCCTGGGACGGCGGGAGCTGGACGGGCCTCGCCGAATTGTCCCTCGGCCAGCAGGTAGAGCTGGAAGACCCCGGCCTTGGCCCGGTCGGACACGAAGGCCAGCGTCGACCCGTCCGGCGCGAGCCGGGCGACCTTGGCTGACCCGCTGCCGGAGGTGAGTGCGCCCAGCGCTCCGCTCCGCACCTCATAAAGGGCCGTTCGCGGCAGGCCTTCCAGCTCGTCATAAACCGATCCGGTCACGACGATGCGGCTGGCGTCAGCCGTCGCGACGAGGTCGGTTACATGGTGCGGCTTGCCGAAAACCGGTTCGTGCACTCGCCGGATGTGCTCGGCGACCGCGGCGTAGTCGGGGGATTCCCGCAGGTCTTTGCGCATATTCGGGATGATCTCATGCATTATGGGCCGCCGCCACGGGCCGGCCAAGCGGAGCAGGCGACTTAGCGCTGCAGAGCGCTGATCGGCGAGACCCGGCTGGCCCGCCAGGCCGGATAAAGGCCAGCCAGCAGGCCGGCGGCGGCCCCTGCAGCCGGAGCGGCCAGCAGCAGCCTGAAATCGAGAACCGGCGCCCATCCGCGGCTGGCGCACACCGCCGAGATAATCAGCACCCCGATGCTGGTGCCCATCAGCCCGCCGATCGCCCCGGTCAGTACCGCCTCGGCCACGACCATCACCGCGATGTGCCTGGGTGCCGCGCCAACCGAGCGGCGCAGGCCGATCTCGGCCCGGCGCTGGATGACCGACAGCAGCGTGGTGTTGGCGATCGCGATGACGCCGACGCCGAGCGCGATGAGCGCAATGGCGAGCAGGAGCGAGGTGAGCGAAGAGTTCACCGACTGGCGAAGCGCACTCGGGTCCTCGGGGACGGATGCCGTGATCGCGCTCGGAGCTAGCGGGTCGATCGCGAAGGGCCCTTGCCGTCCGATCAGCTGAGCCGCACCGGGGGTGGTCCTGACCATGATCTGCCTGCCGATATACGCCCCGAACGGTCCGGCCACCACCTCGGCTGCACCTGGCGGGACGATCACGCCAAGCAAGGCTCCCGGGTCCAGCGGCGCGCGGCGCACGATGCCGACCACCGTGAACGGGGTTTGCCCGATGAAGATCACTGGCGATTCGCCGACGCCGCTGATCCCAAGCTGGCGGGCTGCGGTCGCGCCTAGCAGCGCTACCTGCTGATCGCGGTGGTCCATGCCCGCGTCATACAGGCGGCCCGCCGAAACGGAAGCACCGATCGTAGCCAGGCCGCCGGCCGACGCCGCCGTAACCGGCAGACCGATCTGCGGCTGCCCCGGCTGAGGCACCGTCCTGCCCACCTGATAGAGGTGACCCGCGTTGCCGAGCTCCCAGATCAGCCCCGACCGCACCACTCCGTTCAGCCTGTCGAGCGGCGCCTCAGCCTTGTCGGTCAAGTCCGGCGGCCGGCGATACCTGCCATGGTCGGAGAAGGTGACGATCGTCGCCCTCAGCGCATTGAAGGTGCCAGAGACCGCGCCGGCGGCTGAGTTAGATAGCCCGATGGTCGCTATTGCCGTTCCGACCGCCAGCACCGTGCCCATCGAGGTAAGGACCGTGCGCAACGGCGCGCGGGTCACCGCGAGCAGCGCGTCCCGGGCGGCATCGGCGAAGGTCAGGCGGCTCCGCTCGACCCCGATCGCGGTCAAGGCTGCCGCGCTGGCACGCCGTCGCTCCAGCCGGGCCCGCAGCCTCTTCCGCCGCGAGCGGGTTCCGGCTGCCCGGCGGCCGGTCACGTGCTCACCGGTGCGCGCTCGGTTACCACGCCGTCATCGATGTCGAGGCACCGCTGCATCGCGCTGGCGATCTGTTCGTCATGGGTCGCCACGATCACGGTCAGCCCTTCTTCTGCCAGGCCGCCCAGCAGGTCAGTGATCATCTGCGCGTTCCTGCGGTCCAAGTTGCCGGTTGGCTCGTCGCAGAGCAGCACGCGAGGGTGCTGCGCCAGTGCACGCGCGATCGCCACCCGCTGCTGCTCGCCGCCCGACAGGGTGCCCGGCAGGGCCGAGATGCGGTGGCTGAGTCCCACCCGCTCCAGGGCCTGGCACGCCGCTATCCGGCGCTCCCATGCACTCAAGCCCCGGTAAAGCAGGCCGAGCTCGGCGTTCTCGGCGGCGGTCCGGTCTGCCAGCAGGTGGAACGATTGGAACACGAAGCCGAACTCGCGTCCTCGCAACGCGGTCAGCGCCGACTCCGACAGCAGAGATGTGTCGACCCCGCGGACCAGGTACCGGCCCCTCGTCGGCCGGTCCAGCAGCCCGAGCACGTTTAGCAGGGTGGACTTTCCTGACCCTGACCGGCCGGCGACAGCCATCATCTGTCCGGCTGATACCTGCAGCGATACTGGCCGCAGTGCCCGCACCGGGACGGCTCCCGGATAGGTCACCGCCGCACGGTCCAGCTCCATTTCCCAGCTGCTGGCCTGCGTCTCCTCAGCCTCCGGCCTTGGCGTCTCGCGTCGCATCAGCCGTGCTTCGCCGAGCCGATGCCGAGCACAACCAGGTCGCCGGGGTGCAACCCGCCGCTCTTCACCGGCGTGACCGCCTGCAGCCCGCCGCTCGAGACGCCGAGCCGGACGGGCACCGTCTTGGTCTGCCCGCCGCCGGTCGACAATGTCACGAACGTCTCGTTCGACTGGCCCGTGCTCACGGCGGCAACGGGCACGATGAAACTGCGGACCCGGGATGCGGTTATGGTCACCTGCACGTTCTGGCCGACCACGCTGCCGGGAATCCGCCCGACAGGAACCAGCGTGAGCCGCGGTCCGCGAACGGAGACAATCCGCACCACGAACTTCGCCCCTGAAACATCCGACCTGGCGGTCCCCTTCATCCCGGGCCGCAGCAGCCGCGCCTGCGAAATGGGGGCGAACGCTGACAGCGACACTTTCCCCGAGCCGAGCTGCACGGCCGCGCTTGACGACGACCCCCGCCGCCGCGAATTAGATCCCGAGTCAGAGCCGGAACCCACTGTGGCGCCCAACGTAGCCACACTGAGAATCCGGGCGGGCAGATGGGGGACGAAAATCGCCTCACCCATCGGGATCTGCGCGCCGGTGGTCTTCTGCGCGCTGGCCAGGGCGCGCTGTGCCGACGCGAGATGCCTCTCGGCCTGCGTCACCGCCGCGCGGTCCGCTGCCAGCTTCTTCCTCCCTGCTTTAGCGGCTTCGTCGGCAGCGAGCTTCGCTTGCGCGGCTGAGAGGGTTCGCGAGTCGGCGTTCACCTGCCTCGACAGCCGCCGCACCGATCCCGGGGATCCAGCCATCGACGGCGTCACGCCATTCGCCCTGTACAGGGCGGCGACCGCAGCCGCCGTTCCTGGCCCGTATCGTCCCGATGCGTCCGAACCGACCCCGTACCCGGCCGCTTGCAGGCCGGTTTGCAGTTCACGGACATCTGCCCCACGGGTACCAGGCGACATCTGCCTGAAGACCGGGATCTTCCCGCCGAACAGGAAGACCGGGCGCTCGGCAAC
>DATAEH010000247.1:0-3489 GCA_036258115.1 Streptosporangiaceae bacterium
CGCGACGGCATGCCGGTGCGCTCCTGGGTGCTGCCGGGCGACACCGCCGATGTCGCCACCGTGGCACGGATCAAGATCCTATGAGGGTGGCTGGCAGCCGGCGGTACACGCCGGGGTCGCCCAAACCCTTCGAGGAGGCCGCCAATGTCTTCCACCAGCAACCCCCGCGAGCGGACCGAGATCGTCATCCGGCCGGACCATGCGACGGTGTTCGTGTCCCTGGAACTGAGCCGATCGAGATGGCCCTGTGACCGGGTCGCTGCGAAATGCGCCAGCCTGAATGGACGAGGTGGCCCGGCAGACCCTGATCTGTTCGTCGCCGGGGCTGGCCGCTACACCCGACCGAGGATGGTCGGGAGGGGTCGGTGCATCGAGAGCAGGGGCCGGCACGGGATTGGCTGCTGACCGCTGAGGAGCGGGCCTTCGTGACCGAGAAGGCGACGCGCCGCCAGCTTGGCTTCGCGCTGCAGCTCAAGTTCTACCAGCGCACCGGGCGGTTCCCCGAGCGGGTGTCGGATCTCCCGGAGGAAGCGGCCGACGATTTGGCCGAGCAGCTCGCGACCTCGGCGGCCGACTTGCAGGATGGCGGCTGGCGCGGCCGCAGCAACCAACGTCATCGACAGGCGATCCTGACCTTCCTGGGTGTGCGTCGTCTCGTCTCGGCCGCCCGGGTGCGTTTTGCCGCTTGGCTGATCGGCGAGCTATGCCCCCGCGGCGGCGCACTGCCGGCCTTGGTCGATCAGGCGCATGGGTGGCTGCGGGATCAACGTTTGTTGCCGCCGCCGGCCCGGGAGCTCGAGCGTTTGGTTCGAGCCGCCCGCCGCCGCGTCGAGCAGGATCTGTTGACGCGGATCACGGCGGCTTTGTCACCCGCGGCGAGGGCATCGATCGACCGGGCACTCGACGAGGCCGATGCGGTGACCGGCTTCACCAGCCTGAAAGCTGATCCTGGGCGGGTCGGGCTGGACAGCGTGCTGCGCGCGAGCACCAAACTGGCTTTCCTGCGGGATCTACGCCTGCCGGGTGCTGTGCTGTCGAGCGTCCACCCCAAGATGCTGGAACGCTTTCGGCGTCGGCTCAGCAACGAGAGCGCCTGGGAGGTGAGGCAGCACCCAACCGAGCGGCGCCACGCCTTGTGCGCGGTGTTCCTGCACGCGCAGCAACGGGCGATCACCGACGGGTTGGTCGAGCTGCTGATCCAGATCGTGCACAAGATCGCGGTCAATGCCGAGCGCAAGGTCGTTCGCGAGCTGCTGCACGACTTCAGCCGAGTCCACGGCAAGGAGCGTCTGCTCGGCCGGATCGCCGAGGCGTCGCTGGGCAACCCGGACGGCACGATCCGTGAGGTGCTCTATCCCTTGGTCGGCGAGGATGTGCTGATCAACCTGCTGCGGGAGTACAAGGCTTCCGGCCCTGCCTACACCAAGAAGGTGCACACGGTCGTGCGCACCTCGTACGGGGGCCATTACCGGCGCATGCTGCCCGAGATCCTGAACGTCCTGGCTTTTCGCTGCAACAACGTCCGCCACCGGCCGATCCTGGAGGCGTTGGATTGGGTTCGCCGTCACCGCGACCTGAACCGACGGCATGCGTGGCTCGACCAGGGCATCCCGATCGACGGTGTCGTGCCAGGCAAATGGCGTGACCTTGTCCTCGAGGAGGACGTGGCAGGCCGGACCAAGATCAACCGGATCAACTACGAGATCTGCGTGCTGCAAAGCCTGCGTGAGTGCTTGCGGGTCAAGGAGATCTGGGTCGAGGGTGCCGATCGCTACCGCAACCCAGACGAGGACGTGCCCCGGGACTTCGGGGTCAACCGCGCTGCTTACTACCAGGAGCTCGGTCAGCCGATGGATGCGGCACGGTTCACCACGGACCTGCGACGGACGATGACGGAGCATCTGCGCCGCCTCGACCAGAATTTGCCGCACAACCGTGATGTCCGTCTACGATCACGTGGCAAGAACCGGATCGCGGTCACGCCGCTTCCTCCGCAGCCGGAGGCGGATGGGCTCGAGCCGCTCAAGGCCGAGCTCGGCCGACGCTGGCCGATGGTCAGCCTGCTGGACATGCTGAAGGAGGCCGACCTGCGCACCGGGTTCACCGAGGCGTTCGCCAGCAGCGGCGACCGCGAGACCCTGGACCGCGCGACGTTGCGGCGCCGCCTGCTGCTGTGCCTCTACGGCATGGGCACCAACACCGGCCTACGGCGGGTTGCGGCTGGGCAAGCAAGGAGCTTCTGCACGTGCGTCGCCGGTTTCTGCATCGCGACGGCCTGCGCGAAGCGATCGGCAAGGTGGTCAGCGCGACGCTGCACGCCCGCGATCGGTCGATCTGGGGCGACGGCACCACGGCCTGCGCCGCCGACGGCAAGAAGTTCGGCGCATGGGACCAGAACCTGATGACCGAGTGGCATGTCCGCTACGGCGGGCGCGGGGTCATGATCTACTGGCACGTCGAGAAGAAATCGGCGTGCATCTACTCCCAGCTCAAGCGCTGCTCATCGTCTGAGGTGGCGTCGATGATCGAGGGCGTGCTGCGCCACTGCACCGACCTGCCGGTCGAGGAAACCTATGTCGACAGCGCCGGGCAGAGCGAGGTGGCCTTCGCGTTCTGCCATCTCCTTGGCTTCGACCTGCTGCCGCGCTTGAAGGCGATCGCGCGGCAACGGCTGTCTCTTCCCGACACCGAGTTGCGGGCCGAACTCGGCCACCTGGAACCGATTCTCGGGCAGAGGATCAACTGGGTGCTGATCGAGCAGCAGTACGACGAGATGATCAAGTTCACCGCGGCGCTCAAGCATGGCACGGCCGAGCCGGAGGCGATCCTGCGCCGCTTCACGCGCAACAACCGTCAGCATCCGACGTACAAAGCGCTGGCCGAATTGGGGCGAGCGATGAAGACGATCTTCTTGTGTCGCTACCTTGCTGCGGAGGATCTCCGGCGCGAGATCCACGAAGGACTGAACGTGGTCGAGAACTGGAACAGCGCGAACGGCTTCATCTTCTTCGGCCGCGGCGGCGAGGTGGCGACCAACCGCGTCGAGGAGCAGGAGCTGTCGGTGCTGAGCCTGCACCTGCTGCAGGCGTGCTTGGTCTACATCAACACGCTGATGCTGCAGCGGGTGCTGGCCGAGCCAAGCTGGCGTGCGCGGATGAGCGCGGAGGATCACCGAGCGATCACGCCGCTGATCTACGCGCACGTGAACCCGTACGGCCGGTTCGAGCTCGACATGGACGAACGGCTCGACTTCGAAATACCGATGGCGGCGTGAACCGACAAGCGAGGTCGCGGCAGAGCATCCTACCGCCTGAGTTGGCGCATTTCGCAGCGACCTGGTCACGGGGCCATGTCCGCTGGGCGCATGAATACGAGCCGCTCGCGGCCCAGGACGTCGTCGTGGACCACCCGCGCGACCCGCACGGTACCGCCCACCCCCGCAACGAAGTGGCGCTCGTTCAGCTCGGCGATGGGTGTCGGGCACTCTGC
>DATAEH010000248.1:0-1929 GCA_036258115.1 Streptosporangiaceae bacterium
CAGACCCGCGACGGGGCGCAGGTGCCGTTCGCCGCGGTCGCCCGGCTCGAGACCTCGGCCGCGCCGCGCACCTTGGCGCGTTTTCAGCAGGCTGACAGTTTTCGCGTCTATGGCGGGGTCGTGCCCGGCGTGACCAAATCCGAGGGGCTGGCAACCCTGGAAGCCGCGGCGCGAGGGATCCTGCCCGCTGGCTACACCATCGACTACGCGGGCGAATCCCGCCAGATCCGGCAGGAGGGGACGACGCTTGTCGGCACGCTCGCCTTCGCTGTCGTCATGATCTACCTGGTGCTGGCGGCCCAGTTCGGCAGCTTCCGCGATCCGCTCGTGGTGCTCCTCGGCTCGGTGCCGCTCGCCCTTGCGGGCGCCCTGGTGTTCACATTCGTCGGCTTTACTACGATCAACATCTACAGCCAGATCGGCCTGATCACCCTGGTCGGCCTGATCGCCAAGAACGGCATCCTGATCGTCGAGTTCGCCAACCGGCTGCAGGAGCAGCGCCGCTCGAAGATCGCGGCGATCCGGGAAGCCTCGATGACGCGTCTGCGCCCGGTGCTGATGACCACGGCCGCGACCGTGTTCGGTCACATGCCCCTGGTGTTCGTCACCGGGGCGGGGGCCGAGGCGCGCAACAGCATCGGCATCATGCTGGTGACGGGGATGACCATCGGCACCCTGTTCACCTTGTTCATCCTGCCTGCGGTGTACATGCTGTTCGCCGCTGACCACCGGCCCGAGGAAGCCCGAGACGTGCAGCACGAGCAGCTCAAGCAGGCCACGGTAACGCGCCTGCGACGACCCGCTGCCGCGCCGGCGCGCTGACCCGGTCGGCACGTCCCGAGGAATTCACGATGCTGACCCTATCAGTCACCGTGATCGGCTCGCAAAAACCTCGCAGCGGGAATGCCGAGGTTTTCGATCCAGCGGGGTATTTCGATCTCAGGGTTCGGCGGCAGTCGAATCTGTTGTCAGATCGCTCTTCTCGTTCGATGCTCAGTCAACAGGTGCTCGCGCGTTAACGGGGGAGAGTGGCGTCATGAGGATTGCCGGCGAACCGCTCCCGAGAACCATGGCCGCGGTCATGTGTCACGGCCCGGAGGACTACCGGCTCGAGGAGCGCCGCGTGCCGCAGCCGGGGCCGGGCGAAGTCCTGGTGCGGGTCCGCTCGACCGGGATCTGCGCCAGCGACATCAAGTGCTATACGGGCGCGCCGCTCTTCTGGGGCGACGCGCATCGCCCGGGCTATTGCCAGGCGCCGGTAACGCCCGGGCACGAGTTCGTGGGCGAGGTCGTGGCGCTGGGCGAGGGCGCCGGCGAGAAATACGGCCTCGCGATCGGCGACTACGCCGTCTCGGAGCAGATCACGCCCTGCTGGCAGTGCCGCTACTGCCGGCGCGGGCAGTACTGGATGTGCCAGATCCACGATATCTACGGCTTCCGGCAGAAGGCGTTCGGCTCGTGGGCCGAGTACATGCTGTGGCCGGCGAACGCCTTGAACTACAAGGTGCCGCGCGATCTGCCGCTGCACCACGCCGCGTTCGTCGAGCCGCTGGCCTGCTCCATCCACGCGGTCGAGCGCGGCGACATCCGCTACCAGGACACGGTGGTGATCGCCGGCTGCGGCCCCGTGGGCCTCGGCATGGTTGCGGCAGCCAGGATGAAGGGCCCGGAGCGCGTGATCGCCCTTGACCTCAACGACGGGCGGCTCGAGGTGGCGAAAAAGGCCGGCGCGGATGTCGGCCTGAACCCGAGCAAGACCGATGTGGTCGAGGCGGTCCGTGAGCTCACCGAGGGCTACGGCTGCGACGTGTACATCGAGGCGACGGGACACCCGACGGCGGTCGAGCAGGGGCTGCACATGATCAGGAAGCTCGGCACCTTCGTCGAGTTCAGCGTCATGCGGGATCCGGTGACGGTCGACTGGACCAT
>DATAEH010000249.1:0-3578 GCA_036258115.1 Streptosporangiaceae bacterium
TCATTGACCGGCCGGGCGTTGGTGGCGACGAGCCTCAGGATCGCACGGCGGTTGGGCTCGGCGAGCGCCTTGAGCGCCGCATCAGGGTTCAAGGCTGGCGGCCGAGAAAGGCCGTTAGCCGGTTTGTGACCGAGGCGTCCGCGTCAACGGCCACTGGTGGCGCAATGCGCGAACCGCGGCTTTCCGGACTGGCCAGTGCCTGCTCGGCGAATCTCAGCACGTGCTCGGCGAGTCGACCATCCAGGTCTGCCGGTTGCCCGGTGGCCTTAGCCAGATCCCAGCCGTGCACGAGGACGTCCAGGGTGATGAACCCGGCCAGTATCGGGCCAGGCATCTCACCAAGCGGTGTGACATGCGTGCGGGTCAGGGTGTCGCTCGCGCCCGCGGCAGCCAGCGCGGCCGACGAAGCCTCCGCGTAAGCGGCCACCGGGTCGTCGCCGACTAGGTCGCCGGAAGGCAGGCCACCTGGGGCCATCAGATGACGCGGCTCGCGATCGGCAAACAAGCCCTCCGCTAGCCACAGCGTCCCGATGACGTGATTGAGCAGCGCGCGTACATCCCAGTCGGCGCACGGAGTCGGCGCGCCGGTCTGATTGGCCGGCGTGCACTTGACGATCTCGGCAGTTGAGGCGACCGCCCGATCGAACGCAGCGAACAGGTCCATGTCGGCTCCTTCCAAGACCATCATGGTCCAGGAGCCGCAGACTAACACAACAATACTGTTGCGCAACAGCATTGTTGAGAAACAACCCTGTTGCGGAGTGATCGACCGGCAGGCATCGCACAGCCGAGGCATCCTCCGCGAATCCCGGCCATTGCTGACCCGTTCTCGAGCGGACCTTTCAGTAGGCGGTGCGGCTGGCAAACGCCGCCTTCCGCGGATCCGGCCAGGGTTGCCGCGGCGCGGAACGGCCGATTTGGCGGTGGTCATATGCAACTTTTTGTTGTATGGCGCGTCTATTTGACGAGGGAAAGCTCGCGGCGCCGCCAGGCTGACGGCGGCGGTCCTTGGCTGGGGAAGGCGTGATGCATGAGCAAGATCATGACCTGGTGCTCTGGCTTGGCCTTGGCCTGCGTGGTCGCGGGATGCGGGCCGTCATCGGTGGCCGCGGCGTGGGCGTGGGCGGCTGGACCGTGGGGCCGAGCGATCGAGGTGCCCGGCCTAGGGGCGCTGAACAAGGGCGCGGACGCTATCGACGTCTCTGGAGTCAGTTCGTTCTCGTGCGCTTCTGCGGGCAACTGCGCGGCCGGCGGGACTACCGGGACCGGCACCACCACAATCAGGGGTTCGTGAGCACCCAGAAGAACGGAGTCTGGGGCGGGGCGATTGAGGTCCCCGGCCTGGGGGCGCTGAACAAGGGCGGCGGCGCCCACCTCGGCTCTGTGTCGTGCGGCTCGGCGGGTAACTGCGCGGCCGGCGGGTCCTACCAGGACCAGTCCCGGAACTATCAGGGTTTCGTAGTCGTCGAGCGGAACGGCCGCTGGGGCCGGGCGATCGCCGTGCCCGGCTTGCGGGCGCTGAACAAGGGCGGGGGCGCCTTCGTCAGTTCGGTGTCGTGCGGCTCGGCGGGTAACTGGGCGGCGGGCGGAGCCTACGAGGACCAGTCCCGGCAGGAGCAGGGTTTCGTGGTCGTCGAGCGAAACGGTCGCTGGGGCCGGGCAATCGAGGTGCCTGTCCTTGGACCGGTCATCTCGGTGTCGTGCCCGTCGGCGGGCAACTGCGCGGGCGTCGGCTACGGGTCCGTGGTCAGCCTGCGGCACGGCCGCTTGGGCAAGGCGATCGAGCTGCACGGTCTGCTGGCGCTGAACAAGAGCGGGGACGCTCAGATCGACTCACTGTCCTGCGCCTCGGCGGGCAACTGCGCGGTCGGCGGAGACTACACCGACGGCGGCCACGGGCAGGGGTTTGTCGCCGCCGAGCGAAACGGCCGCTGGAGCAAGGCGATCGAGGGGCCAGGCCTGGGTGCCCTGAACAAAGGCGGGAACGCCCACCTCAGCTCGGTGTCATGCGCCTCGGCGGGCAACTGCGCAGCTGCCGGGACCTACGGCCAGCCGTACGGCCTGGGGTTCGTGGCCGTCGAGAAGAACGGTGTCTGGGGCAAGGCGACCAGCGTGCCCGGCCTGGCCGCCCTGACCGGGCGGCTCGCCGAGGCCACCTCGGTGTCATGCGCCTCGCCGGGCAACTGCGCGGCCGTCGGGGACTACTCCAATACCTCTGGTGGCCGGACGCAGGGGTTCGTGGCCGTCGAGCGGCACGGCCGCTGGGGCAAGGCGATCGAGGTGCTCGGCCTTGGGGGCCCTGAACAAAGGCGGGGGCGTCTACTTCAACTCGGTGTCCTGCGCCCCGGCAGGTACCTGCTCAGCCGGCGGGTCCTACACCGACCGCCACCATCACTTCCAGGGTTTCGTCGTGAGCCAGACCCCGTCCGGTTGAGTCAGGTTGAGAGCTTCAAGGGTGGTCGCGTTCCTACATTGCTGGCATTACTGAGGCGTGCAGGCCGGGCAGCAGAAAGGGGAACCAGATCGCGAGGACGCCGATCGCCGCCAGGACGATGCCTGTGACCTGGCCAAATGGCTTGCCGTAGCGCCAGAGCTTCTCAACGAAAATGACTGCGGCGAGCGCGGCCATGGCTGCAACGTTCATCACTTCGACGGCGATGAGCACGATCATCAGGCCCCAGCAGCACCCAACACATGTGATGCCGTTGTGGAGGCCGACCCGCGCATCGCGGCCGCGGCCTTTGAAGCCGGCGTAGTACATGAGCGCGCCGATCGGCGAACGGCAGCGGCGGAGGCACCAGTCCTTCCAGGGCGTGAGCTGGTAACCGCCGGCGGTAATGAAGATCGCTACGCCGAGCCATTTCGCCGCTGTCGGAGTGCCGCGAGCAGCCGGTCGGTCCCAGTCAGGGCCGCGAAGGCAACTTCCGTTTCGCCGAGGGCTTCAACGGCCCCGCCGGCAATCCGCTGCCCGCGGGCGGCACCGGCTTCACGCTTAGCTCCTGCCCTAAAGGAAACACCGGACCCCAACGGCCCGGTCACCGACTTCCGTCTCGGGTCGAACCTGGCCGCGCGGTACCGGTAGACATCCGGGCATCAGCCTCTCGTCACCGATGCTCCGCCGCGAAGCACGCCGCGGCTTTTCTTCCTCAGGCGCGGCCTGGGCTGCTGCGTTGGCGCCAATCCAGCGCGCGGACCTAGCTATGGGGCGATACTGAGCAGACAGTTTCGCGTTGCCTACTCATTGCGACCGTCAGACTTGCTCCGGGGAGCGGTGCGGAGGCCTCGGTCCGTGCCTGGCCCCTCGGGCGCGGGCCGGGCCTCCACCTTGTTGGGCAGGATCCGCACTCCGGTCCACGCTGCTCCGAAAATGCCGTAATCCATGCGCATGAGCAGCGCGTCACTCTAGTACGTCTCGCAACGTCGGTCGCGCTAGGGGGACAGCCATGCCGATACAACTCGCCATAGTTGACGGGCACACACTCGTCCGCTACGGCCTGCGCGAACTGGTCGCGCACGACGGCGACATTGAAATTGTCGCCGAATGCCAGGCCGCGGTCGATGCGCCCGCTATGATCGCC
>DATAEH010000250.1:0-1511 GCA_036258115.1 Streptosporangiaceae bacterium
CGGTGACCGTACCGCCGGACCGGTGGGTCTAGGGCACGACGCAGGCGAGCGTGATGCCGATGGTGCTCTGGTCTCTCACGGTCACCGTCTTCGGGATCGTGCACGGCGGCTCGGTCGTCTTGCCGCCCCTACCGGCGTTGCTCACCTCGACTACGGCCGGCGACCTCCCCCGCACCCGGTACGTGCCTGGCACCAGCGTCACATTGAAAGCACCTGACCGGCCGACCTTGACTTGCGTCACCTGTCCGCTGGGACCGATGAACTGAACGACTCCCGAGATCGGCCTGGTCGCAGGCTGCTGGCCGCCAGGGCCGAGCGGTCCGCCCTCTCGAACCAGCCGGCCCTTTACTGTGCCGTGCGCAGGTCTTAGCTGCGCGATCCCGCCATGGTGCGCCCGACCAGCACCCGTTTCGCCCGCCTGGCCTGCCGGCTGCGATTGCGCCGCGCAGGCCGTCAGCGTCGCTGTCGCTACGATCACCGCGATCCCGGTCATGCTCTGTCTTGCCGTCATTGTGGTCCGCCTTTCGCCCCGCTGCCGTGAAAGCGGGCCGGTGTTTAGACGGCAGTTGCTGCGCCCGGCGTTCCCTGCTATCGCGGCATCGCCGCGCCGCTAGGGCAGTCCGCGCGTGCGGTCAGGGCTTGCGGGCGACTCCGCCGTGCGCCGAGACCGTCTCTAGCGATGCGGGATCGTCCGTGTCCGGTCGCCAGGCGTGCACGTAGCTCAGTCCAGGCGGCACAAGCTCGAGACCATCGAAGAATCTCGCGACCTGTTCTCTGGTGCGCAGCGTCTGTGGCGTGGACACCCGTTCGTTGTACCTGCGCTGGGCCTCGGCCTGCGCGTCGTTGATATCGATGGCCGGATGGGACAGGGCCAGGTAGCTGCCCGATGGAAGTTTCGCCATCAGCCCGGCCACGATCCCGTAGGGGTCCTCGGCCTCCTGGATCAGGTGCATGATCCCGAGCAGCATGAGGGCTACCGGTTTGCTGAGGTCCAGGGTCGTCGCGGCCGCCGCCAGAATCGGGCGCGGGTCTCGCAGGTCGCCCTCGACGTACTGGGTTGAGCCCTGCGGGCTGCTGGCTAGCAGGGCCCTGGCATGAACCAGCACGATCGGGTCGTTGTCGACGTAGACCACCCGTGCGTCCGGCGCAACCGACTGGGCGACTTCATGGGTGTTGTTGGCCGACGGGATCCCGGTACCGATGTCGAGGAACTGCCGGATACCGGCTTCGCCTGCCAGGTACCGGACCGCCCTTGCCAGGAAGGCCCTGTTCGCCCGCACCCGGAACCGCAGGCCAGGGGTGGCGGCGAGCACGCGTTCTGCGGCCTCCCGGTCGGCAGCGAAATTGTCTTTGCCGCCGAGCCAGTAGTCATAGACGCGGGCCGGATGGGCGACCGAGGTGTTAATTCCGCCCATCGAGACGTCGTCAGCGGCCGCGGCTCGCTCGGCCGCCTGCTCTTCGGTCACAGCCCTTGCCTCTCCCGCTTGTCCTGAACTATCTGCATATCCTGG
>DATAEH010000251.1:0-92349 GCA_036258115.1 Streptosporangiaceae bacterium
GCTGCCGCTCCCAGGCCAGCCGGTGCGCCCGCTCGGGCTGGTACCGGCCGGACCGCGGGTCAGCGTTACGGGCCAGCTCCCGGCTGACCGTCGACGGGCTGCGGCCCAGGCACGCCGCCACCTTCCGCACCGTCAGCCCGGACTCGCGGAGCCGGGCGATCTCATACCGCTCCTCGCGGTCCAGGTAACGGTCACTGTAAGACGCTCCAGGAGGCCGGTACACCCCGCCCATCTTCTTGTTCAGCGCACAGACGTACCCCCTCGACACGCCAGCGATCCCGGCGGCCTGCCGCAGCGTCATCCCCGACGCGAGCAGGTCAGCCACCCGCCGCGCCCGCTCCGGCGGCAAACTCCGCCACTCACCCAGCGCCGCCCGCGCCACCCCCGTCATCTTCTGGTCCAGCCGGTAGGCGACCGGAGCCGACACCCCCGCCCGCCGGGCAGCCTGGTTCGGGTTCATCCCCGACGCCAGCAGATCCCGCACCTCCCGCCGCTGCTCCGGCGAAACCCTGCTCCGACCCATCAACACCATCCCCAAACGGATCAGGCGTTGCAACAATCCCTTGAGCGTGCCTGCACAATCAGGTGATGAATGGCACTTTGATACACGGCCAAGCCTTCAGATGCCGCGGGTCGCCTGTGGAATGGACACGTTGCGGGTCGCCTGGACCGCCCGGTACACCATCCGCGCGTAGACCGAAGTCCCCGGCATCTCGGGATGCACATGATCGGGCCACAGCAGGTTCATGTGGTTCTTGATCGTGTCGTACCAGTCGGCGAGCACGACGTTCGGGTGCTGCCGCGCGAATCGGGCGTCTGTCGCGTTGACTTCCTTGCTCCACTCGTCCGGCACGTAAGTGTTGACGAGCACCAGCCGGCGCTGCGGTCCGATGATCCGCAGCAGCTTGTTGAGCTGCTTAGTGGTCACGATATAGTTCGTGCCGAGCGCCATCACCAGGATCGGTCGGAGCCGCCCGGTGGTTGCAAGATGTCGCACGACGGCCAGACCGGCAGGCATCTGACGGCTGGGCACCGCATCGATGTAAATTCCGGGGAGTTCCTTCGCAAGCGCCATTGCGCTGGCCGCCATGACAGAGTCTCCGATCGCAGTGACCTGCGAGCCGACGACCTTGGTGCGGATAGTGGCAGGAGCTGGCGCAGCGACCGCGCCGGCCGACTGGCCGGATGTGTGCGCGCGGGTGGCAGCGCTGATGCGCTCGCCATTGCTGACCTGCTGCGCCAGACCTGAGGACGCGTAGCTGGAGCCGGCAGCGCATCCTGCTATGCACACGAGGGTCACGGCGGCGGCGGTGCTCGGCCAGAAGGCGGCGCGACTGATTCGCCTGTACAACTTGGTTCCCTTCTCAATCAGTGCAGTGTTCGTCGCCCGCGGCCAATAAACGGAAACGCCAGCTTGGTCAAACTGCAGGGAACGCGCGGCCGTGAAGGTCGGAACGACGAAGCCCATTGGGGATCACGCCGCACGAGCTTTGCGGGAGGGCCTTTCGGCCGGATGCCGCCTAGCGCGATGTCTGACGCGAGATGACGGGATGCGGCTCGGCAGCCCGGCCGTGGCCACAGGAGCGTCGACCCAGGGCGGATGGCTGGATCAATTCATGCGCGGCATCGCCGCTCATCACTACCGCGTCAACTTCATCGCCGTCCACTGGTACGGCGGCGACTTTGTGACCAGCAGAGCCGTCGGCGAGCTCAAGAGTTACCTGAAAGTGATCCACGCCCGCTACCACCGCCCCCTCTGGCTGACCGAGTTTGCCCTCATCCGGTTCGGCACGCACACCACGTTCCCGTCGGCTCTGCAGCAAGCAGCGTTTGTGACGGCTGCGACCTCGATGCTCAGGGGACTGAGCTATGTGCAGCGGTACGCCTGGTTCGCGCTGCCGGCCAGCTCAGGCGACGGCACGGCCGGCCAGTTCCATCCTGGCCCGGTCGCCACGCGCGCGGGCCGCGCATTCGAGGCCGTTCACCCGTAGAAAGTCAACGGCCCTTTCCGCTCAACGGGACGCGCAAGCTGGCCAGGCCCCCTAGCCGGCCTGGCTGACCACGAAGGCTCGTTCCTGTTGCCCCAGCCAGTAGTCACCGCCCGCCGTGCAGGCGGCCACAACGGGACACGAAATGCCCGCGATCACCGCAGGTCCGTCGTTCGTGAGCGAGCTCGTGACGTCACGCGGAACGCCCCACCGTCCATTGATCTCATTCAGCACGAACGCTTGTCCGGGACCGGTGCCATCTGGGTTGTACGAGCTGGTGGTGTATCGGCCTGCCGCCGCGCAGTTCTTGGCTGCCGCGCAGGAGACTCCGGTGATGACCGCGTAGCCGTATTTGCTCAGCGCTCCGATCCCTGAGATCGTTTCTGCCCGGCCCCAGACTCCGGCCTTCTGGCGCACCAGATAGGGAACGGCGAACTCTCGCGTGCTTGAGCCCGCTGCCGTTCTTCTGAACGCGAACCCCCCGCCGGTGCAGTTCCCAGGAGATATGCATGACACCGAGCTGACCAGCGAGCTCTTGCGTTTAGCTTGCAGCGTTGTCGTTCCCGCGACCTGGCGAGCGCTACCCCAGACACCGCCCGCCTGGCTGGCGACAACGGAGCGCTCCTGTTTGCCGCCGATCCCGCCTGCGCTGCATGCGCCCTTGGCCGTGCACGAGATGACCCTTATCCAGGCCGAGCCGAACGTGCTTCCCTTCGCCGAGGCGACCTTGCGCGCCGGGCCCCAGATGCCATTGACTTGGTTCAGCACGAGATTGCCCGCCGCGCCGCAGTTGCCAGCCGTAGCGAATGACACCGAGTAGATGTGGCGGGTGCCCGGAACGGCCCTGGCCTTGCGCCAAACGCCGTTGACCTCGCTGACGACGAATCCTTGCGACGTGCAACAGCCGGGGCCGTTGGCTGCTTCATAGAAGAAACCGCCCGCGCTGCAGTCGCCAGGAGAGGTGCACGAAACCGATGAGACGTTCGCCTGACCGCCCTGATTGAGGGCGGCTATGCCGGGGACCTGGCGAGCTTGGGCCCAGACGCCGTTGACCTGGCTGACCACGAAGGCCGAGCTCTTGGCGGCATGGCCGCCCGGATTTAACCCGCTGGTGTACCAGCCGCCCGCACTGCAATTGCCCGGCGTCGCGCAGGACACGGAGCTGACCTGGGCCTTCCCCACCTCGTTCAGGGCGGCGATCCCGGGAACCGGGGCGGCCTCGTTCCAGGTCCCGCTCACCTCGCTGACGACGAACGCCTCGGACCGGCTGATATTGTTCCCGAGCTGGTACGACCCGCCTGCGCTGCAATTACCTGGTGAGGCGCACGAGATCGAATTCAGCGCTGAATCGCCGGCTCCTGCCAGCGCGGCGAGCCCCGGGACGTCTTTAGCCTTGCCCCAGGCGCCCGCGGAGGCGTCGTGCGCGGCTGACGACGAGCCGAATTGTGTCGCCGCGTGTCCCGCCGTCGCGTACGTGCAGATTGCCAGCGCGGAAAGCAAGCCGGCGGCGAGCGTGCCCATCTGTACCTTCACCGGTGCCTCCCGTGATCCGGAGCCGGATGGCGCATTCGGCGATACGGCGTCACTTATCAGACGTTCCAGCGACGTCATTTGTTGTCATGCACGGGATGCGAATGCCCTGATGGTGGTTGCTGCCAGTAACGTATCCAACGTGGTAAGTAGTCAAGCAGCTCAGAGCGTGAAGAAGACCGAGAGCCGTCTGGCCGACGGACGCGAGATCATCTATTTCGATGAGTCAGCCGATGTTGTCAGGTCGATACCGGATATCAGGGACCTGCCTGCGTTCCGGCCGCTGCCGACAGCGCGCTACGACGCGCGGCTCGACGAGTGGGTCGGTATGTCGGATCACCGGCAAGACCGCACCTACCTGCCGCCCGCCGATCAGTGCCCGCTGTGCCCGTCAACAGCCGAGCGGGCTACGGAGATCCCGGCAACCTCTTATGACGTGGTCGTGTTCGAGAACCGGTTCCCGGCGTTCGCGGCTCCGCCGGCAGGGCTGGATCCAGGACGTGAAGGCGACCGCAAACGCGAGCGATCCGGAGAGGGGCGATGTGAGGTCGTGTGCTTCACCGCCAACCACGACTCCTCCTTCTCCGCGCTGACGCCGCAGCGGGTGGGCACCGTTATCGAGGCGTGGTCGGACCGCACGTCGACGTTGTCGGCGCTGCCACACGTGGAGCAGGTCTTCTGCTTCGAGAACCGCGGCACGGAGATCGGCGTCACCTTGTCGCACCCGCACGGCCAGATTTACGCGTATCCATTCTTGCCCCCGGCGACAAAGCAGATGCTCACCGCGGCACGGGCGCACCGCGGACGCACATGGCGGAATCTCTTCGCCGACTTGCTCGCGGCCGAACAGGACAGCGGGGAACGGATCGTCGTCAGCGGCGAGCACTGGACGGCATTCGTGCCGTACGCGGCACGCTGGCCGCTTGAAGTGCACCTCTATCCGCATCGGCAGGTGCCGGATCTGCCCTCGCTCACAGACGCTGAGGGGGCCGAACTCGCGGAGGCGTACCTGGACGTGCTGCGCCGCATGGAAGCGGTCTTCGATGACACGCTTCCTTACGTCGCCGCCTGGCACCAGGCGCCGGTCCGGATCGATCGCGACCTGGCCTATCTGCACCTGCAGGTGTTCTCGATCAGGCGCGCGCCCGGCAAGCTGAAGTATCTCGCCGGATCGGAATCGGCGGCCGGCGCGTTCCTCAACGACCTCAGCCCCGAGGCTGCGGCCAAAATGCTCCGCGACGCCGGATGACGGCGCGGCCAGCCGCTAACGCCGCGCCGATAGCGCCCTGCCGCTAACGGATGATGGAGACCATGCTCAGGGCTGCCGCGCCCAGTGGTCGATCGCCGGTGATGGTGGCGCGGGCGAGGGCGTCATCAACGCCGATGCCGCGGGTAGCGACCCGCCAGAGCGTGTCAGAGGAGACGGCGACCCGCGCGCGGGGTTCCTGCCGCCCAGCGCCGCGGCTGAGAGCCCAGCGAGCCTCGCCGCGCCGCGCGTTCCATGTGCCGCCGCCCAGACCCGAGATATTGATCTCCAGCGCGCTGCCTGGCCTGGCGGCAACGTTGCGCAGCGCGTACGGCACAGCGCGCAAGAACACGTCAATGACCGGCGCCGTCAGGTTCTCCTCGTTCGCGCCTGGCCGCCCGACTGCGTCGCGGATCTGCTGCTGGTGCACCCAGAACTCGCTGTACTCGCGCGCGACGTCGAGCCAGATCGGAGCCGGCGCATCAGGTGCGGCCCATGAGACCGGCTCGCCCAGCCGGTGCAGGTCCAGATCAGCCCAGAGCTGGTCGAGCTGCGGTCCCAAGTGGCCAAGCAGGTCGATCAGAGCCTGCGGGCTCCAGCGTGACGCGACGTCGACGAATTCCTGATTCACCCGGTGCAGAAAGCCCGGCAGGTCCTCGCCCGGACGTGGTCCGGGCGAGGCATACCCGTCCCGCGTGCGCGAAAGCCTGCGAACGTAATCGTGCACGACGTGCGCCACGATGTCATGCACGGTCCAGCCGGGGCAGACTGTCGCGCGCCGCCAGTCTGCGGCGTCCAGGTCGCCAAGCAGGCTGATGAGCGCGTCCCGTTCCAGCGGGAACTGAGGCCTGACGTCTACCGGCGGTCCAGCCCAGCTCCAGTCCATACCATCCTCACAGGCCGAACAGGAAGCGACAGGGATCGAATCCGCTGATCTCGATGTTCTCGGCTAGGTCTCCGGCCAGCCAGTCCGATCGCGGCAGCCGCAGATGCACCATGACGTCGGCACCGTCTTCGCGGGCATGCAAGGTCTCGCCGTTCGGCCGGTAACCCAGGGAACGGGAGACGCCGAGCGATGCATGGTTGTCATGCCAGGCAGAGGTAATCGCCGCGGCCGCCTCCATCGGGCCGAACGCGAGCGCAAGAACCGCGCGCCGCATCTGCTTACCGAAGCCGCGTCCTCTGACCGACGAGATCAGAAAGGACGAGGTGTCGACCGTTCGCAGCAGCGGGAAGTCATTGCCCTCGAGTTCCTGGAAGCCCACGACGTCGGATCCGGACAGCACGACGAAGCCGAGCCGCCAGGCCGACGGCTGCCAGGTCCCGTAGGCCTTCCAGTACCCCTGGTGGGTGATGACGCCCCGGCCTCGGTGTTCGTCGCTGATCTCGTATCTAGTGGCGGCAGGATCGAGTTCGAGATCGGTGGGCAGCAGGTCGGAGACCGTTCCGAGGTCGGCCTCGCGCATCGGGCGGAGCACGAGGTCAGGCGTGGTGATGCGCAGATCAAAGAGCGGCCAGTAGGCAGAGGTCACCAGGCGACGGTAGGAGAGCGGCGCGGTGGCCGCAACCTGATAAGGCGCGCCTCAAGCCCTAGACGTTCGAGCTGATCCGCCCGCCGTCGATCTGGTACACAGCGCCCGTGATATACGCGGCCTTCTGTGAGGCCAGGAACGCAACGAGGTGGCCGAGTTCCATCGGGTTTCCGAGCCGCCCGACCGGGATGGACGTGGCGGTGCCCGCGAACTGAGCTTCGATCTCGGCACGCTCTTCCGGCGTCTTGTCGTCCAGTCCAGGGCTGATGCGTGAGGTGAGGAAGGAGCCTGGCAGCACCAGGTTGATCGTGATGCCGTCTCTGGCGAGGTCCGGCATGATCGCTTTCGCCAGCCCGGCTATGCCGGGCCGGATCCCGTTCGACAGGTCGATCCCATCGACCGGCTGCTTCACCGACGTCGACTGAATACCGACGATGCGGCCCCACCGCTTCTCGCGCATGAAGGGAGTCACCTCGCGGATGAAGCGGACGAAGTTCAGCGTGACGACCTCGAACCCCTGCAGCCAGTCGTCGTCGGTGAAATCACGGAACCTGCCGAGTGCCGGGCCGCCTGAGTTGTTCACCAGGATGTCGACACCGCCAAACCGGTCAGCGGTTGCCGCCACCAAGTTGCTGATACCCGTTGCGGTGGACAGGTCGGCGGGCATCGCGAACACCTCGGCGCCCGTAGCATCGCGAATCTCCTGCGCGGTCGCCTGCAGCCGCTCTGGTGTGCGCGCGCAGATAGCGACGTGCGCTCCTTCCGCGGCTATTGCCAGGGCTGATGCCTTGCCCAGACCTGTGCTCGCAGCAGCGACAAGCGCAACCTTGCCGTTCAGCCCAAGATCCATGATTTTCTCCGTGTCTGATCGCGGCGACGCAGGTGCTACCGCCGGTATAGGTATCGCGAATTCTCGACTACTGGCAAATCCTGAACCAGCATGCACCGCAAATACGTGAACCAATGGGGTCTGGCGTACGTGAATGGGACGGCGGGCGCATTCGGCGTCCGCTGATCACCGAAGTCCGGAGCAAGGAAGATCCCAATGTCACGATTTGCGAAAATCTCATCGGGCCGTGCCCGGCGCGGTCTGTGGCCTGCGGCCATCTGCACAGCAGTTGGCGCCATGGCGTACGGGATGATACCTGCGAGCGCTCAGGTGCACGCTGGCGGATACCGCCAGATCAATCTCGTGTCCGACCAGCACGGCAAGGCGCATCTGTTTGATCATGACCTGGTGAACGCATGGGGCCTGGCAGCCTCACCTGGTACGAATAGCAAGCCAGGTTCGCCGCTGTGGGTCGCCGACAATGGCTCCGACAAAGCGACGCTCTATCAGGGCAACGGCCCGATGGCGGTCAGCAAGGTCGGCCTTGTCATCCGCGTAACCGGCGCGGCGCCGACCGGCCAGGTCTTCAACGCTAGCCAGTCGGCGTTCGTCGTCAAGGACAAGATGGGCCACTCCGGTGCGTCGACGTTCCTGTTTGATACCGAGAACGGCACCATCGACGGCTGGAACGCAGCCGTCAACCCGAGCGGCTCGAACCCTTCCGTCGTCACCGAGGTCGCCAAGAACAGGGGTGCCAAAGCCGTCTACAAGGGCCTGGCCATAGCCACATTGCACGGCAAGCCGTTCTTGTATGCGACCAACTTCCGGTCCGGGCGGGTCGAGGCGTACAACGCTAAGTTCAAGCCGGCCAAATTGCCGGGCGGAATGTTCGTCGATCCGCGCTTGCCGGCCGGGTACGGGCCGTTCGGCATTGCCGAGATCAAGGGCAAGCTCTACGTGACCTTCGCCAAGCAGGACGCGACCCGGCACGATGACGTCGCCGGGCGAGGTCACGGGTTCGTCGACGTCTTCACCAATTCCGGCAAGTTCGTCCGCAGGCTCGTGACCCGCGGCGCGCTTAACTCGCCGTGGGGACTGGCGCTGGCGCCCCGTAACTTCGGCCGGTTCGGCGGTGACCTGCTCGTGGGCAACTTCGGCAACGGCCACATCAACGTCTACAACCCGGTGACAGGAAAGCATCTGGGTCAGCTGCGCCGACCGAGCGGCAAGCCCATCGTCATCGACGGACTCTGGGCCCTGATGTTCGGCAACGGCAACGCCGCCAAGACCAGCGAGCTGATCTTCTCGGCGGGACCCAACGACGAGTCACACGGCCTGCTCGGAAAGATCGTCGTGAACCATTGACACGTCATCTCCCCTGATGGCCCGCCGGGAGCCAATGCAGTCTCCCGGCGGGCCATCCCTTTGCGGCGGTGATCCTCTCTCACAGGCTCAGTTCAGGACCTGGCTGCGATACCCGTTTCCCGTCGCCAGTCCCGGCTCGGCGAACCACTCCGTTCCCAGCACCAAGGCGAAGACCGGCACGGGAAGCCTGGCAAGCAGCCAGAACATCCGTCCGGCCCGACCGCCCGATGCGGGCCACGCTTGCGAGGCGTGAGCTGCGAGCGCCGCCTGCTTCTGCGCCGCATATTTGCGCACATCTACGCGATGGGTCAGCTGCGACCGCGGCGTACCGAATCCTTGCGCGGCCGCGACGTTGTATCGCACAACGAACCGCAGCGGCCGGAGCGCCCGACTGATGGCGATGGCCTGCTCACGCGGCCTGGTCGCTTCAAGTACGCGAACACCGGTCAGCTTGGCCGCGAGCGCACCAACCTGGTGCACCTGGACGTGGTCACGGTGCCCGTACCCGCCTGCCTGGTCATAACTGAGCAGGAGGTCAGCATTTTCCTCACGCAAAATGGCTACGAGCCTGTCGGCGGACTCGCTCGCATCGGCGCGCGCGAATCGCTGCCGGTCAGGGGGGTCGGGGTAGAACACAGGCCCGTATCCGCTGTCGGCATAGCCGAGATGCTCGACCCGCGCCGCTCCCAGAACGCGTGCGCTGGCCCGGAGCTCTTCGAGCCTGCTAGGGTGCTGGCTCTCCGAATCCGCTGGACCGATAATTCCGTCCGTGGCGACGACCAGGACCACCCTGTGCCCTTCGGCCGCGAGCTTAGCTATCGTTCCGCCGGTCAAAAGCGCTTCGTCGTCGGGATGTGCGTTCAGGCAAACGATCGTGGCCATAAGTCCATCGTGGCAGGCTTGAAACGATGGGCGATCCAGGACGCGAACAACGAGCCGTAGCGTTGTCTATCGCAGGAGTACGCGAAGGAGGGTCAATGATGACCGATGACCTTGCGGTTCGAGCGGTAACAGGCGGCCTGGGCCGGGGACCGCGCGGGCAGCTGACGACGTTATGTTCCGGGGCCGATGAGTGCCCGATCCCGCGCTGCCACGGCCAGATTGACCCGTCGCGGCTGATGTGCCGCGCACACTGGTACATGGTGCCCAAGGACCTGCGCGATCACGTGTGGGCAACCTGGCGATCCGGCGCCCGGGCGTTCAGCAAGGAGCATCAGGACGCCGTGCGCGTGGCCGTCGCTACGGTGATGGAGGTAGCGGGCGAGCTGGCCGGCTAGCCCGACCGACCGGTGGGTCCTGTTGACCTGGCGCTTCCAGTCAGCCCGGTGCGTCCGTCTGTTCCGGTGCTTCCGGTCGGCCTCGTTGCCCATCGGCGGAGATGTTAAGCCGGTCAGCCAGACCGGTCTCCCGAAGGTGCGCAGCGAGCTGAGATGGCACCCGCTTCAGGACCATAGCCGCGCCCTCGCTGGTTTCCACCTTGTCCTGCGCCCTCAGCAGGCCCGCGAGGCCGAATGCGTCCCAGAACGTCAGGCCCTCCAGGTCGACGACGATCCTCACGGCTGGATCCTTCGCGAGCAGCCGCTCGATCGCCCCGGTGAGCTCGTCCGCGGAGTTGAGGTCGAGCTGCCCGGCGACCTGCAGCGCCGTAGATGCACCTTCGTCGTGCTCGCCAAGCGTGAAAGGCTGGACACCAGCGGCCGGGTTGAGCGCGAAGCTCACCGTCGCCGCGGAGCCAGCGCGTCCAGGATGCAGGCTGAAGCTATCGGCGAGCTGGCGCACCAGCCAGAGCCCGTGACCTGGTTCGATTCGCCACGTCGGCCCCGTGCTTGCCGCAGGTTCGACATGACCATCGTCGGTGACCTGGCAATGCAGCATCTGGTTGTGTCGCCAGATCCGCAGCCGGCCACTGCCGCTGCCGTGACGTACGACGTTGGCCGCCAGTTCATGCGCGGCGATGACAAGGTCGTCGGCCCGACGGCGCGGCAAGCCTGCTTGGTGGGCATGCGCGGCAACCGATGCCCGAAGCCGATATAGCGAATTCGCATCCAATGGCTGATCAAGGATGATCTCGGCTCCGCGACCTGACGGCTGTGCTACCGGAGGCCGGCCCGCCGGAGCATGTCCGTCCGGCTGCGGTCCGGCGAGCGCATCACCGGTCATCAACGCTCACCAGGCTAACGCTGCCGATATCGGTCGCCCCGAACGCGGCGAACCGGTCCGCGACGCCGGCCTGGCACTCCAGGATCGCCTTCCTTGGCGCGGGCATGCTCTTGGCCAAGTTCACGATCATCCGCATGCACGGCACATCGATAAAGGACAGGTCGGTCATGTTGATCGTGATGTCACCGGAGAGCCGAAGCGCCTCCGCTAGAGCCAGAGCGAGCGGGTCCTCGGCGTGATAGTCGATCTCGCCCGCCAGTCGAATTCCAGGGGGCGCGTACTGGCGGCAGATCCGCAGCATCGCGTCCGCATGATACGTGGCCGCCGCTACGGACCTGTTGTGCCGTCCAGCCACCGACGCCAGCGTGACCGGATCGAAGCGCTCGCGATCGTACTGGCACAGCACCGAGGCGGCCGCGTCGGTGAGCACCGTGCCGACGGCGTCCTCGAAGTCGGGGAGCTGCTCAACGCCGGCGATCGGCCGCAGCGCCCAGCTCATGTCGAGCGCCACTCGCAGGCCGGGGAAGCCCTCGTCGCGGCACGCAGTCATCTGCTCATTCAGCCAGCTCATCGCATGCCCGGCCGCGAAGGTCTGCCCGGACAAGAGGTAGTTCTCGCAGGCCATCGCATTCATCTGCCCTGCGGAGAGCGCGGACTCAACCGCGATCCCGCGCCTAGCCAGCTCGACCACGGCCAGCCGCGGCGCCGAATCACTTAGCCAGACAACCTTGAGCCCGCCAGATAGCCCGTCCCTGATGTACGCGGCGGTGAGGTCGAGCAGCTCTGCTGGATCGCCGAAGGTCAGGCAGGCGTGATCATTGACGACCAGGTCGGTGATCTGCGTGTCAGATCTGACCGTCACAATCGCTATTCCTCCCTGTGAGACGCGCCGCTCCTGTGCGACCCGCGGGCACGGTTCATCCGCGGGCGGTTTCTACCCAAAGCACTCAGCTTCATTCAATAATGCACCGGTCGGCCCGGGCGATTCCGAAACTCTGGCCCGATACGCTCTGCCTGGTAGCCCGCCGGCCCCATCGTGAGCGGGCCGGCCCGCAGACTAGCGCGGTGCATGTGCTCGCCTGAGGAAGGAAAGACATGACGCTGCTACTGCCCGAGGCGGACGGAATCGCCGACTTCGTGGCGCGGCGGCTTCCGGGCGCAGCAGTGCTCAGGTACGGCGAAGCGCACGGCGGACGGCTAGACGACGTGACGTTCTATTGCCTTCCCTACATGGGCGATGCGGCCAGCATCGCGCTGATCGGCAGCCTCCCGAATGTCGCGGTCATCCAGAGCCTGAGCAGCGGTGTCGACGAGGTACTCGATGCGGTCCCGCCGCGTGCCACGCTGTGCAACGGGCATGGCCTGGGCCATGAAGAGGGCACGGCCGAGCTCGCCCTCGCTCTGATCCTTGCCAGTCTCCGCCAGATCCCCAGGTTCGCCGCCGAACAGTCGCGACGGGCATGGTCCCATATTCGGACCGAGTCGCTGGATGGCAAGCGTGTCCTGCTCGTCGGGTACGGACCGATGGGCGTGGCGATCGAGCGCAGACTGCTGCCGTTCGGCGCCACCGTCATTCGCGTGTCCAGGACCGCCCGGCCAGGGGTCAGCGGCCTAGCCGAGCTTGCCGGGCTAGCCGCGGCAGCGGACATCCTGGTGGTTTGCATCGCCCTGCACCCGGCGACGCGCGGTTTGATCAACGCCCCGGTCCTGGCTGCTCTGCCCGACAACGCGCTGGTCGTCAACGTCGCGCGCGGGCCTGTCGTCGACGCCGATTCGCTCGCCAGCGAGCTAGCCACCGGTCGGCTCCGCGCCGCCCTCGACGTCACCGATCCGGAACCGCCGCCAGCGGCCCGGCCGGAGTGGACGATGCCGAACGTGCTGATCACGCCCCACATTGGCGGGGACACCACGGCATTCGCGGCGCGAGCCCCAGCTTTCGTCGCCGACCAGGCCGCCAGGCACCTGGCCGGCCAGCCCCTGCACAATGTCGTCCGGCAGGGACGCGGCGACCAAGACGCATGATCTTGAAGACTTCTACGCCTATCTGGCGCAAAACTCTACGAGCTCATGGGTACTGGGCCGGTCCGGTACAACGGCGGCGCTCAGCTTAAGGTTGGGAAGGTCTGAAAAGGGAGGCAGTTGCGGCAGTTGCCGGTCAAAATGGCTTATTTGCTACGAATTAGTGAACGAATGGACAACTCCATCCAGGCCGGATACGCGCCTAGACGGGGTGCGGAGCGTGCGGCAGACTGCTGCCCACGATTGATGAGCCAGCCCTGGCCGGGCTGGATGTCGCGAACCGGGAACCCGGGATCGCGGCTCAATCCTGGAGAACTTGTTGGCGCAGCCTTTTGTACGGCCCCGCGAGGCCGAGCACGATCCGCTGCTGGCCGAGTCATTCGCGGCCGCGCAGGTGTCGGATGAGGACGATGTTTCCCGCGATCAGGGCGGGGGAGAAGGCGCGATCACTCGGAGGCCGGCTGGCGGCCCGAGAACTTGGAGCGCCACGATGATCGCTGCCGACACCCTCGCGTCCGAGTCAGGAACAGACCGATCACATGGCGAGCCAGCCTGGACTTATGGTAGCCCGGCGACGGAGGCTGGCTCGGCGTCAGAGGGCGAGCGAGCCTGGATCGCTGGCAGGGGTTCGGAAGGCGAGCCCGGGCCCGACTCGAACTGGTCGGCGGCCGACCCGGCCTGGCGGGGTCCAGATGACGCGTATGCACAGCCAGCAACGGGCAGGTCGGTATCGGGCACGGGATGGCCAGGTCAGGCGAGCGATTCCGTCAGTGCTCCTGGCTACCGCGAGGCAGAGCCGTTCAGGACCCCCGATGACTGGTCGGAGCGCCAGGCGGCCTACCGCCAGCTGTGGGGTCCCCCTGGACGCAGGCTGGCTCCGCGTCAGGCTCTCGGTCAGCCGTACGTATGGGACGGCGGCCGATCTGAGCCGGACGAATTCGGGCGTGCGGCGGATGAAGATGACCGTGAGCCGGAGCCGTCAGCTGCCATCCGGCCGCGCCGGTCCGCGGATCCGCTAACCGGCCTCGCGCCCACCACCGAGCGTGCCGTCATCGGAGACGAACTCCGCGTGCTCGCAGCATGGTGCCAGATCGGGGCGTGTATCGCGCGACATGCCGACCCGCTCGCTCTCGGTGAGGTCGACATCAGAAACAGGGCAGTCGCGGCTGGCTGGTGCGTGGACCTCTTCGGGCGTCTCATCTGCCCGTCCTGTCAGCAGATCATCCCGGTATGGAGCGCGCTTCCCCTCGTTGGGCGCGACCCGGCTGCGGGCCAGCCGCCGATGACAACTGAGGCTCAGATCGGGCGGCATCGGCGCATGCGCTGGCCAACGCCGAGGGGCGCTGCCGCAGTGCCATAAGGCACACCAAGGCGAGCCGGTCGCAGGCTCTAGCGCCAGATGCCTGCGCGCCACCGCCTTGGCGCGACTGGCGATCCCGGCTACTGAGCCAGGTGCGAGGATAATGTTGACCCTTACGGGGCGCCTTGATGAACCAGGGTCGTCCATCGGCCGTGATGCAGACCCTGGAAAGGCGGTGCTGGCTAGTGCTCGAGAACGAGCGCCGCGCCGATGACCGGGTTGCCGCGGCGCAGGATGATGACCATGCCGCAAGTCCGGCGGCTCAGGCTGGCGTGCTGCCCCACCTCGAGGAGAAGCTCAGGGGCGTTCAGTCCATCACGGATCGCGCGCTGTCCGAGCTTGACTCGCAGGCACTGCTCGAAGCGCTCGTTGAGCGCGTTCGCGAAGCCCTGCAGGCCGACACCGCCGCTGTCTTGCTGCTCGATCATCCGTCCGGTCAGCTGGTCGCTACCGCGGCGAGCGGACTTGAGGAGGAGGTGCAGCAGGGGGTCAGGATCCACATCGGCCAGGGCTTTGCCGGGCGGATCGCGGCCCACGGTGCTCCGGTGATCCTCGATGAGGTGGACCACACGAAGGTGGTCAACCCGATCTTGCTTTCCAAGGGCATCAGGTCGCTGATGGGTGCTCCGCTGATCGCAAATGGAGCAGTGATCGGCGTCCTTCATGTCGGCACGCTCAAGCCCCGCAGGTTCACAACCGATGATGTTGACCTGCTTCAGCTTGCTGCAGACCGGTCGGCCATGGCGGTCCAGGCGCTCCAGGCTCAGCTTGACCGGATGGCTGCGTCCGCGCTGCAACGCAGCCTGCTGCCGTCTGACCTGCCGTCAGTCCCTGGCCTGTCGATGGCGGCCCGCTACCTCCCCGGCACTGGCAACGTCGGCGGCGACTGGTACGACGTATTCCCGCTGCCGTCTGGTGAACTGTGCGCGGTCATCGGCGATGTCGCGGGCAGCGGCCTGCGGGCGGCAGCGATCATGGGCCGGGTCAGGAGCGCGCTACGGGCGTACGCACTCGAGAGCTCCAATCCAGCAGAGATACTCGCGCGGCTGGAAGCCAAGCTGGCCTACTTCGAGCCCGACGCGATGGTGACGTTGCTGTGTGCCATCTTCAACCGGTCCGGCGATCAGGTACGTATTGCCAGCGCCGGTCACCTGCCGCCGATCCTGGCTCGTCCTGGTCAGGCGGCCGTCCCGGCAGAAATCGCCTCTGACTTGCTCATCGGCGTGCCGGAGGTAAGGGCCAGGCAAATCACCACCTTCGACTTCCCTGCGGGCGCCACGTTGTGCCTGTACACCGACGGGCTTATTGAGCGCCGAGGCCAGCCCATCGACGATGGCATCCGCAAGCTGTGCGCGGCGGTCCCCACCGGCGATCCGGAGGTGGCCTGCGCGTGCGTGATGGCGGCAATGGCGGACGGCATGCACACGGACGATGTTGCCTTGCTCATCATTCGCCGCGAGCCGCGGCAGGTTCAGGGCTCGGCCGCTCGGGCAGGAGGCTCGGCGTGACGGCGGCGGATTTCACCGTCCGCTGGGCCGGCCGGCATGTCGTGGTCACGATGCCCGCCGAAATCGATATCACTAACTCTGCCAGCGTGGACAGCGTTCTTGTGGGGGTCGCGGCTCAGCATCCAGATGTGATCACTGCGGACATGACCACCACCGTTTTCTGCGACTCGAGCGGCATCCACGCCCTGGCCAGGGCGCACCGTCGTGCTGCCTCGAACGGAGGCGAGCTTCGCCTCGCCGTAGGCACCTCACCCGCCGTCCGAGTGCTGCAGCTGACCGGCTTGGACCAGGTGCTGGCCGTCTACCACGACGTGAATGAGTCGCTGGCCGTCCCGCCACGCGAATCCCCACCTGCATCCTGAACCCCGGCTCCGCTAGGCGCTGGTCGAGCCCGGCCGCGCTGGCGCACACGCACCGGTCACAATGACGCGGGCCGGAGCCTGGCTGTCTCCTCTGTCGTCCACAGCGAAACCAGGCCGCGCAGGTGCGCGATGAACCGGTCGTGCTCGCCGGGCGGGTACACCGACCGCACGGTGTCGACGAGCAAGCGGTCGAAGTCGGCGCCCGCCACCCAGTCAAGGACGACCTCGTCGATCTGACTCAGGCTGGTCGCGCAGAAGTCCAGGTACCGGTCGGTGTCGAAGTAGGCGTCGGCCAGGCGCCGGTAACTCTTGAGCTTGTCTGCGTAGGACATCCCTGGGTTGTCCGCGATCTCGAAGAACAGATCTGTCTGCAGATCCAACTTGGGCCTGCGGCCGGTTACCAGGGCGAAGACGCACCACTTGACCAGCGCCTTGATGGCCCATGGGAAGTAGTAGTGCAAGCTGGTCAGCGACACGTCAGGACACGCGTTGGCGTAGTCGATCGGGTACACCTCGCCGGCCTTGACGAGGGTCTCGCAGGAGTTGAACTCCCACCGGAAGAACGCATTGACCAGCTTCCCGATCGTCACCACCTCGGCGCCGGTCTCGGCGGACAAGAAGCTGTGCTCGACGGCATACCGGCTGTGCATGGGCTCGTCAGGCTGGAACCGCATGACCATCGTCTCGGCGCCGATTGACAGCGACCGCGCGAACACTTCGTACCCGTCGATCGCCTTTTGCAGGTGCATGAGCATCTCACCGCTCTGGTCATAGGCCGCATGCAACTCGGCTGGATTGGCAATCCGCGACACGCCCCGCCAGGCACCGCCGTCGTATGGCTTCATGAACAGCGGATAGCCGATCCGCTCAGCGATGGCGTCCAGGTCAAACGGCCGGTTGTAACTGGCCGCCGTGTAGGCGTAGCGCGCATTGTCGACCGGGTTCTTGAACGGCACCAGCACGGTCTCCGGCACCTTCAGGCCGAGGCGGATCATCGCGCAGTAGGCCGCGTGCTTTTCCATCGACTGAAAGGTGAACGGGCTGTTCAGCAGGTACACGTTGTCCATCAGCGCGACCTTCTTGAGCCACTCGCGCGGGTGGTAATACCAATAGGCCAGCCGGTCGACCGCAAGGCTGTACCTGGGGTGATCGCGCAAGCTGAACGGCTCGATCATGATCCGCTCACAGTCGAAGACGTGCCGGATGCCGCGGGCGTCACTGACCGGGCCGAGCCGGCGCAGGATCTCCTCGAACGCCTGCGGCCAGTCTTCCTCGGTGCCGAGCAGTAGGCCGATCAGGTGCCTGGTCTGTGTCACGAAGGCTCCCGTCAGGAGGAGTTAACAAAATCGCGGCATGTGGTGAGCTAGCTGGGCGCGCCAGGACGGCCAGTCGTGCGGTACGTCGTGTCCCCACAGGTCCAGTTCATGCCTGATCTCCTTGCTGGCAAGCACTTCAGCGAACTGCTTGGTGCTCGGCAGCGAGCCGGTGGTGTCCTCCCACTGGCCCTGGCCGCAGACGAGCAGCAGGCTGACCCTGCCACGCAGCCAGTTGAGGTGGTTGCCGTGCCGCTGAGCCCGCTCCTCCACCGGAATCGCCGCGGACGACCAGGACTGCGCGTCGTAGCTGTCGACGCAATAGAGCTTCAGGCGTCCTTCTTCGAGTAGACCGGTAACGGCTGCGACCATGCCGTTGTTCTCAAAATCCCATGCCTTGCCCTGCTCGGAAGGGAATACCAGCACCGGCCGTCCCCAGTGCCCGTAGCGAATGACCGTGCCGGCCCCGCCGACCGCGTCCGACCAGAGCTCAGCCGCCTCCCGGTTCACGGGTACATCCGCTGCAGCAGCCGGGTTAGGTCAGGATCGAACGCGTCGCGCCATGCGGTGTAGTTGTGCACGTTCTCCTCGATCGCGCCACAGGTCAGCGACGTGGGCACGGGTTTGCCCGGCATGTTTCCCGCATGCACCTGCGCGACGAATGCCGTCACGCGCTGGAAGTAAGGAAACCGCCGTTCGTGGCCGTCGACGCTCGGCACGAAGAAGCTCCCTGACTGCAGGAACAGAGCGTCAAAGGAATCGGGATGGAGGCAGTGCGCGTGCAGCATCGCCAGTGCACCGAGGCTGGTGCCCATCCCGATCCGCGAGCTGGTGGCGACCAGCTCGGCCAGAGCGGGAATGACCGAGGTGCGCAGGGCCCGGGAGTACCGGGTGTTCGCCGAGTACCAGCGGCCGCGCGGCCCGGGTGCTAGCAAGGCGGCTCGCATGCGCGGCAGCCAGCCCCCGGCCACCCCGGCAGAGAGGTACTTTCCGAGGCTGGCCAGCGCCTCGTAATCCGGGCCGTCATGCACGATCAGCATCGGGAGCTGCTCGCTGTCGTCTGCGTCTGCTGGCGCCCACACCAGCACCGAGATCGAGGCGCCGAGCGATCGGGCGGGCACGTCTACAGACCGAGTGACGCCAGCTTTGGCGGCGGCAAGCCAGTCAGGCGGCCGGTAGCCGGGAAATTCAAGAACGCTCTTTTCGCCGAACGCACCCTGCACCCGCAACGGGTTCGCCCGGTCGGTGATCAGCTCGCGGCTGCCATCGGCGTAGCGGAGCTCGAGCAGGTACTCAATCCGGCTGACCGGCGGCCTCGGCAGATCAAGTTCCCAGTCGTCGCCGGATCGGCGGAAGCCCAGCTGGTCGCCAGGAATGCCGACCTCCTGCCCGAGGCGCACGCCGGCCTGCCGGTGACCGTGATCGGGCACCAGGAATGTCAGCATGCCGGAAACTCGGACATCGCCATCATCCGCACATACTGCCTGTCTGCGGTCGCGATGACAATGCTGGCGCAACCTGCGGCGACATGCGACTGTGGGGGAAGGTAGACGGCAAGGCACTGTCCGTGCCCCGATCTAGTTTGAGCGAGACCATATGGGCCGTGACATTGAGCCGATCAAGATCAGCGGCGAGGACAGGCGGAAGTACCGGGAGAAGCTGAGGCGCTCGCTCGACGTCTTTGAACGTATGTTGCGCGAGAGCATTTTCGATCCCAGTCTGTCGCTCGTCGGGCAGGAAATCGAATTGAACCTGGTCGATGATCGCGGCCAGCCTTCGATGCGCAACGCAGCCGTTCTGGAGGCGATTGCGAACCCCGTATGGGCTACGGAGCTTGGTCAGTTCAATATCGAGATCAACGTTCCGCCGCGAGAACTCGCGGACGCCGCACTGGCTGGCCTCGAGGACGAGATCCGCGCCGACCTGAACGCGGCTGACAGCAAGGCGCGCGGCAGCGGGAGTCGCCTGGTCATGGTCGGCATCCTGCCGACCTTGCGGCAGGACGATGTGAACGAGGGCACGCTGTCGGCCAACGCCAGATACCGGGTGATGAACGAGCAGATCTTCGCCGCGAGGGGCGAGGACCTGCGCATCTCGATTGAAGGCAGCGAGCAATTGCTCACCCACGCCGACAGCATCACGCCGGAGGCGGCCTGCACCAGCGTGCAGCTGCATCTGCAGGTCAGCCCCGAGGAGTTCGCGGGCTACTGGAACGCGGCGCAGGCCATCGCGGGCGTGCAGGTCGCCCTGGGCGCAAATTCGCCTTACCTGTTCGGCAAGCAACTTTGGCACGAGACGAGGATCACGCTATTCGAACAGGCCACCGACACCCGGCCTGAGGAACTCAAGCAGCAAGGAGTCAGGCCGCGCGTCTGGTTCGGGGAGCGTTGGATCACCTCGGTCTTCGATCTGTTCGAGGAGAACATCAGGTACTTCCCTGCGCTGCTGCCGATCTGCGAGGACGAGGACCCGCTCGCCGTGCTGCAGGGCGGAAGCGCTCCGCGGCTGGAAGAGATGACCCTGCACAACGGGACGATTTACCGCTGGAACCGGCCGGTCTATGCGGCGGTCAACGGGCAGCCGCACCTGCGGGTGGAGAACCGGGTGCTTCCGGCCGGCCCCTCGGTCGCCGACACCATCGCGAACGCGGCCTTCTACTACGGGCTGGTGCGCGCGCTCGCGGAAGCGCAGCGCCCGATCTGGACGCAGATGTCGTTCGCCACGGCGGCCGAGAACCTGCATGCCGCCGCGCGGCACGGACTTGACGCACAGTTGTACTGGCCAGGGCTTGGCGAGGCTCCGGCGCCTGAGCTGGTTCTTCGCCGGCTGCTCCCGCTCGCGAGGGAAGGACTGAGCAGGTGGGGCGTTCGCCACGCGGATGCCGATCGGCTGCTCGGCATCATCGAGCAGCGCTGCCTGACTGGCCAGACCGGAGCGTCGTGGCAGGTGGCGACCGTGGAGGCCGCGGCTCAGGATGGCGCGAGCGACCGCGGCGAGGCGCTGCGGCTGATGACCCAGCGCTACATCGAGCAGATGCACACGAACGAGCCAGTGCACACGTGGCCGGTGGGCGTCTAGGAAGCCATCTGGCGGGGCCGCGAACTGCTAGACCTTGCCTACCCGCCGAGCAGGTTCAGCGGACTGGGCGCCGCGAACGTGATGCGGAATACGGGTTGACCTGCGGAATTATGCGTCATGGCGGCGACTAGCGGGTGGTAGATGCCAGGCTCGGCGTTCAGGGCGGTGAGCAGGAACCTGAGGTAGTCGGTCCCGCTCATGCGCGCAGCTGGATCATTCGGAGCCAGATCTGCCGTCCGGTACTGAATGCCAGGGCTTATTCCCGGGGCATTGGCGTTGAAGCTGACGATGTCAATCGGGTGCACGGACGCGACGGCCGTGAGCACCACGATCAGGCGCGGGTCGACCCTGCCAGCGAGCAGCAGGTTCTTCGCCAATGGCGACGCCGTTACATGCCGGCCTTTCAGCAGCGCAGTGCCGACGCTGCGGAGCTGCCGTTGATTGGACGTGAGCTTGTGCCTCAGCTTGGCGGCGCCGTGCGGAGCGACGACGCGGATGGTGATGGCCGTGTTGCCGGTGCCGAATTCGGCCAGGACGGGGGGCGCCATCTCAGCGTTGCGCTTGACGCCGAACTGGCGCTCAACCGTCGGCGTCACGACCACGACCTGGACGTGGCGGGGATAGGCCGCGTCCGGCCAGATGTGCTTCAGGTGCCGGCCGGGGAATCCCGCGGCGGCGAGCGCATCGCACATCGCCTTGTCGCAGGCAACGATCACGGCGTGGCTGACCTGGGCCTCGACCCATCTCGCGGCCTGATTGGCGGTCACCACGGCCGGGTTGACCGAAATCCGCGGGCTTGGCTGGGAGCTGGCCGGTGACTGCGAACTTGCCGGCGCCGCCGAACTGCCCGGCCCTCCGGAGCTGGCCGCCGAGTTGCGCGGTGCGCGAGCGGACAGAGCTACGGCAATGCCAGCGGCGATCAAGATCACGGCAAGCGCGGCGACGCCTGCCACCCGAGGCCCGCGGCTGCGGGCGGCGCGTCCCGAGCGCCGCCGCCGCTTCGGCGGCGCAGGTGTCGGCGGTACGGGCACCGGGGCAAACGCCGTTCCGCTGGGGCTTGGCTGCCGGACAGATCCTTGCGCGGACCAGCCCGCCTGGCTAATCGGTGGCGGCGCGGCGGTTGGTGGAGGCGCGGCGATGGCTGGCGGTGCGGCTGGCGGCCAGAGCTGTTTCGGCTGGGCTGATGTGACGGGCGGCTCATTGACAACGGGCGCGGAAGCCGGCCGGGTCGGCTGGGAGGGGCGATCATCTCTGACCCGGCCGGCCTGCGCTGCTCTGGCGGCCGAGACCGCCGCCTGCATCCGTCGCAGGAGCGCGTCGGGAAGAACGGGCACCGTGCTGGACTCAGGGCCGCTGCGGGCCGCTCCCGGAGTCCGTCTGGCGAGCGGCGGAGCCGAGCCGTCGCTAGCCATGCGCTCACCCCCCGGTTCCGCGTCCAGATTCGTTTCCTCGCGTCATTCCCTGAACGCCAGACGAGCATATGCCGGATCGTTATTCAAGCACAATGACTAAATGTCACGAAGACGATACTGCGCGTGACTGCCCAAACCGGCGGTTGCGTTGCTTAATGCCGGCCGTTAGCCGGGCTCATTCAAGGGCGATCAGGCCCGCCCAGGTGGGGGTGAAACCGCAGGCGTCGAAGTAGAACGGTCGCAGGTGCTCGTCGAAATCGACATGCAGGTACTCGCATCCGGCAGCCTTCGCGGCTTCCTTTGCCCTGGCGACCAATCCGGTGCCGATGCCTTCTCCCCGTGATCGCACGGCGACCATGGTGTCCTGCAGCCAGGCGTGCACGAGACCGTCCCACAGGACGTTGACGAATCCGACTATGTCTCCGTTCTGCCTTGCGACAACCCAGCCGAGGCTGTGCTGCTCGGTGAGCCGGACCCAGTCCCACTCGGATTCGTCATAGACCCTCGTGCCGAACGCCTCCGCGTGCAGCGCGTTGACCTCGGCATTGCTGAATGCACCGCGCCATTCGAAGATCGTCGTCACGTTGCGACGATAACCACGGTCGCAACCGGATAACGGTGCGCATGTGCACTGGACGTTCGGCTATGGCCATCTGGTTGGGCGGTGACGGCGATCGCATGCAACGCGGTGGCACGATGGTCAGGTGACCACGCTGCGGACGCCACGGCTGGTGCTGCGGGGCTGGCGTGAGGCCGACATCGTGCCCCTTGCCGCTATCAACGGTGATGCAGAGGTAATGCGCTGGATTGGCGATGGCACGACCCGCGACCTCGAGCAGACCAGGGCAAGCGTGGCGGCGCTGGAACGACAGTGGCAGGAGACTGGCATGGGCCTGTTCGCTGTCGAAGTCCTCGCGACCGCCGAGCTGGCAGGCGTGACAGGCGTGGCGGTGCCGCATTTTCTGCCCGAGATCATGCCGGCTATCGAGATCGCCTGGCGGTTCGGCCAGCCGTTCTGGGGACAGGGCATCGCGACAGAGGCGGCCCGAGCGGCGCTCGAGTTCGTATTCGTCGACCGCGGCCTGGACCGGATCGTGGCAATCGTTCAAGTCGGCAACGGCGCGTCCGAGCGCGTCATGCAGAAGCTCGGCATGCGCCTGGAACGCCAGACCACCGACCCAGGGTCCGGTCGGCCGGTTCGCGTCTACGCGATCACCAGGAGTGAGTACCTGAGCGGGGCGGAACTCACCCCTGCGACTGGTTATTGAGCCTGCTCGGACCGCCCTTGAATCAGAGGCCGCCGGGGAAGGTGATCGTCTGCGGGGCGATGAGCGGCTTCCCGACCTCAAGCTGAATCTGGGCGTGCGCGTTGAGCGGGATGTTGCGCGGGTTGCCCTGGTAGACCTTGCCGTTGTAGATCGCCACGACATGACCCTTCACCGGGCCTAGCTGCGACGGGCCGAGCGGCTGTCCCCATTCGTTGAAGAAGTTGCCCAGCGTGTAAATGCGGTGGATGGGCGACTCAACGTGGACGATCCCGTCGGGGGCGTGCGTGTGCAGCCAGTACAGGCACGACCCGCCCGCGGCCGCCGGGCCCTGCGCGGTTTGCTGCTGCGTCGACCCAGGTATCCCGATGCCAGCTGGGACCTGCTTCTGCGCCCCGTTTATGAAGATGGTCAGATGTGCGTGGATGTGGAAGACAAGCTGTTCGGAGGTCTGGCAGCGGATGCCGTCGACAGGGGAGCCCGTCGCGGCCGCCGTCCGTCCGGCCAGCGGAGCGGCGGACGGGATGGGCACGCCCTCGAAACCGTTGCTGCCCGGGCTTGGCGCCGGGTTCAGTTTGCCTAGCGTGCTGAGCGGGGCGAGGCTGAGTTTCCCGTCTCCGGCCTGCGGACTTTTCGATCCGCCGCTGGTAGCCGCGAGCACGATCGCGATGACGGCGGCGATGGCCACCACGCCTGCGCCCGCCCATATCAACAGCCGGCGCTGCCTGGCCTGACGCGCCTCCCGCGCCCGCATCTCGGCAACGCGCGCTCGCGCCTGGGCGACGTCGCGATTCCTGCTCGATTTGGACCCTTTGGACACTGAATCCGTACCTTCCTGCCGGGGCTGATCGCGGGATTCCTGGGGCATCCCGCGCGCTAACTCCAGCCGGGGATCCGGCGTGGTGCACAGCTAGCACGGCGGGGCCGCGATGTCCCTCCTCCGCCCGCAACCCGAGCCTATTGGACAGTAGGAACCACGGAATCCGGCCCTGGTCCAGTTCGATGACACCCCTGCGGGAGCAACTCGCGCGCGTCGATCGTGACGCGGGCAACGTCGCTAGATCGCATTGCCGGGGACGGGCGACCGTGAGCCCGCGGACTGAATGGCGATCTGTAATTGGTGCCCATCAAACGGGCCAATCCTTCGGCCGGTTTCGCGCAACATCGGGCCGGGCATTGGTGCCCTTGTTCTCCACACGCCGCCGGATCTCGAGGGCGCAGAGATCGAGGTCAGCACCGACACCCCGGGCGCTCGGCGCACGCACTCCCAGGTCCGCAAGCGGGTCACCTGCTGGCAATCAGGCGGGTCCGCACATCCGGATGTCAGCTATGCCGCCGTCTATCCGAGCCTCGCGGCAGGCACCTACACGCTCTGGCGTGACGCCGAGACAGCGGCTGGAACGATAATCGTCGCCGAAGCAAGCGTCACCACCTGGCATTGGCCCGCGTCAGCCGACGGCTAGCAGCGGTCGCCCCGCTTCTGGCTTCAAGATGGCGACTGCGTCAGTGGCCGTCCCGGCGGAACCGGCGCTCCCAGCTTCGCTCCCTGATCAGCTCGCCGTCCTTGCGCAGTTCTCGTCTGAACCGATAGCGCAGCGACTCGGTGTCGCCATCAAGGTCCAGCACAGAGCTGAAGATCAGCAGCCGGTCCGGCAGATGCACCTCGGTACGCGCCTCGCCGCGCGCGGAGGCCTCGGCCGGGTGGTCGTCGTCGACCTCATACCGCAGGTACTCCTCATCCACAACGCGGCCCCACGGGTACTCGTTGCCGGCTGTGCCGCGCCAGGAGATCGAGGCGACGCCCTTGTCGTCGCGAACGAGCGTCCAGCGGACCGGCAGCACGTCGCCCCAGCCGCGCACGCCTTCTAGTTCCTCGGACGGCTCGAAGTCGCCGAAGACCGGCGCCTGCGCCGGGCTTCCGTCGGTCGCTGGCACCACGGGGAGCGCGAGCCGCGTCCCGGTCGGGCCGAGCCGAACGGTCGCGGTGGCCGGATGGGGGGTAGGCCAGATCATCGGCCACATCGCATTAGAGATCGCGAGCCGTATCCGGTGCCCGCGCGGAAACACCCACGAGCATGCGTGCAGCTGGAGCGGCCGCCAGTCCGGCCGTCGCTCGGCGTCCGCGGTTCCCGAGGCTCCGGCGCCCGCGATCGGCCGCGCGGCATCGCGAAAGGGGTCGGCCCGGTCCGATCGCCCACCGCCGGCGACCAGCGTGGTCGTGCCATCCGGCGCGACGTCGCTCACCCTGGCGAACCAGTTCAGCGGCGACGCATCGGCTCCGCCGTAGATGTCGACCTGGCAGAACCCGAGAATCTCCAGGTCTTCCTTGAGCGGTGCCGACTCGAACGCCAGGCTGTAGGCGTCCGCGCCGCGCTGGTCGACGGTGAGCTCGCCCCACCAATGGCCGGCCTCGACCCCGGCAGACGGCACGTACCGCAACTGCATGGACTCCTCAGCGCCGGGCTCGGCAGACAGCGCGCGGCCGGGCCCGCAGTACAGCACCTCGTACCTAGTCCTCGTCGGCGGCAATGCGTCCTCGCTACGCCAACGGCCGGGCAGCTCGGTCAGGTCAGGGTCTGGCGGTCTCCAGCTCTGCACGTACACGGCTGCCATCGGCTCGTCGAGCATGCCGGTGTCGATCCCCTTGAGCCAGTGCTCCCACCAGCGGACGGCGTGAGCCCGCCACTCGACCGGCGGCCCGGGAACGGCCTGGTGGGGCCAGGTGTGGTTCCACGGCCCGATCAAGGCGCGGACCGGAGCGCGGGCGTTCTGGGTCATCCTGAACACCGAGTCCCGATAGCCGTCCCACCAGCCGGTGATCAGGAACGCGGGAATCGCCAGTCTGGAGTAGTCAGTCCGCAGCGAGTGCCGCAACCAGTAGGGGCCGTCCTGCTGCTGGCCAAGCCAGGTCAGCAGCCATGGCTCGCTGTCGAACCTTCGGCAGAGCACGTCCTCATCGAGCGGGTAGTCAGGGGACGGCGGCAGCATGTTCAGCTGGTCGATCATCACCGAGTACTCGTCCAGATGCAGCAGCCCGTCGATGTAATGCACGTCATCGTGGAACATGTCGTCGGACGCCTCGACGGCGATGATCGCCTTGAGCGCCGGGGGTGGCGGCTGCCGCATCGCGATCTGGATCGAGTTAAAGCCGCCCCACGAAATCCCCCACATGCCGACCGAACCTGTGCACCATGGCTGCTCGGCCAGCCAGGCGATCACCGACTCGGCGTCGCGTTGTTCCTGCTCTGTGTACTCGCCCTCGGGAAGCTCGCCCTCGCTGTTGCCTGTGCCCCTGATGTCGACCCTTGCTCCCGCGATGCCGCGCCTGGTCAGGTAGGAGTTCAGCTCCAGGTTCCGGCCCGCCGAATCGTCCTTGCGGTACGGCAGGTACTCGAGCACGACGGGGACCGGATTCGTGCCGGCGTCGGGAGGCAGATACAGGGTGGCCGCCAGCCGGATGTCGTCGGGCATCGTGATCCGCACTTCGCGGATCACCGTCGCAAAGCCCGGGATCACCGGGGGTTGCCGGTCCGCTTGGGCGGGCGATGCCTCGGTCACTACGTGCTCCCTTCGTGTGCTGCGGCATTTAGGCGAACAGGGCCCGGGACGGAAATGGCGCTGCGCAGCAGCTCGACGAACTCCGCCATGCGCTGCTCGCGCAGCTTCGGTGACTGCGTGAAGTAGCCGAACAGCCCAGGGTCGAGCTCCTCGGTGACGATCGCGTCCTGGCAGCGGTCAATCAGCCAGTCGACCAGCGAGACGATGAGGTCGATCTCGATGTCCCGCCGCACCTCGCCGCGGGCGACGCCGAACTGGACGAATTCCCGGGTCCCGTACGGGTCCTCGCTCTGCATGAACTTGGTGATCTCGCGCTTGAGCGCGAGGTCCGAGCAGTAGCTGCCGATCAGCACGACGCGGTACGGGATCCAGTCCTCATGGATCATGTGCGGCGTGTGCTCGAGCCAGTAGCTGATAGTGGCGAAGAAGCCCTGGTCGAGCACGTCGTCGGGCGCCTCGAGATACCGGCTGAACGTCCGAGTCGCGCTCTCGTACGTGGCCAGGAAGAGGCCGGCCTTGCTGCCGAAGTAGCCGAAGATCGCCCCCTTCGCCACGCCGGCTGCCGCCGCGATGGCCTCGACCCTGGCGCCCTCGTATCCGTGCCTCGCGAAGTGCTCCATGGCGATGGCGACGATCTTGTCCTGCCTGGCGCGCTGTCGCTCGCCGGCCCGCACGGCAGGCTTCTGGCCAGCCCGTATCGCCGTGCGAGCTGTTGTTTGACCTGAAGTCATCGATCCGCCACTGCCGAGGTCATTGACATCGCAAAAGCTAACATTGCATACTCGGCAAAATCCAGATCATCTTGGACGTCTTAACAAACCTCAGGTCAAATTCGGCGCCCCCCCGGGCGCCCGATCCGGGAGGCCGGCGCATGAGCACGCAGCCGCCCCAGTCCTGCTGCAGACCTGCGGCTGCCGCGCTTCTTACCCCACCGCTGAACCCTTGGTGGGCTCATCGCACCACCAAGGGTTCAGCGGGTGGCCTGGCCGCGCCGGGTCGGCGGCATCACTGCGGAAGCGGGCAGTGGTGACGAGCGAGGCCGGGCGCTGGGACGCGATCGTGGTGGGGGCCGGGCACAATGGGCTGACCGCCGGTGCTCTGCTCGCCAAGGCGGGGCTGTCGACACTGGTGCTCGAGCGCCGGGACTTGATTGGCGGCGCCTGCGTCACCGAGGAGATCGCCCCTGGCTGCCGCGCGTCGACCACGTCCTACATCGCCAGCATGCTGCGCCCCGAGGTGATCAGGACCCTTGAACTCGGCAAGCACGGATTGCGCATGGTGCCGTGCGAACCCGCGTTGCAGGTCGCGCTCGAAGGCGGCGAGGTGCTCGCGAGCTGGAGCGATCCGGAACGGACCAGGGCCGAGATCACGCGCTACTCGGTCAGGGATGCCCGCGCGTTCGACGACGCGACAAACGAGCTGCGCCAGCTTTCTGCCCGCCTGCAGCCGATGCTCACCGAACTGCCGCCCGACACGAGGACGGGAAAGGTGCGCGGCGCCGCCGAACTGCTCAGGCTCGGCGGACGACTCCGCGGCCTGCGCGGCTCCGATATTGAGGGCCTGACCAGGCTGGTCTCGTCCAGCCTCGGCGACTATATCGATGCCCGATTCACATCGCCGCAGGTCAAGGCGCTGCTGCTGGCCAATAACCTGTACGGCAAACACGGCGGCCCGTACCAGCCTGGCACGCTGATCGGGCTCGTATTCCACATGCTCACCGGCGGCGATCACGACGAGCAGGGGTTCTTCGGGCACGTCATCGGCGGCATGGGCGCAATTAGCGGCGCGATCGCGGCCGCGGGCCGCGGGCACGGCCTGCAGATCCGGACGGGCGCGGAGGTCGCGGCGATCACGGTGGCGGACGGCCGCGCGACCGGGGTGGCGCTGGCCGACGGCTCCGAGCTGACCGCGGGCGTTGTGCTGTCCTGCGCGGATCCGAAGCGCACGTTCTTGCAGCTAGTGGACAAGACGGAGCTGCCGGAGGAGTTCAGGGACGCGGTCGCGGCGATCAAGATGGACGGCCCGTGCGCGAAGGTCAACCTCGTGCTCGACGCTGAGCCTGCCGTGCTCGGCATGCCGGCAGACGCCGGCCCTGGGCAGCGAGCCCTGTTTACCCTGCCGCCGAGCATGGACGTCGCCGACAGGTGCTACGACCGGTCCAAGCGCGGCGAGATAGCCGACGCCGACGAGCTGTTCGTCGACTGCGTGGTCGCCTCCAGCGTCGATGACACGCTGGCCCCGGCCGGCCGCCACATCATGACATGCTTCGTGCAGTACGTGCCGTACCGGCTCGCGCAGGGAACCTGGGACACGCGCAGGGACGAACTCGGCGACAAGGTCATCGCGCGGATCGGCACGTTCGCGCCGAACGTGCCAGGCGCCGTGGTCGCCAGGCAGGTCCTGACACCGCTCGATCTTGAGCGCACCTACGGCCTGACCGAAGGAAACATCTTCCACGGCGACATCCGCTTCGACCAGCTGTTCCACATGCGGCCGGTGCCGGGCTGGGCCAGGTACGCCACGCCGGTCGGCGGGCTGTATCTCTGCGGCGCTGGCGCGCATCCCGGCGGCGGTGTCACTGGCGCACCCGGCTACAACGCCGCCCGTCAGGTACTACGCCACCTGCAAGGTCGCGCCGGAGGCGCACGAGGAGCACTGCGGGGCCGGAGCAGGCAAGTTGTCGTGCCGGAGGCGAGCAATGACTCGGTGCCCGAGGCGCGCAGATGACCGCAGCCACAGCTGACGTGCTGGTCGTCGGGGCCGGGGTGATCGGAGCCGCCACGGCCTTCCACCTCACCAGGCTCGGCGCCGGCTCGGTCATGGTGGTTGACCGCGGCACCGTGGGCTCGGGCATGTCGAGCCGGTCGTCGGCGCTGGTCAGGATGCACTACACGTTTCCGCCCGAGGTCGACCTGGCGGTGCGCAGCGACGCGATGTTCGACTCCTGGACCGAGCTGACAGGACGGCCGGCCTGCGTGCGCAGGACCGGCTTCGTGCGCCTGGTTCCAAAGGAAGAAGCAGACCTGCTGCGAGCCAACGTTGCGATGCAGCGTGAGCATGGCGCGCGAGCCGAGGTCGTGGACGGGGCCGAGCTCGCCAGGATCGCCCCGGGGATGCGTACCGATGATGTCGAGTTCGCCGCATGGGAGCCGCACGGCGGCTACGGCGACGGCGCGATCGTGGCGGGTGACTTGCTCGCCGCTGCCAGGGAGGCCGGGGCGACCTACCGGCCGAACACGCCGGTCCGCTGCCTGGCCACGGAAGGAGAGCGAGTCCTGGGGGTGCGGACCGACGACGGCGCCATTCACGCGGGCACCGTGGTCCTCGCCGTCGGCGTCTGGTCTCCGCCGCTGCTCGCAGCGGCCGGGATCTACCTGCCGATCGAGACCGAGTTGCACCATGTCGCGGTGGTCGCCCATCCGGCGGGCGCAGGAACGCTCGTGGCCTGCATCGACTCGATGACGCAGACCTACTTCCGGCCTGAGGCGGCCGGGGAGCGGACCCTCATCGGCAACTTCACCGGGCCGCGCGGCACCGACCCGGACCGTATCGCCACGAACGCGCCGGCCGGTGAGCTTGCGGAGCTTGTCGGATCGGCCGCCAGCCGGTTTCCCGCACTTGCGGATGCGGGGATCGCGGGTGGCGTCACCGGCGTGTACGACATGACGCCGGACGCGAGGCCGATGCTTGGCGAGGTACCGGGACGGCCCGGGCTGGTCCTGGCCGCCGGATTCTCCGGCATGGGGTTCAAGATCTCCCCGGCCGTCGGAGAGGCGCTGGCCGAGCTGATCACCGCTGGCGCGGCGACGCGTGTCGATCTTGCGGCGTTCCGACCCGGCAGGTTCGCCGAGGGCCAGCCGATCCAGCCAGAGCTCAGCTATGCGGACGACTGAACAACCGGGATGCTCGATGCCGGCGACGAAGCGAGGGAGGTAGCGGTGCCAACGCGTGACGCGGCCTCCGGCATGGCGCCTGGGATCCCGCTCGAGCTCAGCCTGCCGAGGGCGAGCTTCGTGTCCGAGTCGGAGTTCCGCAGGGAACGGGACTTGATCATCTTCGCGGACTGGTTCTGCGTGGGGCGCGCCGACGGCCTGGCCGAGGCCGGCAACTTCCTGACCGCCGATGTCGTCGGGGAGAGCGTCATAGTCGTTCGCGGCGACGACGACGTTCTGCACGGCTTTTACAACCTGTGCAGGCACCGCGGCTCACGGCTCGTGGCGCCGGACGAGGCCGCGCCCGCAAGCCTTTGGGTGGGCGCCGGTGACGGCATGCAGGCGGGCGCGGGCGGCGAGTCTGGCTGGCGAACCGGATGCTTCGCCGGGTCGATCAGGTGCCCGTATCACGCCTGGACCTACGGCCTGGACGGCACGTTGCGATCGGCGCCGTTCCTGCCCGACCTGCGCAGCCACCGGGCTGCGCTGTCGCTGCACCAGGTTGAGGTCGACACCTGGGGTGGCTTTGTTTTCGCCAGGCTTGAGCCTGGCGCCGGGCCGTCGCTATCGGAGTCACTCGGGCCGATACCGGCGAGAGTCGCGGCGTACCGGCTGAACGATCTGCGGACAGGTGCCAGGCTGCGTTACCAGGTGGCGGCGAACTGGAAGGTCGTGCTCGAGAACTACAACGAGTGCTACCACTGCGGCCCAGTTCACCCCGAGCTGTGCGAGCTCGTGCCCGAGTTCGCCAGGAGCGGCGGCGAGGTGAACTGGGAGTCCGGCGTCCCGCACCGAGACGGCGCGTACACGTTCACGGCAACCGGGACGACGACGCGCCAGCCTCTGCCAGGCCTGTCCGAGTCCGAGCGGACCAGGCACTTCGGCGAACTAGTGCTGCCGAACCTGATGATCAGCCTGTCGGCCGATCACGTCGCCGCCTTCACGCTCTGGCCGCGTTCGGCAGGGCTGACGACAATCATCTGCGATTTCCTGTTTCACCCCGACGAGATAGCCAAGCCGGATTTCGATCCGGGCGACGCAGTCAGCTTCTGGGACCTGGTGAACCGGCAGGACTGGCTGATCTGCGAGCGCGTCCAGGACGGCATGACCTCGCGCCGCTTCACGGCCGGCTATCTCGCCCCCATGGAGGAGCCCAGTGCTGACGTCCGCAAGTACGTCGCCGCCAGGCTCGATCAACGCCAAGGAGGCGACTAGGTCATGACGCAACGCAAAAGACCCCGACAACTTGGCCAACCGCAGACCCGGAGGCCAGTGCCGCTGGACCGTCGCGGGTTCCTCAAGCTGACCGGCACCGCAGGGGCGCTGGGAGCGGTCGGCGGTCCGCTGCTCGCGGCGTGCTCCACGACGACCGGCGGGACGGCGATCCCCAACAAGGGCGGCGTCAGGATCAAGGAGTATGTCCCAGGTCCGCAGCCGGTCTCCGGGGGGAACTACGGCGGCACCGTCCGGGTGTCGTGGGCTAACCCGCCTGACTCCTTTGACCCGGCCCTGGGGGAGAACCTCACCGCGTGGGACTGCCTGACCGAGCTGGTCTATTTCGGCGCGCTGATGGCCTACGACAAGAACTTCGGCGGCCCGGTGCCGAACCTGGCCGCTGCCCCGCCCGCGATCAGTCAGGACGGCAAGACGCTGACGTTCAAGATCAGGCCGGACGCGAAGTTCCACCACGGAAGGAAGATCGTCGCCGGGGATTTCAAGTACGCGTGGGAGCGGATGCTTGACCCCGAGCTGCAGTCCTGGGGTGCGAGTTACCTGTCATCCGTCGTCGGTGCCAGCGAGGTTATGGCTGGCAAGACCAATCAGCTCGACGGTGTCGAGACGCAGGGTGACAGCACGCTTGTCGTGCACTTGACCACAACGGACTTTACGATCCTGAATGCGCTGACCCAGCCGATCACGGCGCCGGTGCCGAAGGAGGAGGTCGACAGGCTCGGCAAGCAGTTCGGCCAGACGCCAGTCGGCTACGGACCGTTCATGATCGCTTCGTACGACCAGGCCGGCCAGACGGCTCGGTTCGAGCGAAACCCGCACTACTTCTACCCAGGGCTGCCTTACCTCGATGCCGTCGAGTACCACTGGGGCGTCGATCCGCAGATCCAGCTTCAGCAACTCGAGCACGGCGACACCGACATCATCGGCGACGGCCTGCCGCCGACCGAGGCGGGTCAGGTGCTGGCGTCGCCGACCCTGAAGCAGCTTGCCAAGTCCAGGCCGTCGCCAGGCAACATCTGGCTGACCATGTATCCGGAAACGGTGCCAGAATTCCGTAGCCGCGAGGTTAGGCAGGCGATGAACTGGGCGATCAACAAGGCCACTCTCGCCAGGATCACCTACGGCACCAGCACGCCATGGGGCGCGCCTTTCCCAAAGGGCCTAGCCGACTTCCACGCCACGTTCCCGCAATACGGCTACGACGTGCAGAAGGCGAAAGACCTGCTCGCTCAGGCGGGCGTGAAGAAGGGCTTCTCGCTGACGCTGTCGGTTTCAGCGGACCCGCCGTTCCCCGCCATTGCCCAGGTCGTGCAGCAGCAATACGCGGCCATCGGAGTGCACGTAACTCTCAACCAGATCGATTCCAACGCGCTATACAGCCTGGAATACGCCCAGCAGAAGGGCCGCAAGAAGCTGCAGATGTCCACCGACTCCTGGTACATGGTTCAGCCAACCCCTGCCGACGAGGTCAACGCCATCTATACAACTAAGGCGTCCAGCAACTACTGCGGATATTCGAACCCTCAGGTCGACGCGCTGGCCAAGCAGGCGCTCACCGAGTTCAACGAGGTCCAGCGGAACAAGCTGTATGCCCAGATCCAGCAGCTGATCGGAGACGACGCGCCGTTCGTGTTCCTCTCGTCGACCGACTGGCTGGCAGGTGTCTCCCAGAAGATCCAGAACTACCAGTACCGCGGCGAGACCTACAGCTACTACGACCGGATGTGGGTGTAACGCGGTGGTATCTGCCTCGGCGACCCCCCTGCTCGGGCGGCGCCTCCCGCGGCTGCGCGGGTCGGCTGAGAATCAGCGCCGCATCGGGCGTTGGCCGTGGCAGCTCGTCACCGGGGTAGCTCTGATCGTGGTGTTCGCCGGGCTGGCGATCGCGGCCCCGCTGTTCGGCAGCCCGACGCATCAGGACCTGACGCACGGGCTCGTCCCGACCGGTCTGCCGGTCGGGCCGAGCGGCCGCTATCCGCTCGGCACCGACCTGCTCGGCCGCAGTGAGCTGATCAGGCTGGTGTACGGGATCAGGGTGTCGCTGATCGTGGCCGTGGTCTCCAACGCGACGTCGATCATCATCGGCGCAGCCGTGGGATTGTTCGCCGGCTACTTCCGCGGGCCGGTCGAGCAGCTGCTGATGCGGTTCACCGACGTGGGTCTGGCATTGCCCTATACGCTCGCTGGCCTGGTCATAGCGGCTGTCATGTCCGCTGGCCTCACCAGGGTCATCGTGATCATCACGGTGCTGTTCTGGTCCTATCCGGCCAGGCTCGTCTACGGTGAGGTGCTGAGGCTCCGCTCGCGCGGGTTCGTGGAGGCGGGCGAGGCGATGGGCTCTCGCGGCCTGACGATCGTGCGGCGTCACCTGGCGCCGCACGTGACGTCGATGATGCTTGCCTACTCACCGCTCAACGCCGCATCGGCGGTCGCCTTCGAGGCGACCCTGTCCTACCTGTCCGCCGGCATCAACCCGCCGACGGCCTCCCTCGGCAACATGATCTCCGACGGCCAGATCGCCATTAGCTACGATCCGCTGCTCGTGATCGCGCCCGGGCTCGCGATCATGGCCCTCACGCTGGCGTTCCTGGTCATCGGCGAGGGAGTGAGGGCGTTCAATCCTGACTTGCGGAGGCTCTCGTGGCTCGGGCGCTGATCCGCAGGCTGGTCTTCGGGATCATTGCGGTCGCAGGCGTCGTCGTGCTGGCATTCCTGCTGGAATTCGTGGTGCCTGGCGATCCGGCGAAGGCGATCGCGCCGCGGGCGCAGAGCGCAGCGGTGCTCGCGAGCATCCGCACTCAGCTGCACCTGAACCAGCCGCTGATCGTCCAGTTCGCCGATTACTTCGGCAACCTGCTGCGCGGCAACCTCGGCACTTCTTATATCCAGCGCCAGTCGGTCGCCTCGCTCATCGGGCCCCGGCTGCTGACGACCGGGGTGCTCGCGCTAGCCGGCGTGATCGCCGAGGTGATCATCGGCGGAGCGCTCGGGATCGCGGCGACCCTCTATGGCCGCCTCAGGGCGCTCATCAGCGCCATAAATCTGACGCTGCTGGCAGTGCCGATTTTCGTGCTCGGGCTGCTCTTGCTGCTGCTGTTCGGCTTCCGGCTCGGCATCGCGCCCGTTACAGGCGGCACAGGACCCGCGCAGCTCGTGCTGCCGGCGCTCACGCTCGGGCTGATTGGCGCGCCGTGGTACGCCCAGATAGTCGCCGACCAGATGCAGGAATCGCTGGCCTCGTCCTACGTCAGGACGGCGGTATCGAAAGGGCTGTCTGACTCTTACATCCTGCGCCGGCACGTGCTGCGCAATGTACTGTCCCCGGCTCTGACGATGGTGGGCCTGGACCTGGGCTATTACCTGTCAGGCGTCGTCACGGTCGAGGTCGTGTTCATCTGGCCGGGCATCGGGCTGCTCGCGGTGAATTCGCTGCACAACCTGGACCGTCCCGTCGTGATGGGCACCGTGATCGTGGGCGCTGTGGCGGTCGTGTTCTTCAACGTGGTCGCGGACGTCCTGAGGATGTTCGTTGACCCCCGGACGAGGGAGGAAGCTTGACGTCGGGCAGCGCCGGGCTGATGCGTGGCCCCGCACTGGAGCTCACCGACCTCAATGTGCGGTACGGCACGCCGGGGGGCCAGGGGGGTAGTCCTCCGAGATCAGGCGCTGTGCACGCGGTCAGGAATGCAAGCATCACGGTCGCGGCCGGGCAGGTGGTAGCGCTGATCGGCGAGACCGGCAGCGGCAAGAGCTCGCTCGCACTCGCCGCCGCTGGCCTGCTCCCGCGAACGGCGGCGATCACCGGGCAGATCACCATCGCCGGCCGGGACGTGTCCGCGATGGACCGGCCGGGCTTCCGGCGCGTCAGGGCTAGCCTGCTCGGCTGCATCGCGCAGGACGCCATGGCCGCGCTCAATCCCGTCGTGCCTGTGGGCAGACAGATCGGCGAGCTGTTCACCCAGCACGCCGGGATGAACAGGCAGCAGGGCACCGAGGCCGCGGTCGCAGCCCTGGCGCGGGTCGAGATCAGGCAGTCGGCCGCGGTAGCCAGGCTGTACCCGCATCAGCTTTCAGGCGGGATGCGCCAGCGGGTCATGATCGCGATGGCGATCGCGCTGTCACCACCGCTGATCGTCGCCGACGAGCCGACGACCGCGCTGGATGTCTCGACACAGGCAGAGATTCTCGCGCTGATCGGCGAGCTGCGTGAAGGCATGCGTTCCGGCTTCTTGTGGATTACCCATGACATGGGCGTGGTCGCGGAGCTCGCCGACTGGGCGGCCGTGATGTATGCGGGCCGGATCGTCGAGCACGCGCCGGTTGACCAGATCTTCGACGCGCCCGCGCACCCATACACGCAGGGCCTGCTCCAGACCAGGCGCGACCTGCGGACCGGGGCGGCCGGGACCCCGCTGTTCCAGATCCCCGGTTCGCCGCCGGCCCCCGGAACAGAGCCGGCCGGCTGCCCGTTCGAGCCGCGCTGCCCCCGGGCGACGCAGGTGTGCACCGACAACGATCCTGCGCTCGAACCGGTGTCAGCGGACCATCGCGCCGCGTGTCACCATCCCGGTGCTGCGGACGCGCCAGCCGAGGCGCCGACTCGAGCGCCGGCGGCTTCAGGTCCCGGCGGCGCAGGAGAGCGGCCATGATCGGTTTCGAGGGGGTCAGCAAGAAGTACCGGGGCGGCAGGCTGGCGCTCGACGATGTCACGTTCGCCGTGCCGGAGGGCGGCAGCCTTGGCCTGGTAGGCGAGTCAGGGTCGGGCAAGACGACTTGCATCAGGCTGGCTCTCGGCCTCGAGCGGCCGACCTCTGGGGGCCTGACCTTCAACGGCACGCCATACCCGTCCGGACGTGGCAAGCTGCGGGTGCTGCGCAGGCGGATCGGCTTCGTGCTACAGGACCCGTATGACTCGCTCGACCCGCGCATGATGATCAGGGACATCGTCACAGAGCCGCTGCGCATTCACGGGCTGCCGGGCGCCCGCGGAGATGCAGGCGATGCCCTGGTCACCGAGCAACTATCGGCGGTCGGCCTGCCAGGCGCCGAACTTCGCAGCTACCCCGCCCGGTACTCAGGCGGCGGGCGGCAGCGGATCGCGATCGCCAGGGCATTGATCACGGCGCCGTCTGTGCTGATCTGCGACGAGCCGACCTCGAGCCTCGACGTCTCCGTACAGTCCCAAATCGTGAACCTGTTGCTGGACGCTGGCCGCGCCAGGGACCTGTCGATGCTCTTCGTGACCCACGACCTGGACTTGATCGGCCGGGTGGTCGACACCGTCGCCGTGATGTATTGCGGCCGGATCGTCGAGATCGGTCCGGCTGAGCAGATCCGCCATTCGCCCAGGCATCACTACACCAAGGCCCTGCATGATGCGGTACCGGCCGACGATCCGAGGAACAGGCGGCTGGCAACGCGTTCGGCCTTCCATGAGGCGGCGCTTCCGGATGCCGCTAATGGCCAGACCATCCAGAGGCATCCGGGCCAGGGAGGTGCGCAGCTGCAGGACAGCTGCGTCTTTGCCGGTCGCTGTCCCCGTGCCGAGGACCGCTGCCGTCAGGAGCGCCCGCCCATGATCGAGGAGGACGAGGGCAGGTCATATGCTTGCTTTTATCCGATCTGAGCTGTCTGACACCCGCCCGGGAGCGCCCTGCCGATGACTGCCGAGTTTGACGCAGTCGTCGTCGGCGGCGGCCACAACGGCTTGGTCGCCGCGGCCTACCTGGCCCGCAGCGGCATGCGCACCCTGGTCTGCGAGCGACGCGACGTGCCCGGCGGAGCCGCGATCAGCGAGCACCCGTTCGGGCCCGAGTACACCGTCACGTCGCTGTCGTACGTTGTTTCGCTCCTGCCCGCCGACCTGGTCCGGGACCTGCGGCTCGACCTGCACGGCTATCACGTCTACCCGCAGGGTCCGTATTTCGCGCCTCGCGCAGATGGCCGCTACCTCCGGCTGCCATCTGACCCGGCGGAGCGGCACGCCGAGATCGCGAAGTTCTCCCGCCAGGACGCCGACAACTACGCGGGCTACGAGGCGCGCCTGGTCAAGATCGCCAGGATTCTCGGCCCGATGCTGACCGAGATCCCGCCCAAGCTCGGCTCGCGCAGGCCCGTCGACCTGGTCGGTCAGAGCCTGCTGCTGCGGCACCTGCGCAAGGTCGACACCCGTCTGGCGGTGGACATCACTAGGCTGCTGACCGGCAGCATCGCCGACCTGCTCGATCAGTACTTCACCAGCGACGCGCTGCGCGGGATGCTGTCGGTCTCCGGTGTGATCGGCATGTGGGCTGGTCCGCGGTCGGGCGGCACCGGCTACGTGACGCTACACCACCACATCGGCGAGGCCGCCGGCCAGACAGGAGCGTGGGGCTTCCCGCGCGGCGGCATGGGGGCGGTGACGTCCGCACTGGCCGCCGCGGCCCGGTCCTTCAGCGCAGAGATCAGGACCGGCGCAGAGGTCGCGGCGATCACAACGTCCGGTGGCCAGGTGACCGGCGTGAACCTGGCCACCGGCGAGCACGTGACGGCGCCGGTAGTGATCACGACAGTGCATCCGAAGCTCTCGTTCCTCAAGCTGGTGGATCCGGATGTGCTGCCCGCCGACTTCGTCGCGGACATCAGGGGCTGGCAGACCAGGAGCGGAACGGTCAAGGTCAACCTAGCGCTGGACCGGCTGCCGGTCTTCGCGAGTCATCCGGAGATCGACCCGCTAGTGCATGGCGGGACCATCGTGCTGGCCGACAGCCTGGATGAGATCGAGACCTCCTTCCAGGAGGCAGTCGCCGGGCGCCCGTCGGCTTCGCCGTTCGCCGACATTTGCATACCGAGCGTGTTCGACGACTCGCTCGCGCCGGCTGGCCAGCACGTCATGTCGCTGTTCACGCAGTGGGTACCGCACACCTACGCCGACCAGCCTGACGATGCCGAGCTTGAGCTGTACGCCGATCGGGTTATCGCCAGGATGGAGCAGGTCGCGCCGGGGTTCAGCGCGTCGGTGCTGCATCGCCAGGTCATCGGCCCGCACCAGATGCAAGAGGAATACGGCCTCGTCGGCGGCAACATCTTCCACGGCGAGCTGACCATGGGCCAGATGTTCCACGCCAGGCCAGCCGCGGGATACGCGGATCTGCGCACCCCGCTCCGCGGCTTGTACCAGGCGGGCTCGTCGACGCACGGGGGCGGCGGGGTGACCGGGATCCCGGGCCGCAACGTGGTCAGGCAGGTGTTCGCCGACCGCCGCTCTGCCCGCTGGCGAAGAATGGGCCGCCGGGCCGGCTAGGCAAGAGGGGGCGGTGCCCGCTATGCGCGGGCCGTGGCTTCCTGCGCCACGCCGCCGTCGCGCTCGTCGCCGTCGCGCACGGCAAGGGTCGCCCGGCGCAGCGCGGGGTTGACCGCTCCGAGGATGAGGGCGCCGGCGACGCACGCCAGCCCGCCGCTCACCACCGACGCCGTGACCGAGAACAGCTGCGCGACCAGACCGGCCTCGACGTTGCCGAGCGACGGGGCGGTCGTCACCTGCGCCAGGTACAGGCTAGAGACCCGGCCCCGCAGCTCATCGGGCGTGTAGTACTGCAACAGCGCGTTCCGCAGGACCTCGGAGATCAGATCGGACATCCCGGCGAGCGCAAGAAAGGCCAGCGCGAGCGTGAGATTCGTGCTGAAGCCGAAGCCGACCAGGGCCGCGCCCCAGGACAAGCCGGCGCCGATGACGACGATGCCCGGACGTCGGAGCCGGCTGGTCCACCCGCTCGTGGCGGCGCCGAGCAGAGCGCCGAACGCCGGCGCGGCGGCCAGCAGGCCGAACGTCGCCGAGCCGCCGTGGAAATGCTCCTTTGCCAATGCCGGGAAGAGCGCGGCAGGCATCCCGAAGATCATCGCACTGGTATCGACGGCGAGCATGCCGCCGACGACGGCGTTGTGCCTGACGTGCCTGAGCCCTTCGGCCATGGACCTTAGCCCGGGACGTCCGGCCCTGACGGTCGGCGGCAGCGGCCTGATGAACCATGCCGTCAGCCCGAACAGCGCGAAGCAGGCGGCGTCGATCCCGTAACAGGCGGCCAGTCCAGGACCAGCGATCAGCGCGCCCGCCAGGGCAGGCCCGCCCAGGTTGCCGAGCTGGCCGCTCATCGCGCCGAGCGCGGCGGCGGCGGCGAGCTGATCCGGCCTGATCAGCGCGGGCATCGCTGCCGTGGACGCCGGCGAACCCAGCCCGGAGAGCGCCCCGATGCCGGTCACCAGCGCGTACACCGGCCACAGCCCCGGGCGCGGGAGCAGGCTGTTGACCATTAGCAAGGCGGCAAGGGCCGCGAGCGGAGCCCGGGTCCAGACCATGAGGATGCGCCGGTCGTACCGGTCGGCAAGCATGCCACCGGCCATCAATCCGGCGAACATGCCGACGCTGTCCGCGAGCGTCAGCGCGCCGACCGCCAGGGATGACTTGGTCAGCGCATAGACCTGCCAGTTGGCGGCGGTCGTCGCGACCGCGTTGCCTGCCATCGACGCGAAACGGCCGGTGAAGAGCAACCGGAAGTCCCGGCCTTCGCGCAGCGGCGTGATGTCGATCGCGATCTGGCCGATCCGCATCCAGCTCCGTCCGTGGGCCGTACCCGGACGGCCGCAGACTGCGGCCGCGGGTTCGTTAGCCAGGGTAACCGTCGGTCGCATCAGTGGAGAAACCGGGCAACCCATGACAACCCTGTCGGCCTTGCGTCCCGCCCCCAGCGCCCCCAACGCCCCAGCTTCTGGCCAAGCGGGCGGGTGTACTCGTGCGGGCGCGGTCCGGCATCATGAAGGCAGCAGCACAGGGAGGAATTCATGCACCAGCCGCCGGTCCCGCACGTCGCGAGCACCGATCCGCAGATCGCAGACCTGATCGAGGCCGAGGCCAGGCGTCAGTTCGAGAAGCTACGCATGATCGCTTCTGAGAACTACGTGTCGCTGGCTGTGCTCGAAGCGAGCGGCTCGGTGCTGACCAACAAGTACTCAGAGGGCTACCCCGGCAAGCGCTACTACGAGGGACAGCAGAACATCGATCCGATCGAGAGCATCGCGGTCCAGCGCGCCCAGGACCTATTCGGGGTCGATCACGCCAACGTCCAGCCCTACTCAGGCTCACCGGCAAACCTCGCCGTCTACCTCGCGTTCTGCCAGCCCGGCGACACCGTGATGGGCATGTCGCTGCCGATGGGCGGGCACCTGACGCACGGCTGGCCGGTGTCGGTGACCGGCAAGTGGTTCCGATCCGTCCAGTACGGCGTGCGCGCGGACACCGGCAGGATCGACTTCGATGAGGTACGGGACCTGGCGCGCAAGGAACAGCCGAAGGTCATCTTCTGCGGCGGGACCGCGATCCCGCGGACGATCGAATTCCCGGCGTTCGCGGAGATCGCGGCCGAGGTCGGCGCCGTGCTGGTGGCCGACATCGCGCACATCGCCGGGCTGATCGCGGGAGGCGCGCATCCCTCGCCGGTCGGTGACGCGAGCGTGATCACGACGACCACGCACAAGACGCTGCGCGGCCCGCGCGGGGCCATGATCATGTGCGAGGCCGAACATGCGTCAGCGATCGACAAGGCCGTCTTCCCCGGACTGCAGGGCGGTCCGCACGACCACACCACCGCGGCGATCGCGGTTGCGCTGAAAGAAGCGTCGGCGCGTGAGTTCCGCGGATACGCGCACCAGATCGTCGCGAACGCTCAAGGTTTGGCGGCCGCCCTGAGCGAGCGCGGCTACAGCCTTGTCTCCGGCGGCACCGACAATCACCTGATTCTCATCGACCTGACGCCTCAAGAGATCGGCGGCAAGCCAGCGGCGCGCGCGCTCGACCGGGCCGGCATCGAGGTGAACTACAACACCGTCCCGTTCGACACGCGCAAGCCGTTCGATCCGTCCGGGCTGCGGATCGGCGCTTCCGCGATCACCACCCGCGGGCTGACCGAGCAGCACATGCCGCAGGTCGCCGCCTGGATGGACGAGGCGATCAGGGCCGCGAGCAAGCAGGACGACGCCGTCATCGACAGGATCGCCGGACAGGTCCGCGAACTGCTCGCTGGCTTCCCGATGCCGGGCTTCGTGCCACTGCCATGAGATTTGCTCAGTGGGAGCCGGCCTTTAACGAAATCCATTTCAGCGGCTAGGTCTTGCCATTCCTTGCAATCGAATATACGTTCGAACTAAGCGCAGCTGCCTGTCTTCCCCTGGGTAGCCGACGGAGCGAGGGGTCCTCAGAGGCGCCGTCCGGCGCCCCTGACGGCCCGGACTCGTCTCATTAGGGGACCGATGCTCGCCCGGGACCGCACGGACGCGCAGGCAGGTGAGCACGTGAGCGGGGTCCGATCGGAGCCGGTCGAAGTGTGGCTTATTAACGGGAGGCCAGCCAGATTCGTCTGGCGGGAACGGCTGTACGCGGTGCTGTCGATTCTGGAGCGGCCGTCGGAGCAGCCGGCCGCGCACGCGCTGGCAGTACACGGCGAGGAGCGCGACCAGGCCGATGAGCCGCTGCCCGCGTGGCGGTGCTGGAAGCTGACGGCTTCGGTCGGTCGGCACGTGCCTGCCAGCATCTTCCGGCTCTGCCAAGATGCCGAAACCAGCCGCTGGACGCTGACCAGGAACGGCCGCTAGATCTGGCCGGTTTGCCACGGCCCGGCTAGAAGCCGATCTGGCTGGCGGTTCTGCGCCAGTCGATGGTCGGGATCATGGCCTCTGGCCTGACCCGGTGGGCGAAGCGCTTGGTGATCTCGAATAGCGACTCGATCAAGGTGTCTGAGAGCAGGTGCGGATCGAGGCCAAGTTCGAGCAAGCCGGAGTGCACCACGTTGTAGTGGTGGCCTTCCTCTTCCACGCGCGGGTTAGCAAGGTGTTCGATCTCGACCTTTTCCGGGCTCAGCTTGGCGATGGTCTCGGCCATCTGGGTGATCGACAGCGACTGGGTCATCTGGTTGAAGACCCGGAACTCGCCGCGTTCGGCCGGGTTCTCGCATGCCAGCTGAAGGCAACGGACGGTGTCCCTGATCTCGATGATGCCGCGGACCTGGCTGCCGTTGCCGTAGACCGTCAGCGGCTCGCCGATCACCGACTGGATCACGAACCTGTTCAGCACTGTGCCGAAGACCGCGTCGTAGTCATACCTCGTCGCGAGCCTGTCGTCCCTGGCGGTCTCCGGCGTCTGCTGCCCGTACACCACGCCCTGATTCAGGTCGGTCGCGCGCAGATCCCAGATCCGGCAGGCGAACTCTATGTTGTGGCTGTCGTGCACCTTCGACAGGTGGTAGTAGGAGCCCGGACGCTTCGGATAGAGCACCCGGTCTTTGCGGCCCTTGTGCTCGATCTCGATCCAGCCCTCCTCGATATCGATGTTCGGCGTGCCGTAGGCGCCCATTGTGCCGAGCTTGACCAAGTGAATATCCGGATCTATCTCGGCGATGGCGTACAGCACGTTCATGGTGCCGACCACGTTGTTGACCTGCGTGTACACCGCGTGCTTGCGATCAACCATGGAGTACGGCGCCGCCCGCTGCTCGGCGAAGTGCACGATCGCCTCAGGCCGGAAGTCGCGCACGACGTGATAAGTGAAGTCGGCGTCGGTCAGGTCACCGACGTAGCAGGCGATTTCCTGGCCGGTCAGCTCGTGCCACACCCGGATCCTGCTCTGCAGCGGTTCGATCGGCACGAGGCTGTCGACGCCCATCTCGAAGTCGTAGCCGCGACGGGCGAAGTTGTCGAGCACGGCCACGTAGTGTCCGGCCTCAGACAGATGCAGCGCGGTCGGCCAGCCAAGATAGCCGTCACCGCCGAGAATCAAGATCTTCACAATTGCTCCCGCTGTCTGGGTCTGCGATGGCAGGCTTGGTATCTAGCCTGCCCGATGAGCGGCCGACTGGCGATCTTCCTGCATCAACGATCGCACACGGGGTACTAACCAGTGCCAGGCAACCAGTAAGGCTGAGCGGGTTTCCCGAGGTCAGCGGGCTCTTTTGAGTGCGCGCCCTGTCCGGCCCGTCCAGTTCCCGTACTGTATAAATGTCCGTTGACCAGCATGTCTTCGCTCCGCAAGGACATCGATGCCACACCTCATGGACAAGCTGCCAAACGTGATTACATCCCGCCTGAGGTCCGGTTTCGCCAGGCAGTTCATCCGGTTCGCGCTGGTCGCGGCGGTCTCACTGGGCGCCAGTGAGCTAGCGCTGAGCATCGCGTACCTTGCGGGCGCGACCGGCGGGATCGCAGGCTTGTGCGGATGGTTGGTCGGAGCTGGCGTGAGCTACATGCTCAGCCGCTGGGCGTGGGAGCGCAAGGGCCGCCCGCACCTGCTGAAGGAGACGCTGCCATTCTGGGCCATCTCGATCGGCACGGCGGCGGTGCTATCGCTGACCTCGCACTTCGCCTCCAGCTACGCCAAGAGCCAGGGAATGGCGAAGCATGAGGCGGTCGTCGTGGTCGCCCTTGCATATCTGGTGGCGAACTTCGTGACGTTTGTTACCAGGTTCTTGATCTTCCATTACGTTCTGTTCGCCGACCGGGCTGCCAAGCCAGGTACGGCGGAATCTCCCGAGGCCGAGGCACTGTCGCCGATCGCTGCGATGGTGCCGAGCGCAGAGGACAAGGACCAGCACCGCTAACCGAGCCTGGGTCGCCGAGCGGTTTGGGCGGACCTACCGGCTACTTCGCCGAGCGGTTCCTGCGCCGCTCCCGCCACCAGGTGCCGCCGATGACCTTGGCGAAGTGCAGGCCGTACAGGGCGTTGTGGCCCTTCTTGCTCTGGCCGACCTTGCGCCTGTGGATCGTTGCAGGAACCTCGCTCACCCGATAGCCGTGGGCGAGCACCCCGATCAGCAGCTCAGACGCCTGGTACTGCGGCTGCTCGAGCAGGACGGCCCCGGTGACCTCGGCCCGCATCGCCCGTAGTCCGAACGAGGGGTCGGTGATCCGCTGACCGGTCAGCAAGCTGATCGTCAGCGCGAACACCCGCACGCCCAGCTTGCGCACCGGATCCTTGGTTTCTTCGCTGCCCTGGGTGCGCGAGCCCGAGACGAAGTCGGCCTTGCCGGCCAGGATCGGCGCCATCAACGCCGGGATCTCTGCCGGGTTGTACTGGCCATCGGCATCGGTCGTGACGATGTACTGGGCTCCGCCTTCACGCGCCAGCCGGTACCCAAGCCGCAGCGCCGCGCCCTGACCGCGGTTGACCGGGACGTCGCAGACAAGCGCCCCTGCCGCATCCGCCTCCTTGACGGTCGCGTCGGCTGACCCGTCGGAAACGACGATCTTGGCGACCTTGAGCCCGGCCAGCTCTTGCGGCAGGGCCTCGATGACCGGACCGATCGCGCCCTCCTCGTTGTAGGCGGCGATCACGATGGCGAGCGGCGGCAGCGTCGTGGCACGGATGCCGTACTGGCTGGAGAACGCGTCGATCGCGGCGGCGTCGATGGCCTCGTGGTCGGTAGCCTCGCTGCTGGCAGTGCGGCTCTGGCGTGATGTCACCTGGCTGTCTCCGAGAACTCTGGCCACACAGTGGCGATGCCTGCCTTGAGATCGAACCGGGGCGCATACCCCAGGGCTCTCGCGGCCGAGATGTCCACGATCACGGCCGGCATCTCCCCAGGCTTAGGCGGGACATGTTCGACCGGTATTTGCGCGCCCGTAACTGAGCGCGCGGCCTCCACGATATCGTTCACCGTCACCGACTCTCCCGAACCCAGGATCAACGGGCCAATATGCCCGGCCGCCCACGTCGTGAGGATGCCGCTGACGATGTCGTCGACATGGACCAGGTCGCGCATCTGGGTGCCGTCGCCGTAGATCTGAACACCCTTGCCGTCGCGTGCGGCACGCAGCAGCCGCGGCACGAAATTGTCCTTGGCCTCCATGCCGGGCCCGTAGACGCTGCAGAGGCGCAGCGCCGCGCCGGTTATGCCATAACTGGCGGAGTAGGCGGCCAGCAGCATCTCGCCAGCCGCCTTGGTCGCGCCATACGGAGTGAGCGGGCTAAATGGCGTTTGCTCCGCAATCGTGGCCCTGCCCACGTCTCCGGCCACGACGTTGGTGGAACCGAGCAAGAAGGCGCCGACCCCTCGCTGGCGCGCGAGCTCGAGCAGGCGCGCGGTCACCTCGACGTTCAGCTGGTAGGTGCCGACTGGGTCCTGTACTGACCGGAGCACCGAGGTAACGGCCGCGAGGTGAACGATGAGGTCGGTATCTGGCCGCAATGCCTCCGCCACGATCGCCGCATCTCTCAGGTCGCCAACTACCGAGCTGGCCCGCTGGTCGGTACAGCCATGCCGGTCCACGCAGGTGACGTCGTGGCCGTGATCGAGCAGAGCGCTGACCAGGCGGCGTCCGATGAACCCGGCGCCACCTGTCACGAGCACCCGGGAGCGGCTCCCGTCCGGCATTTACGCTCCTCGCGTGAGTTCTCACCGGCGCGCCGTCAATCACTGCTCCGGCGCTCAATCCGGAGGTTGAACGAACCAATGCACAAGTTCGTGCCCAAGGTGACTGTGCCCCGCCGCTGACCGTCGATGCCGTCGATGGCGTCGTCGGCGGCCAGGTCGACCGCGCAAGCGCTCGGCCAGTGTATCGGCGGTCGGCACGCTAAACCGGCTGATCATGCCCTGCTTGGGAGAGCGGCCAGCGTGGATACCGGGTCGCGAGGCGGCCGGTATGCGATGCTGAGAATGGCCGCGGGGGTCCGGCCTTCTCGCCACGCGGCCATTGCAGGGGGACTCGACTATCCGGGGGCAATGGTGGGCTGGCGAAGCGGGCTCGACGAGAACGGGGCGGTTGGCGCGGACGGTCCCGATGCGGAGCTCGCCGCGCTCCGGTCGCGGATCGACCTCACGGGACTCCCTCCGCTTACCCGGGCCGTGACCGAGCAGGTGATCGGCAGTACTGCCGAGCTTAGTTATGCCAAAAATCTTGTCTGCTCCGAACCATCGCTGGAGGCGGCGGTGGCGGCGCTCGCCGCCGGAGCGCCGGTCGTGGCGGACGGGCCCATGGTGGTAGCCGGGATTGCCAGCGAGTTGACGATCTGCAAGACCGGTGAGTCGCTGACCGAGCGGCTTTCGCGCACGGCGGGAATCGCGAAAGCCGCTGCGGCGGTCAGGCTCGCCTTCGGTGAGGCGGGGCCCGGCGCGATCTGGGTTGTTGGCGAAGAGCCCGTAGCGATCTACGAGATCCTCGCGAGGGACGTGCAGCCGACCCTAGTGATCGGGATGCCCGCGGGGTTCGTCGCGGCCGTGCAGGCGAAGCAGGCACTCCGCGACACCGGTGCGCCGGCCGTGACCAACGAGGGGGAGCTGGGCGGCCCTGTTGCCGCGGCGGCGGTTTGCGGGGTGCTGCTAGCCGCAGCTTGGCGGGCTGGCAGGCAGGCCGGCGCCGAGGCCGGCCACCCGGCAAGCGCGACCCGGCGGCCAGGGGCAATTGCCCGCACAGCAGGCCGAGCTCGGACGCCCTAGCTGGGGGCCCGCCGAGGGTAGGCTACTGATACCGACAACTCTCCCGAATCGGCCGAGGCTCGTTTGGCACAATCTCGGCGGCAGCCTGCGCTTGCGGCGCACAATTACGCCATGGTGCGTTCTTTGCGGGTCGCGGCTGCATCTGTTATGTCGTGGCCCGGGAAGACGATGACCCGATTGGATGAGTGCGTCGACAAGCTGCGTGGAGGCCGGGAGGCATGACCGAGGGACAGAGCGTGGCTCCCGCATCGGTGCCCTCGGGCGGCGCCGATGGCGCCGCGCGTCCCCCATGGCACCAGGCTGCCGGGACCGCTGCTCCACCTGCTGAGGTTGGCAACGAAGCTGAGCCGCATAGCAGGGTCGATGCGCGGAAGCTGGAATCCGCGCTCCTTGAGCTGCGCGACGCGGTGACCAGGACCCAGCTGCTGCTCGACTTCCCCGGCATTGGAGCCGCCAGGGCAGAGCGCGAGCAGGTGATCAGCCAGATTGAGGATTACCTGCTGCCGAGACTTCGCCAGTCAGGTGCCCCGGTCCTAATTTCCATGGTCGGCTCGACTGGTGCCGGCAAATCGACATTGCTGAACAGCATCGCCGGGCGCCAGGTGAGCGCGACCGGCATCAGGCGCCCCACGACCAACAGCCCTGTGCTCGTCTGCCATCCCGACGAGGTCGGCTGGTTCGCCGAGAACGTCTTCCTGCCGACGCTGCCGCGGGTTCGCCAGCAGGGGCTGGCCATGCCGGGCCGCGACGGGTTGCTCGTGCTGGCGACCAGCCCCGGAATGCCGCGTGGCATCGCATTCCTCGACACCCCCGACATCGATTCGGTCGTTGCTGCGCACCGGCAGTTCGCCCGTCAGTTCCTCGACGCGTCCGACCTGTGGTTGTTCGTGACCACGGCGCGGCGCTACGCCGACGCGGTGGTCTGGGACTTGCTTAAGCACGCGCGGGACCGCGGCGCGTCGCTGGGCATCGTTCTTTCCAGGGTGCCGCCCGCATCCGTTCAGCAGCTGACGGGGCACTTCGGCGCGATGCTCGACGCCAACGGGCTCACCGACGTACCGCGGTTCGTCGTGCCGGAAACGACGGTCACCGATGCCCAGTTGCCGTCGCAGGTTTCGGCTCCCGTGCGGTCCTGGCTCGAGGAGACCGCGAAGCGTGACGACCGCAGGATCGCCATCCTGACCCAGACCATGTCCGGGGTGCTCGACTCGTTTGAGGCGCGCATCCCGGCGCTGGCTGCAGTGGCGCAGACCCAGGTCGCGCTCGGCGCTGAGCTGCGATCCGCCGCCGACGCCGCCTACGCGGCGGCCCTCGCAGAGCACGACGAGGCGATCAGGAGCGGCTCGTTGCTCCGCGGCGAGGTTGTCGCGCGCTGGCAGGACTTCGCGGGCACAGGCGACCTGATGAAGACGCTTGAGATGCGCAAGGGCAGGCGGGCGCAGCGGTCGAAACGGCACGGGGCGATTCCGGCCAGGGCGCAGTCGCTCAAGGCGGCGCTGCGGCAAAGCGTCGAGGCGCTCACCACCTCCCTCGCCGACCGGGCTGCCGAGGACGCGATGGAGCGCTGGCAGTCGAGCCCGGCCGGTGCCGGCCTGCTGGCTGAAGCCAGGCAAGCGCAGCTGTTGCCGCTGGGCTCGGACCTGGCCTACGCCTCGTTGCGCAAGTGGGAAGGCGAGCTGCAGTGGGGCTTTCCTGGCGTGCAGAGTGAGCTTGCGGGGAGCCTGCCGCAGGGCGGCGTCGACGCGCTCGGCCGCTCCTCGGCCGACCTGCCGCGCAGGGTGGCGCAAGCGGTTTCCGCATGGCAGGAACACCTGCTCCACCTCGTCCAGACCGAGAACGTCACCAGGCGATCGATATCCAGGCTCGCTTCCTTCGATCCCGAGTCACTGTCACTCGTCATGACCATCGGCGTGCTCGGCTACGGAGCAGGAGACGTCTTGGTCCGCGACAGCGCGAGCGCCGGCCCCGAGCGCCTGCTCACCTCGCTGTTCGGAGCTGGCCTGCTCCGTGACATCGGCGGCCAGGCCCGCCAGGATCTGCACGAGAGGATCAGCCTGCTGTTCTCTGAAGAGGCACTGCGGTTCACCGCGCTGATCGATGCCATCGGCGCTCCAGATGAGAGCGCGCCTTCCGATCTTTACCAGGCCAGTTATTCGTTGGAGTCTGCGCGATGAATCCGCGGCGTCAGGCAACAGCCGACAGAGAGCGCCGGATCCGGGTTCGCCGGCCCGGCGCCGACGGCGACGAGGAGGCGCCCCCCAGCGAGGGGGAGGCAGCCGCAGGCGCTGGAGATCCGGGCGCTGAGCCCGACCAGGTTGGTTCCGATCGGCCTGCTGCTAGTGCTGAGCCGCCCAGCGGCAAGGGTGCTGATAACTCTGGTCGTGGTACTGGCGGAACCACCTCTGCCGGCCGGCGCCGAGCCCGTGCTCGCGACGCGGAGGGGGGCGCACGGGCCGCTGTTGGAGGCGCTTCCGCCGGGAGCAAGGCGACATCGAAGAAGGCTGCCAAGCAGACGAGCGGTGGCCGTCGAACCTCTGCGTCGCGGGCGGCGGGAGCCGCCCGACCGAGCGGCGTCGCCGCTCCGGCGGATCATGTGCCTGCTCCGGCGGGTGAGGTGCCTGCCCCGGAGGGAGATGTGGCTGCTCCGGCTGACGAGGTCGCTGCCCCGGCGGGTGATGTGGCTGCCCCGGCGCGTGGAGGCGCGGACGCTGCGCCAGGTATGACCGAGGCGGCGCAGACCGAAGGCAAGGCAGTGCCGGCTGCCGGGCCCGGCCGGAACGAGATCGGCCTGGGCAGGCTCGCCAGAAGGCGGCTTCCGATACCAGTGCCCGCCATCCCGCAACGGACCCGCCCCAGTCCTCGATCTCGCCCTGACGGCATGTCCGGCACTGGCCCCCAGCAAGGTTCCGGGCCAGGCCTGCCTGCGCGCGAGGCGCCCGGTCTTAACGCACCGGTCAGGTTGGCGGAGCCGCCGCCATATGAGTCGGTATCCGGGCTGTCCGCGAGGCTGATGGCACTGGCGCGGATGATCCAGATCGGCTCAGGGCGAAGCGGGCGAGAGGGATTCGGGCAAAAGCTTCTCGCCGATGCCGAGGAGATCCTGGCGAGGGCCGGCGACCGCATGCGTCTGTCGTCAAGCCACACAGTTGTCGCGCTCGCTGGTGGCACGGGCAGCGGGAAGTCCTCGTTGTTCAACAAGATCGCGGGAGCCGAGTTCTCGGCCGTCGGCGTGACGAGGCCGGTAACTGCCAACGCGCACGCGTGCGTCTGGGGCGACGCTGGCGGCCGCGCGATCCTGGACTGGCTGGACATTCCCGCGAGATACAGGTATTCGCGCGCCAGCGCGCTGGACCGCGGCGAAGACGATCTTGCCGGCCTGGTCCTGCTCGACATGCCGGACCACGACTCGGTGATGAATCATGCCGGGGCCAGGGTCGACCGGCTGGTCAGCATGGCCGACGTAATGATCTGGGTGCTCGATCCGCAGAAGTACGCCGACGCCGCCGTGCACCGGCGTTTCCTTGTCCCGATGGCAGGCCATGCGGCCGTCCTCGCGGTCGTCCTGAACCAGGTCGACCTGCTGGAGGCTGAGCAGGTCGGTGAGTGCGTTGCCGACCTGCGCAGGCTGCTCGATTCGGAGCACCTGCCCGATGTCGCCATCCTGGTCACCTCTGCGGTTAGCGAAGTCGGGCTTGATGACCTGCGCAGATTGCTCGTGGACGGCGTCGCGGCAAGGCGGGCAGCGGCCGCTAGGATCTCCGCCGACCTCGACGGGGTGGTCGCCAGGTTCGGACGGTTCGCCGGGGACGTCGACGCCCGGGTCGACCCGGTTCCGGTGACGAGCAAGTCGCGGCTCACGGACAGATTCGCCGCCGCGGCCGGAATCACAGCGGTCGGCGACGCCCTCCGGAGCGCCAGGGAGTTGCGTGCCGCCGACTTCGTCGGCTGGCCGGTGGCGTGGTTCACCCAGCGCCTCAGCGGGCGCAATCCGCTCCGCAAGGTCAGGCTTGGCATGCTGTGGAACGAGTTGCGCTCCGTCACGGCGGGACCGGCAGGCGCGCAGCAGGCCGAGATCGACAACGCCCTCAGCGATCTGGGCAACGAGCTGGCCGAGTCGCTTCCTGAACCGTGGTCGCACACGGTGCGCGCCTCGGTCCGGTCCGAGGCCGAGCAGATCCCGGCTGCGCTCGGCGCCGCCATCGGCGAAGCGCTACCCGATGAGGACAGCGTGGTGTGGTGGTGGCGAGTCGCCGGCGTCTGGCAGGGACTCCTGCTCGGTGCCGCAGCTGTTGGCATCGCGTGGATCGCATTGATCGTCATCTTCGGCGTCTTCCACGCGGCGTCCGGACTGCCGACGCTGCTGAGCAACACCAGTGCGTTGCCCTGGGTCGTGGCGCTGGCTGTCGGGGCGCTGATCGTGGGCGCCGCGACCGCCTCGATCTGCATGAAGGTCGTGATCTCCGCTGCGCAGCGTGAGAACACCCTGGTCAATGCCGCGATGAAAGAGCATGTCGCTGCCGTGGCCACGCAAATGGTGATCGTGCCCGCCGAGCAGGAACTGTCCGAGCTTGAGCGGTACCGCGAGGAAGCCAAGATCGCCGCACGCGGAATCAGGCCGACCTCGGTTTAGTCCAGGGGCGGTCATGATCGCACAAGACTCTCGCTTCGCCTAGTCGCCGTCCACAGCCACGCCGCGCTCGCCTAGCGCCGTCCACAGCAAGAACACGGCATCTCCCGCCTGCTGGTTCCGGCCGCGATCCTTGATGCCGTTGGGGCGGGCAGCCGCCGGTGCGGTAGCCCAGTGCGAAAGGCGTGCTGCTGCCGCGCGCAACGGAGGAGGATGGCGATGTTCTACGAGGCCAGCGTCAGCCTGACCGGCTTTGTCGCTACTCAGCCGACTATCAGGCTGGTAAAGACGGGCGTGACGAACGTATCGATGCGGGTCGCCTGGACCCCTCGATACTTTGACCGCTCTTCCAACGAATGGGTCGACGGCAACACTTCATATGCCACAGTGATTTGCTGGCGCAAGCTCGCCACAAACGCAGCCGTGTCACTGCGGAGGGGCGATCCCGTCACGGTTCAAGGCAGGCTGACGGTCCGGGACTTCGAGGACAAAGAAGGCAGGCCGCGGACTGCTGTGGAGATCGACGCGACGGCGCTCGGACACGACCTGAGCCGGGGTATAGCCACCTTCCAGCGGCTCAGGCCGCAGACCGGGATGACGGCCGCGGAGCACGCTGCCGCGCAGAGGACCGCGGGTCAGGGTGACGATGGCGAGCGTGCGAACGCGGACGCGGGCTCCGTTAACGGTGCCTCCTCTCAGGCTGGCGCAGGGTCGGGCGGCGAGGGATGGGCCGACGGCGCGAACGGAGTTCCGATGCCTGACGAGCCCGGGCAGTCGATCTTCGATGAGTCGGCGATCAGCGAGTACGCCGATTCCGACGAAGCCGCTGCCGCTGCGTAGCGCCGTTCCCTGGTCTTGTCGCCCCAGGCGCCCAACGCCAAGCGAGCATGCCGTCGTGCGAAGCGCGCTGGTGCTGCACCTACCCTTGATGACATGCCCGAGTTCATCTATCAGATGCAGGCCGTGCGAAAGGCGCACGGCGACAAGGTCATCCTGGACAACGTCACGCTCGCGTTCCTTCCTGGCGCGAAGATCGGCGTGCTCGGCCCGAACGGGACCGGCAAGTCGACGTTGCTGCGGATGATGGCCGGCACGGAGCAGCCCTCCAACGGCGAGGCGCGCCTGATGCCCGGTTTCTCGGTCGGCATTCTGGAGCAGGAACCTCAGCTTGACGAGACCAAGACAGTGCTCGGGAACGTCGAGGGGGGCGTTGCCGAGACCAAGTCACTGCTCGACCGCTACAACCAGATCGCCGAGCAGATGGCGACCGACTACTCCGACGAGCTGCTCGAGGAGATGGGCAGGCTTCAAGAACAGCTCGACCACAGGAACGCCTGGGACCTGGAGAGCCAGCTCGACCAGGCGATGGACGCGCTACGCTGCCCACCACCTGATGCGGACGTCAGCGTGCTGTCCGGCGGCGAGAAGCGGCGGGTCGCTTTGTGCCGGCTGCTGTTGTCACAGCCTGACTTGCTGTTGCTCGACGAGCCCACTAACCACCTGGACGCCGAGAGCGTGCAGTGGCTCGAGCAGCACCTGGAGAAATATCCAGGCACCGTCGTCGCGGTCACGCACGACCGGTACTTCCTGGATAACGTCGCTGGCTGGATCCTTGAGCTCGACCGCGGTCACGCTTACCCGTACGAAGGCAATTACTCGACGTACCTGGAGACCAAGGCCGCCCGGATCAAGGTCGAGGGTCAGAAGGACGTCAAGCGGCGCAAGCGGCTCGAGGATGAGCTCGAGTGGGTGCGGTCGAGCCCGCGGGCACGCCAGGCCAAGAGCCGGTCCAGGCTGGCTCGCTACGAGGAGATGGCGGCCGAAGCCGATCAGAACCGCAAGCTCGATTTCGAGGAGATCCAGATCCCGCCCGGCCCGCGGCTCGGCTCGCTGGTCGTCGAGGTCGAGAAGCTCTCCAAAGGTTTCGGCGACCGGATGCTGATCGAGGATCTCAGCTTCTCGCTGCCGCCGAACGGCATCGTCGGCATCATCGGCCCGAACGGCGTCGGCAAGACCACGTTGTTCAAGATGATCGTCGGCGAAGAGGAGCCCGACGACGGCACGATCAAGATCGGCGAGACCGTCAAGATCGCGTACGTCGACCAGACCAGGGGCCGGATCGATCCGGACAAGAACGTCTGGGAGGTGATCTCCGACGGTGAGTCGTACATCAGTGCCGGCAAGGCGGAGATCCCCAGCCGTGCCTACGTCGCGGCGTTCGGGTTCAAGGGCGGCGACCAGCAGAAGCTGGCCGGCATCATGTCCGGTGGCGAGCGGAACAGGGTTAACCTGGCGCTCACCCTCAAGCAGGGCGGCAACCTGCTGCTCCTGGACGAGCCGACCAACGACCTTGACGTCGAGACGCTCTCTTCGCTGGAGAACGCGCTGCTCGAGTTCCCTGGCTGCGCGGTGATCACCAGCCACGACCGGTGGTTCCTTGACCGCATCGCAACGCACATCCTGGCGTGGGAGGGCGGGTCGAGCTGGTTCTGGTTCGAGGGGAACTTCGAATCGTATGAGAAGAACAAGATCGACCGGCTCGGCGCCGAGGCCGCGCGGCCGCACCGGGTGACCTACCGCAAGCTCACCAGGGGTTGATCCGAAACCCCCGGCTCGCCTCCCGGTGAGCTCCGGGCTCCGGTTAGGGGGAGCCATCCGCCGTGCTCTGGCACCGGGTCCGGAGTATCGGCGCGTCGCGATGACCTGCAAATGGCTGGCATATGCTCATCCATCGACCCCATCGCCGCCGAGCCCCCTGGAGAAGCCGCCAGATGACGACCCAGTCAAGCCAGCGAACAGGTGACGAGCTGACCACCGCAAGCCGGCCGCGCGGCGCCGGCACGATCCCGGACCGCGCTCAGGTGGTCGTTGTCGGCGGCGGCATCATCGGCACGTCGGTCGCCTACCATCTGGCGAAGCTGGGGATGAAGGACGTGCTGCTGCTCGAGCGCGACCGGCTGACGTCTGGCACGACCTGGCATGCGGCTGGCCTGATGGCGACGTTCGGGTCAACCTCGCAGACATCCACCGAGCTCCGTCAGTACACGCGCGACCTGTACGCCGGGCTTGAGGCCGAGACAGGCCTCGCCACGGGCTTGAAGCAGTGCGGCCTGATCGAGCTGGCGATCGAGCCCGGCCGACTCGAGGAGTACCGGCGCGTCACGGAGTTCAACCGGCTGCTCGGCGTCGAGATACATGAGATCTCGCCGCGGGAGGTCACCGAGCTCTGGCCGCTCGCCAAAACCGACGATGTGCTGGCCGGCTTCTACATCCCTGACGACGGCAGGGTCAATCCGGTCGACGTGACGATGTCGCTGGCCAGGGGCGCGCGGATGATGGGCGTCACCATCATCGAGGGCGTGCCGGTGACGGGATTCCTCAGGGACCGGGGGACCGTGAAGGGGGTCAGGACCGACCAGGGCGACATCGAGGCTGAGTACGTGGTCAACTGCGCTGGTATGTGGGCCCGGCAGCTCGGCGACCTGGCAGGAGTGTCCATCCCGCTGCAGGCGGCCGAGCACTATTACCTGCTGACCGAGCCCATCGAGGGCGTCGACGGGTCATGGCCGGTGCTTGAGGACCCGGCCTCCTACGGCTACTACCGCGAGGAGGGCGGCGGCCTGATGCTCGGGATGTTCGAGCCGGTTTGCGCGCCGTGGAAGGTGGAAGGCGTCCCCGGCGACTTCTCCTTCGGGGAGCTGGCGCCCGACTGGGACCGGATGGGCCCGTACCTGGAGAAGACAATGGCCAGGGTCCCGATCACCGAGCAGATCGGGATCAGGAAGTTCTTCTGCGGGCCGGAGAGCTTTACCCCTGACCTGCTGCCGATCATCGGCGAGGCGCCCGAGCTGAAGAACTACTTCGTCGCAGCCGGGCTGAATTCCATCGGCATCCTGACCGGCGGCGGCATCGGCCGGACGATAGCGCACTGGATCATCGATGGCAGCCCGGACGTCGATGTCACCGCGATGAACATCGACCGGCTGCACCCCTACCAGGCGAATCCGGAGTACCGGGCGACAAGAACGGTGGAGTCCCTCGGTCTGGTTTACGCGACGCACTATCCGTTCCGGCCGACCAGGACGGCACGCGGTGCCAGGGTCTCGCCGATTTACGACCGGCTCGCCGCGCGGCGCGCATATTTCCGTGACGTCAGCGGCTGGGAAGGCGCTGACTGGTACGCGCCGGAGGGGGTCCAGCCGGAGGTCGGCGAGCTTACCTGGGGCAGGCCGCACTGGTTTAGCTACTGGGAAGCCGAACACCACGCGACGCGCAACGGCGTGATCGTCATGGACATGTCGTTCATGGCCAAGTTCCTCGTCCAGGGCAAGGACGCCGCGCGCGAACTCGAGCGCATCTCGGCGAATCAGGTCGCCGCCGGGACTGGCCGCATCACCTACACGCAGTGGCTGAACGAGCGCGGCAAGCTGGAGGCCGATCTCACGGTGACAATGCTCGACGATGAGCAATTCTTCGTCGTGGCCTCCGACACGGCGCACCGGCACGCTGAGACCTGGATGCGCAGGCACTTCGGCGACGCGCACGCCTTCGTGACGGACGTGACCTCCGGTTACGCCCAGATCAACGTCCAGGGTCCGCAGTCTCGCGAGCTGATGGCGGCCGTGACCGGCGCCGACATGTCGAACGATGCATTTCCGTTCCGGACGGCGCGCTACATCGACATCGGATTCGCCAGGGTGCTGTGCATAAGGATCACCTACCTCGGAGAGCTCGGCTACGAGCTGCACATTCCCGCCGAGCAGGCGGCTGCCGTCTACGACAGGCTGGTCGCGGCCGGCGAGCCGCTCGGCCTGCGCCACGCGGGCCTGAAGGCGCTGGCCAGCTTGCGGATGGAGAAGGCGTACCGCGACTACGGCCACGACATCGACAACACCGACTCGGTCCTCGAGGCCGGCCTGGGGTTCGCCGTCGCGATAGACAAGCCAGGCGGATTCATCGGCAGGGACGCGGTTCTCGCCCAGAAGCAGAACGGCCCGCTCAGGCGACGGCTCGTTCAGGTGCTTCTGAACGACCCTGAGCCATTGATGTTCCACGCCGAGATCGTCTGCCGGGATGGACGGCCTGCCGGGTACATTCGTTCCGCTTCGTATGGATTCACGCTCGGCGGCGCGGTTGGCCTGGCGATGATCGATGCTGACCAGCCGATCAATCAGGGCTACCTGGATGAGGGCGAATGGTCTGTGCGAATTGGTTCTGCCATCTATCAAGCCAGGGCCTCGTTGCGGCCGCTTTACGACCCGGCAAGCAAGCGAGTGCAGATGTAACATGCGGCGACTAGCGGGAACTAAGGAGGGCCAATGGCCGATCTGGCCGATTTCGAGGCGCTCGTGCCACGGGACCACGGACTGGTAGTGATGACGGTGATCGGGCCCGATGGCCGGATCAGGCCATCGGTGGTCAACGCCGGCGTGATCGATCATCCCCTCACGGGTGAGCGCGTCGCGGCCGTCGTCATTCAAGGCAGGGCAAGCAAGCTCGCGCACCTGCGCGCCAGGCCTCGGGCGTCGGTGGTGCTGCGCGCGGGGTGGCAATGGGCTGGCGTCGAAGGGCCCACGGAGATCATCGGCCCGGACGATCCGGCGGAGGGGATCGACGCGGAGCGGATCAGGCTGCTGCTACGGGAGATCTTCACCGCCGCGGGAGGAACGCACGATGACTTCGACGAGTACGACCGGATCATGGCGGCGGAGCGGCGGGCCGCTGTGCTGATCACGCCTGAGCGGGTCTTCGGCTAGCTGCCGGAGATCCTGGTCAGTTCGCGGACAGGCCGAGGTCGCGCCGGCTGCCGGCGTCGGGGCCGCTTTCTGGCGCGCGATTGACCAGGCTGTGCGCGGCCATCACGAGGTACTGCCACAGCTCGTCGTCCAGCGCCGGCTCCAGTGCGATCTCGTCAAGCGCAGTCCGCATGTGGCGCAGCCAGGCATCTCGCTCGGCCTCGCCGATCGAGAAGCGCACGTGCCGCATGCGCAGCCGAGGGTGGCCGCGCAATTGGTTATAGGTGTCTGGCCCGCCCCAGTACTGCATCAAGAACAGCCGTAGATGCTCGGTGGCCGGGCCCAGGTCCTTGCTCGGATACACCGCCCGCAGCATCGGGTCAGACTCGACTTCCGCGTAAAACCTGGTGACGAGCTTGGTAAAGGTCTCCTCACCGCCCACTGCATCGTAAAAGCTCAGCTGCGGCCGTGTGCCCGCTGGCTGTGCGGAGTTCTCGGAGTGCCCCGTGTTATCGGGCTGAACTGTGCTTTCCATAACGCACTCCAGGGTACTGGCGGCCAACGGCTGCGCCGGTTGGGCGGCCGGCGATCCGTCGGAGGCGAGCCGCAAAGTCATCCGGAATTCATGGTCAGTTAGCGTCTGTGAACGAGGCCAGGTGGCAATTTGGTGTTGGCGGTTCGGCCCTCGTGCGGTCACACTGGTCACGGGTGCCCCGGCAGCCAGCGGGCGGCCCAACCTGGGAGGTGGCATTGCGCAGGGTATTGCTGCTCAACATTACGTTTGAGCCGCTGACCACCGTCTGCCTGCACCGCGCCGTGGGCCTCGTGCTCGCCGAGAAGGCAGAGATTGTGCATAACGAGAGCTCAGGGCAGATGCTGCACTCGGCCAGGGTCAACCTCGCGGTGCCTTCGGTCATCAGGCTGTGCCGGTATGTGCGCGTCCCCCATCGCAACCGGGTACCCCTGACGCGGGCAGCCCTGATGCGCAGAGACAACTACCTGTGCGCCTACTGCGGCCTGTCGGCCGACACGATCGACCACGTCGTCCCGCGGAGCCGGGGCGGCGGTCACGTATGGGAGAACTGCGTCGCGTCTTGCACGCGGTGCAATCATCGCAAGGCCGACCGGCTCGTTGACGAACTCGGCTGGAAGCTGCGCTGGGCTCCGCTCGCGCCGCGCGGGATGCACTGGCGACTGATCGGCGCGGCGCGCGACGGCGACCCGCAGTGGGCGACTTACTTGGCAGCGACTACAGCCGCCTGATCCGTTGCCAGGGTTGCCGTCAGGCCGAAGTCGCGGAATTCGCGGATGGTCGCGGCCAGGAGCACTGCGAGCACGAGGATCGCTCCGGCGGCCGGGAAGAACGGCGCTGGCCCGATGTGCCGAACGATGACCCCTGACAGTGCGACGGACGCGGGGAAGGCCCCGATGCTCGCCAGCATGACCAGGCTCATCACTCTGCCAAGCAGTTGCGGTGGCGCCCACTGCTGGAGCAACGTCACGACCACCACATTGCCGAAGTAGCCGGCCGCGCCGAAGACCAGCGCGGCGGCGGCGGCTCCTGGCAGTCCGCCAAGGAACGGCACGAAGGCGATCGCGATCCCGCCGATCACGAAACCGGCGCAGGCGCCCATCGCGGGGCGCCGCAATCCGCTGAGCTTCGCGGCTGTCAGCGTGCCGCCCAGAGCTCCCAAGCCGAAACAGGCGATCAGCGCCCCGTAGCCTGCAGCGCCGAACCTGGCATGTGCGAGTGCAGGCAGGGCAACCTCGAACGCGCCGGCGATGACGAAGTTCGCGAGCACCGAGATAATGACGATCGCCTGCAGCACCCTGGCGCCGAGAAAGAACCGCCAGATGCCCAGCTCCTGCTCGGGCGGGGGAGCGGCCGCGGCTGCCCCGGCCACGGCTTCCCGATCCGTGGCGGTGGCGGCGGCGATGGTTGCCGGCTCCGGGGCTTCCGCCTCCGGCGGGGATTCCTGGGCCACGCCAGTCTGTTGGGGCGCTCGTGTGCCGCGCATGAGGGCTAGCGATGCCGCGGAAACTGCGAACGAGGCCGCGTCGACCGCGAAGGCCGGCGTCGGCCCGGCCGTGGTGACGAGGATGCCGCCGAGAACCGGCCCGGTCAGGCTCCCGATCTGGATCATCGCGGAAGACAGGCCGTTCCCGGCCTGCAGCTGATCAGCAGGCAGCAGGGACGGCATGATCGCCGCAGACGCCGGAAGGAAGAGGCCTTCCCCGGCGCCGATCAGCGCGGCGACCGGGCCCAGAAAGGCCACGGAGACCAGGCTGCGTGCCGCGAACACGGTCAGGATCGCGACGAGCACGCAGCGGACCACGTCAGCGGCGAGCATGACGGTTCGCGGGCTGAACCGGTCGGCCAGGACCCCGCCGATGGGAATCAGGACGGTGCGCGGTACGCCGTAGCAAGCCAGTACGGTGCCCAGCAGGACGGTTCCGCCGTGGGCCGACAGGACAAGCCAGGGCAGCGCGACCGCGTAGCAGAAGTCGCCGACCGTCGATCCGAGCTGGCCGAGCCCGAACAGCCTGAAGTCCCTGACAGCGAGCGGCCCGTCGCTGAACGTGTTCGTGAGCCGGCGGGCGAGCCGCGTTCGTCCGGTCGACGACGAAGTCATGATCGGGCTCCTCAGGGCGTGGCCTACCGGCCGGTCGGGGGTGTGTCCTTGTTGTCAGGAGCGAACCAGGGCGTGAAATCGAACATCACGTGCACGCGTCGAGCGCCGGGCGGACGGTCCTCGGTCCGGAGCCGCCTGTACTCCGAGAGAACCTGCTGCACCTTGGCGGTGGCCGCCTCAAGTTCGGCCGGCGTGACATGCAGCACGTCCTGGCTGGATCCGGCTGCCCGCTGCCATTCGCCCGGGTACGCGTGCTCGCGGTTGAGGTATTGAGAACGCACCTGGTCGAAGCTGGCCCGCAGGCTCTCTTCGAGCTGGCGCGTCGCCGTCCTGAAGGCCTCCGGCCGGTTGGGGTCTGATCCCACGCTGATCGCGACAACACGAGCGCGCCAGGGCCGGTACCGGCCGTCCTGGCCGCCCGAGGGATCCTCCTCGACGAACCCGTACCGCGCGAGAGCGCGCAGGTGATAGCTGCACGCCGACGGGGACAGGCCCGCCACCTCAGCGCACTCGGTCGCCGTCGCCGGACCGTCAAGCACAAGATGCTGCAGGATGGCTAGCCTGCCGGGATGGGCTAGCGCTCGCAGCGCCCGCGGATCGGAGATCTCCAGCGGGTTCTCCGGGGTGCCTGGCCGGGCGGCGTGCTCAGTCGCAGGCACGTCGTCCTGCGATGTGAAGGACATGTTGCGAAAGCTTAGTTGCGAAAGAAATACTTCACAAGTACCGCGGGCACTCGGCGCTGCCGGGCGGTGCGGATGCGACACTGGGACGGTAGGGGATGAACGGATCAACTCCGGGCTTATCGCCGACCCGCGGAGTGCTACGTTCACCTCACCGGGCTCACGCGGCGAAGGCGGGCGCGGATCGGCGACGGGGACGGCCACTTATGCAGCGGGACATCTTCACGAGCGACCACGACATGTTCAGAGACGCGGTGCGCTCGTTCATCGCCAAGGAGGTCACGCCGTACCACGAGCAGTGGGAGCGGGACGGCGTCGTGTCGCGAGATGTTTGGCTGGCCGCGGGAGAGGCCGGGCTGCTCGGGATCGACATGGAGGAGCGCTTCGGGGGCGGCGGCAACGACGATTACCGCTACTACCTGGTGCTGAACGAGGAGATGACCAGGGCGGGAGCCCACGGCCCAGGGTTCTCGGTGCACAACGACATCAACGGACAGTACTTCAAGCGGCTGATGACCGATGAGCAGGCGCGGCGCTGGATGCCCGGGTACTGCAGCGGGGAACTCATCTCTGCGATTGCTATGAGTGAGCCGGGTGCCGGCAGCGACCTGCAGGGGATCAGGACGACAGCGATTCGCGACGGTGACAGTTACCTGGTCAACGGACAGAAGACGTTCATCTCAAACGGGCAGCTCGCCGACCTGGCCATCGTCGTCGCCCGGACGAATCCCGACGCCGGTCACCGCGGGATCAGCCTGCTGGTCGCCGAACGCGGGATGGCGGGGTTTGAGCGCGGCCGCAACCTGGACAAGGTCGGGATGCACGCACAGGACACCTCTGAGCTGTTCTTCAGCGACGTCCGCGTGCCCGCGGCGAACCTGCTGGGCGAAGAGGGCGGCGGGTTCATCGCGCTAATGGAGAACCTGCCAAGGGAGCGGGTCGCCATCGGCGCCACGGCACTGGCCGGCGCGGAGGCCGTGTTCGAAGAGACGCTGGCGTACTGCAAGCAGCGGCAGGCCTTCGGCCGGCCGATCGGCAAGTTCCAGCACAACAGGTTCGTCCTGGCCGAAATGGCGACCGAGCTCGCCGTCGCGCGCGCCTTCACCGACAAGGCGGTGCTCGAGCACAACGCCGGCAGGCTCTCCAACGAAGACGCCTCGATGGTCAAGTGGTGGGACACCGAACTGTGCAATCGCGTGGTTGACCGCTGCCTGCAGTTGCACGGCGGCTACGGCTACATGCGCGAGTACGGGGTTGCCAGGGCGTTCGCCGACGGCAGGGTTCAGACGATCTTCGGCGGCACTACTGAGATCATGAAGGAGATCATCGGCCGCGGGCTAGGCGTCTGAGGATCGCTGTCAGTACCGCTCGACGAGATGCGCCCGATCGCTGGCAGGCTCGTCCGCGCCGACGGTCGTCCAGTATTCGGTGGCGTGAAGGATCTGGCCATCCCGCACTGCGTAGAACCCTGCTGCGCGGAACAGGCCGAGCTCGGTGTGCGGCACCTCAACCTCGGCCGCGACCTGGTCGTCCTCGGCGACGACCCGGAGCACCTTGATCGACCAGCCCGCTGGGTACTCCCTGTTCACCGCGATGATCTTCTCCCTGCCGACCAGGCGCTCCCGGCTGGCCGGCCAGTCGAAGACGGCGTTCTCTGCGATGAGCTCGGCCGCACCGGTCCAGTTGTGGTCCTGATACCGGTGCCAGAGTGCGCGCACAACTTCTGACGGTTCCATGAGGTCATCCTCCCAGCCGCCACCGACAGCACAGGCCAACGTGCGCAGCCCGGCGAGCGCGCCCCTGAGCCGCCGCCCCACGCCCGTACGATCAAGTTCCCCGGATCAATGCGCGGTGATCACACGCAACCTGGGCGGAACGAGGAACCCGAGCGCGGCCGACAGCCCGGCTAGCAGGCCGAACAGGACGTAGTCGCCGATGCGAAGCTGACCCGCCCTAGCTGCCGATGAGAAGCCGGGCGGCAGTGGCATATGCCACATCACCTTGTACGGCCTGCCCCCGTTGCCCAGCAGAGTCCACTGCACGGTCCTGCGCATGGCGAGCCATTGTGCGGTGTAGTCGTCGCAATGCCGCCGGGCGATCATGCACACTTGCCACCTGGCAGAGGGGCTGAGGCTTGTCGGCGTGAGCTCGATGACGCGCTCGCCATGAGCAACCTCGCGCACGCCCGGATGGTCACCCCGGAACAGTCGCACCTCATCAGGGGCCGACCTGAAGCGCACAGGGAACGTGTAAGTGCTCTTGGCGGGCATCACGACCGTCACGCCAAGACGCTGTGCCGGCCCGAGGTTGCTCGGGCTACACCACGGCTGCGGACCTCCGCCAGTCCTACAAGAATTGGAGAACGACTCGTGGCTGGAGAACAGCGTGCCGTAAGCCAGGCCGGCGGTCAGTCCCACGCACCCGAGCAGCACGACGACCATGACCCTGTCGAGCACACCCTTGATCGCAATCTGATGCGCGACGCAGCTCATGCCGTTAAGACGCGGAGGGGAAGCCAATGTTGCGCGCGCCGGACCAAGAAATGCTGCCTCAACGGTCCGATCATCCGGCAAGCAGCAGAACTCGCACACCGGCTGCGCGGAAGGAGCGGAAGCGACTGACGAAATATCGTGCTGGAAGGGCATTGTCCGGGAATGCGCTGGGGTTTAGCCTGGCGCGGTGACGACACCGCGTGCACGGCTGACAGCAATTCTCATGACCTCAGGGCTGGCGGCAGCCGCCCTGGTGGCGACGGGCGGGCCGGCCGCCGCTAGCCCGGCAGGTCGCGGAGCCGCACCGCAGGCGGCGTGTAGTGCCCCCGCTCCGCACGCCGTCGTCCGCACCGGAGCGTCGGCGGGCAGGGCTAGGCAGGCCGTGGGTACGCCGCCGCGGTCGGTGTTCCGCCTTGACCAGATCGGATACGCGACCCACGCCGCGAAGCTCGCCGTGATCATGACCAAGTCCGCGAGGCCGGGAGCGCGCTGGGAACTGATCAGCGTGCATCCGTGCCGCGTCGTTGCGCGCGGAACGGCGACCGTCAGTCTCGGCTCGTGGAGCCACCGCTACCGGGCCGTCTGGGCGGTCAGGTTCAGCGGCGTGCAGCGGCCAGGTGTCTACCGGCTCGCCCTGACGGCGCATCCAGGCACGGTCTCGCCGTGGTTCAGGATCGCCCCTGCACCCCGGCTGTACGCGGGCGCCGTCGCGAACGCGCTGTCGTTCTACCAAAACGAGCGTGACGGGCCCGACTTCATCCGCAGCGCGCTCCGCACCGCTGCAGGACACCTCAACGACGCCAGAGCGATGACGTACCGGGCGCCGAAAGTGAACTCCGACGGCTACTTCCGCGACAGCCTGCGCAAGCTCGCGACCGGGGTGCGGATCAACGCGACCGGCGGATGGTGGGACGCTGGCGACTACCTGAAATTCGTCCAGACGACCAGCTATACGGTCGCGATGCTGCTGCAAGGGATCGTGTCATTCCCGGCTCAGCTCGGCGCCGATCATGGCCACGATCATGGAAATACCCATGGCCGCGCCAGTTTCGTGGACGAGGCCAAGTTCGGCCTGGACTTCATGCAACGGATGTGGAACCAGCGAACCAAGACGCTGTACTTCCAGGTAGGCACCGGCGAAGCCAACAACTTCTACGAAGGCGACCATGACATCTGGCGGCTGCCGCAGGCCGACGACCACTACCGGGGCACCAATCCGCACGACCTGTACATCAGGCGCCCGCCGGTGTTCCGCGCCGGACCGCCGCGCGCTCCGATCAGCCCGAACCTGGCCGGACGGCTGGCGGCAGACTTCGCGCTGTGCTACCGCGTCTTCCGCACCAGTGACCCTGGCTATGCGAACCGGTGCCTGCGCTCAGCCGAAACCGTCTACGCGCTAGCCGGGACGCACTGGAAGGGGCATCTGCTCACGGTGCTGCCATTTGACTTCTATGGCGAGACCTCCTGGCGCGACGACATGATGCTCGGAGCGACCGAGCTGGCGCTCGCGCTGCGTTCAGCCGGTCATTCCGAGTTGCCTGCCGGACTGCCCGTCCGCTCGGCCCGCACCTATCTGACCGATGCAGGACGGTGGGCGCACCAGTGGATGCACAGCAAGTCCGCCCTCGGGGACACGCTGAACCTCTACGACGTGAGCGCGCTTGGCGACTACGAGCTATACCGCGCCATCGGCACCGCCCACCCGCGGCTGCCCGTCACCAAGTCAGCCCTGCTGGCAGATCTGCACGGCCAGATTAAGCGGGCGATCCGCATCGCCAAGCCCGACCCCTTCCGGTTCGGGTTCGCCTGGGACCAGTGGGATACCACGGCGCACGGGATCGGCCTGTCGGTCATGGCAAGTGAGTACGACTCCCTTGCCGGGCGCCCGGTCTACGCCGCGTGGGGCCAGCGCTGGCTGGATGACGTGCTCGGCACGAACGCCTGGGGCGTCTCCCTGATCGTTGGCGACGGCACGATCTTCCCCGACTGCATGCAACACCAGGTCACCAACCTGATCGGCTCGCACAACGGGACGCCGCCGGTGCTGGCGGGCGCCGCCGTCGAGGGCCCGAACAGCTTTGCTGCGACCGGCACTGTTGCCCACATGCGACCATGCTCGGCCAGCGCGCCCGGCAACGTTCCGTACTCAGTGTTCCGCGGGCACAATGCCGTGTTCCGCGACAATGTGCAGTCCTATTCGACGGTTGAGCCGGCGATTGACCTGACTGCGCTTTCCCCGATGGCCTTCGCCTGGCTGCAGGCGGGCGGGCAAGGCGGGTTCTGACGCGCGGAACACTGTCCCCCTGGATCGTCACATCGGGTCAGCAATCGCCGGAGACGGTGAGCCGGCTGCTGACAGCGCTGCCCGACTGGTTCGGGATCGAGTCGTCGAACGCAGGCTACGTGGCGTCGGCAGCGACGCTGCCGACCTACCTCGCATGGCCGGCCGACTCGGGGCGAGGAACCGATCGCCAGGCGGTGGGTGTGCTCCTGTCCGAGCGGCATTTCCCGGCGGCGGCCGAGATTCATTTGATGGCCGTCGAACCGGAACTGCGCAGGCATGGCGTGGGCCGCGCGCTGGTCGAGGCGCTCGAGCATGACCTGGTCGCCGACGGAGTCAGGCTGTTGCAGGTCAAGACACTCGGGCCGAGCTATCCCGATGCGGGCTACGAGCAGACCAGGCGGTTCTACGCGGGCATGGCTTTCGAGCCGCTTGAGGAAATCACCGGGCTCTGGCCGGGCAATCCGTGTCTGATCATGGTCAAGGTGCTGGCGTAGTCAACGGCAGGGATGCTCATGGCGTGCGGCGTGGCAGGTGGGGCCGCCAGCCGGGTGTGCCTTGGCGTGCTGGCTGTTCGGATGGATCCCTGGATCCATCCGGGAATCTCGGATCAATCCCTGGATCCATCCGGCGGGGGATGTCGCCGGTGGGAGATCACGGCGAGTTCGCCGGCTGTGGTGCGCATGACGCCGACGCCGGCGCCGAAGGTCGCGCTGAGCAAGTCATCGCGCAGGACGGCGGCTGGGCCGCCATCGGCTGCCACCTTGCCCTCGTGGAGGAGCACAAGCCGGTCGGCGAACTGGCCAGCCAGCGTCAGGTCGTGGATCGCCGACAAGACGGTCAGCGAGCGTTCGGTCCGCAGCTCGTCGATCATCTCGAGGGCGTCCACCCTGCGGCCAAGATCCAGCGCGCTCGTCGGCTCGTCGAGCAGCAGGATCGGTGCCTGCTGCGCGAGCGCGCGGGCCAGCACGAGTCGCTGCGACTCGCCGCCCGACATCGTGCCCAGACGACGGCCCGCCATGTCGGCCAGTGTCATCCGGTCAAGGAGGTCCAGGCAGATCCGGCGGTCCGCGTCGGTCTCGACCGCGAAATAGCCAAGGTGCGGCGTCCTGCCGAGCAGCACGTAGTCCAGAGCGGTCATCGCTGGCGGCAGCACCGGGTGCTGCGGCACATAGGCGATCAGCCTGGCGAGCTTGCGCTGGCCGAGCCTGGAGGCCGGATGACCGCCCAGCATGATGCCGCCCGCGGACCGGACCATCTTGGCTATCGCGCGCAGCATGGTGGTTTTCCCCGCGCCGTTCGGGCCGATCAGCGCGACCCACTCCCCGGTCGCGACGCTGACATTGACACCCTCAAGGGCGGCTTTGGTGCCGAAGCTGACGCTCAGGCCGCTGACTACGATCTGAGCGGGCCCACGGGGCGCACCGGCATGTCCGCCGCTCAAGACAGGTCCGCCCTGGCTCGCCGGGAGCGGAGCACGAACAGGAAGAACGGAGCGCCGATCGCGGCCGTGATGACACCGATCGGGACCTCGGTGTCAGGCTGCACTGTCCTGCCTGCGATGTCGGCCAGCACCACGAAAGCCGCGCCGCCGATCATCGAGACGGGCACGATGACGCGGTAGCTCGCGCCTGCGGTCAGCCGGACGATGTGCGGGACGATGATGCCCACGAAGCCGATCAGCCCGCTGACCGATACGGCCGCCGCGACGCCCAGGGTCGCGGCGACAACCACGATGAGCCGCAGCCTTGGCACGTTGACGCCGAGCGTTCCTGCCTCGGTCTCGCCCACCCGCAGAACGTCGAGCAGCCGCCGGTACGCCAGCAGCGTCACCCCGGAGATCAGCACGTAGGGCAAGATCATCCAAGCCTGGCTCCAGGTCGCGTCCGACAGGCCGCCAAGGATCCATGCGTAGACCGACTGGAGCGTCTGCGTGTGGGCTTGCTGCAGGTAGGTCTGCGCGGCCGTGAGCATGGCCGCGACCGCGACACCGGCGAGCAGGATGGACGCGGTGCCGGTAGCGCCCGGCGGACCGCCGTCATCGCTCCGGCGGCCGGTCGCCCCGAGCGAATAGGTCAGGCCGACGGCAGCGGCCCCGCCGGCAAAGGAAGCAACGGGAAGCAGCGCCAGGCTGCCGACGCTGATGATCACCGCCGTCGCGCCGAGACCCGCCCCAGCAGCGACCCCGAGGAGATAGGGATCGGCCAGCGGGTTACGGAACACGCCCTGGTAAGCCGCGCCGCCGCCAGAGAGCATCGCTCCGACCAGCGCTCCGAGCAGCACCCTGGGCAACCTGATCTGCCAGATGATCGCCGCATCGATCGGCTGCACGGAGACCGAGGGATGCCAGGGGAGGTGCGAGATCAGCGTCTCGGCGATCGCGCCGAATGGCACGCTGACCGGGCCGATCGAAACCCCGGCGATCAGCGCGAGGACAAGGATCGCGGTCGCGACCGCGATCGCCCGCGCTGTCCGCCCGCCACGCCGCAGCGCCCGGGTGCCGGTAGCACCGGTGCCCGGGCTTGCCCTCCCGGGAACCGGCTCAGCCAGGTCGGCCTGTACTTTGTCGGCCCGTACTGGGTCGGCCTGTACTGGGTCGGCGTGCGGGCGTGACAACGCGGTCAACCTCAACTGCCCTTAATAGCGGCCAGCACGGTCTTGAGCAGGTTGACGATTCGCGGCCCCCAGCGGGACGCGATGTCATCGTTGAGCATGATCACGTGCTTGGACTTCACCGCGGTCATGCCGCTCCAGCCAGGTCGCGAGGCCACAGTCGTCGCGGTCTGATGACAGCAAACCGTGTCGGCCAGAATGATGAAGTCCGGATTGGCCTTGACGACGTATTCCGCCGATAGCTGGGGGTACCCGCCCGCGGCGGCGGCGCCCTGCGCCGAGTCCGCGATGCTCTTCATCCCGAGCAGGCCGAGAAGCTTGCCGATGAACGTGTCAGAGGTCACTGAGTAGAAGGTCTGATCGAGCTCATAGTAGTAGCTGATCGGCTTGGAGCGGTGCGGTGTCGCGGCGACGATCTTCCGGATCTGAGACCGCAATTCTGTCACCTCCTTCTTCGCCTGCTGCTCGTGCCCGGTCGCCTGGCCGAGCTGGTCGAATTGGGCGTAGACACTGCTGATATTCGGCGGCGCGGGCAGCGACAGGACAGGGATGTGGAACGCCGCCAGGCGCTTGGTCAACGAGGAGGCACTATTGGAGACCAGCACCAGGTCCGGTTTGGTCGCCGCAATCGCCTCGACGTTCGGGGTAAAGCCGGAGAGCTTGGTCCTCGGCGCTTGCGGTGGGTAGTTGGAGTCACTGTCGACGCCCTTTACCTGGGGGCCCGCTCCGATGGCGTAGAGCATCTCTGTCGCTGTGGGGGACAGGGACAGGATCGCGTCCGGTTCCTTGGCCAGGTGCACCGGTCCGTTAGCCGCGGTGACCGTGACAGGGAACGCGCCGCTGGCCTTGGCCGGGTTCGGCGCGCCTTCTGGCTGGGAGTTTGCGGCGTTGCTGCTGCAAGCGGCCGCTGTCAGCCCGGCCGCGAACGCGACGGCGATCAGCCGACGCGTCAGAACTTTAGTCATCACTCATCCTCCGGTTGCCGTGGAGGACGAAGTGCGTCCGTTGCGACTCCCCGGAGGGATCGGAACGAGCCGCCCTTCCTCCGAGGACAGGTCGCCGACGCTGGGCAGGCGTCCGGGCTTGTCCTCTCGGGCGGAGGCATCACCGTTGCGGGACAGCGCCGGATTCACACCGGCTTCGCTGCACACAGCGTCTCTCGGGGAAATCCCCGGGACAGGCGAAGCTTACTTCACTAGTGCTTGACTGGCCACGGGTGAGGTGCCTGACGCGCCGCGGGCCGTACGAAAGAGGGACGGGTTGTTACAAGAGAGCGCAGGTTGGGGCTTACGCTGTAATAAATCTGGCGTCGCCTGCCCTGGAGGCGGAACACGCCGCCAGCCGCGCAAGGTTCGCAAGGGCTTAAGGAGCACCGCCATGTCGGAAGCGAAGATCGATCACGAGCTTTTGGTGCCCGACGGCGGGTTCTGGCCGGCGCCTGAGATACCTCGCCCGAACATCTACCCGATGGAATGGCGGGTCGAGACCGAGAAGCTGGCCGCCATCTACCAGAAGTCCAAGCTGATGGCGTGGAACCCGGCGGACCTGCCATGGGATGGACTGCGCGCCGAAGACTTCACCACCGAGCAGCGGCTCGGCATCATGTACTGGTTCGCGGTGCTGGCGAACTTCGACGCCTCCGGGCCCGCCGTCTTCGCCAGGGCCACGATCAGGGCCTTTGAGGAGCACGAGGAAGATCCCGTCCGCAAGTGTTTCTTCTCGATCACCAGGGACGAGATGAACCACGAGGAGTGCTGCCAGCGGGCGATCGCGGCGCTGTGGCCTGGCGGTCCGCTTGACTGGACGCCGACGACAGACCTTGAGCGCGCTGCGCACAACAACATCGGCTGGCTGTATCACAACGGCGGCCGGTACTGGAACGGCTACAACAACGCCGTCGGCAAGTATTCGCTGCCTGTGCTTTTCACCAGCTTCATGATGGGCGAGATGGCCGCGTCGACACTGTTCCGTGGCATGGCCTCGGGAACCAAGCATCCGGTCTTCAACGAGATGTTCCATCGGATCGGCCGCGATGAGTCCCGGCACTTGCAGATCTGCATGACCATCCTGGAGAACGAATGGCCGGGTCTGACCGACGACGTTCGGGCAACGATCACCAGGCAGCTCCGGGCAGGCTTCATCTTCCTGTCCATGATCCTGTGGGAGCCGCCGGAGGGATTCTGGGATCTGCCGCCATACTTCCTGAACAACCACCGTGTCCTGATGGACCACGCGAGACAGGCCGGCCTTGGCGTGCTGTCTTACGAGGAGCAGGCCGAGAACTGGCGCAGCGCGATCGCCAAGATCCGCGTGATCGTTCAGCGCTGGGGCATCGACTTCCCGGCCATGCCGGAACTTGACATCGAGGGCGTGGACGTCTCGGACGACATCAGCGCCGAGGACATCATTCCCGTTTTCTGAGCCTGTCGCGACACCTGTGGACGGCGCTGGTGGAAAACCGCAGATGCTGTGGACAAGAGGGCTGGCATCGGTGGACAGAAGCGCCCGTCCGGTGGACAGCCTGTGGACGGCTAAAGAATCTTGAAAATAGTCTGCCAATCCCCTTGTGTAGCCCCCATGAGTGGCTGTAGAAACTTCTCTACCAGCGAAAACGGGTACCACTCGAAGGGAACTTCGGGAGACCTGGGGGAAACTCCGGGGAGCCTGGAGGGATCTACGGGAACCCTGGAACGCTCCGTGGTTCGGAGGCAACTTCGGGCCAGCAGGAGGGCTTCGCGGACCGTCAGGGGCAACCCTGGAGGACCAAGGAGTTGGTTCCTGGGAAGCAGGGAGACTGGGCAACCGGGATCTCAGCGGGTGTCCTGGACCGGTGGTAGGACGAACGGAGTGTGGTTCGCTGATTGCCCCAGCGGATCAGCCTGCCGGGGCAATCGGCGGGGTATCTCCGGTCCGGCCTGGCGAGGCCCCTGCATCTCATACATGCGGGGGCCTTGTCATTTTGCATTCTATGTCGGCCCCGAATGCCGTCGTTAAACCCAAGTTATGGGGTTAGTAACGGCATGGCATCGGCCGGCGATGAGGAAGTAGACGCAGGCGGCGTGGGTACCCCCGAGCTCACGTCGCCTGGTCATTTTCTTGAGGCGGTTAACCGCTGAGCGCCGCGACCAGGAGGACAGTCGCGGTGCCGAGCTCGATCAGGGCGCCATAAACATCGCCGGTCATGCCGCCGAACCGACGACACGCCAGCCAGCGCACCGCCGCGGCGACCACCAACCCGCACGCCACGGCCGTCAGGCCGCGTACGGCCAGCGTCACGCCGCCGGCGGCCCAGCCAGCGGCGCCAACCACGGCGAGCAGCGCGGCTGACTCCAGCCATCGGGCTCGGTGGCTTGTTGTCCCGGCGATCAGCCCGCCAAGCCCGCCGCTACGGGCGGCGGGGGCACCTGAGGCCAGCAGCACGCCAACCCGGCCCGTCACTGCTGCGGCGATCAGCGCAGCCGCGGCCAGCCACCGGGGCGTCACCGCAGCGAGCGCGGCGATCTGCACAAGCACCACGAACACGAGTGCGGCGACGCCCATCGGACCGGTATCCGAACGGCGCATCACCTCAAGCGCCTGCCCGGCCGGCCTGCGGCTGCCGAGGCCGTCGGCCGTGTCCGCGAGCCCGTCGAGGTGCAATCCGCCGGTCAGCAGGCCTAGGACCGCAATGGCGAGCGTTGCCGCTAGCAGCCTGCGCGGAACCGTGCTGGCAGCCTCGACGCCGAGCACGATGCCGGCCGCGGGCACGGCAAGCAAGCCGCCGACGACCGGGAGCCAGTACGTCATGCGCCTGGCCAGCGCAGGCCCTATCGTTTCTGGGCCGGTCACCGGGATGATCGTGAACATGCTCACGGCCGCCAGCCAAGACCGGGCAGGCGCTCGCGTCAGGGTCGGGGGCCTCATCGCAGCCGGCGCGGAATCCCGGCGGTACAGAGCCACACTTCCTCGCTGTTCCCCGCGATGCGGGAGTTCAGCCAGCCAAGCTCGTCCCTGAACCGGCGGCCCGACGGGGAAGCGGGCACCACGCCGCACCCGACTTCATTGCTGACCGCTACCACGCGCCTATTGGTCTGCTGCCAGGCGGCGACCAGCTCGTCGGTCCGCTGGCTGAGCCGCACGTCGGCGTCCGGAACACCTGACCACAACCCGCACTCGTCCATCACCTGCGCCAGCCAGGTCGCCAGGCAGTCGACCAGCACCGGCGCGGAGGCGTCAGGATCGGTCAGCACCTCCGCGACGGCGGAACTCTCGATCGTTCGCCAGCCCGGCGCGCGCCTGGCCTGATGATCGCGTACCCGGCGGTCCCACTCCGCGTCCCCTGTTCCGGCCAGCTGCCCCGTCGCCACGTAATCCACGGCCATCTCCCCGGCGAGCATCGATTCGGCCGCGGCTGACTTGCCTGACCTGGCGCCGCCGAGCACCAGGACCCTGCGTCCGTTATCTGCGCGTGATTCGGCGGAGTCAAGCAGGTCCGCGCTCACCAAGGCTTCCTCGCCGGGGCCAGCGGGCCAGGTAGCTGACCAGGTCTGCCGCTCGTCCGCGTCAGCGGCCACCCGCGCGTTCACCTCGTCAGGACAACAGGTCAGGACCAGCCAGGCAGCGTCCAGGTCGGCAGGCTGATAGGGCCTGCTGCGCACGCCGATCGCTCCCGAGGCTGCCAGTCCGGCCAGCCCGGCAGTCAGCTCGGGCGCTACCACGAGCACCCGCGATCCGGCCCTCAGCAGCCGGCCCACCACGTCATCTGCGGCGCTGCCGCCGCCGATGACCACGACGAGCCGCCCCGTGACACGGAGGGCTACCGACAGTGCAGCGGACATGATCGCCTTCCTCGGAGTAGCCACGCTCCGCAGCTGAAGGGCCGACGGCTGCAGTTCCTGGCTTCCGGGGTCGGGTCTAGCCAGCCGTGGTCAGCATGGCTGGTCTTCGAGTTCCCGGTGACAGTGGCGGGACCGCGCCGGATTCGCACCGGCTTCCTGCAGGATCCTTCGCAGGACGCGATCGAGTAGACCACCGGCCCGGCTCGCAGTCAATGTGGCCCCTTGGAGTGTCGCCAATGGTTACGTGCCCTGGCTGTTCCGGGTAGCGTTCCGGCTATGACTGATTCTGCGACCGCGAGGAGCGGCGAGCCCGCCCCGACGCCTGCAGCCCCGTTCGGGCGATTGCTGACCGCGATGGTCACTCCGATGACGAGCGATGGAGCCGTCGATTACGCCGGGGCGGCGCGGCTCGCTGACTACCTGGTCACCCAGATGCGCAATGACGGCCTGGTGATCAGCGGCACCACCGGTGAGTCGCCGACCACCTCAGATGCCGAGAAGGACCGGCTGCTGCGCACCGTGATCGAGGCTGTCGGCGGCCGGGCGAAGGTGGTGGCCGGGGTCGGTACCAACGACACCGCGCACACCTGCGAGCTTGCGCGGCAGGCCGAGCAGGCGGGGGCTGACGGGCTGCTCGTGGTGACGCCGTACTACAACAAACCTCCGCAGAACGGCCTGGTGGCACATTTCACCGCGGTCGCCGACGCGTCCGGCCTGCCCGTGATGCTGTACGACATCCCCGGGCGGTGCGGCGTTGCGATCGCGACGGAGTCGCTCCTGCAGCTCGGGCAGCATCCGCGGATCGTGGCCGTCAAGGACGCGAAGGGCGACATGACTGCCGCTTCGCTGGTGATGTCGGCCACCGGCCTGGCCTTCTACTCCGGCGATGACGTGGTCAACCTGCCGTGGCTCTCGGTGGGCGCCTGCGGCTTCGTGAGCGTGGTGGCGCATGTGGTCGGCGACCGGCTGGCCGAGATGATCGAGGCGTACCTGTCCGGCGACGTGGCTACGGCGCTGCGCCACCACCGGGAACTGCTGCCGGTCTACATCGGGATCATGACCAGGACCCAGGGCGCGATTGCCGTGAAGGCGGCGCTGACAATGCTCGGCCTGCCCGGCGGCTCGGTACGGCTGCCTCTGGTCGATGCGACGCCGGCCGAGGTTGACAAGCTGCGCACCGACCTGGTTGCTGGCGGTGTCAAAGTCAAGTGAGTCATCCGCACCCTGAGCTGGGGCCGCCACCGGCGCTGGCGGACAGCGGCCTGCGAATCGTGGCGCTCGGAGGTCTCGGCGAGGTCGGCCGCAACATGACCGTGTTCGAATACGGCGGCCGCCTGCTGATCGTCGACTGCGGCGTGCTGTTTCCCGACCCGGACACGCCTGGCGTTGACCTGATCCTGCCGGACTTCACGGCCATCGACGACCGGCTCGACGACGTCGAGGCCCTGGTTCTGACCCACGCCCATGAAGATCACATCGGCGCCGTTCCCTACCTGCTGCGCCGGCGCGGCGATATCCCCCTGGTGGGGTCCAAGCTGACGCTCGCGCTGGTCGCCAGCAAGCTCACCGAGCACAAGATCACCCCCGAGACGGTCGAGGTGGACGCTGGCGCAAGCGTCCAGTTCGGGCCGTTCGGCCTGGAGTTCTTCGCGGTCAATCACTCGATTCCTGACGCGCTTGCAGTCGCCATCACAACTGGTGCCGGCGTGGTCTTGCATACCGGCGACTTCAAGATGGACCAGCTGCCGCTAGACCGGCGGCTCACCGACCTCGGCGGTTTCGCCCGGCTCGGCACGCAGGGTGTCGACCTGCTGATGTCGGATTCGACGAACGCTGAGGTCCCCGGCATCGTCACGAGCGAGCGAGAGATCTCCGGGATCTTGTCGGACATCTTCAGCTCCGCCAGCCAGCGGATCATCGTCTCCTGTTTCGCCAGCCACGTGCACCGCGTGCAGCAGGTCATGGATACGGCCGCCCTGCACGGCAGGAAGGTCGCGCTGGTCGGCCGGTCAATGGTGCGCAACATGGGCGTGGCCAGGGAGCTCGGCTACCTGCGCGTCCCGTCGGTACCGGGCGGGCTGATCGTCGATCTCAAGGACGCCGAGGAACTGCCGCCAGACCAGATTGTGCTGATCTCGACCGGCTCGCAAGGCGAGCCGATGTCCGCGCTATCCAGGATGGCGGGACGGGATCACCCGATCAGGATCGCCAGAGGCGACACCGTGATCCTCGCGTCGTCGCTTGTGCCTGGCAACGAGACCGCCGTATCTCGGGTCATCAACGACCTGACCAGGCTGGGAGCACGGGTCGTGCACAAGGGCAACGCTCTGGTGCATGTCTCAGGCCACGCTCCGGCGGGCGAGTTGCTCTACGTGCTGAACCTGGTCCGGCCCGCCAACTTCATGCCGGTGCACGGCGAATGGCGGCATCTGCAGGCGCACGCCGAGCTCGCCGCGCTGACCGGCGTCCCGCACGAGAACATCGTCGTCGCCGAGGACGGTGTCGTGGTCGACCTGATCGGCGGCAAGGCCACGGTCTCGGGCAAGGTCCAGTGCGGGTATGTGTTCGTCGACGGGCTCTCGGTCGGGGAAGTCACAGAAAGCTCGCTGAAGGACCGGCTGATCCTCGGCGAGGAAGGCTTCATCTCGGTCGTCGTGGTGGTCGATTCCACGAACGGCAAGCTCGTCGCCGGACCTGAGATCCACGCCAGGGGCTCAGGCATTGACGAGGCCGGCTTCAGCGAGGTGCGCCCCCTGATCGAAGAAGCACTCGCCGCAGCGGCAGCGGACGGGATCAGCGAGATACATCAGCTCGGCCAGCTTGTCCGGCGGACCCTCGGCCGATGGGTCAACAGCAACTACCGCCGCCGCCCGATGATCATCCCGGTGGTGGTCGAGGTCTGATCCTGCGGCCGTAACGCGGGCGGCTGGTCTCTGAGCTTGAAGCGCTGCAGCTTGCCCGTGTTGGTGCGGGGCAGTGCCGCCCTGAACTCGATGGCGCGCGGGTACTTGTACGGGGCGATCTTCTGCTTCACCAGGTCCTGCAGTTCGGCGACGAGGGCCGGGCCCGGCTCGCCGCCGTCGGTGAGCACCACGAAGGCGGTGACCACCTGGCCGCGGGACTCATCGGGCAGGCCGACGACGCCGCACTCGGCCACCAGCCGGTGCGACAACAGCACTTCCTCGACCTCGGGCCCGGCGATGTTGTAGCCGGCCGAGACGATCATGTCGTCGGAGCGTGCCTGATACCAGAAGTAACCGTCGGCATCGCGGATATAGGTGTCGCCGGTGAAGTTCCAACCATGACTGACGTAGTTGCGCTGCCGGTCGTCAGCCAGGTACCGGCAGCCGGTGGGTCCTTTGACCGCGAGTCGGCCTGACTGGCCATCAGGTACGGGCTCGCCGGCATCGTCGAGGATGACAGCGCGATAACCGGGCACTGGCAGTCCTGTCGATCCCGGCGTGATCTGATCATCGGCGGCGGAGATAAAGATGTGCAGCAACTCCGTGCTGCCTATGCCGTCAATGATCTTCACGCCGGTCGCGTCGTAGAAGGCCTGCCACACCGATCCTGGTAGCGTCTCGCCAGCCGACACCGGCCGGCGCAGGCTGCGCAGTTGCTCAGCCTTACCCGCAGCGAGCATGGCCCGGTACGCGGTCGGTGCCGTGGAAACGACGGTCACTCCTCGCGCGGCGATCTGATCGGCAAGCTCTGCCGGCGTTGCCCGCTCAATCAGCAGGGTCGCGGCGCCGGCCCGGATCGGGAAGATCAGGATCGCGCCGAGGCCGAACGTGAACGCGAGGGGAGGTGTGCCGGTGAAGATGTCGTCCTTGGTGGGCTTGAGGACGTGCGCGGAGAACGTGTCCGCTACCGCGAGGACGTCGCGGTGAAAGTGCATGGCGGCTTTTGGCCGCCCCGTCGTGCCTGAGGTGAAGGCGATCAGGGCGACATCATCGGCGGCGGTCTCGATCGGCCCGAACGTGCCCGGCTTCCGGCTGGCAAGCTCATTGAGGTTGCCGGGGGCGCCGAGTTCCGCGCCGGAGGCCGGCGTGGGTGGCGCGGCCGCGTGGAAGCTGACGATGCGCAGGCCTGGCGCGTCGGCCGCGGCCAGCTCGTCGGTGAACCTGTCGTCGCAAAGCGCGAGGCTGACCTTGGCGATGTCGCAGATTGTGGTCAGCTCGGCCGCACGCAGCAGCGGCATTGTCGCGACGACGACGCCGCCGGCCAGCAATACCCCGAACCAGCAGGCAACGAGCCACGGGTTGTTCGGGCCGCGGAGCAGGACGCGATTGCCAGGAACGACGCCGAGCTCATCGGTCAGCACGTGCGCGATCTGGCTGGCCACTTGCGACAGGTCTGCATAGCTCCACACCTGAGCGTTCTCGTCTTGCGGCAGCAGGCAGGGACGGTCGGCGCCGTGCACGGCGATGGTGTCGGCAAGCAAGGTGCTCGCGCAGTTCAGCCGGTCGGGATAGGCCAGCTCCGGCAGCGTGAACTCCAGGTCGGGCCATTGCTCGAAAGGTGGCAGATGATCCCGGCAGAACGTATCGGCGTGGGCGGACGGCGTGAGCTTCATCGGCCAGCCTTCCTCGGACAGATGCGGTGATCGTGCCCAGTATTCCTGCTATGTGCCCGCAGTCAATGGGCTGCCCGACTCCTCGCTTGTTAGGGGATCACCGCGAAGCCCTGGATCTCGACCAGGGCCGCTTCGTCCCACAGTTGGTGCACGCCGATAGCGGCCATCGCCGGATATCGCGGCCCGGCCAGCTTCCGCCAGATAGCGCCGATCTCCTCGCCATGTCGCCGGTAGTCCCTCAGGTCCGTGGCGTAGATGGTGAGGCTCGTCAGATGCTCTGGCCCGCCTCCTGCAGCGCGCAGGGCCGTGAGCAAGTTGCCGAGCGCCTGCTCGAACTGTTCGACGACGTTCCTTCCGACGAGCGAGCCGCCGGCGTCGAGCGCCGTCTGGCCGGCCAGGAAGACCATGCCGCCGCCAGCGCTGACCACCGCATGCGAGAAACCTGAAGGCCTGGGGAGCTCGGGCGGGTTGACCGGCTCGATCGTCACGATGATCCTCCAGAGGAGAAGAGAAGGGGCCTGGTCGTTCGGGGCGGGGAGAATCCGGGGTCGTTGTCAGTACGCGGTGAGAAGGTTGCAGCATGTCCCGGTACCGGCTTGAGCCGACGCCCGCTCAGGAAGGGATCTTGCTGCGGCATTGCTCGGACGCCCGGTTTGTGTGGAACCTGTGTGTCGAGCAGCAGGCGCACTGGCGTCCGGGCCGCAGGCCTGCACCGGGGTTCGCTGAGCGGTGCCGGCAGTTGACTGACGCCCGGGCGGACAACTCGTGGCTGGCTGCGGGCAGCGTGACGGTGCAGCATCAGGCTGTCCGCGATTTTGACCAGGCGATGCGGAACTTCTTCCGCGGGACGCACGGCAAGCCTGGCTGGCGGAAGGCGGGGCGGGACGAGGGATTCCGCATCGTCGCGGTGAAGCCGGAGCACGTGCGCCTGCTCAGCCGCAGCGCAGCCATGGTGTTCGTGCCTAAATGCGGGTGGCTGCGGTTCCGCCTGTCGCGGCCGGTGCCTGCGGGTGTGAAGTCGTACCGGGTGACCCGCGACCGGGCCGGACGATGGCACATCGCCTTTGCGGTCATCCCGCCGGCCATCGACGGCCCTGGTACGGGCGGCATCGTCGGCGTGGACCGTGGTGTGGCGGTGTCCGCTGCGCTGTCCACGGGCGAGATGCTGGTTTGCCCTCGGATCAGCCCGCGCCGCCAAGCGCGGCTGGTCCTGTTGCAGCGCAAGCTGGTCCGGGCCAAGAGGGAATCTACCCGGCGCCGTCAGGTCCGGGCCGCGGTCGCCCGGCTGAGGGCCCGTGAGGCGGACGCACGAAAGGACTGGTGCGAGAAGACCTCCACCAGCCTGGCCCGCAGATTCGACGTGATCCGGGTCGAGGACCTGAACATCGCGAACATGACCCGCTCGGCGAAGGGCTCCGCAGTCGAACCCGGCAAGAACGTGGCGGCTAAGGCCGGGCTGAACCGGGAGATCAGCCGGTCCGGGTGGGGTCTGCTGATCCGCCGTCTGGAGGACAAGGCACCCGGCCGGGTGCAGAAGATTAAACCCGCGTACACGAGCCAACGGTGCTCGGCGTGCGGGCACGTGGACCCGAAGTCCCGCGAGAGCCAAGCCGGCTTCTGGTGCACTGCCTGCGGATATGCCTGCAACGCTGACGTGAACGCGGCCAGGAACATCGCCGCAGGGCATGCGGTGAATGCGCGGGGAGGCGACCGGAGTGCCGGGCCTGCGAACCGCGAACCTCAACTTCCGCTCCTCGTAGCGTAGTTGGAATCTCCCGCCTGCAGGCGGGAGAGGATGTCAAGATGATCCTCCCGTCGAAGGAACCGTTGGCGCCGCAGTGCGCTGCGGGCGCCAGCGGGCGTGCCGTGTGCCGCCGGTTCCGAGCCTGGCCTCCCTGATAAGCGCCAGCCGCGGCTTCGGTCCGTCGGTCCGCCCGGTCTGCGGCGGCCTGCTGCCCGCTGCCCACTGATCGGGCCAGGCTGCCGCCGGCCCTGAATAGCCCTGCGCAGCGGCAGCGTGCAACGTCCAGTTGGGGTCGTACAGGTGCGCCCGGCCCAGCGCGCACAGATCGGCGCGGCCCGCCAGGACGATGGAGTTGACGTCGTCATAGGACGAGATCACGCCGACCGCGATGGTGGCAATGCCGGTCCGGTTGCGGATCGCATCGGCGAAGGGTGTCTGGTATGACCGGCCGAACGCGGGATGTTCGTCGGGCGTGACCTGGCCGGTCGAGACGTCGATTGCGTCGGCTCCCGCGGCGGCGAAGGCCTCGGTGATCCCGACGGCGTCCTCGCCTGTGATGCCGCCGGGAACCCAATCGGTCGCCGAGATGCGCACGGTCATCGGTTTGCCAGCGGGCCACGCCGCCCGCATGGCCTCGAACACCTCGAGCGGATACCGCAACCGGGCCGCTAGCGACCCGCCGTACTCGTCGCTCCGCTGATTAGTGACCGGTGAGATGAACGAAGACAGCAGGTAGCCGTGCGCGCAGTGCAACTCAATGAGATCGAAGCCGGCTCGCTCCGCTGCCAGCGTCGCGGCCACGAACTGCTCCTTGATCTGCCCCATATCGGCGAGAGTCAGCTCCCGCGGCACCTGATTGATTCCCGCCAGGTAGGGAATCGGCGACGGGGCGCAGACCTCCCAGTTGCCCTGGTCGAGCGGCTCGTCGATGCCCTCCCACATCAGCTTGGTCGAGCCCTTGCGGCCGGAGTGGCCGAGCTGCAGCCCGATCCTGGCCGTCGTGTACTCGTGCACGAAGCCGGTGATCTGCTGCCAGGCCGGCTCGTGCTCCGGCGAGTACATGCCCGCGCAGCCCGGGGTGATCCTTCCCTCAGCGCTCACGCAGACCATCTCGGTCATCACGAGCGCGGCGCCCCCGGCGGCCTTGCTGCCGAGATGGACCAGGTGAAAGTCGGACGGCGTGCCCTCGGAGGCTGAATACATGTCCATCGCCGAGACAATGACGCGGTTCTTCAGCTCCAGATCGCGCATTCGCATCGGCTGGAACATCGGCGGCACCGCTGCGCCGGTGCCAAGTCCGCGCCGCTTGCAATCGGCCGCGAACCATTCGTCGATCCGCGCGGTGAACTCCGGGTCGCGCAGCCTCAGGTTGTCGTGGGTGACGCGGCGGCTCCTGGTGATGATGTTGAACGCGAACTGCTCAGGATCCTGATGGGTGTACTGACCGAGGTTCTCGAACCATTCCAGGCTGGCCTGCGCGGCTCGCTGGGTGGACTCGACGACCGGCCGCCGCTCTGCCTCATAGGCCTCCAGGGCGGCTTCAATGTCCGGCTGCTCGTTCAGGCATGCGGCCAGCGCCAGCGCGTCTTCCATCGCCAGCTTGGTTCCCGAGCCGATCGAGAAGTGCGCGGTGTGCGCCGCGTCGCCGAGCAGCACGACGTTGCTATGCCGCCACCTTCGGCACCGCAGCGTGCCGAAGGTGATCCACTTGGAATTGTTGGCCTCGATGCCGTGGTCGCCGATGATGTCGCCGAGCAGTTCACCGATCCTGGCGATCGATGCCTCGTCGGACCGGCCAGGCGGGAGGCTGGCCGGCGCGAGTTCCGCGAATCCAGCCTTCGTCCAGACGTCCTCGTGCATCTCGACGATGAAGGTGCTACCGGTGGCGTCGTAGGGGTAGCCGTGTACCTGCATGACGCCGTACGGCGTCGGCACGATGTAGAACTTGAACGCGTCGAAGACGAGATCGGTGCTCAGCCAGATGTATTTACACCGGCGCAGCTCCACCTCGGGCGCGAAAGCACCGGCGAACGCCGCCCTGGTCGCTGAGTTCGCCCCGTCCGAGGCGATGACGAGGTCATAACTGGCGGCGAGGACGGCAGGGTCCGGTGCCTCGGCGCGGAAATGCATCGCCACGCCGAGGTCCGCGCAGCGCTGCTGGAGGATCTGGAGCAGCCGCCGCCTGCTGACCGCGGCGAACCCGTGCCCGCCGCTGGTGATCACCTCGTCGCGGTAATGCACGTCGATGTCGTCCCAGCGAGCGAAATCGCGCTCCATCGCCGTGTAGATCTGCGGATCGGCGTGCTCGATCCCGCCCAGCGTCTCGTCGGAGAACACCACGCCGAAGCCGAACGTGTCGTCAGGGGCGTTCCGCTCCCACACCGTGATCTCATGTCCGGGGCTGAGCTGCTTGGTCAGCGCGGCGAAGTAGAGCCCGCCAGGACCGCCGCCCACGACCGCGATTCGCACTCGCCCGCCCCTTCCCGGATCTGTGCCGAAGCTACGTTGCCGCACGCCGCTGGTCAACGGCGGAAAGGGCGCCACGCGCGGGGCCGAGAGCGACACTCCGGCAGCGTTGTTGGGAATTCGGCGAGCACTTGGTTACCGTGTGAAACATGGCGACTCGTGCGCCCAAGGGTGCGGCACGCCCAAACAGCGGTTCCGCCGGGCGTGGCGGCCAGGGGGGCGGTTCAGCCCGCGGCGGCTCGGGTTCCGGCGCGCCCGGCGCACGGACCGGAACTGCTACGGGTACGCGTAAGGGCAGCAGGACACTGAGCAGCAGGACGTCGTCCGGCCGGGGAAGCTCCAGCAGGAACGGATCAACGAAAAGCTCGGCCGGCCGGGGCGGGGCGAAATCGCGCCGCGGCAGCACCCCGTATTACCGCAGACGCAGCACGCCAACTCCGCCGAGGCGCAGCCTGGCGAGCACCATGCGCTCCTCGCGCAACCCGTTCGTGATCCTGATCGGCTGGTTGCTCGGTGGCATCGGCGCGCTGTGGATGGAACTTGCCACCGGAGTCGGCCACGTCGTCAGGCTGTTCGGCGACAGTGCGCGTGACCTGGATCCCGCGCATCGCAGGGACGGCGCAGGGCTCGCCGCGCTCGCCGCTGCGATCGTCACCGCCGCGGCCGCCTGGTGGGGCCTCGGCTCCGCGGTTGGCCATGGTCTGACCGCGCTGATCCGCGGCACGTTCGGCGTCGCGGCCTGGACGCTTCCGATCTTGCTCTCGCTGCTCGCGTGGCGGCTGCTCCGGCACCCTGACAAGAACGCGCACACGGGCCGGATGGTGATCGGGTGGACGGCGTTCCTGACCGGCGCGCTCGGCATCGTGCACATCGCGCTGGGTAGCCCTGGCCCGTCGTCTGGTGTGGCGGGCATGCACAAGTCCGGCGGCCTGATCGGCTTCGCGATCTCCGCGCCGTTGCAGGCTCTGCTCACCACCTGGGCGGCGATACCGCTGCTCGGTCTGCTCGCCGCGTTCGGCGTCCTCGTCATCACCGGCACGCCGCTCCATCGCCTGCCCGAGCGCTGCGCCGAGATCGCCTTCCTGGTCCGGCGCGCCTTCCGCGGCGAGGAAGAGGAAGTGGCCGATGACGATCTCGCCGCTGGAGGCGCAGCGCTGCCTGCGGCCAGGTCGCCGCGCCGGCGCGGCTCGGCCGCGATCGAGGCGGGCGAGCACGACAGGCCCTATGACTCACCGCTGCTCGGCGGCCTGGTACCGCGATCGTCCGCTAAGGCAGCGCGCGGATCAGCGTCGCCGGCTGGGTCGGCAGCGAGTGCTGAGGTTCCGGCTGGTGCGGAGAGCGCCGCCCAGGCAGGCGTCCCGGCCAACCGCACCGCCGACGATGAGGTCATCGCCGAGGCTCTGATGTTCGGGACGCATGCCTCCTCGCACGGCTACGGAGGGCGAGGTTCCGTGGCTTCGGCTAGCACGGCGTCGGGCGCCGAGGCGTCGTGGCGCAAGTCCTGGTTCGGTGCCGACGATGCGGCCGAGCAAACGGTATCCCGCGACGCGAACACCGGCAACCGCGAGACGGCCAAGGGAGGCCGGGGCGAGCAGCTGACCCTGACCAGTTCGAGCTCGTCCAGCTATACGCTGCCGCCTGCAGCGCTGCTCAAGCCTGGTTCGGCGCCGAAGGCCAGGACCAGGGCCAACGACGCCATGGTCGAGGCCCTGACGATGGTCCTCGAACAGTTCGAAGTGGACGCCCAGGTCACCGGGTTCAGCCGCGGGCCCACTGTGACCAGGTACGCGATCGAGCTCGGCCCTGCCGTCAAGGTCGAGCGCGTGACCGCGCTGTCGAAGAACATCGCCTACGCGGTGAAGAGCGCCGACGTCCGGATCCTGTCGCCGATCCCTGGCAAGTCGGCGATCGGCATCGAGATCCCCAACAGCGACCGCGAGATCGTCAGCCTAGGCGACGTGCTCAGGTCGCCGGTCGCGGAGAGCGACCACCACCCGATGGTGGTCGGGCTCGGCAAGGACGTCGAGGGCCGCACGGTTATCGCCAACCTCGCGAAGATGCCCCACATGCTGATAGCCGGCGCGACCGGAGCGGGCAAATCAACCTGCATAAACGGGCTTATTTCGTCCATTCTGATCCGTGCCAACCCGGACGAGGTCCGGATGATCCTGATCGACCCCAAGCGGGTTGAGCTCACCGCCTACCAGGGGATCCCGCATCTGATCACCCAGATCATCACCAGCCCCAAGCGGGCAACCGAGGCGCTGCAGTGGGTAGTCGGCGAGATGGACCGCCGCTACGACGATCTTGCCGCTTCGGGATTCCGGCACATGGACGACTTCAACAAGGCCGTTAAGGCCGGGAAGGTGACGGCGCCGCCCGGCAGCGAGCGAGTGTACGCGCCCTATCCGTATCTGCTTGTGGTCGTCGACGAGCTCGCCGACCTCATGATGATCGCGCCACGGGACGTGGAGGACGCGATCGTCAGGATTACTCAGCTGGCGCGGGCCGCCGGCATCCACCTGGTGCTAGCCACCCAGCGGCCGAGCGTCGACGTCGTCACCGGCCTGATCAAGGCCAACGTGCCGTCCCGGCTCGCGTTCGCCACCTCGAGCCTGACCGACAGCCGGGTCATCCTTGACCAGCCAGGCGCGGAGAAATTGGTCGGCCAGGGCGACGCACTGTTCCTGCCAATGGGCGCCAGCAAGCCGATCAGGCTGCAGAACGCGTATGTGACCGAGAAGGAAATACGCGCGATAGTCGGCCATTGCAAGCGCCAGGCCGAGCCTGAATACCGTGAAGACGTGACAGCCGGGGAGGGCAGGCTGCGTGAGATCGATGCGGACATCGGCGACGACCTCGATGACTTGCTCAAGGCGGCCGAGCTGGTAGTCAGCACCCAGTTCGGTTCGACGTCGATGCTTCAGCGCAAGCTCCGGGTTGGCTTCGCGAAGGCCGGGCGGCTGATGGATCTGCTGGAGAGCCGCGGCGTCGTCGGGCCAAGCGAGGGATCCAAGGCCAGGGACGTGCTTGTCCGTCCCGACGACCTGGACGAGCTGCTGGATTCGCTGCAGGGCAACTAGCCACCCGACCACGAGAACCGCCAACACGACGTGTGCTAGGCGCCCGCCAAGTTGGGCAGAGGGTTTTTGCGCTTCCCTGCCGACTCGCTGACGAAAGGTCACCCGCGGCTTGGGCGTTGACTGGCCCAGCGAGGGGCATGAGGAGGTGGGAGTCGTAATCCCCTGACAAGGGGAGCGGGGGAGCAGGACTGAATGAGTATCGGCGACGCACTGGCAGAGGGACGCCGCCAGGCGGGCCTGACGATTACGCAGGTCAGTCAGCGCACCTGCATCAGGGAAACGATCATCCGCGGCATCGAGCGCGGCGATTTCTCCGGGTGCGGCGGCGACTTCTACGCCCGCGGTCATATCCGTAGCATCGCCAGCGCGGTCGGCGTGGATCCCCAGCCGCTGATCGATGAATACGACCGGACGATGGGCGCGCCGCAGGCGATCAGCGCCGCGGACGTATTCCGGCCGGTCACCCCGGTGAAGCTAAAGGAGCGACGCCGGCCGAACTGGACCGCCGCCATGGCGCTCGCGCTGCTGGTCATCGCCGGCATCTTCGCCTATCAGCATTTCGCGTCGCATCCGGCGACCGCGGCCAACCAGGACGCCCATGTCCAGAACCCGAGCACGGCGGCCAAGCCCAAGGTCACAGCCTCGGGCTCGCCGTCGGTCGTCGCCCAGCAGCACCAGCCCCGCAAGCTGCACATCAGGCTGACCGCCACGCAGAACTGCTGGGTGCAGCTGAAGAGCCGGACGGGCGCGACGTTGTTCAGCGGCATGGTGTACGCGGGCAACTCGATGAACTGGACAGAAAAGCACCGGGTGGTCCTGATCCTGGGCAACCCGTCCGGCGTGAAGGTTCGCGTCAACGGAAGGAACCCGGTGCCGCCAGGAACGGTCAGCATGGTGACGCTCAGCCTGCACGCCTCGCGAGTGCACTGACCCGACGGGTGCCCGGCCGCCGTCAGGTGCCGGAATGGGGTGCTCCGGCGGCTGCCGCAGGCGCAGGCCTGCCGTAGTCTTCCGGTGTGTCATCTGCAGGTTCCGCTCCGTCAACCGGCGGCGAATCGGCCGGCGCCGGCGGCCGTGGTCGCTCGGTCCGGCTGGTGACGCTTGGCTGCGCCAGGAACGAGGTCGACTCAGAGGAATTGGCCGCACGACTGGAAGCGGGCGGCTGGAGGCTGACCGAGGGCGGCGATGAGGATGGCGGCGGTGATGGGGGCAGCGAGGCCGACGTGGTCGTCGTGAACACCTGCACCTTCATCCAGGCGGCCAAGCAGGAGTCGATCGACGAGCTGCTGACCGCGGCCGAATCCGGCGCGGCGGTGGTCGCCGCCGGCTGCATGGCCGAGCGCTACGGGTCAGGCCTCGCCGAGGCGCTGCCCGAGGCTCAGGTGCTCAGCTTCGATGACTACGCCGACATCTCAGGCCGCCTCGACGCCGTCCTGGCGGGGCAGCGCTGGACGGCACACGAGCCGCGCGACCGCAGGAAGCTGCTGCCGATCGCGCCAGCCGGCCGTCCCGGTTCGACGGGCAGCCATGTCCCAGGGCACGGCGCAGGCGTCATCGCAGACCTGCCCGACGGTGTGGCCCCTGCATCGGGACCGCGGGTCCTCCGGCGAAGGCTTGGCCAGGGTGTCGTCGCGCCGCTGAAGATCGCCTCGGGGTGTGACCGGCGGTGCAGCTTCTGCGCGATCCCGGCGTTCCGCGGAGCGTTCGTGTCGCGGCCTCCGGATGACCTGGTAGCGGAGGCGGGCTGGCTTGCCCTGCGTGGCGCCAGGGAATTGCTACTTGTCAGCGAGAACTCGACCTCCTATGGCAAGGACCTGGGAGACCTGAGGCTGCTAGAGGCGTTGCTGCCCAAGCTGGCCGCGGTACCTGGCATCGACCGGATCAGGGTCAGCTACCTACAGCCCGCCGAGGTGCGGCCCGGGCTGATCGAGGTGCTGGCCGGCACGGCAGGTGTCGCGCCGTATTTCGACCTGTCTTTCCAGCACGCCAGCGGCCTGGTGCTGCGCGCAATGCGGAGGTTTGGCGACCGCGAGCGGTTCGTTGCCCTGATCGAGCAGATCAGGAAGCTGGCCCCCGAGGCCGGGATCCGGTCCAACTTCATTGTCGGCTTCCCAGGTGAGACCGAGGCCGACCTGGCCGAACTCGAGCTGTTCCTGTCCGAGGCGCGGCTGGACGCGATCGGTATCTTCGGATACTCCGACGAGGACGGTACGGAAGCTGCGACGCTGCCAGGAAAGGTCGGCGACGACGAGATCGCAGCCCGGGTCGAGCGCGTGGCCGGCCTGGCGAACGAGCTGATGGACCAGCGCGCAGCCGACCGGATCGGCGAGATCCACGATGTGCTGATCGAGGAGCTGCCTGACGACCACGACGGTGGCACAGGGCTGTACGTCGGCCGCGCGGCGCACCAGGCGCCCGAGGTCGACGGGGCGACGCAGGTGCGCTCAGACCGCCAGCTGAGCGTTGGTGACCTCGTGCGGGCGCGGGTGTCAGGTTCGGAGGGGGTGGACCTGCTGGCGGATTTGATAGATGAGCATGAACAGGGACATCTCGGGCAACTCCGGACCATTGACTAGCTCGGACGCAAGGAACCCGCAGGCCACGCCCAGGCTGGTCAACTTGCCGAACGGGCTGACGATGCTGCGCCTTGTTCTCGTGCCGGTCTTCGTCGCCTTCCTGGTCGCCGGGGGCACCGGCTCTCGGATCGTGGCATTCTTCGTGTTCGGGTTCGCATCGATCACTGACTTCCTCGATGGCCAGATGGCCAGGCGCAGCGGCATGATTACCGATTTCGGCAAGATCGCCGACCCGATCGCCGACAAGGCGCTGACCGGTTCGGCGCTGATCACCCTCTCAGCGCTCGGCGACCTGCCCTGGTGGGTGACCGTGGTCATCTTGGTCCGCGAGGTCGGCGTCACTCTGCTCCGCTTCTGGGTGATCAGGCACGGAGTCATCGCCGCCAGCCGGGGCGGCAAGATCAAGACGGTCCTGCAGATCGTCGCGATCGGGCTGTACATCCTGCCGGAACCTGTCGGCTGGCTGCGATCAGCTGCCATGGCCGCCGCCGTCGCCGTGACGCTTGTGACCGGCGTGGACTACACCGCCAGGGCGCTGCGGCTGCGCAGGGCCGCGCAGAGTCAGCCGGCGCCTGCTTCGGACGAGCGGTCGCCGGATCAGGCCGTTGCCGAGGCGCCAGCGGCTAGGCCATCCCCGCCGGACGCTCCGGCCGCAGGCCGGGCGGCGGCAGGCCCGGCGCCGGGAGCGGGGGAGTGACCTCTGGTCCGGGACCTGATACCGACGAGCTGCCCGCGGCCGCGATCAGGCTGCTCGTCGCCCGCGGCATGACGGTCGCGGCGGCCGAGTCGCTCACCGGTGGCCTGGTGACCGCCGCGCTGACGACGGTGCCTGGGGCTTCGGCCGTAGTCCGGGGCGGCGTTGTGGCGTACGCCGCGGATCTGAAATGCGCCTTGCTCGGCGTGGACACAGGGCTGCTGGCCAGGGTCGGCACAGTCCACCAAGACGTCGCTCTCGCGATGGCCAGAGGCGTCAGAGAGCGACTTGGGGCATCGGTGGGCGTTGCTACCACCGGGGTGGCGGGCCCTGATCCCGCCGACGGGCAGCCGGTCGGCACTGTGCACATCGCGGTTAGCACGTCGCGGCTCGCGCGCCATGTGGCGTTGATGCTCGGCGGTGACCGGGCCGGGATCCGGCGGGGCACAGTTGACCATGTGCTCCAACTGCTCGTGGCGACGCTGAATGAGGACGAGCCCGAAGGCGGCGGATCCGGAACCGAAGGCGGCGGAGCCGGGCCCGGAGGCGGCGCAGCCGGAACCGAAGGCGGCGGAGCCGGGCCCGGAGGCGGCGCAGCCGACACGCATGGAAGACAATGAGTGATTACAGCGTTACTTATGTCTAACACGCACCGATGCCCTCTCCCGCTCCGTGGGCCAGGGCAGGTACGGTGGAGGTATTGGCGGCTGATCTCGAGAAGGGATTGCGACGATGGTCCTGCTTCGTCACTTGCTCGGTGACGCGCTGCGGCGACTGCGCCTGCGGCAGGGTCGCACCCTCCGTGAGGTTTCCGCGTCTGCGCGTGTATCGCTTGGATATCTCTCCGAAGTCGAGCGGGGACAGAAGGAAGCATCGTCTGAGCTGCTCGCCGCCATCTGCTCAGCTCTGGGTATCCCGCTGTCTCAGGTGCTGAGAGAGGTCTCCGACTACTTCGCGCTCGCCGAGCTCCAGAGCGAGCCGGTCTTCGCCGACGCCATCGAGCCTCCGATCGAGGTCGCCGGGGTCAGCCATCGTTCCGGCCATGAAGACGATCGGGGCGCGCAGGAACAGGTCCCGGTGGGCCCTGTTGCCTCACAGCAGACCTCCAGGCCAGCAGAGCAGCGAGTCCCCGCAGGCGCGGGTTCGCGGATGCCGGCCGGGGCGACCCAGCTCAGCGCTGGGGCGCTTGGGCACAGCATGGCGCCTGGCCAGATCGGAAACCGTCATATTTCGGCAGGGCAGCTCAGCCCCGCCCAGAAGCTCACGGTTCCTGGCCGGATTCCGATCAGCGCGAACCTCACCGTCGATGAACCCGCCTTCGATCGGGTCACCAGGACGGCACGCGAGATCACCAACATGGTGCCCGTCTAATCTCTTCGGGATCAGGGCGGCTTACCGGCCGACGCGGGCTTCCCAGGACCCCGGCAGGTTAGCCAGCATCGTGACGCTCTCCGGCAGGTCATTGGCCACCAGGTGTGCCAGCGTGGTCTCCTCGAGGATCGCCCTCTCGTTCGCCCGCAGCGCGATCCAGACCGTCTGCAGCGGCGCCGCCGCCCCGATATAGCCGAGGTTCTCCGGCCGCTCGCCTCGCACGCCGAGCAACGGGCCGTCAATCGCCCTGATGATGTCGGCGAGCGCGATCTCTTCCGCGGGCCTGGCCAGCCAGAATCCGCCGTCAGGTCCGCGCTGGCTGCGGACCAGCCCGGCCCTGCGCAACTGAGTCAGAATCGCTTCGAGGAACTTTGCCGGGATTTGCTGGGCTTTGGCGAGTTGCTCAGCCGTCACGTGCCCTTCGCCGCCCGATGCCGCAAGCTCGATTGCGGCACGAAGGGCATAATCGGCACGGGCTGACAGTCGCATACGAGCATTATGCAGGCAGCTGGCATGAGTTGCAGAAACCTGACCGCACGACACCCGGGAGGCGAGCGAATGGAACAGCGGCTCCCGGCCGGGCCGTGGCACGGCGCGGCAACCATAACGCTGGTTCTGTGGGGGGCCGTCGAGCTAGCGCTCCGGTTGCGGCTCGCTGCGCGGCCTGGCTGGCGTTCGCGGGTCCGTAGCTGGTCAGCGCTGGCCGGGGGACGGTTGCGGGAATGGACGTTCTTCCTGGTGATGCTGGGAATCGCGGGTGCAGTGCTGGGAGCACTCTGGCTGACCAGGTTCGCCCAGTTCGCTGTTCATGGCGGCAAGGCCGTGGTCGCGCTCGGCGAGATCGTCGCCACCTGCGGGATCGCCCTGCGGATCTGGGCGATCCTGACTCTTGACAGGTTCTTCACGTTCGTCGTCGGCATCTCCAGCGATCACCGCGTCGTCCAGCGCGGCCCGTACCGCGCGCTCAGGCATCCCGGCTACGCGGGCGCGCTGCTTGCGCTGGCCGGCGCCGGGATCGCGATGGGGAACTGGCTCTCGCTGGTGGTCATGATCGTCGGGCCGGTGCTTGCCCTCAGTGTCAGGATCAGCGTCGAGGAAACCACGCTGGCAACCGCGCTCGGAGCCGAATACCTGGCCTATGCGAGCCGCACCGCCAGGCTGATCCCGCGCGTCTGGTGATGGCGATGTCTGCAGCAACAGTTGCCGCGGTGAGCCGGGATGACCGGCACGCGTTCAGCAAACCGGTCCGCGAGACGATCAGGCTCGTCGCCGGGCTAGGAGTCGAAGGCGACGCGCACGCGGGCCGGACTGTCCAGCATTTGTCGAGAATCGGCAGAGATCCGTCCGCGCCCAACTTGCGGCAGGTGCACCTGATCCACGCCGAACTGCACGACGAGCTCGGCCTGCGAGGCTATCGGGTGGCGCCAGGAGACATGGGCGAGAACGTCACCACGCGGGGCCTCGATCTGCTGTCCCTGCCGACCGGCACCAGGCTCCTGCTAGGGGAGGACGCCGTCGTTGAAGTGACGGGCTTGCGTAATCCGTGCGTTCAGCTTGACGGGTTCCAGCACGGGCTGATGAAGGCCGTGCTGGACCGGGATGAGGAAGGTCAGCTGGTGCGCAAGGCAGGCGTGATGGCCATCGTTCTGGTCGGCGGACAGGTGATGGCAGGCGACCGGATCGACGTGGTCTATCCGCCTGAGCCGCAAGTGCCTTTGCGGCCGGTGTGATACTGACCTGCTTGGCATCCTCTCCCGCCAGACGGCGAGAGATTCCATCTACGCCACGAGGAGCGGCAGTTGAGGTTCGCGGTTCACAGGCCCGGCACCCCGGTCGCCTCCCCGCGCATTCACCGCATGCCCTGCGGCGATGTTCCTGGCCGCGTTCACGTCAGCGTTGCAGGCGTATCCGCAGGCGGTGCACCAGAAGCCGGCTTGGCTCTCGCGGGACTTCCGGTCCACGTGCCCGCACGCCGAGCAGCGCTGGCTCGTGTACGCGGGATTGATCTTCTGCACCCGGCCCGGTGCCTTGTCCTCCAGGCGGCGGACCAGCAACCCCCACCCGGACCGGCTGATCTCCCGGTTCAGCCCGGCCTTAGCCGCCACGTTCCTGCCGGGCCTGGCGGCGGTGCCCTTCGCCGAGCGTGTCATGTTCGCGATGTTCAGGTCCTCGACACAGATCACGTCGAAGCGGCGGGCCAGGTCGGTGGAGGTCTTCTCGCACCAGTCCTTGCGCGCGTCCGCCTCGCGGGCCTGCAGCCGGGCGACGGCGGCCCGGACCTGACGGCGCCGGTTCGATCCCCGGCTGGCGCGGGCCAGCTTCCGCTGCAACACGAGCAGCCGCGCCCGCCGTGCCGGACTCAGCCGGGGCGCGCTCAGCAGTTCGCCGGTCGACAACGCCGCGCTGACCGCGACTCCCCTGTCGATGCCCGCCACCTCACCGGTGCCCGGCCCGGCGACCGGGGGCGGGATCGCCGCGAACGCGATATGCCAGCGGCCAGCGCGGTCACGCCTCACCCGGTACGACTTCACTCCCGCTGGCACCGGCCGCGACAGGCGGAACCGCAGCCACCCGCATTTAGGCACGAACACCAGCGCTGCCCGGCGGTTGACCCGGCGCACGTGCTCCGGCTTCACCGCAATGATCCGGAATCCCTCGTCCCGCCCCGCCTTCCGCCAGCCCGGCCTGCGGTGCGTCCCGCGGAAGAAGTTCCGCATCGCCTGGTCAAAATCGCGGACAGCCTGCTGCTGCACCGTCGCGCTGCCCGCAGCCAGCCACGAATTCTCCGCTCGCGCGTCAGTCAGCTGCCGGCACCG
>DATAEH010000252.1:0-50850 GCA_036258115.1 Streptosporangiaceae bacterium
TCGTACGAACGGCGGCAGGCCGCTGAGAGAGCCGCGGGGTCGCCCGCGGGGACTACTTCACGTACACCTGATTGCAAGGCTTGCGTCAGTAGCGTGACGTCGACGTCTCGCCTGGTCAGAATGACGCCAATGGCGGGCCGCGCGAGTCGCAGCGCCGCGCTGAAGGCCAGGGCCTCGCCGGTTGGTGCGCGTGGGCCGATAACCACCAGGGTTTCGTTAGGGTCGCTGTCCAGGATCTTAGCTGCGGCACTCAGCGTGTCCGCCTTGCGCACATCCCCGTCAATTCCCGCGATCAGATCTGCGGCAGTCGCGGCGGGCTCACATAGTATCGGCACGATCGGCTCCTGGACTCACTAGAAGTGGACGGTCCGGGAATCGGCGGTGATCCCGGAGCTAGGTGTCGTCAGCGCGAAGGACGGGAGCCCGGTCGCGTTCAGGAGTATGAGCAGCTTGGCCTGCTGTGGAGTTGCGGCGAGCGTGACATATAGAGCGCCCTGGGCTGCCGCAGCGTTGCTGGCCAGCGTCGTGCCTGGCGCCGATGTCGATCCCGCTGGCGGGGCGGTGGTTACCGACAGCACATAGACCCTGGGGAGCACCAGCTTTCCGAAAACACTGCTCGGGGTGGGGACCTGATGGCCACCGCTGCAGCTCGCCTCTAGCTGGGTGCTCCCGGTGGGCCAAGCGCCGTACACCGCGACATAGTTTTGCGGCCGGATGTAGCCGCCGACGTCGGCCGCCTGGCACACCTCCATCGTGACTGCGACCCTTCCAGGCGGTATGACGAGGTTCCCGGTCCTCTGACTTCTCGATACGAGATTTTCACGCAGCAATAGGTGCCCAGGTTGGATCGGCGTGCTGGTGACGAGAGTTGAGATGTCGGCGCTAATAGTGTGAATCGCGTCATCGGGCACTGAGAACTTCGGCAGCTGCTTAGGGATCAACAGCCCTGAGTGCTGTGCCTGACGGGCATTAGTACCGGCAGGGATCTGGCCATTGGCCACAAGGACAGACTCGCGCTGGTAACCCTGGACGACCTTGTTTTGGATATTCCTGACGTAGACCAGCACGGCCACGATCCCCAGCACCGCGAGAAACCCGGCCAGCATGACGGTCAGCATGCGACGTTTCAAAGCTTCCTCATTCCTTCCACGTATATCCGCCCCGTTCAGCCCGTCAGCTCAATCACGGACGCACCAAGGTTGGTGCCGTTGAGGTTGCCGGTGAACGGGACCACACCAAGCGTGAAGTAGCCGTTGATGCAGTAGTTGGTTCCCTGGCAGTCGTTCACCGGGTTCAGCCAGTCGGAGACAAACCCGGAGGGCAGGTTGTATCCCGTGATGACGAACTCCGCGAATCCCTGCAGCGTGAAGGTGGCAGGTGCACCGCTGGCTGACACATAGATGGGCACCAGCAACGGGGTCAGGTTCTGCTGCGCGGCCTGTATAAGCCGTCCACACGAGAAACTGAAATTCGGTCTGGAACGTTCAGCGAAAGTCGGTGGTCCGATCGCTGAATGACAGTTGCCCCGGGGGTGGTCGGCCCAGCTAAAAGTATTCGGTCCGTCCGCACCCGGCGGCTCCGTGGCGCAGCCGGTACCCCCGTTTCCCCCCATGCTCAACGTCAGCTGCTGGTCAGATGACAGGTTGGGGTAAGGGTTCGGCGGATAGGTGGGCGGTGGCGCGAAGGCCGTGCCCTGTTGGGTCGCCTGGTCCCACTCGCAGGCCGGGATCGCGATGGCTGCAGCGGTCGCGGAGGACGGAGCACCCCATGTCGCCTGGGAGCAGGCGAGGACGTTGTCCCCGTTGTAGCTGGAGTTGCCGAGCATCGCGCGCGCGAAGACCGGAGGAAGCAGCGTGGCTCCACTCGCAGTCTTAGTCGAGGTAAACACGTCGGCGTAGTTAGCACCGATAGCTGGCGGGCAGCTTGTCGGCGTCGCGCTGCCGCCGGGGCAGCCAGCCAAGCCGATGCCAGACCCACACACCAGGCTGACGCCTGCCGATCCGCCGGTCAGGTTCGACGCATTGGCGTCGGCAAAGGTACCGGCGACGCTCGGATCACATGCGCCCAGCGCGCAGCTCTTGGCCACTCCCAGTGCTGCCGCATCGGCGCCGTTCTGGAGTTCAGCGCGCTCCTGGTAGAGCTGCCCGACGTCGACAACCAATGCGCCCATGCCCGTCAGCACGCCAAATCCGAGCAGTGCAGCAACGATAATGCCGATCGCGCCTCGCTCGTCGCGTCGGACTTGCCGGGTGATCCGGCCCGCGAGCGAGGCAATCAGGTTTCGCATGGCTCGACCCCCGTTGCGGTCAGGTCTACCGGGGAACCGAGACCTCCGGAACCACCGAGCAGCCCGGCAATAGCGCCTACGGGGGTAACGAAATTGAAGGTGTAAGAAACGTCGACTTCCGCGTTGGCGTTCGGTCCGGCGCCAGGCGGGCACGTAGTCACGTTGACGGTGACCCCGCTCAGCCCAGTCGCTGCCGCCTGGGTTTGCGACACGACGTTGGGCTCGCCAAGAGCGTCGAGCCGGACTCCCTCTCGGGCAGCCTGCGTGAGGGTAATCTGCGCGTTCAAAGCACGGCCAAAGTCGATGATCCCGAACACAATCAGCATCAGCAACGGGAACAACAGGGCGAACTCGATTGCCGCAGCCCCGCGATCCCGTGCCTGACTCATCCATGCACGGCGTTTCATCGAAACGGCCTCTACTTCCTTCTTCTGCACCCGACAGTGATCTGGCTGGCCCGCCTCACCGATTCAGGCGACGCGACCAGTCCCTCCTCACACAAGGTCAGAAGGCACTAAGAAGGTTGCTGAACATCACATTCACCCGCACGCCGATAGCTGTAAGGACCCCGGCGATGACCGCGGCGATGAGCGCTGCTATCAAGCCGTATTCGATAGCAGTGCCGCCTTGGTCCCGGCGCAGCGCTTCCGCGATCAGGTTCTGAACGATCACGAAGCAGCTCGACATCCGGAAGCTCGGTCGCCGCCGAGGCAGCTCCTGGGTCAGACGACGAACAGCCGACTGTCCCTGAGGGCGAAACACGGGGGTACCTTCGCCCTTGCCGCGCGCTAGAGCGAGGCGAGGACTTGCGAGAACTTGACGTTGAGAGCGATGCCGATACCGGTCACCACGCCGATGATCACGACGGCAATCAGCGTGACGATCAGGCCGTACTCAATGGCCGTTGCTCCCCTGTCGTCCCGGCGCACGGGCTCGGAGAGGAAGTTCTGCAGGAAGATGACAAACTTGAGCATGTTATGCCCCTTCGAACTCAAGCGAGCGGCCAACCCGCTCGCCTCCGCCTGGCGGCACCACGCCGCCCGGTACCGGATCACTGTGTTGGAAGACGACCAAGTCTCGACATCGGCCGATCGGTCAGATTAATGTGGCCGGGCTAATGACAAAAGTCGGGCGATCGGCTGACTGTCCGGCTGACAGCTGTGTCGGGCGATCGGCTGGAATCGCATAGCCGGCCGGCCGACATGCGACATCTGGCCGGCTCGTTCTGCGCTGTTTAGGCACTGATAGCCGAAGCGGGATCTTACGGTTGACTGCTATGAACCTGATGTGGGCGTCGGGCGGGGCGGCAGCCGGATTGCTGGCTGGTGCCGCGTTCCGTGCCACAGTCTTCCGGTTTTCCGCTGCAGCCGGCGACCAGACCGCCGGAATGTGCCAACGCTGCAAAACCCCGGCATCGCGGTGGCTCGCCCTTCGCTGTGGGCAATGCGGAGCAAGCCTTGGCGTGCCCCTTGTACTAGAACTGTCCACCGCTGCAGTCCTCGCCCTTCTACTAGGCCGGTTCGGCGGGCAGCCCGACATGATTGCCTTCGGGTTCTTCGGCGCACTTGGCGTCGCGCTCGCGGCTATAGACATCGCGGTAAAGCGACTCCCCGATCCGCTCACGCTGCCGGCATACCCCATCTTGATCGCAATGCTGGGCGTGGCCGGTCTGATGAGCGACGACATCGCCGCACTGGGCCGTGCGCTGCTCGGTGGCCTGGCGCTATCAGGGTGCTTTCTCGTTCTAGCACTGATCCGACCTGGCCAGCTCGGCGGCGGCGATATCAAGCTCGCCGGTCTCACCGGGCTTGTGCTCGGATGGCTTGGCTGGCCTGTGCTGATCTTCGGCGCGGCGCTAGCTTTCGTTCTGTCAGCCATCGTCGGCCTGGCCTTGCTTGCCGCCCGGCGCGTCACGCTGCAGAGTGCGATTAGCTTTGGCCCGTTCCTCCTGGGTGGAGCCATACTCGCCGCGCTAATGAGCGCGCGCTAGCCTCGGCTTTGCGAAAGCTAGCCAGCGAGTTGAAGCATGAAGACGACAACGGCGACGAGGATCAGTGCAGCGAGCCCAGCCGCTGCCATCACGTAGCGCCATTCAACGCCTGCCAGCGGGCGGCTGGCTTGAGCCCTTGCGCTGGCGACCACCTCGTCGAAGTCGCTCACCTCTGAAAATAGTGCTTGCAGCATCGCCCCCTGATTGTCCGAAGCCGGCTCAGCGACCACTGGCGCTCGCCGGGGCGCAGAGAGCTTGGGCAATGGCGGAGCGGCGAGCTTCGGCAACCGCGGGCTAGCGACCGCTGGCCGTGCGGTCGCGGGCTTGGGTCGCGGGCTGGCGCGCTTGGGTCGTGCCTTGGCGGGCTTGGATCGCCCCGGCGAGCGACGTACCTGACGCTGAGGCCGCTCAGGCGCGGCCGGCGCAGCCTGGTCATTTACTAGCTCGCGGATCGGCCTGGCGTTGGCACTAGCCGCTGGCGGAGCGACGACCGGTATGGGCTCGGTAATGTCGTCCGACTCCGCAATAGGCGCTTGCGGTGAGTCAGGAACGACTTGCCACTCCTCAAGTTCGGGCTCCGGGCGTTCGTCTGTCTGCTGCATCCATTGCGGGACGAGCCTAGGACGCTGCGGGAAGGATGCGGCCCTGGTCCGTTCGGGAAGGGGACCGGTTTCTGGGTCCTCGAGCAACGGCGCGAGCTTCGGACGCTCGATCGGCGGCGCGACCTTAGGACGCTGGGGCAGTGGGGCAGGCCTCGGACGCGCGGGTAGCTGTGCTACTTCCGGCTCCTGGGGCAATTGCGCCGCTGTCTGCTCCTCCCATTCCTCCGGCGATACCGTCCTCGGCCGCCGGGGAAATCCCGTCAGTTTCGACCTTCTGGGGAGCTCTACGTCCGACGGCTCAGGAAACGACGCTTCGTCAGACCATCCCGGATATGGCGCATCCGGCTCCTCGGCTTCCTTGGCCCGTGCAGCCTGAACCTCGGCCTTCAGGCGCTCGAGCACGCTGTCGGGCAGCCTTGCCGGCGATCGGCGAACTTGTGCCCTCGGCATGCTCGTCGTACCGGGGACGCGCCGGGACAACGGCGGGGAACCGTTATCTCCCATGCGACACTCCCCTCGGGAAGGTAGACCGATCTACGCCATCCCGAGAGTACAGCGCAGCGTACTTCGGTCGTCGAAGCTACAGAACCAGGTCATCGCCAACGTAGTCATGAACCAGCAGGGATTCGTGCAGGAACCGAGGCCAAGGCAAACCGTGGAGCGACCTGAGCCGCATGCGGCCTTGGCTGAATTCCGTTGACCACGGCGGCAGCTGGCGCCTCCCGGCTGCGGCGAGGCTGAACGGCGCTAGGCCTGGCGGATGCGGCAGGTGAAGGCATGGTCTGCTGGTAGTCGATCAGCCCATGATGCAGCGCCGCCATCAGCGCTTGTCCGCGGTTGGCAGCGCCAAGCTTCTCGTACAGCCGCGCCACATAGGTCTTAGTAGTAGACACGCTGATATAGAGCTCGATCGCAATGGCGGGGATGGACAAGCCGTCGTGTAGCAGGTTCAGCACTTCCTTCTCGCGCGGGCTGAGCGCAAGCTGCTCCTGCCTCGCCCGCCGCCGTGCGAACGCCATTGCCAGGCCCGACGCTGTAAACGACGCAGCGGCAACGGCTGCGTGCCTAATCGCTGCCAGCACTTCCTCAACCGGCGCTGTCTTGGCCACGAACGCCGACACTCCGGTTTCGAGGGCACGGAACAGCACGTCGTCCTCTTGCTTGGACGTCAGAATTACGATACCGAGATCGGCGTAACTGTCGCGCAGGTCCCTGGCCAGCTGCAGTCCGTCGCCGTCCGGCAAGGTGACGTCGACCGTCACTACGTCCGGCTGAGCTACGGCAATCATCTGCGGCGCGTCGGCCGCGGTCTGGCACTCCGCAACGATTTCTATATCTCGATGGTGCGCGATCAGCTCGCGCAGGCCGTAACGGATGAGCGTCTGCCCATCAACGACGGCCAGATGTACAGGCATGGCGGTTCCCCCCTAGCGGGCGCCGGCTGGCGCTGACAGCGTTAGTGCGTCGTCGAGTCCTTCCCTCGTCGTACCGGTCAAGCGAGATCGTTTGCGCTAGCAGACGCTCCCGGATCACCCCCGACTTGGGGCTCGGCGAGGCACCGCGTGCGCTGCTCGCCAGTTGTTATTCCGACTATCTGACTCGATCCGAAGAAACCGCCAACCGAGCCATGGCTGAGTATTCTACGCACGAGAAGTGCGGGCTGTGCAATAACTTGCGCATATTTGCGGGATCGTCGCGAAGCTGAGTGTTCGTTGCCATCTGCCTTCCGCCCCGGCACGGGCTGCGCCGGCAGATTGCGCAGCGTAGGGTGCCAAGTGCAGGTCCCGCGACCGGGCGGCGACGTCATGACTCTAGGTAGCCGTTCGCCCGAATTTCCTGATTGCGCTCGGCAATTCTGTAACGGATAGTTATGAAATCTCTTCCTCGTCGGGATAATCGTGCTTCATTGCGGCGCAATGCCGCTCCGATTGCCACAGAGCAGACCTAAATTCACCGATGCGGTCAGTTCCGACCAAAATGGGACTGTCATCTTATTGCAGCAGCGGTGCAGATAGAGCGGAGCGCAAGCAGGCCAAGCCACGTTGATCCATCCGTCGGCTCAAGTAATCGCTCCCATCCGGGGTATGTGTCTTCGTGACCAACGAACAGACGAGCTCACGCCCCGCCTAGACGAACGCGCGCCCGCCAACGGACCTGGTTGTCACGTGCCCTAGTGCCACGCGAACCCGCGGCCGACGGCGCGTCAGGCTCCGCGCCGCGACGCAGACCAGGAGGTACCTGGTGCGATTCATGGACCGGACCGATGCCGGACAAGCCCTGGCCCGCTCGCTGGAACACCTGCGCGGCACCGATCTGGTCGTACTCGGCCTCCCCAGGGGAGGCGTGCCGGTCGCCTTCGAGGTCGCGAAGGCCCTGGGAGCCCCGCTCGACGTCATCGTCGTGCGCAAGCTCGGCGTCCCCTACCAGCCCGAACTCGCGATGGGCGCGATCGGCGAGGGCGGCATCAAGGTCAGCAATGACGACGTGATCAGGCGCGGCGGCATCACCCCGCAAGAGATCGCTGCCGTCGAGCAGCGCGAGCGCGCCGATCTCGTGCAGCAGGCGCAGCGGTTCCGTCTTGGCCGGCCAAACGTCGACGTCGCCGGGCGCACGGCGGTCATCGTGGATGACGGGATCGCCACCGGGTCGACGGCCGCCGCGGCCTGCCAGGTGGCCAGGCAGATGAGCGCCACGCGGGTCATCCTCGCCGTGCCCGTCGGCGCGCCCGAGTCGATCCGCTCGCTGGAACTCGTCTATGACGAAGTTGACTGCCTGTACGCCCCCGAACACTTCATGGCCGTCGGCACGTTCTACGACAACTTCCGGCATGTTCCTGACACCGAGGTCACCGACCTGCTCGCACGCTCCCTCGAGACCGTCAGGGTAACCGCCGGCCAGCAGGACTCGCCCTCCGAGCCATCACAAGCCGGTTCAATAACGACGGACGCGGCGCGGACTCCCGGCCCGCAGGAGCGGGACGAGGAGGTCCGACTAAGAGTTTCCGGCGAGTCGGTCGTGCTCGATGGCCACCTCACCATCCCGGCGAACCCGACCGGCACTGTCATCTTCGTTCACGGCAGCGGAAGCAGCAGGCACAGTCCGCGGAACCGGTTCGTGGCCAGCCAGCTCAACGAGGCCGGACTCGGGACACTTCTGTTCGACCTGCTGACCAAGGAGGAAGAGGTTGAGCGCGCCAACGTGTTCGACATTCAGGCTCTCGCGGCCAGGCTCGCCGACGTGACCAAGTGGGTTCGCGACCAGCCAGGAGGCCTGCATAGCGCGCTCGGGTACTTCGGCGCGAGCACCGGAGCCGCCGCCGCCCTCTGGGCCGCCGCCGAACCCGGCGCGCACATCGACGCGGTCGTCTCTCGCGGCGGCCGCCCCGACCTCGCCGAGACGCGACTCGCCGACGTGAACTCGCCCACGCTGCTCATCGTCGGAAGCCGCGATGAGGTCGTGCTCGGCCTCAATAAGCAGGCGCAGGAGCAGCTACGCTCCCCGAACCGGCTGGCCATCGTCCCAGGCGCGACCCACCTTTTTGAGGAACCGGGCGCACTGCGCACTGTTACTCGCCTAGCCCGAGAGTGGTTCACCGCTTATTTCGCGCGGCCGATATGACTCACTTGCCGACCTGAATGTGACGACTGTGTCACAGGTCGCGCCCGTGCTCGTACGACCGGGGGCGGGTGAGTAATAGGATGCCTTGAGGTGCACGCCCCTGTCCGCCTTGCCGGCGGACCCTCGGAACGACACCGCGCCACCGGCCCGGCAGGGGCTGCCCGGCGGCAGGCCGGCGGATTAGAAATCGCTCGCGACGCGTTGTCGTGGGGGAAATGTAGACAGCTGTTCACAATGACACGCGATAACCGCATGGCTTCGCGTCTAACGGGATACGCCGTCACCGCAGTTCAAGCGGCTTCGGCGCACAGAGGAGGACCTCCACTGTGACCAAGCAGGTACAGCAGCTTAACCGGGTGATCATCAGGTTCGCCGGCGACTCGGGTGACGGGATGCAGCTCGCTGGCGACCGGTTCACACAGGAGACTGCGGCCTTCGGCAACGATCTGTCTACGCTGCCGAACTTCCCCGCAGAGATCCGCGCCCCGGCCGGCACGCTGCCAGGAGTGTCGAGCTTCCAGCTCCACTTCGCCGACCACGACATCCTCACCCCAGGCGACGCGCCCGACGTGCTCGTTGCCATGAACCCGGCAGCGCTGAAGGCCAACATCGAGGACCTGCCGCGCGGCGCCGACATCATCGCGAACACCGATGAGTTCACCAAGCGGAATCTGACCAAAGTCGGCTACGACGAGAACCCGCTTGAGGATGGTTCTCTCGACGGATATCAGCTGCACGCGATCCCGATCACCTCGGTGACAGTCAAGGCGCTCGAGGGCTACGACATCAGCAAGAAGGATGCCGAGCGGGCGAAGAACATGTTCTCCCTCGGCATGCTCTGCTGGCTCTACAACCGCCCGGCCGAAGGAACGCTGCGCTTCCTCGAGACCAAGTTCGCGAAGAAGCCCGAGATCATGAAGGCCAACATCGCGGCCTTTCAGGCCGGGTGGAACTACGGCGAGACGACCGAGGAGTTCTCGGTCCAGTACGAGATCAAGCCGGCCACGCTGCCACCGGGCCGGTACCGCAACATCACGGGGAACACGGCGCTGGCGAACGGTCTCGTCACGGCCGCTCGGCTTGCTGGCCTGCAGATATTCCTTGGTTCGTACCCCATCACGCCAGCGTCCGACATCCTGCATGAGCTGTCCAAGCACAAGAAGTTCGGGGTCCGCACGTTCCAGGCCGAGGACGAGATCAGCGGCGTTGGTGCCGCGCTCGGGGCTGCCTACGGTGGCGCGCTCGGCGTGACCTCCACGTCTGGTCCCGGCATGTGCCTGAAGGCCGAGACGATCGGCCTGGCCGCGGCGGTCGAACTGCCGCTTGTGGTCTGCGACATCCAGCGAGCGGGACCGTCCACCGGCATGCCGACCAAGACCGAACAGGCCGACCTCCTGATGGCCCTATATGGCCGCAACGGAGAGTCACCGCTGGTCGTCATCGCGCCCGCGACTCCTGGGGACTGCTTCAACACCGCCATCGAGGCGGCCAGGCTCGCGATCAAATACCGGACGCCTGTGATCATCCTCTCCGACGGTTACCTCGCCAACGGGTCAGAGCCGTGGCGGATCCCCGACCTTTCTGAACTACCCGACCTCAGGGCCCAGTTCTCCTTTGCTAAGCCCATTAGTGCCGGCGCGGCCAACGGCAACGGCACAGCCAACGGCAAAGGAAGGCACGCCGACAACGGCAGCCGGAACGGCGCCGGCGGCGATCACGAGGCGTTCCAGCCGTTCAGGCGGGACCCGCGGACGCTGGCCAGGCCGTGGGCGATTCCCGGTACGGCGGGCCTAGAGCACCGGATCGGCGGCATCGAGAAGGCCGACGTGTCGGGCGACATCTCCTACGACCCTGACAACCACGACAAGATGGTCAGGCTCCGCCAGGCCAAGATTGACGGCATCGCCGCCGACATCCCGTCGCTCGAGGTCGACGACCCAGACGGCGACGCACGGGTACTGGTGCTCGGCTGGGGCTCGACGTACGGCTCGATCGGCGCCGCGGTGCGCCGCGTCAGGTTGGCCGGCGGAGCGGTTGCCCAGGCGCACTTGCGCCACCTGTCGCCGTTCCCGGCCAACCTCGGCGACGTGCTCAAGCGGTACGAGAAGGTGCTCGTGCCGGAGATCAACACCGGTCAGCTCGCGCTCATCCTGCGCGGCCGGTTCTTGACCGACGTAATTTCCTTCAACCGCGTTCGCGGGCTGCCGTTCCGTGCCGCCGAGCTGAGCGGGGTCATCCAGGATGTGATTTCCAATGCCTAAGCCGACAGACGCGGGAGACGCGAACGTCGAGCATGCCAACACCGGCAACGGAGCCGGTCGTCTCGCCTCACTGACACTGGTGCCGCGCGCCGACCAGAAGCTGAGCATGAAGGACTTCAAGTCCGACCAGGAGGTCAGGTGGTGCCCGGGCTGCGGTGACTATGCGATCCTGGCCGCCTTCCAGTCCTTCCTGCCCGAGCTTGAGGTGCCACGCGAGAACGTCGTCATCATCTCCGGCATCGGCTGCTCATCCCGCTTGCCGTACTACGTGAACAGTTACGGCCTGCACTCGATCCACGGCCGCGCGCCCGCGATCGCGACCGGTCTCGCCGCCTCGCGGCAGGACCTGTCAGTCTGGGTGATCACCGGCGACGGCGACGCGCTGTCGATCGGCGGCAACCACCTGATCCACGCGCTGCGGCGGAACATCAACATCAAGATCCTGCTCTTCAACAACCGCATCTACGGGCTGACCAAGGGCCAGTACTCGCCCACGTCGGAGCAGGGCAAGGTGACCAAGTCGACGCCGTACGGATCGCTGGACACCCCGTTCAACCCGCTGTCGCTCGCGCTCGGCGCCGAGGCCAGTTTCGTCGCCAGGACCATCGACTCGGACCGCAAGCACCTGACAAGCGTGCTGCGCGCCGCAGCCGATCACCGCGGCACCGCCTTCGTCGAGATCTACCAGAACTGCCCGATTTACAACGACGACGCGTTCTTGCCGGTCACCGCGCCAGGCGAACGCGAACAGCGTGTGATCAGGCTGGAGCACGGGCAGCCGGTGAAGTTTGGCCCGTCTGGCGAGCACGGCCTGCGTTTCGGTCCGCTCGGTTCGCTCGAGGTCGTGGACCTGCCTGCCGATGGCTCAAAGGATGACTCGCTGCTCGTGCACGACGCGCACGCGGCAGACTCGTCCTACGCCTTCGCGCTGAGCAGGCTGGACAGCATCGACTTCGCGCACACGCCGATCGGAATCTTCCGCGACGCGGCTCGCCAGACCTATGACGACGCGATGAGCGGCCAGATCGACGCGGCACGCGAGCGCCAAGGCGACGGCGACCTATCGACCCTGCTAGCCGGCGCCGACACCTGGCAAGTCACCTAGCCCGCTCCCGCCCCGGGCGCCCCGCCCCGCAGGCGAAGAACAGCTACGGCACATCGACGTTGAAACAAGACGGTGGATGCGCCATAGCTGTTCTATTTTCTTGTCGAGGCAGCCGGATCCGCGCCTGATGGGTTTCGGAGAATTAGGCCAGCTGAGACAAGGGAGGTCGGCATGAGTGTCCGGGTGGAACGAGCTGGGCCGGTCACGACCGTCATCCTGGACCGCCCGGAGGTGCGGAACGCTGTCAATGGCCCGATCGCCGCCGCGCTAGCCGATGCCTTCCGCGAGTTCGACGCCGACCCCGACGCGGCGGTGGCCGTTCTCTACGGAGCCGGCGGCACTTTCTGCGCAGGCGCCGACCTCCGCGCGGTGGGAACCGCACAGGGCAACCAGACGCATCCAGAAGGCGACGGGCCGATGGGCCCGACCAGGATGCAGCTCAGCAAACCGGTGATCGCGGCAGTCGCTGGCCACGCCGTGGCAGGCGGGCTAGAGCTCGCGCTCTGGTGCGACCTCCGAGTTGCGGAAGAGGACGCGATCTTCGGCGTGTTCTGCCGCCGATGGGGCGTGCCGCTGATCGACGGCGGCACAGCGCGCCTGCCGAGGCTGATCGGGCTCGGCCGTGCGCTCGACATGATCATGACTGGCCGGCCGGTCGATGCGCGGGAAGCCTTGCAGTTTGGCCTGGCCAACCGCGTCGTCCCGAAGGGCACCGCTCGCGAGGGGGCAGAGGCGCTTGCCGCCGAGCTCGCGGCGCTGCCGCAGACCTGCCTCCGCAACGACCGCCTCTCGGCGATCGAGTCGGTATCGCTCGATCACAACGCCGCGATGGCCGGCGAGTTCGTACACGGAATGGCGAGCCTCTCCGATCCCTCGCTGCTGTCCGGCGTCACGAGATTCCGGGAAGGCGCGGGCCGCGGCGGCGCCCCAGCCTAGTCACACCCCTCAATCTCGCAAAATGTAGTCGAGTCGTTACCGAAAGTGCTCGCAAGAGACTGACAACCGCGATAGCTAAATGACCGTCTGTTCTTATGTCCGCCCCACGTCACCCCAAGAGACGGCATTGTTAACACATGACTCGTCGCAAGGCTCCGCGCTATTGCGCGATGCTCTCGCTCGGCATCGCAGCCACGATGATCGCTGGTACCTCAGCCAGCGCAGTCACGCTAAGGCCGTCACGAGACGGAGCGCATCCGGCGGCCGCGCGGCGAGCGGCCCAGCGGGTCACTTGCGCGACGACCAATCACAAGTACGACAAGCTCGCGACGCGGATGGCGCACGACATCAACGCGAACCTGACCGGCCGGGCATCGACGGTCGGGCTGAAGGAGGTCGACAGCAAGACGGGCGTCACCTGTACGTACCACCCGACCACGCACTTCTACGCGGCCAGCGTCATCAAGGCGACGATCCTTGGCGCGCTGCTCAGGATGGCGCAAGAGCAAGGCAGGCATCTGACGTCGACCGAGCGCAGCCTCGCCTGGCGAATGATCACCGAGTCGGACAACGACGCGGCAACCGCGCTCTGGAACGAGGTCGGCATAACGCGGATGCAGCACTTCCTGAACCTGGTGAAGATGAAGCAGACCGTCCTGGCGAGCGCATGGGGCCTTAGCCTTCTCACCGCGCACGACGAGATCCTGCTGCTCACAGTGCTGTCTGGCCCGAACCGGATCCTCAACGAACACTCACGCGTCTACGCCCAGTCCCTGATGGCGCACGTGATCGCGTCGCAGCGCTGGGGCGTTCCGGCCGGTGCGCCGGACAGCGTCAAGGTCCACGTTAAGAACGGCTGGCTGCCCTACCCGGTCAGCTCGGACTGGGAGATCAACAGCATCGGCTTCTTCATCAGCCGCAAGCCTTACCGCAACTACAAAATCGCGATGCTGACCCACGCCAACCCGTCGATGGCCTATGGCATCGACACCATCGAGGACGCGGTCAGGCCCATCCACCGCGATCTGAATCCCGGCAGCGGCAGCGTGATCCCGGAGACCACGCCGAAACGGGACTGGGGAATCCCCGACGAGCGCATACCCCGCCATTAGTCAGAACTGGACCAGCGCCGCGGGTCACCCAAGTCGAGCCCGTCGCCCCCAGGGCCGGCGAATCTAACGGATCAAAGCTGGCTCTCGATTGGACCAGGTTCGCGCAGTTGCTCCAGGCGATCACGCAGCCGGCGCTTGACGGCCGCTCCGCGATGCAAAGCCGCGGACCTGCCATAACTCGCCAATTGGCCGGCCGACGGACGCGCGGTCCCGGTCACCTCGTAGCCGAACTCGCGCAACCGGCTGCCCATGGCGGCCTCGCAGATCGCGATCTGCCATGGCTCGAGCCGCTTGTTCCATCGCCCGGACGGCGAGGCGATGACGGCCTTCTGCGCATCGGCGTGCCAGGTCTTTCGATCTGGGATGGTGCTGCCAGCGATCTTGTTCGGCTCGGTCATGGCCGGGTCGTAGTCCTCGCCAAGGAATTCGCACAGCTCGGCCAGGCGGCCGGCCGGGTCGGCGACCACGTCCTCGTACCGGACCTCGAAATACGCGTCGGGCGGAAGCTGCCGGCGAGCGCGGCGTCCGCTGTCGATCGCCTCCACCCACGAACAAATAGCCGCGTAGATGTCCTGCTTGAACCACGGCATCGTCAGCAGCGACGCGACGCAGTCCCTGCCGTCCCTGATCAGGTGCACGAACTGAGCGTCTGGGAACATCCGGAGCAGCCCGGGAATCTGCTGGTAGTAGCCGGGCCGCTTGTCGCCCCAGCGCGGCTTGTCGAAGCGCCTGGCGTACGCACGGAAGACGATTCCGATGGCCGATCCGAGGGTCGGCGGCCCGTGGACGATCTCGTTAAAGACCTCGTCCGCGTCTAGGTCAAGGTCGTAGAAAAGCGTCTGCCGCTCCCTGACGATCGACGCGGCGAGCTTGCACCGGTTCTGTTCCTCGCGCAGGTCGCCGAAGCTATTGCGGGCCTCGTAGGTCGTCAGGACGAACCGGGTCTCCGGCGGGATCGCGATGCGCGGGTGCGCGTGCAGCATCAGCTGCAGCAGCGTCGTCCCCGAGCGGGGACAACCAAGAACAAAGATCGGCCGGTCGGCGCCCATGCCTCAATCTATCCGGCTGCCCAGGAAGCCATCCCACGCCAGCGGAATCACTCGCGGCGGCTACCAGGTGCCCCACTTCAGCGCTGGTTCAGGCAGCGTTGGCGGTTCGAGGAACGCGGGCGGGCCGTCAAGGTCAACGGCGCCCAGCGGCGACAGCGCCGCCGCGTCCCGCCTGGTCAGCGCAGGCAGATTCCACTTCTCCTCGATCAGCTTGAGCACCGACGTGTGATCGAGGACGTCAGAAAGCACGAAATCCGGTCTGGCGTACGGCGAGACGATGACCGCGGGCACGCGCATGCCGTACCTGTCGTAGCGCATCTGGCCGCCGTCATTCTCGGCGTCCTCGGCCATTTTCGGGACGATCACCTTGTGCAGCAGCCGCAGCCAGGCGGGCCGCGCCGCCATGCACCTGCCCTCAACATCGTCCGGCGGGACCGCCTCGGGCGGTGGCACGTGGTCGTAGTAGCCGCCGTGCTCGTCGTAGGTCCAGATCAGCAAGGTGTTCGGCCAGCCCTTGCCATGCAGGACGTGCTTGATGACCTCGGCAGCGAAGCTCTCGCCCTTGGCGACGTCCTGCGGATTTTCCTCCGAATACTCCTCGAACGACGGATCGACGATGCTGACGGTAGGCAGGTTGCCGTTGTCGGCGTCCTCGAAGAAGGCGTCCATGCCGCGGACGTGGACCATGTGCCTGGCGATGCCGACCGGGAACAGGTCTGCCGTGAAAACGATGTCCTTCTGGACATCCGCGAGGTTGCGGAAGCCCTCGCCAAGCATCTTGATCCGTCGCTTAGCCATCCGCCGCCGGTGCCGCGCCAGCCGTTTGAGCCTCGAGGTATCCCCGGAGACCGGGTGATAATTGATCCACGAGATGCCGTGCCTGGACAGTGAATCGAGGATCGTACCGGCGGCCGGGTAGTCGAGCAGGTGCAGGGGCAGGTCATCTACTAGGCCGTTCGCCGTGCCAGCGATCAGGAACCTGCGATTCGGGAACGTCGGTCCGAGGCACGAGCTGAACCATCGGTCGGCGAGCGGGAAGGTGCGGGCGAGCCCGTAGTAGAACGGCAGATCGCGCTCGTTCCAGTAGCTCATCCCGGCCTTCTCGTCGGCCCCGGGATCGACGTCCTGGATGCTCGTCACGAAGCCGTCCATCTTGCCGTCAGCCCACTGCTGGTGGGTCGCGGCCCAGCTCTGGCACGGCACGCCGTCAGCTTGCTGGGTGGAGAGCGCGTGGTGGGCGCGGATCATCTTGCCGTCTTCGTTCGGATTCTCCGCGGTGGGCTGACCGTCGCGGCCGAGTTTGAAACCGTCTCCGCGTCTGAGCATGCCAAAGTAGTTGTCGTACGAATGGTTCTCCATCATCAGCACGACGATGTGCTTGATCTGCGGCAGCAGATCGGCTCCAGCAGGCAGAGACGGGATAGGCCGCTGTCCTGGCTGAGGCTTGGACAGGTGCCTGCCTCTGTATTTCAGCTCATACCGTTCGAGCCGCTCCCACACGGGCCACCTCCATCTGGATGCCGAAGTAGGTGCTCAGTCAGCGGGATGTGAAACATGATGCTGGCCGGCACGTCGGCTGAACGGCTCCGACGACGGCCTGGCCGCGACAACGACGCGGACGCGCCCTGCGCCTAGCTATCGCACGAACCGCCGCCACAAGCGGCGAAGCCCGCGGGCTGGCTTACTCGGCTTGTCCCTGCGATCCCAGATGTAGGCAGGGCGACAACCCCCGGTCATCCACCAGTGCCCTGGCCCGTTCTCGCCGTGCGGATCGCCAGAAGACGGCAACCCGACCCTGATCGACGAGCTCAGACCGGGGAACATTGGCGACTCCCTTTAGCACGAACCGCTGCACAGTGCCGCGGACCCATCGGGTCTGGCACATTGGCCTACCGTTACGGTACCCAGAATGGACGTCAACCCGATAGCCCTGCAGCCAGCGACGCTCGCTGCGATCGAGGCCGTGGAGCGCGCCTTGCTGCTCGCGCGGGACGCAGCAGGAAGCACCGAGGTCCATGCCAAAGCGGGCCGTGACGTCGTCACTGATGCCGATGTCGCCGCCGAGACTTTGATCACGCAGGTGCTGACGGACCGGACTGGGTTGCCGGTGGTCGGCGAGGAGCACGGCGGGCAGGTTCCCGCCGACGGCTCCGCGTACTGGCTGGTCGACCCGATCTGTGGGACGAGGAATTACGCCTCAGGCACGCCGCTGTGGTCGGTGAACGTGGCCCTCGCCGCGGAAGATGCCGTCACGGCCTCGGTCGTCGGCGACGCATCGACGCTACAGGTGCACGTCGCCGAGCGCGGCCGCGGCGCGTGGGCGCTCAGGGACGCAATCCCGGCCAGGCTCGCGACCAGCCAGGACAGCTGGACGATTCTCATAGAGGACGGCAAGGCGTCCGGCGACCGCCGGTCGCTTGCGGCCGGGTTCGCCGCGGCCGTCATCCAGGCCGACCGCTGGGACTTCCGGTCGTTTGGCTCGACCATGTCGCTTGCGTCCATCGCCGCCGGCCGGGCCAGCGGCTATGTGGCCTTCTGGCTCGACTCAGCCGTGCATGCGGCGGCCGGCAGCCTGCTGGTCACCGAGGCAGGCGGAACCGTGTCCGACATCACCGGCGACCCATGGCAGCTCGAGTCCGACGCGATCCTCGCGAGCGCGAACGAGTCGCTGCACGCCGACATGCTCTCGCTGATCGCCACGTCGCGAAGCTAGCGGTGGCTAATGTACCTGAGGTCGACAGTGTCGGAATGGCCATTCCAGGACAAGGTGAAGTGCCAGCAGCCTGGCGCAGGGACGTTGACGATTGACGGGTAGATCTCCCCAGGTGCTGAATTATCCGGCCACGTGGACGAGACTACGGGCGCGGTCGCGCCGACGGGGTGAGCGGTGAGCCGGAGCGGGCTGCCATCCCTTGGCAAGGCGACAACCCAGAGGATCTTGTTGTCGGGGTTTTCGGGATGCCCTGCGCGCAATGGGTTGCCGAACAGGAAGCCGGCTGCCTTGCGCCGTGCTGCGAGCGCATAGGGAATTCGGGGCGGATTCGCGCTGGCAGCCCAGAGCGGAGCGCCTCCCAGCCGCAGCCGCGTCGCGCCGCAGCCGCCGCCGGTGTACTTCGCGCCTCGCACCGGATTGCCAGCAGGCGCAGTGGCAGCTGCGCTTTGGCTCGTCGCGGAAGTCGAGACGCCGCGCCCGGTCGGCGCCGGTGCCGGGCGACCTGATGTGCAGGCCGCGGTGAGCAGCGCGCATCCGATCGCAAGCACGGCGAGGTAGTACCGGAGTACCGGCCGCTCCTTGGAATCGGCCATGGCCACCTCGCAAACCGCTGCTGCGCACCACCACCATTCCACGATCTCGACACTGATCCGCTGGTCGCGCCGTCGAGCACAGTGCCGCCGCAAGCGCCGAGCGACCGGTGTCGTGGCTAGTTGCTAGATTCCCGCTGGATGCGCTCCACACGCTCTGACTACGCGGGCTGCCATAGTTACCGCGTCAAAGGAGGAAACCAATGCCTGTCCGCTTCCAGCTGGTCATCGACTGCGCCGACCCGGATCGGCTGGCCCGCTTCTGGGCCGCCGCGCTCGGCTATGTGATCGCGCCGCCACCGGCTGGATTCGCCACCTGGAACGACTTCTACCGCGAACTGGGGGTGGCCGAGGAGGATCTGGTCGACGGGGCTGACAGGATCAGCGATCCCGAGGGCCACGGGCCGAGCATCTGGTTCCACGTCGTCCCGGACACCAAGGCCGTCAAGAACCGGCTGCACCTCGACATCAACGCCAGCGGCGGTTGGACGCTGCGGCTGGAGACTCGCAGGCAACGAGTCGATGCCGAAGCCCGCAGGCTAGCCGACTTGGGCGCGACCATCACCGTCGTCCTGCATGAGGAAGGGCTCTACCACTACGCGGTCGGGATGAAGGATCCGGAGGGCAACGAGTTCGATATCAACTGACTTTACCACCGTCCGCACCGTGCCCTGGCGCTGCACCTACGCAGCGGCGTTGTCTAGCCGTGGTGGTTGTGGATCGCGATCAGCGTGATGATGGCGGCGACCAGGATCAGACCGCTGATGATTGCCAGCGCGATCTTGACCATGCTATACGGGCGGTCGCCGAGGACCTCGCCGGTCTGCGCGTTGACGATGACCTGGTAGGTCCGTGCGCGGTAGGAATAGGCCGCGATCCAAATCGGCAGGAGCAGCAGCTTGAACATCAGGTCGGCGTAACGGGTGTCCATGCTCGTGACCCGCTGGTGGTCGCCGCCGATGTCCGCACGGCAGTCCTCCTCGATGACCTTCGCCATCCCGGCCTTCGCCTCGCCGAGTGCCTGCGGCGGGTCGACGTCGTATCTGAGTGCGGAGTAGCCGACGAGATACTCCGGCTGATAGGGCACCGACGATTCCAGAGCCCATGGCCCCGCCTTGGCGAGCTTGTCAGGTACCACCTTGGTGGTACCTGGGATGAGCACGTCGTTGAAGAACCGCTCAACGTTGCCAGACGCGGGATACCAGTCAGTGACCGTGCGCGTTTGCGTCTGGGAGTTTCCCTGCGCGTCGGTCGTGGTGTACGTCTCGGTACGGTCGACGCCACGTCGGCCGTCATAGGCGGTGAAGGTGTTCGCGTCGTAGGTGAAATGCGGGGTGTAGACACCCTGCAGACCGCCTTGCAGTACGGTCAGCTTCTTCAGCGCTTTCGGCGCGAACCAGCGCGACTTGATCCACGTTCCGAATGAAGTGGTCGCCGCGGACTTGTCCATCCTGAAGGGCACGACCGACTCGGGCGGGATCAGCCCGCGCGGAGTGCTCGTCGCGACCAGTGCTCCGCTACAAAACGGGCATGCCCGGGCGATCTGGCTGGACTCGGTTGTAGCGCCGCACGACTGGCACTCGAAGTGCTGCTTCTCGATCTCGGCAACGGGCCGGGGCGAGGTCGCCAGCCATGAGCTGTAGCTGTGCTCCTGGATCTGCCCTGCAGGCGCGCTGATGTGCGCCTTGCTGCCGCACGAGGGGCAGACTAGATCAGTCGTGCCGGCCGCGTACGTGATCGTCGCGCCGCAGCTGCGGCACCGGTACGCTGTGGCGCCGCCTGAGCCAGCCGACGGGGTGGAGGCGACCGGCTCAGCGGGGCCAGGCGACGACGGCGTCGTCGTCACTGCGCCGGCAATGGCGGCGGGACGACCCCAAAGAGCGCCGCGACGTCCGGCACCTGATTGGCCGGAGCCCACCCGGCCATCTGTTCGCGCCAGACCAGCGAATCCCGGGTGACCTCGCCAGACGCGATCCTGGCGACCAGCTCGTCCTTGGCGAACGGCCCGGCCTGCGCGCCGTTCAACGCGACGTAGATCGGCGCGAACGCACCTGGCAGCGGCGGAGGCGCCCCGGAGTTTTCGCCTTGCGGCGAAGCAGCCGGCGCCGAGGCCGCCGAGGCTATCTGCTGCGCGACCTGCTGCCCGATGGCCACGCCGGCACCCAAGAAACCGTGCTGCCCAGCCCGCCACCCCCGTCGGAATTGCCCACTGCGGTGGCCGCTTCGTACTGCGTGTAAGCGTTGAGGTTGCCGATCACGGCCATCGAGGTGTGCTTGTCGAGCGCCGCCTCAACCTCGGGAGGGAACGAGATGTTCTCGATGACGAACTCCCGGATCGCCAGACCGTAGCCTTTTAGCTGCTCGGTCAGCGTGCTAGCGAGCGTTGCGGAGATCTGCTTCTCGTTAGCCGCTAGGTCGAGGGCACCGACTTCGGAACTCGCCAGCGCCGGGGCGAGCTCGCTAACCACAGTCTGGCGGAGGTACTCCCCGATCTCGTCAGTGGAGAAGTTCGGGTCGGTGCCGACCAACTGGCGCAGCAGCGCAGTGGGGTCGACGACCTGGAGGGCGTATGTCCCGAAGGCGCGCAACCGGATCGGGCCGAACTCGCGATCGCGCAGCATGAAGGGGTTCTGTGTGCCCCACCTGAAGTCGGTGAACTGACGGGTGTTGAAGAAGAACACCTCGGCCTTGAAGGGGCTGCGGAAGTCGTACTTCCAGCCCTTCAGATCCGACAGGATCGGCAGATTGGCCGTTTCCAGCCTGTAGGTACCTGGGCCAAACTGGTCGGCGACCTTGCCTTCATCCTCGAACACCCCACCTGGCCCTCGCGCACGACGAGCTGGGCCCCGTTTTTGATCTCGTTATCGCTGCGGGCGAACTTGCAGACGATCGTGTCGCGGGTCGTGTCGACCCACTCGACGATGTCGATGAACTGGCCGTGGAAGAGGTCACCGATCCCCATAGCGCAGACTGTACGCGGTATCAGGGGTTTACGCCCGGAATGGTTGGAGCGGACATTGCGGCAATGCCGGTAGCGAGCCGCTGAGTCGTTGGGTCGGCCATGTCGCTTGCCTCGATCGTCGGAACCGTGTCCAACATCGCCGGCGACCGATGGCAGCTCGGGTCCGACGCGATCCTCGCGACCGCGAACGAGTCGCTGCACGCCGAGATGCTGTCGCTAATCGCCGCGGCCCGGGCTAGCGGCGGCTGATAAAGCTGTGTGCCCGCCTCTATTCCCGAATCCCGGGCCGATCATTTCATCATTGTCACGGCGATCCGCTGGTCGCGGCCGTCGAGCACGAAGACCTCCGACGCAATGGCCCGGTACAGGCGAAGACGGGCGGGTGCCTGAATGTCGGCGAGCGACCAGGCGTTGCCGCCTTGCGCCTGGGAGCGGGCCGAGAACACCTCGATGCCGCGCGCAGCGTCATCGCCTGTGACCTCGCTGGCCACAGCCTCCAGGTACACCGCCTGCCCTGCTCCGATCGGCGCGCGCGAGTCGAAGATCACGATCCCGGTCTGCGGCCGCCCGGACAGGTTCCGCGAGTGCCTCGTCTCGGGCGCGGAGACCCAGAAACGATCGCAGCGAGTTGGTGCCCGCTCTCGCTCGTGGCAGGACCCGGTGTATCCCGTGAGTAGATCGCATCGGTCATGGAACTACCTCTATCGCACTCAGGGCTGCTGGATCTCTCCGGGAGAGGACCGGCTCACGGCCAGCTCCGAGGTCGCCAGGAAGACAGCCGGGTACCTTGACGGCATTCCGGCCTGGGTAATACCGTTTGGGCCTATCAGCGGCCCATTCGTCGGGAAGGTCGGGTGCCCAAAGCAGGCCCGTGGCACGGCGGAGATGGCAGCAACGGGAGGCCTTTTCAAGCGACAGCACTTGGCTGGCATGGAGGAGCGTCAGGAATCTGGTCGGCCCTTCACCCAGGTGAGCGTCGGCCCTCGCGGCTCGACCAGTCGCTAACCAGAAAGTAGCAGCAGCGGTCGCCAGGCGGGAGGTCCAGCAGGGATGCGGCGCAGCGACTACCTGCTGAAGCGGACCGCCTTCGCCATAGTCACGATCTTCGTCGCGATAACGCTGAACTTCTTCCTTTTCCGTGTCCTGCCGGGTAACGCGATCACGAACATTGCTCACGTGCCGCACTCATCAAAGCAGCTGCAGGCCGCGCTGACCCATGAGTTCGGACTCGACAAGCCCAAATGGGAGCAGTACCTGATCTACCTGAAGGAGCTCGGGAAGGGCAATTTGGGAATCTCCTGGGCGAACCAGCAACCTGTCACATCTGAGATCAGGACCGATCTCGCCAATACGATCCCGATGCTCACCCTGGGCACGGTGCTGTCGATTCTGCTGGGGGTCGGATCCGGGGTCATCGCCGCTTGGCGACGCGGCAGAACCGGAGACTACGGCCCGACCGGGCTGGCCCTGCTGTTCTATTCGTTCCCCACGCAGTGGCTTGGCCTCATGCTGGTTGTGCTCTTCGCCAGCGTGCTGCCGGTCTCCGGGATGAGCGACCCATTCCTCGTGGACCCCACCATGCTCCAGAAGGTCACCGACATTCTCAGGCACATGATCCTGCCCTCGGCCACGGTGGCACTCACGCTGTACGGCAGTTACGCGTTGATCGTGCGCTCGTCAATGCTGGAAACCCTGGGCGAAGATTACGTGCTGACCGCGCGCGCCAAGGGACTATCCGCATGGGCAATCGTGCGCAAGCATGCGCTGCGCAACGCCATGCTGCCCATGGTCACCTTGATCGCCCTATCCCTCGGCTCCGTGGTGGGCGGCTTCATCCTGGTCGAAGTCGTCTTCTCCTGGCCAGGCATCGGCCAGGCCGCTTATCAGGCGGTCGTTCAACGCGACTATCCGATGCTGCAAGGGGTTTTCCTCGTGCTGACGATTTCGGTTGTGCTCTTCAACCTGCTGGCCGATCTCGTCTATTTCAAGCTCGACCCGAGGGTGACCGAATGAGCGAAGTCCTCCAGGATCCTGCCCTTGTTGCGCCGCCGCCGAAGGTCGTGCGGTTCGCCGGGGTTATCCGAGTACTCAGACAGCGCCCGTCTGCCGTCGCGGGCGGGGCAATCTTGCTCTTCTTCATCCTGATCGCGCTTCTTGCCAAGTGGATCGAGCCGTATTCCATCGCCGATCAGGTTGGAAAGGTCTTCGGGCATCCGTCGTTGGCGCATCCACTCGGGCTCGACGACTCCGGCTACGACATGCTGAGCCTGCTGATCGAGGGAACCAAAGTGTCCCTCATCGTGGGCGCAGCGGCGACCTGCGTCTCGATGATCATCGGCGGGGGCATTGGCCTCTCTGCCGGATACTTCGGCGGGGCCACCGATACCGTGCTCATGCGGATCACGGACTACTTCCTCGTGATCCCCGACATCCCGCTCATGATCGTCCTGGCGGCGTTGTTCGGCTCGAGCCTCTTCAACATCATCCTGGTCATCGGCGTCATCTTGTGGACCGGCACGGCCCGGATCATTAGAGCCCAGGTGAAAACCGTGCGCGAGCGCGTGTACGTCAAGCGGGTCAGATCGCTGGGCGCAACTCACTCCCGGCTGATCTTCCAGCACATCCTGCCGCAGGTGGCCCCGCTTCTGATCGCCAACACGGTCCTGACCGTGGCCGTCGCGATCTTCGATGAGACCGCGCTGTCTTTCCTCGGGCTAGGCGACCCGTCATCAGTGACCTGGGGCCAGCTCATCTCGCACGCATTCGAACGCTCGGCGATCAGCGCGGGCGCCTGGTGGGCGCTGGTACCCCCTGGCCTCTGCGTCGCCGCCCTGACGATCGGTTGCTACCTGCTCGGCCAGGCCATGGAGGACGCGCTGAACCCCAGGCTGAAGGTGGCGCACCTGGCTCCACGCGGATTCCGCCTGCGCCCGCTCGTGGGCCGGGGGGAGGAAAGCGTATGAGCGTGCCTGCGCAAAGGGACGCCGCATGATGAGCCGACTCGAGGTACGGGACCTCAACGTGTGGTTCGATCTCGGCAACGACGAGGAGTTGCACGCCGTCCAGGGAGTCGACCTCACGGTCGGGGCAGGCCAGCGCGTGGGACTGGTCGGGGAATCCGGCTGCGGCAAGACCACCACGGTTCTGGCGATCATGGGCTTGCTGCCCCCCACCGCATCGGTCGCCGGCAGCGTCTTGCTCGACGGTCGTGATCTCCTTGCCCGCGGCGAGGAGTCGGTGCGGCCGCACCGCTGGCGGGACATTGCGCTGGTGTTCCAGGGTGCCATGAACGCTCTTAATCCGGTCAAGACGGTTGGCGCACAGATCCGCGAGCCGATGGAACTCCACGGCATCGCGTCAGGCAAAGAGGCCGCGGTCCTCGCGAAGGAGCTGCTCGAGCTTGTCGGCATTCCAGGCTCGTACCTCAAGCGCTTCCCGCACGAGTTCTCAGGGGGCATGCGGCAGCGGGCTTCGATCGCCATGGCGCTGGCGTGCAAGCCGAAAGTCCTCCTGGCGGATGAGCCGACCACCGCGCTGGACGTTATCGTCCAGGCGCAGATCCTCGAGTTGCTTGTCCGGCTCTCGAGCGATCTTGGGCTCGCGCTCCTGCTTGTCACCCACGACCTTCCCGTCGTCGCCCAGGTGTGCGATCGGGCCGCGGTGATGTACGCGGGAGAGGTTGTCGAAAACGCTCCGGTCGATGATCTGTACCACGGTCCCTGTCATCCCTACACGCGGTTGCTGTTCGCGGCGACACCCGATCTGTTCGGTGACGAAGAGGTCATCTCGATCCCGGGCGAGCCGCCCCGCCTGGACCGCCCGATTAAAGGCTGCCCTTTCCTGAGCCGGTGCGACCGGGCTTTCGACATGTGCGAGCGGCAACGCCCGGCGCTGCGTCCGGTCGGCACCTTCCGCAGCGCAGCCTGCCATCTGAACGATCTTCCGGTGCAAACCGCAGCTCCCGCCCAAGGGGAGTCGACATGAATGCCGTCAGCATGATGCCGCGCGATCGACAGCCTGTCGAGGTCAGCACGGACGAGTCCCCTTTGCTGGAGATCGTCGATCTCGCTGCGACCTATCCGATCAAGCGCTCAGTCGGCGGGTTGCTGCGCCGCGAGCCGCGAAGGGCCGTCCGGGCAGTCGACGGAATCTCACTCACGCTGCGCAAGGGCGAAATGGTGGCGCTAGTCGGCGAGTCCGGTTGCGGCAAGACGACAACGGCGCAGGCCATTTTGCGGATGGTCGAGCCGACCGCGGGTGCGATCAGGTTTAAGGGACAGGACATCACGGGACTACCGAACAGCCGGCTGCGCCCGCTACGGCGCCGGATGCAGATGATCTACCAGGACCCATACGAGTCTCTCGACCCGCGCTTCCGGGTCGGAGCCGCGGTCGAGGAGCCGCTGGTCATTCACGGCATTGACGGATCGAAGGGCGCACGTTCCCGCCGCGCGCTCGATGCTCTCGCACGAGCCGGGCTCAACCCGCCGGAGCAGTACCTGCACCGATTCCCGCATGAGCTGTCCGGCGGCCAGCGCCAGCGGGTGGCCATAGCGGCAAGCATCGTCCTGGATCCCGAGCTCCTGGTGGCCGACGAGCCGGTGTCCATGCTCGATGTATCCGTGCGAGCGGGCGTCCTCTCGCTCCTGGGCAACCTGCGTCGCAACGGAGAGCTCGCGATCCTCATGATCACCCATGACCTTTCGACGGCCGCCCACTTTGCTGATCGCATCGCCGTCATGTACCTGGGCCGGATCGTCGAGGAAGGCCCCGCTCACGCGGTCGTCCGCGACCCGCAGCATCCGTACACAAAGGCCCTAGTGGCAGCTGTCCCGGCGCGCGATCCCCGTGACCACCGATCGGCAGAGCCGCTGACCGGGGAACCTCCCGATCCGGTAGCGATACCTGCCGGATGCCGGTTCCAGCCACGTTGCCCGGTTGCCGAGGAGCGCTGCAAGACCATCGATCCCGAGCTGCAACCGATAAAGGGCGGAAGTGCACCCAGCCACCAGGCCGCCTGCGTTCTCGTCTGACCAGAAAATTCGATCATGGAACCGCCCGCGAGGAGGACAAAAATGACACGGAAACTCCGGCTGCTTGCGATCCCAATGGCGGTGCCGCTGATAATGCTCGTGGCCGGGTGCGGCTCGGGCAGTTCCGGGGGCTCGTCCGGCGGCGGAATCCTGCGGACTGGCACCGACAGCACCATCGACTCACTGAACCCGTTCGTCTCTTTCCAGGCCACCTCAACATGGGTTTACACGAACACCTACCCGTACCTGGTGAACTACGACAGCAATCACAACTTCATCGGGCAGTTCGCCACCAAATGGTCGCAATCTAGCGACGGGCTGACCTGGACGTTCCACACGGTGCCCAACGCGAAGTGGTCGGACGGTTCTCCGCTGAACGCCAAGGACGCGGCCTGGATGCTCAACACCATCCTGAAGTACCAGAGCGGACCGACATCGATATTTACCAATCAGGTTGCTCACCTGAAGACCGTGTCAACTCCCGACGCGAACACGCTCGTCCTGCACTACTCCGCCCCCGTCAGCAACGTCCTCTCGCAGCTGATTCAGATCCCGATCCTGCCCGCGCAGCAGCAGTGGGGCAAGCTTGCCACCGGTAAGGGAAATGGCCTGAAGACGTACGCCAACACGCCGCAGAACGGGAAGCCGCTGGTAAGCGGCGGGCCCTTTATGCTGACCAAGTACGCGAAAGACCAATACGCCATCCTGTCGCGGAATCCGCATTGGTACGGCAAGAAGCCGAAGATCGATGGCTTCGGAATCCAGATCTTCTCCGACACCGATGCCATGCTGACCGCGTTCAAGCACGGGCAACTTGACGCGATCACCGATGTCCCCTTCACCGCCGTGAAAGACCTCCAGCACGCGGGGGACAAAGTCAGCATCACCCCTGGAAACTTCTTCTACGACTTCATCATCAACTCGAATCCGAAGAAGCCCCAGCATCGTGAGCTGCTGAACCTGCAGGTACGCATGGCACTCGAATACGCGATCGACCGCCAGCGCATCATTAACGTTGCCTTGCTCGGCTACGGTCAGATCGGGACGACGGTGGTGCCCCCGGCGACCGGCAAGTGGCACGATCCCAACATCAAGGCGCTGCCCTTCAACCTCGCGAAGGCTAACTCGATTCTCGATGGGCTCGGATACAAGAAGGGCTCCAATGGCGTCCGCGTTGCCCAGGGCCACCCGATGCAGTACCAGGTGATCGTGCCCAGCAACCGGGCCTCGGTGCTGACGCCAACCTTCCGCATCATCCAGGGGGACTTCAAGAAGATCGGAATCGGCCTGACCGAAAAGGTTCTTGACCCGAACGGAGCGTTCGAGGCAATCCTCGCTCCGGACAACAAGTACCTGAACTTCGATCTTTCGATGTGGGACTGGCTGCCCAACACTGACCCTGACTACATCATGTCGGTCCTTCTCTGTAACCAGTACGGCAGCAACAGCGACAGCGCCTACTGCAACAAGCAGTACGACTCGCTCTACGAGCAGCAGGGAACGGCGGTCGATCCGCAGAAGCGACTGCAGATCATCTACCAGATGCAGCAGATGCTCTTTAACGACCGTCCGTACATCGTCATGGACTACCCGGATGTGATCGACGCCTACAGCACGAAGTGGACCGACTTCTACAACCTTCCGGGAAGCGGGATCTTCGGCGTCATCCAGTCCATGATCAACGTCCACAAGACCGGCTGACCGGCGACCGCGCTTCCGGCCGGAACCCCCGATACCTCTGCGATGCAGAAAGGACGCCAATGTCCGACCAGAAAAGGGCACTCTTAGGGAGCGCCGCAGTGCGCCGCATGCTGCCGCTGTTAGCCGCCGGGCTCGCGGTGGCTGGCCCGGCCGTGGCAGAGTCAGCCGTGGCGGGGCCAGCAGTCGCAGCTCCTGCCACCGACGGCGCTGTGTCGACTGCGCCTGGCACCGTCACCACCCTCGCGCCGATCGGCGGCGGCTACACGAGCGACTCGCTTGCGGGATTCGCCCGCGCCGCTGCCGCTCACGCCACTGGCAGTACGGTGAGCATTCTCGTGATCCCCTCTGCCTACGGAACGGCACCCGGACTGCAGCAGAACATTCAGCTCGCACAGCGGCGGACAGCAGAGCTGCAAGACGCCTGCCAGGCCGTGCTGCCGCAGGGCTTTACCACCTGCACTGCCCGGCTGCTGAACATCTTTACCCGGCCGGACGCGTTCAACAGCGATTACGCCGCTGCCATCGAGGATGCGAGCACCAGCGGCATTTTCATACTCGGCGGTGACCAGACGATCGCGATGACCGTCCTCGCCGATACGCCGGTCGAGTCGGCGATGGCCGATGCGTACCAGCGCGGCGTTGTCTTCGGCGGGACGAGCGCCGGGGACGCGGTCGAGTCGAGCAACATGATCTGGGGATTCACGGACCAGGGATCCGCCGCCACCGAACTGCAGCAGGGAGCGATCGAGATCTGGTGGGGCGACGACGGTGACTCCGAGCGCGGCTTGTCCTTCGGATCGGCGAACACCATCCTTGATCAGCATTTCTATGAGGAAGGGCGGTTCGGCAGGCTGGTCAACGCCGTCGCCCAGTCCGATGACCACTTCGGCGGAATGAGCAAGCTCGGAATCGGCGTTGACTATGCAACGGGAGCGCTGCTCACCAATGACGCCAGCCTCTCCGGGGTCTTCGGCGCCTCATCCGCCGCCATCATCGACTTCGAGACAGCACATGCGACACATAGCTGGGAGGGAACTCCAGCCACGCTATCGGCGCGCAACGTGGTGACCGACCTGATCCCCTCCGGTGATTACGCCTTCGACGTTTCGAAGCGCACCGGGTATACCGGAGGGCGCCCGATGCGATTCACTGCGCCCAGCCCGTGGGTACATGGCCTGCTGGCGGCGCCTGGCCGGGGGACCCTCATTCTCGGTGGCGACGTCTCCGGCGATCCTGGCGGGCCGGTCATGGGCCAGTTCGTGGCGCGTGCCGAGGCGACCAGCCTGAGCAAGGTGGTTCTCGTCATGGGCGGCTATCCGTCGATCGGGGACGCCAATAACGCCGCGGCGACGTACGGTGCCGCCGTCGCTGCCGCCGGGTGGAATGGCGACGTCAAGACGCTCATATACGGCAAGGAGGGGTTCGACCCCGCGGCCCTGGACGGGGCCGCCGGGGTCATGTTCGTCGGCGGCGACCAGTCGCGGCTGGCCGGCCCGCTCGGCGACGCCGCATTCGGGTCTTTCGTCCGCGATGCTGTGGCACAGGCGCCGGTGGTCATGACGGACGGTGCCATGACGGCGGCAATGGGCAGCTGGTACCTGGCCAACCCAGAGCCCGGCGAGAAAGACCTGGCCGATCAGGCCATCGCCGCGTTCCGCGCAGACTACGCGACGGTGAAGCCAGGGCTCGGCATCGTTCCGGGCACGTCCTTCGAGCCGCGGCTTACCCAGGACTATCGCTGGGGGGCGCTGTACGGGCTGACGATGGCCCACCCGGACACCATCGCCTTCGGCATCTCGGGCGACACCGCGCTGGTCCTCAGCTCCGGTGGAGCCGAAGTCGCTGGGAGCCTGTCGGTCGCGGCGCTAGACGGGAGGTCGGCCACTTTCAGCGTCGGCACCAACGGCGCCATGGCCGCGTTCAATGTACTGCTTGATACGTTCGCGCCAGGTGACCTGGTGACCGGTTCGTAACCGCTCGCGAGGAGTTTGCGCGTGCAACAACCCAGCGATGCCACCCTGCGGGAGGAAACGACTGCCCTGCTCAGCGCGCTGCTGCGGGTAGACACGTCGAATCCGCCAGGCGGCGAGACTCCGGCCGCCCTGTTGCTCAAGGACTACCTGGAGTCGGCAGGCGTCGAATGCGAGCTGGTGGCCAAGGCGCCCCAGCGGGCCAACCTCGTGGCTCGCATCCCCGGCAGCGGCCAGGGTCCGTCGCTTGCGCTGCTTGGCCACACCGACGTGGTTCCCGCCGACGCCAGGGACTGGAGGCATCCCCCGTTCTCCGGTCATCTCGACGATGACGGCTACCTGTGGGGCCGCGGAGCGCTCGACATGAAGGATGAGACGGCGGTGCGCGCCGTCACGATGGCGATTCTCGCCCGCTCTGGGTTCAAGCCAAGGGGCGATCTCGTGTTCATCGCCCAAGCCGACGAGGAGGACGGAACCGAGGCGGTCGGGCTCACGTGGCTCGTCGGCGAACGCCCCGACATTGCCTGCGACTTCTCGATCGACGAGGGGGGCGGCGACCGCCTCGAGCTCGCGGATGGCCGGATCGCGGTGACCATGACGGTCGGCGAGAAGGCCACGCTGCCCGCCATCGTGACCGCGCTCGGGGAGGCCGGCCACGCGTCGGCACCAGGCAGAGGCGAGAACGCCGTCCCGCGCCTCGGCCGGCTGATCGAGAGGCTCGACGCGTACAAGCCGGTCAGGAGAGTCCTGCCCGACACGGGCCGCATGCTGGAGGAACTGCTGGGGAGCGTCGACGATGACCTCGCCAGCGCGCTCGAACGAGCCATCAGGCTCCATCCGAGTTTCGCATCCGGACTGCCTCCGCTCCTGTCGACAACGATCGCCCCGACGCGCCTGTACGGTTCGAGCGCTCGCAACGTCATGCCGTCCCGCGCAAGCGTCGAGTGCGATTGCCGCGTGCTACCGGGAACCGACGCGGACGGCCTCACGGCCGAGTTCCGTGCCGCCCTGGGCGACGACATCCCCTATGAGATCGATTTCCCTGAGCCACCGACCGGTGGAACAGTGTCGCCCATCGACACGCCCCTCTACCAGGTATGCCAGGACTTCCTGGCCCGGCACGACCCTGGGGCACAGTTGCTGCCCAAGATCTCGACCGGTTTCTGCGACTCGCACTTCATGCGCAACAGCTTTGGCACCGTCGCATACGGCTTCTTCCCGATCCGCCACACCCCGATCGACATCATCAGGGACACGGTGCACAGCAAGGACGAGCGCATCCACGTCGATGATCTCGTCTATGCCGCTCGCTTCCACCTCTATGCCGCCGAGACGATCGGTGCGATGGGACCGATGACGTGATCGCTTCACCGTGACGCTTCACAAGGTCGCGAGCAGCGACGTGATCCCCTGCTCCGTGTGGTCAATATGGCGCAGCGCGGCTCGCCGCGCGGCGGGCGCATTCCCCAGCCGGATGGCAGCGACGATCGCCGAGTGCTCGGCGCCCATGCGGTCCCGCCACAGGTCTGAGCTCGGCAGCAGCCGCAGCGCGTCGTTGAGGGTCATCCTGACTCGCTCGTCAGAGTCGATCAGGAAACGGTTACGGCTCGCCAGGGCAACATGCATGTGCAACGTGGTGTCGAGCTTCATCTCGTCGTCCTCGGTCTCGGCCGCGGCCAGCCTGGCTAGCGCCTTGTCAAGCAGGGCCAGGTCCATATCGGTCCGTGACCGGGCTGCCTCTTCGGCGATGGCAGGCTCGACGATCCGGCGGTAGACCAGCATGTCCTCAACCGCCGCCCTGGACTCCTTCAGCCTGTCGATGAGGGCCGCGAACCTTGGTCCGTCGTTTCGCAGCTCAAGCACGAACGCGCCGCCGAGCCTGCCGAGGCGCTTCTCGATCAGCTGCTCTGCCAGCAGCACATTGGTGGCGGCGCGCACCGTCGACCTCGCTACCCGGAACGTCTCAGCCATATGCCGCTCGGTTGGCAGGGCAGACCCGGCAGGAACGATCCCCAGCGTGATCTGCCGCCTGAGATGGTCGGCGACGAAGTCAGCCGAGCGCCGCGGACGAGTGCGCTGCTCGCTCACGCGGGTTTACCCCCCTTACGCGGTAGCAAGTCGGCCCTTGCCGCCCGCAATCCCGCATGAATGAGGGCAAAGGACAACCGCCACTGGAAAGGATATGCGCCCGCTCGCCGGCCCGCTCAAGCAAAATGGCCCCGGTGACTACGCCATGAAGGCGCGCACCGAGGCCCGCTAGCAATGCAGCCCTTAGCTGTCGGCGGATCCGGCCTGGACGCCTGTTCCGGCGCTTACGCCGAGACCGATCGGGCAGCTGACGCCTGTCCCGTGATCGGGGCAGTAGCCGTACGGATTCTTGGTATCCGCCAGATACTGCTGGTGGTAGCCCTCTGCGAAGTAGAACTCAGGGGCCTTCACGATCTCCGTGGTGATCGTCCCGTAGCCTGCCTGCGTGAGCTGGCGCTGGTAGGCGGCCAGCGACGCTTCGGCCGCTGCTTTCTGCTCTGGCGAACGCCAGAAGATGGCAGAACGGTACTGGCTGCCGATGTCGTTGCCCTGCCGCATGCCCTGGGTGGGGTCGTGCGACTCCCAGAACACCTTGAGCAGGTCAGAATAGGAGACCACCTTCGGGTCGAACACGACTCGCACCGCTTCCGCGTGCCCGGTTCGGCCGCTGCAGACCTCCTCATAGGTCGGGTTCGGGGTGTATCCGCCCTCGTAACCGACCGCGGTGGAGATAACCCCCTTTGTCTTCCAGAACGTCTTCTCCTCGCCCCAGAAGCAGCCCAGTGCGAATTCGGCGATCTCGCTGCCTTCGGGATACGGCGGCCGCAGCGCCGTGCCAAGCACTTCGTGCGCGGCGGGAACAGCCATCGCCTCGGCCCGGCCGGGCAGTGCATCCTCCGCGCTGATCATGCGCGTCTTTTGCGTACCGAAGATTCCCATGACCTGCCTCCCCGTGCGGACGTCGTGACCGCAAGCCTCTACGCCTTACAAGCGTCCGGGCCTGCCAGGGATTCCCGGCCGTCACGAGACACTGACATGGCCGCGCTGCCACGGCACCCTTGGTGCCCGCTTAACGCCAGTCTTGCCAGCATGACGCCTCATTGCTGGGTAGATTGCCCATCATGCGCTTCCTGCGCGCTGGCGCGATTGTAGGGGTGGCGGCCGCCATCGTCGCCGGATGGACTCTGCTCCAGCCACGCATCGGGAAGGAGATCTCGTCGCACTCGTCCTTCTCCTTGTTCGGCTCCTTGTCCAGCCCGACCACCTACTACATCCGGCCCGGCGGAAGTGATACCGCGCTGGGTACCTCGCCCGCCACAGCCTGGCGAACGCTGGCCAGGGCCAGCCGTGCGGTGCTCAAGCCGGGCGACCGCCTGCTGCTGCTCGGTCGGCACAACTACGCGGGGCAGTTGACTCTGAACTCGGCCGATGCGGGTAACGTCAGAACGCCGGTGCAGATCAGCTCCTACGGCAAGGGGCGGGCTACCATCACGTCGCGCGCGAACGGCATCATGATCTTCGACACCGCCGGCGTCACGATTCGAAACCTGCTCATCACGGGACAGAGCGCCTTCAAGCCGAAGTACGCGGGCATCCAACTGTTCAGCGACCGCACCAAGGGACGCCTCGGCAACATCTTCATCAGCCGGGTCAACGTCAGCCGATTCGGCTTCGGCATCGAGATCGGCGCCATCCACGATGGTGCCGGGTTTCGCAACGTACGGATAACCTCCTCGTCAGTGCACGGCAACCTCGACGCAGGCCTGGTGAGCTACGGGCCCGATTACACCCTCGGCGCGCGCGGCTACGCTCACCAGGACATCTACATCTCCCGGGTACGGGCATTCCGGAACCCTGGCGACCCCCAAAACACCGTTCACAACACTGGAAGCGGCATTGAGCTCGGCAGCGTCCGGGGCGCGACGGTCACCAACTCGCAGGCCTTCGGCAACGGCGGCTCTGGCGGCACCACGAGCGAGGGCCCGATCGGCATGTGGGCGTACGACTCGACCAGGGTGGCCATGACGCACGACGTGTCGTTCCGCAACAAGTCGAGCAACGTGCACGACGGCGGCGGTTTCGGCCTCGACAAGGACACGTCGAATTCGGTACTGGAGTACGACATGTCCTACGGGAATCACGGCGTCGGGCTCCTGCTCTACAACAGGCCGAGCGATCCCATCGGTCAGACGGGCAACGTCGTGCGGTTCAACATCAGCTACGGCGATGCCAGGGAAAGCCGCCACGTCATGGGCGGCATGGCCGCTGGCGGCCGGATCAGCAACGCGACCTACTACCAGAACACCGTTATCATGACCGGCTCGGGCAACAAGCAGCCCGCCTTTAAGGCGACCGGGATCCAAAGCAACGTCCGGGTGCTGAATAACATCCTGATCTCCTCCGCCGGGCCGGTCGTGGAGACGGTTCAGGCGAAGACGACACGCCAGGTTCTGTTCGTCGGCAACGACTATCGCGCGACGGCAGGTACCTGGGTGATCCAGTGGGGGCCGGCGAATGAATACTTCTCGCTGGCCACCTGGCGCGCTGCGGTTGACGAGGAGCGGGTGGCCGGACACGCTACCGGCACGGTAGCCCCGCCCCTGTTCCTTGGCCCGCTCTCCGGCGCGCCCGACGGCGCGGGTTTCGTGCTCAGGCCGGCCTCGAAGCTAATTCAGGCTGGTCTGAACCTGAAGCTGCGGTTTGGCATCCGGACTGGCACGACCAACTTCGCCGGGCGCGCCTATCTGGTGCGCGCCCCGAACGTGGGAGCGCAGTAGGGCGTTAGCGATCAAACCTCAGGGATCAACGAGCTCCTGCCCGCTGATGAGGCTGCCGAGCTCGTCCTGCCGGGCGGAGAACCACTCCGCCGTCTTGCGCACGCCGACCTCGACCGGCGTTCCCGGCTTCCAGCCAATCCGCTTCGCGGCACGCTCGATCACTGGGCACCGCCTGGTTGGGTCGTCGACCGGGAGCGGCCGGTACTCGATCGGCGCCGACGAGCCAGTAATCTCCAGCACGAGCCTGGCGAACTCCACGACCTCGAACTCCTCAGGGTTGCCCAGGTTGACCGGACCATGCTCCGCCGAGTCGATCATCGCGACGAGCCCGGCGACCAGGTCGTCAACATAGCAGAAGCTGCGGGTCTGGCGGCCGTCGCCGTAGACGGTCAGCGGGCGACCGGTCAGCGCCTGGCAGATGAAGTTAGTCACGATCCGCCCGTCGGACGCGCTCATCCTGGGCCCGTAGGTGTTGAAGATCCTGACTATGCCGGTATTTACGCCTCTGGCGGTCCGATAGGCCGTGGTGAGCGCCTCGGCAAATCGCTTCGCCTCGTCATAGACGCTGCGCGGGCCTACCGGGTTCACGTTTCCCCAGTAGTCCTCAGGCTGAGGGTGAACCTGCGGGTCCCCGTACACCTCGCTGGTCGACGCGAGTAGGAAGCGCGCGCCGTCGCGCTCGGCGATCCGCAAGACGTTCTCTGTTCCCTTGCTGCCAGCGGCAAGGGTCTCGAGCGGGCGGCGGAGGTAGGCAGGCGGCGACGCTGGGCTGGCCAGGTGCGCGACTGCGCCGAACGGTCCCGTTGCTTCAAGGCCGACGGTCACGTCCGCGCGCAGGAGGCTGAACCCGGCCCGCCCGGACAGATGCGCGACGTTTTCGGCTCGTCCCGTCGATAGGTTGTCGACGCAGACGACCTCATCGCCCCTGGCGATCAGCGTGTCGCACAGGTGCGAGCCGAGAAACCCGGCGCCGCCGGTGACCAGAACCTTCATGTCTCCTCCTGTGCCTGTGCGGACCTAGGCATCGCCTGATGCCTAGGTCCGGGCGAATCCGTTCCCAGGCACCGCACCGTCCAGCCCGCAGCCCGCCAGCGTTCGTGCGGCAGCGCGTTGCGCGCGTCGACGAGCACCGGCCGCCGCACAACGGCGCGCAGCGCCATCGGATCGATCTGGCGGTATTCCAGCCACTCGGTCAGGTGCAGCACGATGTCGGCGTCCTCACAGGCCTTCTCAACGTCGTGCACGTGCTCGAGGGCTGGCGCAGCCTTCTTTGCGTTGTCGGCCGCCTGCGGGTCGTGCACCCGGACCCGAGCGCCCGCCGCGTGCACTGCGGTCGCGACCGCGAGGGCAGGCGACTCGCGAACGTCGTCGGTTTTGGGCTTGAACGCGGCACCAAGGACGGCCACGTGCACAGAGTCGAGCGAGCCGCCAGCGAGTGTGCTGGCGAGCTCGACGACGCGCGCCCGCCGCGCCGTATTGATCACGTCGACCTCGTGCAGGAACCGCAGCGAATCTGCGACGCCCAGCTCTTCCCCGCGCGCCACCAGGGCCCGCAGGTCCTTCGGCAGGCAGCCGCCACCAAATCCGAGGCCCGCCGACAGGAACCGCCGCCCGATCCTGTCGTCGTGGCCGAGTATCTCGGCGAGCGTGACGACGTCCGCTCCGGCCGCATCGCACAAGTCAGCCATCGCGTTGATGAACGAGATCTTGGTGGCTAGGAAGGCATTAGCGGACACCTTGGCCAGCTCGGCTGTACCCAGATCAGTGCGGATGTACGGCGTTCCCGCCGAGAGCAGCGGCGCGTAGAGTTCGCGAAGCGTCGCATCGGCTCTGGCAGAGGTGACCCCGCCAACGATCCGGTCGGGGGCCAGGGTGTCTTGTATCGCGAAGCCCTCCCGCAGGAATTCCGGATTCCAGGCCAGCTCAGCGTCAGCCCCGGCCGGGGCAAGGCCAACGAGCACGCGTGCCAGCCGGGCAGCGGTGCCCACCGGCACCGTGGACTTGCCGACCACCAGGGCGGGTCGCCGCAGGTGCGGCGCAAGTCCCTCGATCACGGCTTCCACGTGTCGCGTGTCCGCGGCGAGCGAGCCAGGAAGCTGCGGCGTCCCAACGCAAAGGAAGTGGACGTCGCCGAAATCCGCGGCCTCGGCCAGTGAGCCGCCGAACGACAGCCGACCCGACGCGATCCCGCCTGCCAGCAGCTCGGCCATGCCGGGCTCAAAGAATGGTGGCTCACCCTTGGCCAGCCTGGCGATCCGCTCGGGCTGGCTGTCAACCCCGAGCACCTCGTGGCCGAGCTTGGCCATGCAGGCGGCGTGTACGGCGCCGAGATACCCGGTGCCGATGACTGTGATGTTCACCGAGCAGCTACGCCGGGCCGGGCAGGCCGACGAAGCCGTCCCTGTTGCGTTGGTGGAAGCGCCACGCGTCGGCGAAGATGGCGGCCAGGTCCCGGGCGGGCCGCCAGCCCCAGCCCACTGCGATTCGATTGGCGTCAGCGACCAGGCTTGTCACGTCGCCCGGACGTCGGCCGGTGATCGTGTACGGCACCCGGACGCCGCAAGTCTGCTCGAAGATATCGATCAGCTCGAGCACCGAGGCGCCGGTCCCGGTGCCGAGGTTCAGCGCACGGATTCCCGGCTCGTCGTCCAGGTGCTCAACCGCGAGCCGGTGCGCCTGCGCGACGTCCATTACGTGAATGTAATCGCGGATTGCGGTGCCGTCCGGGGTGCGGTAGTCGCCGCCGAAGACCTGCAGTTTCTCGAACTGGCCAGCGGCTACGCCCACCATGTAGGGCACGACGTTGCTCGGCACCCCCCGCGGGCACTCGCCGATCACGCCGCTCGGGTGCGCGCCCGCTGGGTTGAAGTACCGCAGGCTGACCACGCTGAGGTCGGCATAGGTCGCGCAGGCCGACTCGAGTATCTGCTCGCAAAAGAGCTTGGAGCGTGCGTAGGGGTTGATCGGTGCCGGCGGGTCGTCCTCGCGGATCGGCCTGGCGTACTGGTCACCGTAGATCGAGCAGGACGAGGAGAACACAAGCTTGCGCACGCCGTGCGCCCGCATCGCCCGGAGCAGGTTGATCGTGCCGCCGACGTTTACGTCGAAGTAGTCGAGCGGAATGGTCATCGACTCCCCGACCGCCTTCTTCGCCGCGAAGTGGATGACCACGCTGATCTCGTGCGAGGCGAATACCCGGTCAAGGGCCGCCCAGTCGCGCAAGTCCACGGGTTGGATAGCCGGCACCTTGCCGGTCAGGCGGCCGAGCGCTGAGAGCACCGCGGGGTAGCTGTTGGAGAAGTCGTCGAGCACGACGATGTCCTGGTCGAGGTCGAGCAACTCCGCACAGGTGTGGCTGCCGATAAAGCCAGCGCCACCCGTGACAAGTATTGGCATCCTGTTCCCCTCTCTCGGACTGGCACGCAACGACCGTGTGCCTACCAGCCGAACATGCGGATCGCGAACATCGGATAGAGCTCCGCGGCGGTGACCGCGAGCCCAGCCGCGCAGGTCGCGAGCGCGAGCGGCCACATCGCCGTGTCGCGCAGCGCGGCCAGGACCGAGACCCCGGCGCCCGCCGCGGCCTCCACGGCATGCCTGACCGGCACGAGGATCGAGACGACGGCATAGACCAGGCCAGCGAGCGCGCTCAGGAAGACGTATCCGGCGGCGCCGCTGAACCGCTCGCCCACCAGCGCCGCTGAAGAGGAGAGCACGCTGATCACAGCGAAGGGAGCGATGAGCCGTGTCGGCAGCGGCTCGAGACCGCCCACGTGCTTCGGGGTGACCTTGAAGGACACCGGACGCCTGCGGAAGATTCCGACGAGCGCGGCCACGATACCGAACGCGACGAACGGCCATCTGGTCAGGCTGTACAGCCAGTTCTCCCAGCTCACCAGTGGTGCCCGTGGCGGGCGCAACAGCACCCGCCGCCTGAGCAAGGCGGTGATCAGAATCAGCCAGATTGAAATGGACCACCAGTGCGCCAGGAACGCGAAGTAGTTGACGTTGATCCACGGCAGCCCGGTCACGGCGGCCACGGGTGCGAGTGCCAGGCCAGCCAGAGTGGTGCTGACGAGCAGGAAGTAATACGACAGCGCGTACAGGAACCGGAACCGCAGGACCCACGGCAGGCGCCGCAGGTTCCGCGGCACCAGCCCCAGCAGGATCGTGCTCAGGCTGCGCGACCACTGGAACTCTTGCACGGTCATGGCTGCGAACGTGTTCGGCCCGTCGCCATGCGCCTCAGCGTTAATGGCGAACGCGCCGTGCCACCCTGCCGCGTTGAGGAGGAAGGTCGTCGAGAAGTCCTCGGCGAGGTCCGGCCCGATACCGCCGATCTGGCGCAGCGCCTCGGTCCGCACCGCGTAATGCGAGCCGATGCACAACGGCGCGAAGCCGGCGCTGTGGCCCAGCTGGAAAGGGCCGTGGAAGCTGGCCTCCTTGTGCAGCCGGCCCCTTGCCGACCAGGACAGGCCCGCGTTCGCGTCACAGACGCTTGGCGCCGCTACGTAGCCGATCGCGGGGTCGGAGAACGGCCGGATGACCTCGGCGAGATAGCTGCGGGCGGGCACATGATCGCAGTCAAGTTGCGCGACGACGTCGTAGGACTGGTATCCCCACCGGTCATAGAAGTAACTAAGGTTTCCCTCCTTGCATCGCCTGCGGCGCGGCCAAGTCCCGCGCTGGTAGACCTGTTCCGTCTGGCGGGTGGAAATCCCCACGCCACGCTTGACGCACCAATTGGTGATCTCAACCGTGGGCTGCTCGGAGCACAGCCACACGTCATAAGGCAGCGGGTACCGCTGGGCGAGCATCGCCTTGAGGGTCTGCCTCACCACTGGCCAGGGCTCGGACGGCGCGTGCGTCACTACAAAGGCGACCCGGAGCATCGGAACCGCGACGTCCGGATTCACGATCCGCAGCCGGTTGACGGCGATGATAAACGACGCTGGGAAGACAGAGACATAAGCGAGGACGGCGGAGTTCGCCACCAGACCGACGACGCTGACTTGGTGGGCCGGCTCTAGCCACCACTGCCAGAAAATGGCCAGGCAGCCCAGCCACCCCCCGGACAGCAGCACGACGAGGGCCTGGTCGGGGCGGCTCAGGGCATCTTTGAAGGTGCTCGCGCGCAGACGGCCGCGCCGCCCGGTCGACTTGGCCAGCACAGGGCCAGCGCCGCTGAACCGCGCGACTGAGCCGTCCGACAAGTAGCCGAGATCCTTGTCCAGGTACCTCGCGCTGTCGGCGTCCGCGAACCCGCTACCCGACCGATGATGACGGCCAGGCAACACGTCTCCGGCCGGCAGGACCTCCGGCTTGAGCCATACCGTGTCGTCGTCGATCCGCTCGGCCACCGCCGAGGCGGACACCGACTCGCCCCCAGCCTTGTGCTCTCCGATCAATGCCATCCTCGGACTCGGGGGTCGGCGCATCCCGACCGGACATGCCCAGTATGCGTAAGATGCAGTGGAATCAGAGCGCCATCTTAATGATAGACGGGCTGCTGGGCGACGATGACGGGTTAAGCGGATACTACAATCTGCGGCTGACAACGGCCCAAAGTGCCAGGCACCAATGGCCAGGCTGCGCGGCATTGGCGGTACTCGGCAGTAGCAGGATAGGGGCGCCCGAGGCGGGAGGCGTCCGGCCCTGATGCTGGCGGCGGACGCCTAGCCCGTCCGCTCGATGACGAAGTCGCACATGGTCTGGAACGCGGCCCTGGCCGGTCGTGCGGGCAGGGCGAGAATCTCCTGCCTGGCCAGGTCTGCCCAGTGCCGGAGATCAGCTCGCGCCATCTCCATGCCCGGGTGTGGACGCAGCAGCTCGAGCGTCTCGGCTCGTGCGGCGGGATCGGTGAGGTCGCCGCCGGTGAGCAGCTCGACGAGCCGCGCATCGTCTGGACCGGCCGAGCGCAGCGCGTGCAGCACGGGCAGCGTTTTGACGCCCTCGCGTAGGTCGGTTCCCGGTGTCTTGCCGGACTGATCGGTCTCGCTGACCACGTCGAGGATGTCGTCGGAGAGCTGGAAGGCGACGCCGAGGGCCGCGCATGCTGGTGCGATGCGCGCGGCCACCTCGTCTGGCGCGCCTGAGAACATCGCACCGAACTGGCCAGACGTCGCCATCAAGGAGGCGGTCTTCTCGGTGATCACACCCATGTAATGCTCAAGCTGATCCTGACCGGGCCGAGGGCCCACGGTCTCGGAGATCTGCCCGGCGACCAGCCTGGTGAAGGTCTCGGCCTGGATCCTGACCGCCTGCGGCCCGAGATCCGCGAGGATCTTCGACGCGCAGGCGAACAGGTAGTCACCGGTCAGGATCGCCACCGAGTTGTCCCAGCGGGAGTTCGCGCTCGGTGATCCGCGCCTGACGTCAGCCTCGTCCATGACGTCGTCGTGGTACAAGGTGGCCAGGTGAGTCAGCTCGATGGCGACGGCGGCCGGGACGACTCGTTCATCCCTAGGGTCGCCAAACTGGGCGGCCAGCAGGACCAGCGTGGCGCGAAACCGCTTGCCGCCGGCCACGATCAGGTGCGCCGAGGTCTCATCAAGCAGGTCGTACTGTGCCCTGGCGGCCTTCCTCAGGCTCTCCTCGACCAGGGCGAGCCCATCGGTCACATCAGCCGCGAGAGCGGCATCCGCCAGCTCCACCGGTACGACGCTGACCACCGCACCCCCTACCAGTAAGCCGGTCGCGCTTGGCGCTCCGCCAGGCGCCTTGTTACCTGGCATTCACCAAGATAAGCACACCGCACGCCGCGCCGGGTGCCGCCGGGCACCTGGCGCGGTCTAATCTGGCGCTTCACCGGACGAAGAGCGTGGTTGCGGCATCATGCGCGAGCCGAAGCAGCGGCTCCGGCAGCACGCCAAGGACAAGGGTCGCGAGCACGCCGATGCCAACCGCGACGGAAGTGTATGCGCTCGGCCTGACGACGGCTGGCCCGTCGAACGCGGGCTCGCTGAAGAACATCAGGACGATCACGCGGACGTAGGGGAACGCCAGGATCGCGCTGCTAATCACGCCGATGATCACCAGCGGCAGCGCGCCGCCGGCGATGGCTGCCTGGAACACCGCAAACTTGCCGGTGAACCCGCTGGTCAGCGGGATCCCCGCGAAGGCGATCAGGAAGAACGCGAACACCCCTGCCACCAGCGGTGAACGCTTGCCAAGCCCGGCCCAGCGGGACAGGTGACCGGCCTCGCCGCTGGCGTCCCTGATCAGGGTGACCACAGCGAAGGCCCCGACGGTGGCGAAGCCGTACGCGGCCAGGTAGAACATGCTGCTCGACAGGCCGGCGGTGGTCGCGGCGACCACGCCAGTGAGGATGTAGCCCGCCTGCGCGATCGAGGAGTAGGCGAGCAGTCGCTTCACGTCGGTCTGGGTGATCGCGATGATCGAGCCGCCCAGCATGGTGAGGATCGCGACGCCCCACATCATCGGCCGCCAGTCCCAGGTCAGCTGGCCGAAAGCCACGTAAAACACGCGCAACAGCGCGCCGAATGCGCTGACCAGCGTGCAGGACGCCATCAGCGCGGTGACCGGCGTCGGCGCGCCCTGATAGACGTCCGGCTTCCACGCCTGGAACGGCACGGCACCGATCTTGAACAGCAAGCCGACGCCAAGCAAGGCGATGCCCGCGTAGAGCAGGACCGAGCTCTGCGTGTTGCCGCTGGCCGCCGTCGCGATCGCGGCCAGCTTGACCGAGTCAGAGTAGCCGTACAGCATGGCCACCCCGAACAGGAAGAACGCCGAGGAGAACGCGCCGAGCAGGAAGTACTTCATCGCCGCTTCCTGCGAGAGCAGCCGGCGCCGCCTGGCCAGTGCGCAGAGCAGGTAGAGCGGAAGCGAGAGCACCTCGAGCGCCACGAACATGGTCAGCAGGTCGTTCGCGGCCGGGAACAAGAGCATGCCGCCGACGGCGAACAGGGTGAGCGGGTACACCTCGGTGTGGCTGATGCCCGCGACCAGGCCCTCGCGCTCCTCTGCGCTGCCCGGCACGGCTGCCGCCTGCGCCGCGAACGCGCTCACCTCGTGTGAGGACTCGGCGATCAGAAGCACGCTAATGAAGGCGAGCACGAGGATGGTGCCCTGGATGAAGAGGGTCGGCCGGTCGACGCCGACCGCGCCGACGGCCGCGACGTGACCGGAGCTGCCATTAGTGAAAATGTGGCTGCTCGTGGCGACGAAGATGGTCAGGATGAACGCGCCTGCGAGGCCGCCGAGCGTGACCGCCAGGTGCAGCGTGCGGCGTAGCGGCCGCGGTGCGAACGCCTCGATCAGGACGCCAGCGATGGCCGCGCCGAACACAAGCAGCATCGGGGACAGCTGGCTCCACTCAAAGTGCGGGGTGGGAATGGTGGGGGTGGTCGCGGCGAGGGCGCCGAGAGACCCGAGATTCCCGGTCACGGCTTGCTCCCGTTCTGGATCGCGGCCTTCGCCGGATGCGGCGGCACGGGGTTGGTGGAATGCGCCTGCACCAGCGTCTTGTGGACCGCCGGGTTGATGACGTCGATGACCGGCTTGGGGTACACGCCGAGCACGATGATCAAAGCGATCAACGGCCCGACCGCCCACAACTCGCGTGCCCGCAGGTCAGGCATGCTGGCCACCTCAGGGCGAACCGGTCCGGTCATGGTGCGCTGGTACATCCACAAGATGTAAATCGCGGCGAGGATGATGCTCGCGGTGGCCAGCCCGGCGGCGACCTCGTACCTGGTGAAGGTGCCGATCAGCACGAGGAACTCGCTGACAAAGGTGGACAGGCCAGGCATCGACAGGCCGGCCAGTCCCGCGACTAGGAACAGCCCGGCGAGCACGGGCGCGACCTTCTGGACCCCGCCGTAGTCGGCGATCTGCGATGAACCGCGGCGGACGATCATGAACCCGGCGATTAGGAACAGCGCACCGGTGGCGAACCCGTGATTGACCATGTAGAGCGTCGCGCCGACCTGACCCTGGCTGGTCAGAGCGAAGATACCGAGCGTGATCAGCCCGAAGTGGGACACCGACGTATAGGCGATCAGGCGTTTCAGGTCGCGCTGACCTATCGCCACAATGGCGGCATAGAGCACCCCGATCACGGCCAGCGTGATGACCAGCGGCGTGAAGTAATGCGAGGCAGACGGGAACAGGTCAAGGCAGTATCTGATCATTCCGAACGTGCCGACCTTGTCCAGTACGCCGACGAGGAGCACGGCGGCGCCAGGCTGCGCTGCGGTGGCCGCGTCGGGCAGCCAGGTATGGAATGGCCACAGCGGCGCCTTGATCGCGAACGCGACGAAGAAGCCGAGGAACAGCCACTTCTGCGCGATCGGGCTCAGCGCCACCTTTGCCAGGTCGGTGAACAGGAACGAGCCATGGTGGCCGAGCGCTGCGCTCTGCGTCGAGTAGACGTATAGCGCGATCACGGCGGCCAGCATGAGCAGTCCGCCGAGCAGGCTGTACAGCAAGAACTTCACGGAGGCGTACTGGCGCTGCCCCACGCCGTAGCTGCCGATCATGAAGTACATCGGGATCAGCATGGCTTCGAAGAAGACGTAGAACAGGAAGACGTCGGTAGCGGCGAAGACGCCGATCATCATCGTCTCGAGCACCAGCATCAGCGCGAAGTAGGTCTTCACGCTGCGCCTGGGCGGCGGTTCGCCGGCCGGGCTGGCCGCGCCTTCCGCGTCATTCCATGAGGCCAGGATCACGGCCGGCATCAGCACGGTCGTCATCAGGATCAGCACGAGCGCGATGCCGTCGACGCCGAGCGCGTAATGTACGCCGAACTGCGGGATCCACTGGTAAGTCTGGGTGAACTGGAACCGCGGGCCACCGGTCTTGAAGCCGACCGCCATCGCGATCGTGACGCCGAGCGTGACGATCGTCGTCACCAGCGCGATCCGCTTGACCAGCAGGTCGCGTGCGCGCCGGTCATCATCACTGCCGGGTGCTGACCTGCCGGGGGTGAGGCAGACCGCGAGCGTGCCGGCCAGCGGAATGGCGCCGGCCACGGTCAGCCAGGGGAAGTTGCTCATCGGTGAATGACCCCCTAAAGCCTGACGAGCAGCAGGGCGCCGACGAGCAGCAGGGCGCCGATCAGCATGGACAGGGCGTAAGAGCGGACGAAGCCGGTCTGGACTCTCCTGAGCCGGCCCGAACTCCCGCCCATGGTGGCGGCGATCGTATTGACGATGCCGTCGATGCCGCGGTTGTCGAACCAGACCGACAACCTGGTCAGCCACTGACCAGGTCGCATCAGCACCGACTCGTTCAGCGCGTCGCCGTACAGGTCCTTGCGGGCCGCGACGGTCACGACGCTGCCCCTAGGCGCGGTCACCGGGATATCGCGGCGGCCGTAAACCACCCAGGCCAAACCCGCCGACACCACGACCAGCGCTAGGGTTGCCCAGCTCAGCGGCGAGAAGAAGCCGTGCGCCAGTGGCGGCGTGCCGGTGACCGGCTTGAGGAAGTCGATCAGTCGGTTGGAGATCATAAGCAGGCCGCCCGCGGCGAGGGATCCGATCGCGAGAATCACCATCGGCGAGGTCATGACCGGCGGCGCCTCGTGCGGGTGGGCGTCGTCCTCCCAGCGGCGCTTGCCGGTGAAGGTCATGAGCATGACCCGCGTCATGTAGAACGCCGTGATCCCGGCGCCTATCAGGGCGCAGGTGCCGAGAATGGCGCCCGATGTGCCGCCCTTGTCGAACGCGGCCTCGATGATCGGGTCCTTGGTGAAGAAGCCGGAGAACGGCGGCACGCCGATGATCGCCAGATAGCCGAACGTGAACGTCACGAACGTGATCTTCATGGCGGACGCGAGGCCGCCGAACCGGCGCATGTCGACCTCGTCGTTCATCTCGTGCTTGACCGAGCCGGCGCCGAGGAAGAGCCCAGCCTTGAAGAAGCCGTGCGAGAGCAGGTGCGCAATGGCCAGCGCGTAGCCGGCCGGCCCGAGGCCGGCCGCCAGCATCATGTAGCCGATCTGACTCATCGTCGATCCGGCCAGCGCCTTCTTGATGTCGTCCTTCGCGCACCCGATGATCGCGCCGAACAGCAGCGTGGCGGCGCCGACGATCGTGACAAGCAGCCTGGCGTTCGCCGACAGGTTGAAGATCGGCGCCGAGCGCACGATCAGGTAAACCCCTGCAGTCACCATGGTGGCCGCGTGAATAAGCGCTGAAACGGGGGTCGGGCCCTCCATGGCATCGAGCAGCCAGGACTGCAGCGGTAGCTGCGCGGACTTGCCGCACGCGCCGAGCAGCAGCAGCAACCCGATCGCCGTGATGACGGTGTTGCTGGCGGTGTGAGCGGCCCCGAAGACGCCGGCGAAGCTGACCGAACCGAAGGTCGCGAACATCAGAAAGATCGCCAGCAACAACCCGGCGTCACCGACCCGGTTCACGACGAACGCCTTCTTCGCCGCCACCGCGGCCGCGGGTTTGAACTGCCAGAAGCCGATCAGCAGGTAGGAGGCGAGGCCGACCCCCTCCCACCCGGCGTACAGAGCGACGTAGTTGTCGGCTAGCACCAGCAAGAGCATCGCGGTGATGAACAGGTTCATGTAGCCGAAGAACCTGCGCCGCTCCGGGTCGTGGCCCATGTAGCCGACCGCGAAGATGAGGATGAGCGATCCGACACCGGTGATCAGCAGCACGAAGCAGATCGACAACTGATCCAGCAGCAACCCGATGTTGGCATGGAACCGGCCGATCGACGGTATCCAGGTATAGACCTGAACTTCCCGGCTCCGCTGGCTGGCGGGATAGCCGAGCATTGTCGCGAAGATGATGACGCCGTACACGAACGACGCCAGCGACATCGCGCAGCCGAGCAGGTGGCCCCACGCGTTGGTGCGCTTGCCGCCGAGGAGCAGCACGGCGGCACCGAATGCCGGGAAGGCGAGGAGCAGCCACGCCGGTCGCAGCGCCCCGGTGGCCGGCAGCGTCGAAAAGGCCGCGGCATGGCTGGCCGATCCGTTCAGCGCGCCGGCAAGAGAGCCAGTCACCGCCTGTCCTCCACGTCTTTGGTCACTGACCGCTTCGGTCAGATCCGGTCAGTACTTCAGCAGGTTGGCATCGTCAACCGACGCCGACTTGCGAGCGCGGAAGATCGAAGTCAGGATCGCCAGGCCGACAACCACTTCGGCCGCGGCCACGACCATCACGAAGAACGCGATCACCTGGCCGTTGAGGTCGCCGTGCAGCCTAGCGAAACCGATGAACGCCAGGTTCACGGCATTGAGCATGAGTTCCACGCACATAAACACGACCAGTGCGTTCCTGCGGACGAGAACGCCGACTCCGCCGATGACGAACAGGATCACCGACAGCGCGATGTAGTTGGTCGGGCTGATCACCGCTCCTCCTCATCCTGATGGCCTGAGGCTTGTTTCGCTTCGACGGTCTCGCCGGCGATAGCGCCTCGGCCATTACTCGGGAGTTCCTGCGGCTCGCCGGTAAGGAGGCCGCTGACCGACAGCCGCGACTGCGTCCCGTCCGGCAGCAGCGCAGGCATGTCGACCGCGTTGTGCCGTGCGTATGTGCCTGGGCCGGGCAGCGGCGTCGGACGGCCGCTGGCCACCCGGCGCCTGGACAGCATCCGCTGGGTTGGCCGCGGGGTCGTGCGCTCGCGGTGCGCTAGGACCATGGCCCCGAGCGCAGCCGTGATCAACAGGGCGCTGGTGACCTCGAACGGGAACACGTAGGTCGTGAAGACGAGCTTGGCCAGGCCCTGCACGTTCGACGAGCTGTTGCGCGGGCCAGCCGGCGCGGCCGCGCCGATCGCCGCGTGCCCGATGACCAGGGCCAGCAGAATGAGCAGGCCGATGCCCGAGAGCGCAGCCCAGAGCCGCTGGCCCCTGATTGTCTCTATGAGCGAGTCCGATGCCGTAATGCCGACGATCATCATCACGAACAGGAACAGCATCAGCACGGCGCCGGTATAGACAATGACCTGCACGAACGCCAGAAATGGCGCGCCTTGCATGGCGTACATCCCGGCGAGGATCAGCATGACCACGGCGAGCAGGATCGCGCAGTGCACCGAGCGCCTGGTCAAGACCATTCCGAGTGCGGCGCCGACCGCCACGATGGCCAGCACCCACCACGTGACGACCTCGGTGTTGCTGGCCGCGCTGCCGGCCAGCACCATGTGACCGATCATGACGTCTCTCCGGCGCTTTGATCGCCCGGTTCGTCCGCGGCACGGCTGCGGGCCAGCATGCTGAGCAGGTCAGCGGGCTGCGCCGCGGCGAAGGACGGCCCTTGCCGGTAGTAGTCCTGCTCGGAGTCACCGAGCCGCATCGGGTGCGGCGGTGCCTCCATGCCCGCCTGGAGCGGCGCGAGCAGCTGCTCCTTGGTCCAGATCAGGTTCTCCCTGCTGTCGTCGGCCAGTTCGTAGTCATTGGTCATCGTCAGTGCCCTGGTCGGGCACGCCTCGACGCACAGGCCGCACAGAATGCAGCGCAGGTAGTTGATCTGGTAGACGGCGCCGTACCGCTCACCGGGCGAATACCGCTCGGCCTCGGTGTTGCTGCTGCCCTCGACATATATGGCATCAGCCGGGCATGCCCAGGCGCACAGCTCGCATCCGATGCACTTCTCCAGGCCATCTGGCCACCGGTTGAGCTGATGCCTGCCGTGAAACCGCGGCGCGGTCGGCTTCTTCTCCTCCGGGTACTGGACGGTGTCGACCTTCCTGAACATCTGCCGGAAGGTGACCGCGAAACCCTTGACGGGATTGAGAAAATCAAGCACCGGTGACCTCCTTGACCCCGGCTGCTCCCGAGGGGCGACCCGGATCCCCGACTCCTGAATCCGGCGCCTGCTCGGTGAGCGCTGGCACGCTGCCAGCGATGCCGTGGTAGTGCGGCAGATCCATAGGCGGCACCGGGAACACGCCCGCGTCCTGTTCCGCGCTCTCCTGCTCTTCTGCCGCGAACCGTTCTGCCTTGCGCTCAGCCGCGAAGTCCCACGCGAAGGCCAGCGCGAGCAGCGTCACGATGATCAGCCCGCCGACCAGGTACACCCCCGTGCTGCCACCCTGGCGGCGCCACACCCGCAGCGTCGCGATCAGCAGCGTCCAGGCCAGGCCGGCCGGGATGAGGATCTTCCAGCCGAGCGACATCAGCTGGTCGTACCTGATCCGCGGCAGCGAACCGCGCAGCCAGATGAAGAAGAACAAGAACCCGATGAGCTTGGCCAGGAACCACAGCACCGGCCACCAGCCGCTGTTCGCGCCCGACCAGACCGAGATCGGCCAGATCGCGTGCCAGCCGCCGAGGAACAGCGTCGTCGCCAGCGCCGAGACCGTGATCATGTTGACGTACTCGGCAAGGTAGAACAGCGCGAACTTCAGCGACGAGTACTCGGTGTGGAACCCGGCGACCAGCTCGCCTTCGCCCTCAGGCAGGTCGAACGGGAGGCGGTTGGTCTCGCCCACCATCGTGATCACGTAGATCACGAACGATGGCAGCAGCAGGATCGCGAACCAGGACGGGTAGTGCAGCACAGCCCCGAACCAGTGGAACGTCGAGCCGTGTGCCTGCGCCGCGACGATCTGGGACGTCGACAGCGACCCCGCGTACAAGAACACCGGCACGAACGAGATGCCCATCGCGATCTCGTAGCTGATCACCTGGGCGGATGACCGGAGCCCGCCGAGCAGCGAGTACGGCGAGGACGACGACCAGCCCGCGAGCACGATGCCGTAAACGCCCATCGAGCTCATCGCCAGGACCAGCAGCACCGCTACGGGCAGGTTCGCAAGCTGCAGCGGCGTCTGGTGACCGAAGATCGACACGACGGGTCCGACCGGGATGATCGCGAAGCTGATGAACGCCGGGATGGTGGCGATCGCCGGCGCCAGCCAGAACAGGACCTTGTCGACGCCCCGGGGGACGATGTCCTCCTTTAGCGGCAGCTTGATGCCGTCCATCAGGGACTGCAGCAAGCCGAACTTCCCGGCCCGGTTGGGGCCGGGGCGCTGCTGCATCCTGCCGATCACCCGGCGCTCGGCCCAGATCATCAGCAATGTCGCCAGCATCAGGAAGACGAAGATGACCAGCACCTTGATCGCGGTCAGCCACCACGGGTCGTTGTCGATCAGCGCCGACGTCGTCGTATGCGCGCTGGCCAGCTTCACCAGGCTGGGGCTGCCAGTCATTCCGCGCTCCTGTCTGCCCGGGGGTTCGGGGAGCTTCCCTCCGCCGATACGGTCACGAGGCTGCCGTGGCCGGCCGCGAGGTCGCGCCTGACCGGGCAGCCTGCGGAGTTGGTCGGCAGCCAGACCACGCGGTCCGGCATCGCCATGATCTCGACCGGCACGACTATAGAGCCGTGGCTGGTCGATATGCGCACCTTCTCGCCGCCGAGGCGGCGGACGGAAGGCACGGCCAGGCCAGCCTCCGCCGCGGTCGCCGCGGACATCTTCGCGACGGCCTGGCGGGCGGTCCCGGCCAGATTCGGCTCGCCGTCTTGCATCCGGCCAACGTCGAGCAGATTATGCCAGGTCGCCAGCAAAGCCTGACCACTGCCAGGCACGCTGCCCCTGCCGCTGGCGCGATGACTGCCCGCCTTGAGCGGGGCTTCGTTCCCGCCCCTGGCATTACGGGACGCGCCGGGTTGCCCGCCGAGCGCAGCTAGCTCCCTGCGAGCAGCCGTCTCGTCCGGCAGGCCAAGATGCACGTCCATGGCGTCAGCGATCTCCCGCAGCACGTGCAGATCGCCGCGCACGCCCGGCACGGGGATGGCGGCCCCGAACGCCGATGACCTGCCTTCCCAGTTCACGAATGTGCCCGGCTTCTCGGCGACAGCCGCGACCGGGAAGATGACATCAGCCCTATCGGTAACCGGACTCGCCCGTAGCTCCAGGCTCACCACGAACTCCGCCTGCCCGATCGCGGCTAGCGCCGCGTCCGGGTCGGGCAGGTCCGCTGGATCGACTCCGGCCACAACCAGTGCCTCGATCTCGCCCGCCGCGACGGCCGCGAGGATCTGGCCTGTGTCCCTGCCGGGCTCGGCCGGCAAAGCGGCGGCGCCCCAGGTTCGGGCGACCTCGGCACGAGCAGCGGCGTCGGTGACCAGGCGGCCGCCAGGCAGCAGCACGGGCATGGCGCCTGCCTCGATCGCG
>DATAEH010000253.1:0-11187 GCA_036258115.1 Streptosporangiaceae bacterium
GCTTGGCGGCCTGCGTTTCCTGCTGGTCGACCTCGAATGTCCTGACCCGGTCGGAAAGGTTTGACCGGTAGGCGAACGAATCGAGACCGGCGCCGAGAATCACGTATTGCCTTGTGCCAGCGGCGACTGCGGCTGCCAGCGCATCTTCGGTGTACCGGCTGCGGCAGCCGACCTGACCGCGGGCCCCGGCCAGAACGACATGCGTACCGTGTGCGCGGTGGTAGCCGATAAGGTCGTCCGCCTCGTCACCCAGCAATTGCAGTGCCAGGGTGTCGGCGAAGATCACCGGAGGCTGGTCGACGATCAAGTGCGCTGCCCGGGCTGCCGCGGCGGTAAGCGCGCTCATGCTCGATGATATTGTCACGACGGCGACTGTATCAATTAAGACCTATAATAGCACAAAATAGACATTGTCGTAAGAGGGCTGCGATCACGATTCCGTTGCCATTGCGTCGGCCGCACGCGTCGCGGCCTGCGCTGCTGCGCCGAGGAACGAGCCGATTATCTCGGCGTGCTCGGCGGTAATGCCGGCGACCAGGTCCGCAATGGCAAGGTGATAGGCGCCAAGGCCCGCCGGTGCGCGTTGCATCGCATTAGCTGACAGCTCGAGCACGACGTACCGGCGGTCGGCCGGATGCGGCCGCCTTCGGACCAGCCCCGCAGCCTCGAGCCTGTCTGCGAGCATGGTGACTGCCCCGGACGTGAGTGACAGACGGTCGCCGAGTTCCCGCTGAGTGAGCGATCCGGCTGCCTCAAGATGCTCGAGCGCGTCCAGGTCGGTCTGGCTGACTCGGGCGCGGCGCGCGAGCGCCGCCCGCATGCGATCTCGTTCAAGACCGAACTCCTGCAAGGTGGCGGCGAGGTCGCGCCGCGCTGACGCGGTCATGTTGACGATAATAGAACGGGTAGCTATGTTGCTTAGTAGTTAAGCTACTTATTAGCTAAGGGGAGTTGTGATGACTGGCTCGGTGCGGCGGCGCAACCCGCTCGCGCTGGCCGGCGAGATGGGAATGGCGCTGTCCATGGTCGCGGGCCGTAGCCAGGTTGCGCGGGCCATCGTGGGCGAGGCAAACCTGACCGGACATGACAAGGCCGCGGACGTTGGGTGCGGGCCAGGCGCGGCAGTGCGTGTGGCCGCAGCCCGAGGCGTCCCGGTGACGGGTATCGATCCGTCCCCGGTCGCGCTCCGGATGGCTCGCATCCTCAGCAGGAACTCCCCAGCCGGCCAGGTGACCTACTCCCCCGGCAGCGCGGAGCATCTGCCATTGCCCGATGGATCCCTGACCGTGGTCTGGTCGATCAGTTCAGTGCACCACTGGGCAGATCTGGCTGCAGGCTGCGCCGAAATTCATCGCGTGCTTGCTCCTGGCGGCCGGGTATTGCTCGCGGAGCGACTGCTCAGACCAGGTGCCAGCGGCCATGGATTTAGCAGCGAACGGGCCGAAGAGCTGTGCCGTACGCTGACGTCCGTTGGCTTCACGGCGGTAGGCAGCCACACGATCACAACCGGCCGCAGGAAGCGGATCATCATGCGCGGCGAGCGGCCCGCCGCTGGCCGCGCAAGATAGACCCATGACAGCGACGGCATACTCGGCCCTCACCCACCTGGAATGCGCGAAATGCGGGACCGATTACAAGGCTGAACAAATCCAGGGGACCTGCACCTGCGGTGCACCGTTGCTGGCCAGGTACGACCTAGAGCAAGTCAAGGTACAGGCCACCGTCGCGGCGATCGCCTCCCGGCCGCCTGACATGTGGAGGTACCACGAACTGCTGCCGGTGAGCGCTCCGGAGAACGTGGTGAGCCTCGGCGAGGGGATGACGCCGCTGCTTCCCATGCGCCGGTTGGGCGCACGCATCGGCATGCGCGGGCTGATGATGAAAGACGAGGGCCTGATACCGACCGGCACGTTCAAGGCCCGCGGCGCGGCGGTCGGTGTGTCCCGCGCGGCCGAGCTAGGCGTGTCGGGCATCGCGATGCCGACTAACGGCAACGCCGGGGCGGCCTGGGCGACCTATGCGGCGCGGGCCGGCCTGCCCAGCCTGATCGTGATGCCGCAGGCCGCGCCGGCCATCACCCGGGCAGAATGCGCCGCCGCCGGCGCTGAGCTCTACCTGGTCGACGGCCTGATCGGCGACGCGGCCGCGCTGGTGAGCTCTGGCCTTGCGGACCGCCCCGGTTACCAGGACGTTGCCACGCTTCGCGAGCCGTATCGCATCGAAGGCAAGAAGACGATGGGCCTTGAGATAGCCGAGCAGCTTGGCTGGCGGCTGCCCGACGTCATCGTGTACCCGACCGGCGGAGGCGTCGGCATCATCGGGATCTACAAGGCCCTGCTCGAACTTCGCGAGATCGGATGGGTGAGCGGCGAACTGCCGCGACTGGTCGCCGTACAGGCCACCGGCTGCGCTCCGATCGTGGCCGCCTTCGCTGCCGGGGCAAGGCAGAGCGAGCCGTGGCCGGACGCCCGGACCGTCGCGTTCGGGATAACGGTGCCGAAAGCGCTCGGCGACTTCCTGGTACTGGATTCGCTATATGCGACCGCCGGGACCGCGGTTGCGGTCGAGGACGACGCCATCCTCGCCGAACAGCGCGAGGTGGCCAGGCTCGAAGGTTGCCTGATCTGTCCCGAGGGTGCGGCATGCTTCGCCGCCGTCCGCCAGTTGCGCGACTCCCGCTGGCTGTCGAAGAGCGACACCGTGGTCGTACTCAACACCGGGACAGGGCTCAAGTACCCGGACACCGTACCGGCGGCGGCGCCGGTCCTTGCTCCAGGGGACGCGATCCCCAGGCCAAGCGGGAACCCTGACTAGGCATGGACTTGGACGACCAGTACGACCTTGAGCGGTTCGTGGGGGCGCAGAACGCCCACGGCACCTACGAGCGAGCCGCCGGCGAACTCCGGGCGGGCTTCAAGACCAGCCACTGGATGTGGTTCGTCTTTCCGCAGATCGCGGGCCTGGGCCAGAGCCCGACCTCGCGCCAGTTCGCGATCTCGTCACTTCCCGAGGCCGCGGCTTACCTGGACCATCCGGTGCTCGGCAGCCGCCTGCGCGAGTGCGCGCAGATACTGGCGGACATCAAGGGTCGCAGCGCGGATCAGATCTTCGGCAGCATCGACGCGATGAAACTGCGTTCGTCGATGACCCTGTTCCACCGGGCCGCACCCGATGAGCCGCTGTTCAGCCAGGTCCTGACCCGGTACTTCGACGGCATCCCCGACCACGCGACCGACGCGCTGCTGTCCCAGCGCGGGTGATCGAGCAGCGCAGCCTGCACGGCTAGGACTATGCCTTGCGCGTTAGGGAGTCCTGGCTCCGTCGATCTGATCGAAGTCGCCGTAGGCGTTTCTGACGCCGCCGCCGCCCGACCATTGCCACATCAGGGCTGTGGCGTCCGTCGCGTGCTGACCGCCGAAGAAGCGCGCGCACGTCGAGGTGCTCTTCAGGCACCAGGCCGAGGGATGGTGCGCCAGGCTGCTACTCGCGGCGGTGTAGGTCCACTCGTACAGGCCAGGGATATGCGCGGCGCTGCCGGTGCCGAAGATAGACCTCCAGGCCGGCGGGGCCGAATACACGCCGGGCTTGTAGGACGAATGGGCGGTCAGGTAGGCCGCATACCCGTCGAGGACCGCGCGATCGACGGCGGGTTCGATGTGCTGGGTCTTGACGGTGCCGCTGCACGGCGAGGTATAGACGGCCTTCCAGCCGTTGTCCGGCGCGGGAGTGTACTGCGGTGCGTTACCGGGCAGCTCGACGTCCATCCAGACCACCGGGTACTTCACCCCGGTGCCGATATTCGCCAGAGTTCGCGCAGCCTGCTGCTGACCCCACGTCGTCGCTTCCGACACTGTCCCGTTGTAGTTCGGATCGACGCCCGGCCCGGCCATGAACCAGTAGACGCCCGTCCCCACGCCCTTGTGGTAGGTGGACAAGTTGGCCGACGCCTGGTTTGCGTTCTTCGCTGCCCAGACGAGATTGCCGTGGCAGCCCTGCCAGTGAGCCCAGTTGCCCGTCATGCCCATGTAACCGCCGTAGCTGCCACCGATCACAGGCTCGGTATACGGGCCGGTGCCGGTGACCGGCATCGCGGCGCTATCGGTCCCGTACCAGAATCCTGGTGGCGTGTCGCCCGCGGCGGTCGTCTGCGCACTGGTGTTCGCGCTCGGGTGGCTGCTGGCCGGCTTCGGGGTCACGGCCGCGCTTCGGGCTATGGCGCCCTGCCCGCCGCCATCTGAAGGCGCGGAGGTCGCGCAGGCGGTCAGGGTTACCGCGAACACGGCAGTCGCGATAACGCCGAGAGCACGCGGTCCGCTGGTCGCTGCTCGTAGCCGGCCGGTCATCCGCCACCCCCGATGTGTCACCGCACGCTAGCCAGGGGCACGACGCTGCCTGGCGGAGCGGGTCGCCGGCCCGACGATCCGCGCACTTCACGCGCTCGCGCGCTTTACCTTTTCACGGTATGTGAGCCAACGGTCACGTTCGGCCACCCGTAGCTGCGCAGCACATCCGCGAGCACCTGATCCCAGGACGTCGGCTGAAGCCCGAACATCTGCTGGGCGGCTTGGGAATCCATCACGAAGTCCTCGCTGAACTGGTAGCTGGTCTCGGTGAGCTCTCGCATCAGCCGCGAGAACAGCCCGGCAATCGGTAGTGCCGCACCCGGTAGCGCACGAACAGGGACGGGGGCCAGCCCGGCGGTCGTGGCGAGATCATCGACGGCGTCGCGCTGAGTGCGCGGCGGACCCGATGGTGCATGCCACGCGCGGCCCCAGGCCCTTGGATCGGTTGCCACGACAACCGCAAGCCGCGCCACATCGCGAGTGTATGTCCAGGTGTGCAGGCGGTCGGTTCGGCCAAGTACCGATACGCCCTTGCCACGCAGCACCTTGGGGACGACACGCTCGCCCAGCACGCTCTGCGCTCCCGGGCCGACATAGTCCGACGCCCGGACCTCGGTCGCCCTGACACGACCAGCCACATGCGCCGCAAATGCGTCGCGCCACATCTGTGCGCGGACCCGGCCCTTGGTGCCTGTGGCTGCCTGGGGCGTGGCCTCGGTCATCGGATGAACTTCGTCGTAACCGGCGGTGCCCTGCGAAAGCCGTGCCGGTCCGTAGCCATACAGGTTGGCGATGGTGACCAGAACCCCGTCGCAACGTTCGGCCGCGCTGAGCAAAGAAGCCGCGATCGGCGGCCACAGTTCCGGCCAGCGGTGGTAGGGCGGGTTCGCGCAGTCATAGATAGCGACCGCCTCCTCCGTCAGCCGCGCCATGGCCGAAGCGTCGCTGGCATCGGCCGCCACCAGCTCTGCCCCGATACCCGTCGGCCCCGAACCTGACCTGGTGACGATCCGCACTAGATGTCCGCGCTCAGTCAGTTCAAGGGCGATGGCGCTACCAATCGGTCCGGCTCCCACAACGACATGCAGGTGACGGGAGCCGGCAGTCGCCTCGGCCGCGGGCGGCAGGCCAGCTTCCGCGCTGTTGCCAGCTGGCGTGTTCTCGTTCATGGTCAGCTCCGCATGGTTTGGTGTTCAGATTCGCGAGCACCGCTCTCGTTTCTCATAGCGTGGCAGTCGTCTGAGCCAGCTGTCAAGAGCACCGCTCTGTTTTGTTGCCGATGCTCTTGTCTTATGGCACTATTCAGGAATGGCACAGACGGCCGAACAGACCGGAACCGTCGCGCGCTCAGTGCCCCGAACGGCCAGGGAACGCGCGAGGGCCGAGATCACCAGGGAGATCCTCGACGCCGGCCGGCGGCACCTGGCCACCGACGGAGCAGCCGCACTGAGCCTGCGGGCGATCGCGCGCGACATGGGAATGGCATCCTCGGCTGTATACCGCTACGTCGCCAGCCGCGACGACCTGCTGACCAGGCTGATCATCGACGCCTACGACTCGCTTGGCTCAGCGGCCGAGTCCGCGGACGCCGGCATTGACCGCCGCGACCTAGCCAGGCGGTGGGGGGCGATCTGCCGCGCCGTCAGGGGCTGGGCGCTGGCGAACCCCAACGAATGGGCGCTGATCTACGGCTCGCCAGTGCCGGGGTACGCCGCTCCGGCCGACACGATCGGACCGGCCAGCCGGGTGTCGATCCTGCTCGTGCAGATCCTGGCCGAAGCCGCCGAACGCGGGATCGTGCCGCCGGACCCGGCTGGCCGGGACCTGACTCCGGCTGGCAAGTCGGCTCTGTCGCCGGTCCTGGCCGTGGTGCCCCCGGCTGTGACCGCCGCCGCGCTTCAGGCCGGGCTCATGGTGTGGTCGGCCCTGCTCGGCACGATCTCCCTTGAACTGTTCGGGCAATTCCACAACGTCATCAGCGAGGATCCTGCTGATCGCGACGTGTTCTTCTCTGCATGTGTGGAACGCTGGGCAGCCCAGATCGGCATCGCTTGAAATGCCGGCCAGGTCAACGTCAGCGGCAGAAGGTCATTGCGCCTAGCCGCCGAGGAGATCCCTGGCGATCCTGACCAGGAGCGCGAGCTTCGCACTCTGAGCCTCGGGCGTGATCACGTTCCCTGCGGCCGAGGTCGCGAAGCCGCATTGCGGGCTCACCGCCAGCCGCTCGAGACTGATCCGGCCGGCAGCCTCCTTGAGCCTCGCCTTCATGACCTCGTCGGTCTCCAGCCGCGACGTCTTCGTGGTGACCAGACCGAGCACGACGACCTTGTCGTCGGGCACCAGGCGCAGTGCATCGAATGTGCCTGACCGTTCGTCGTCGTATTCGAGCAGGAGCCGGTCCGCGTTGATCGCGCCGAAGATCGGGCCTGCGATCGGCTCATAATCGCCGGCCACCAGCCACCGGCTCAGCTGGTTCCCTCGGCACAGATGGAATCCGAACGTCGCGGGCCTGCCTGCCTCGATGACCGCGTTGTCCAGGTCGACCCCGTAAGAAAGCCACTTCTGCATCGGCCAGCCGCGCGCCTCGTAGAACTCGCGCCACGTCGGGTCTATGAGCAGCGGGTAATGCGGCGCATCCAGTTGGATGTAGCTGCATCCGAGCCGCACCAACTCGGCGACCTCGTCGCACAAGATGGTCACGACATCTGCCATGAAGGCGTCCAGGCTCGGGTAGGCACTCGATGATCGCTTGGGTGACCAGAGGTTGGCGAACAGCGTCGGGCTCGGCAGGGTCACCTTGACGTGCCGGTCCCCCTTCGCCGCCGCCCGGACGAAGGTGAACTCCTCGGCGGCTAGGTTGCGGCGCTTGCGCAGCGGCGCGACGACGGCCAGGTCCTCGGGCCGCTTGATACTCGCGTCGCCGACGTCGCCGGAGTGCCAGTCGCCCCACAGCCAAGCGTCGAGGCTGACCCCTGCAAAGCCTTCACATGCGGCCGTGAGCTCTGCCTGGAATGAGTCCCTCCGCATCTCCCCGTCGTTGATAACAGGCAGGTCGAGACTCTCCTGTAGCCCGATAGCGTCCCGAACGGCATGGTCCTCGACGGCCTTGAACTCGGCAGGCCCGATGCTGCCGCTCTCTCGTGCCTTCCTGGCCTCAAGCAGGTAGTCCGGCCTCAGCAGGCTTCCGACATGTTCTACGCGCGCTGTCACGGTCACGAGGCCAAGCCTGCCATGAAGACCGGGACGAGGTCGCGGCCGCCGAAACGACTCCGGCTTGACCGAGTATTGACATCGGCCACACGGTGCCTACACAGCATCTTCATCTGGCTCTGTGCTAGCTGGCACCTCGGCACTATGTGGTGCCGTCTTTGTTTTATGCCAGACCGTCGACCTCGGGGGAGCGTCGTAATGAGCAATCCATCGCCGCAGGACTTGCGCGAGCAGCTGAGGGCACCGGTCCTCACCGCTGGTGAGGCGGGCTATGAAGAAGCCAGGACCGTGCACAACGGCATGTTCGACAAGCACCCGCAGGCGGTGATCCTCGCGCAGCAGGTCGCTGACGTGATTGGCGGGGTGAACTTTGCCAGGGACGCCGGGCTGGAGCTCGCGGTCAAGGGCGGCGGGCACAGCGCGCCGGGTTATGGCACCACCGACGGAGGCGTGCTGATCGACCTGGGCCAGATGCGCGACGTGCACGTCGACCCTGCCAACCAGACCGCCCGCGCGGGAGGCGGCGCGACTTGGGGCGACTTCAACTACGCGACCCACGCCTACGGGCTCGCGACCACAGGCGGGATCGTCTCGACCACGGGTGTCGGAGGACTGACGCTGGGCGGCGGCATCGGCTACCTGGCCAGGGCCTACGGCCTGTCGATCGACAACCTCCGCTCCGCCGAGGTGGTCACCGCTGATGGCCAGGTAGTGACGGCAAGCAAGGACGAAAACGCCGACCTGTTCTGGGGATTGCGTGGAGGCGGCGGCAACTTCGGCGTCGTCACGAACTTCGAGTTCCAGCTGCACCCAGTCAACGACATTTACGCCGGGCTGTTCTTTTATGAGCTCGACTATGCCGCCGACCTCATGCGGTTCTTCCGCGAGTTCATTAAGACCGCGCCCGAGGAGTATGGCGCGTTCCCCGCGTTCCAGATCGCGCCGCCACTGCCCTTCGTGCCGCCAGAGCGCGTCGGTGACACCTTCTGCGCCGCCATCGTGCATTACTCAGGGCCGGTGGAGGCGGGCGAGCGGGCGATGGAGCCGTTCCGCGCGATCGCGCCGATTGTCGCTGAGATGGCCGGGCCAATGCCGTATCCGGCGCTGAATTCCGCGTTCGACGCGATCTTCCCGAAGGGCATCCGCAGCTACTGGAAGGGCGCATTCGTCGACGAGCTCCCCGACGAGGCAATCGAGCAGTACGTGAAGCACGGCGCGGAGGTTCCTGAGGTCAGCGCGACCATGCACCTGTACCCGATCAACGGTGCGTGCCACCGCGTTGGCGCCGACGAGACCGCGTTCGCTTACAGGAATGCCACCTTTGCGCCCGTGATTGTGGCGGCATGGCAGGACAAAGGTGTCGACGACGACCGGATCGCCTGGGTGCGTGACTACTACCGCTCCATCGAGCCGTACTCAGAACCAGGCGGTTACATCAACTTCATGGCCGACGACGACTGGGAACGGATCGAGGACAACTACCGCGGGCACTTCGAGCGGCTCAGGCAGATCAAGCGCAACTATGACCCAGGCAACCTTTTCCACCTGAACCAGAACATCAAGCCAGCCGCCTAGGCAGGCGCCGGCTGGGCCGCGTTGCGCTTCAGGAAGTCCAGCGTGCGGCCGTTGAACTCCTCGACGTTCTCGTATATCGGAGCGTGCGAGCAGTCTTCGAACACGACCAGCTCGGAGCCCGCGATTCCGCTCGTCAGCGGTTCAGCGAACCGAGTCGAGGTGACCAGGTCGTGGCGGCCGAAGGTGATCAGCGTCGGCGCGCTGATCGAGCCGAGCAGATCGAGCGCGTCGTGCCCGAGCACCGCCTCTGACTGGCGCAAGAAAGCGTCCACGGGCGGCATCGGCCGACCCCGGACGAAGTCAGCCAGCGAGTCGACGTACTCGGGCCTCGCGGCGTAAAGCTCGGGCGTCAGGCACCAGGGCAAGATCCCCTGGATGATCATCTCGGTGACGCTGTCGAGCGCCCGGGCCAAAAGGCGCCAGCTCTCGACGACCACGCGCAGGAAGTTGTCCGAGCGCGGCCAGGCGCTGTGCAGGGACAGCGACCGCACCAGATCCGGGTACCTGGCCGCGAGCGACATGCCTGCGGCGGCGCCGAGTGAGAGGCCCGAGATATGAGCGGGACCGGTCCCGGCCTCCTTCATGAACGCCGCGACGTCATCGGCGAGCAGGTGAGTTGTGCAGGCGCCGTCCGGTTTGTCGGTCAGGCCAGCGCAGCGCAGGTCGACGGTGTAGCAGGTGAAGTGATTGGCGTACTCGGCCACTTGGAACGCGTAGCAGGCCTGATCGGCCGCGAGATACGGAATCAGGACAAGCGGCTCGCCCTCGCCCTGCACCTCGTAGTTGATGTCGATCCCGTTGGCTCGGACAACAGGCATGGCGATCCTCCATCGCCCGCGGCAGCATCTTCGCGTGCCGATGAGTCGATGCTGCACGCTCGCGGCTCAATGCGCCAGATCAGCTGGCCACGGAGGCGAGCAGCTCGGCCCTGGCCTGCTCGACGGCGGCGAGGATGGCGCCGCGTAGCACCGGACCGCCGCTGATGCCGGTGGGAACCACCTGCGGCTTGGCCGGGCTGATCCTGCCGACCTCGGCGGCAACGCGGCCAGCGAGCGCGGCCCCTCCGGCGAGGCCGACCTCGCCTCCGAGCACGACCAGACCGGGGTCAAGCACGACGCAGACGGCGGCGACGCCGGTCGCTACCCTGCTCGCGAGCTCGGCCAGGAAGTCCTCCCCTTTGCCGCTCGCCGTGCGAGCCGAACCGGTCAGGGCCCCGACGGCAGCGCCCACCGCGCCGGCCGCCGTCGACGCCTCGAAGCCGTAGCTAGCCGCGAGCGGCAGCACGGCCTGAGCGCCGACCAGTGACTGGAATGCGCCCGTCGCAGGGTGCGTGACGTCCTCCGGCAGCGGCACCCCGGGAACGGGGAGGTAGCCGATCTCGCCGGCCGCCCCGCCCACTCCTCGGTGCAGCCGCCCGCCGAGCATTGTCGCGAGCCCCAGGCCGACTCCGATCCAGACCAGCACGAAGTCATCTGTCCCCTGCGCAGCACCGGCCGCCCGCTCGGCCATCGCGGCGAGGTTGACGTCGTTCTCGATGGTCACCGGACGACCCAGATCCGCGCGAAGCGCGTCGTGCACGCCCTCGTGCCAGGCCGGCAGGTTGACGGCCAGCCGCAGGTCGCCGGTACGAGGATCGAGCACTCCAGGCGTGCCGATCACGAAAGCGCGCAGCGCGTCGGGGGCGATACCGGCGGCGCCGCACGCTCTCCCGATCGCCCCGCGAACCAGGTCAACCGGATCGTCGGTCCCATTCGGGTCGACCGAGATCTCCGTCACGACCTTGCCGGTCACGTCCGCGACACCCGCTGACACCTCGTCGCGCTCGACGTGCAGCCCCGCGACGTAGGCACTGGAGGGAACGACGCCGTACACGGCCGCGTTCGGGCCCCGGCCGCCGGCCTGCTCCCCGGTGACCTCGACGAGGCCGCGGTCTTCGAGCCTGGCCAGCAGCTGGGACGCCGTCACCTTGGACAAGCCGGTGCGCTCGCCGAGCTGCGCCCTGGTCATCGGCCCGCCGGATAGTAGCAACTCTAGGGCGGCGCGGTCGTTGAGCTCGCGC
>DATAEH010000254.1:0-17149 GCA_036258115.1 Streptosporangiaceae bacterium
CGTGGGCGAGCGAGACCGCGTTGCAGATGTCCACCAGGGGATGCAGCCTCGGGAGCTGCCCCTCCTTGCGGAACCTGCGAAGCAGCGATTCGGAGGCGCACCGGTACTGGGTCGGTTTGAGTCCCATCGCCGCGAACGCCCTGCGCCAGGCCTGAATCTCGGGCAATTCGCTCTCGGTGCCACGCTCAAGCCGCGCTACAGCACGACGATTGAAGATGTCAATCTGCGCGTCGGCCGAGACGGATGCCGTAACTCCGTCGACGAACAGCGTGCCAGGCACGAGCGCAGGGAAGTCCCGCCAGATCGCCGCATCGTGCTCGAAGTACACGTGGTTGCCCTTCGGTCGCTTCCCGTGCTAGCTGAGCGCCCCGGCATCGGACGTGGACTCGGACCCGCGAAGGCCAGTCCGCTCAGCTGGCTTGAGCAGTCGCAGGATCAGGAAGCCCGGTCTGGTCATCAGTTTCTCGTAGTCCGCGGGCCACTGATCACGCATGGCGTCGGCCGGCAGTGGCTCGACGAGTTGTTCGATCAGGAAACCGGCGAAGGTCGCGGCGGCGCACAGAGACGACAGCGGCTCGCGCCAGAAACGCACGTCATACGGCCCGCCCGTCGTCTCCCAGACATCGGTCTCCAGCGCGACATCGAAGTACGAGCCGCCTTTTCGCAGCCAGTCGGTGAATGGATGCTGCGACGACACCACGGCCGCGCCACCTGGCCGCAGCACGCGGAAAAACTCGGCGAACGCGGCGGCCCGGTCGTCGGCGTAGTGGATGGCCAACGCGCAGACAATGGCATCGAATGCGTCGTCTGGGTACGGCAGCGGCTCGCCCAGAACGGCGCGATCAATCCGCACCAGCTTTCCTCCCGCGTTGGCCTTGGCGAGTTCGAGCATGGCCGAACTGGCGTCGAACGCCGTCACTTCGGCTCCGCGCGCGAGCAGTTCCTTGGTGTAGAGGCCGGGTCCGCAGGCCGCATCGAGGACATGCATGCCGGCCACTGGCCCGAGTGTGTCAAGGACCGCGGGACGATCGTAGTGAGCGTTGTACGGGCTGGTTTCTGCGTGCCGCTGATAACCCACGGCCATTTCGTCATAGGGCGACCACAGCTGCTCTGTCACGCCTGCCACACTAGCCAGCGCCGCGATCGACGCGGCGCTGCATAGGCTCAGGTCCGTGATTTCGACCAACCGGTCCGAAGGCGCAGATGGCGTGAGGCAGCAACTCCGCGATGCGCTGCGGGAAGCGATGCGATCACGTGACGTGCCTACGGCATCGGCACTGCGGTCTGCGCTGGCCGCGATTGATAACGCGGAGGCGATACCGGTCAGCCACACGAGCGCCACGGCGACATCCAGCCCGCATTTCGCGGGCGCTGTAGCTGGTCTCGGCGCCGCAGAAGCGCAGCGGCGGGGTCTTACCGAAGCGCAGACGTTGGAGATCATTAACGCCGAGATTGCCGAGCGGCTGACCGCGGCAGTGGAATATGAGAGAGGCGCTCATGCCGAGCAAGGCAGCAGGCTGCGGCGTGAAGCTCAGGTTCTCAGCGACGTGATCGGATCAGCCGCCCAGTGAGATCGGCTTGACGCGGCGACCGGCGAGAGCGCCCGGTTAAATATCTAAGAGCCCTCCATCTGTGCACGGTGGTCGGGGCTGAACGGGATCGGCTTGCGTTCCGCCGTGTCCCAGCGCAGCGTGATGACCCGAGCCTCGGCGACGACTTCGCCGGATGAGTTCAGGATCGTCTCGCGAGTGGTCAGGCTAGTGGTGCCGACGCGTTCCACGGCGATCCGCACCGTCAGGCGCCGGTCATGATGAAAGACCTCGGCCTTCAGATCCAGCTCGAGCCTTACGACGACATACGCCGGGTCGCCGAGGACCTTCAGGTAGAACGCATCTCTGCCTTCCTCCAGATAGGTCAGGAACACAGCATGGTTGACGTGACCGAGCGCGTCGGTGTCCCGCCATCGGACGGTGACCGGATGCTCCAAGACCGCGCTCATGATCGCTCCTCAGCCTGTGCGGACAGCATGGCGGACCGCGGTGGCGAGCGCCAGATGGCCAGGCAGAGAGCGGACCCCAGAGCATCGTCCCAGGGGCCGGATCAGGAAGGTCTCAAGGTCCGGGAACATGCCCCGGCCTGCAGCGGCCTTCCTCAACCAACCGCGACTCTGGGTGAACTAGCATCGCGTTATAACTTGTCTTTCCCGAGACCCTGACCTAGTCTGTCGATATATCGTGATCGTATCGCGAGAGGCGGGCGAGGAGCACATGATGGCAGCGGCTTGCGGAGCAAAAGACTTCGGCGACTTCCCAGGACTCGGAGACCTCGGCGCCGCGTTGCAGGAGTTCTTCGCCTGCGCGGGCGGCTTGTTCGGCCCCGGCAAGCGCGGTTTCCACGCCCAGGCCGGAGGACGGCGTCATTCTGGCCCGTGGGACAAGATGTACGGGGGCAAGAAGGGTCCCGGGCCCTGGGGCGGCAGCGGCCCATGGGGTGCCTGGTGGGCCGGTCCGGCTGCACCACCTGGTCCGCCGCGCGGCCAGAAGGCCGGCCGCGGTGACGTGCGGGCCGCGATCCTGGCCCTGTTGCGCGAGGGGCCGCTCAACGGCTACCAGATCATGTCTGAGATCGAGGAACGCAGCAACGGCGCATGGCGCCCGAGCCCCGGTGCGGTCTATCCGGCGCTGTCACAGCTCGCCGACGAAGGCCTGATCGAGGGTGCCGAGTCAGCAGGACGGCGGACGTTCAGCCTGACTGACGCCGGCCGCGAGTACGTGGAGCAGAACCCGGAGATGGCGCGAGGCGCCTGGGAGTCGGCCGCGCAGCAGGAGGCGTGGGAAGTGCCCGGCCTGTTCGCCGAGGCTGCCCGGCTCGGCGGCGGGATCGTCCAGATCGCCCACAACGGCAGCCCGGACCAGGTTCGCGCTGCGGAGCGGCTGCTGCAGCGGACGCGCCGCGAGGTCTACAAGATCCTCGCGGGCGATGAGGACGAGCAGGACTCAGACGAGCAGGACGCATAGATAAGGGCAATCCGATGATGGATGACAGAATCAGAATCTCTGACGCCGACCGAGAACGCGTGACCGGGAGATTGCGCGAGCACTTTGCTGAGGGCCGGCTGACGTCTGAGGAACTGGACGAACGGGTTACCGCGGCTTTGAATGCCAAAACCTTCGGCGACCTCCGCAGGATCATGGCGGACCTCCCCGACCCGTCGCCGGTTCCGCCGAACGTCACGCAGGCGCCGCCGTGGGCATACCGGCCCGGCTTCGTGGCTTGGCGCGGGCCGAGGCTCCTGCCGCTGGCGATCATTTTCCTGATCGCCGCGGTCGCGATCCCGGGGGTCGGCTGGATGTTCGTGGCCTTCCTCAAGGTGGTGCTCCTGGTCTGGCTGGTGGCCTGCATCGCCGGCATGATCGCCGCGTTCAGGTACCGGCGCCGGCTGCGCCGCCACTGGGAGTCCGGCTGGAACCAGTGGCACCAGTTCCACTGGCGGAACTGGCCCGATTCCCGGCGCGACAGCAACGTCTAAGGGCAGGTTGGCATAGCCCGGCCGTTACACTGCGGCTTTCATGGGCTACACCGATGCGCCTGCGGGCTGGTGGCGCACGTTCGTCCTGGAGACGCCCGCACGCACCGCGAAGCTGGCGGTTGTCCGCGCCGACGGCTCGCCCCACGTCGCTCCTGTCTGGGTCGACATCGACCGCGACCAGATCATCTTCATGACGGCCGCGGACACCATCAAGGGCAAGGCCATCCTGCGCGATCCCAGGGTGTCCTTGTGCTGGGACGATGAGCGGCCGCCGTTCAGCTTCGTGACCATTGCGGGAACCGCGACCACGTCCGATGATCTGGACGAGTTGCTGGCGTGGGCCACCAGGATCGGCGGCCGCTACATGGGCGATGACAGGGCTGTCGACTTCGGCCGCCGGAACGCGGTACCGCCCGAGATGCTCGTCAGGGTGACACCAACCCGGATCGTCGCCAAAGTGGGCATCACGGATTAGCGGCCGACGCGACATCGCCTGGGACTGCTACGGTCGTAGCATTGTTGCTACACTCGTCGCATGGTGAACATACCGGCCCGTGACCTGCGGAATCGCACTGCCGAGGTACTGCGCCGCGTCGAGGCTGGCGAGGAGATTGAGGTGCTGCGGGACAACCGCCCCGTCGCGAAGATCATTCCGATTTCGAGGCGGCGACAGTGGATTCCCGTGTCAGAATTCACTCGCGAGCTCACGCGACTTGGCCCGGATAACACAGGCCTGGCCGATGAGCTCAGGGAGCTTCTCACCGACACCACCGACGACCTGCAGTGGTGACACAGCGTCGTGCGCTGGCCGACACCTCGATATTCATCGGTCTTGAGGGTCATCGGGTCGATGCAGCCCGGCTCGACGGCTACGAGTGGGCCATTTCTGTTGTGACGCTCGGCGAGCTACGGCTCGGTGTGCTGCAGGCAGCAGATCCCGAGTCAGCCGCCCGGCGGCTGTCGGCGTATCAGATCGCCCAGAGATTCGACGCGCTGCCCGTCAACGAGCAGGTCAGCGACGCGTGGGCGCTGCTGGTGTCCCGGCTCCGCGCCGCGGGCCGGAATGCGCCAATCAACAACAGCTGGATCGCGGCGACCGCGATGGCACACGGCGTTCCTGTCCTGACGCGGGATGCTGACTACGACGCGATGCCGGGTGTTGGCGTGATCAGGATCTGAACTAGGCCTGATTCCCTGGGAAGGTCCGCAGCTGCGGACCTGGTCTTGTGGCCAGGGCTTTAGCGAGAATGGCCGTAGCGGTCTCTGAGACGTCCCGGTCGTAGGTTCTGCGGGCCTTGGAGTAACCCTGGCGCACTCCGCGCAGCCATGCGGCGCGGCTAAGGGCGGCGGCCACCGGGCAGAGAATTGAAGCGGCGAGGCCGACACCAGCGAGGGCGGCTGTAATCACGCTCATGGAGTGTTGGACGCCTCAGTCGCCGCGCCCGTTTACCGGATCGCCAGGATTGATGTGATTTTCTTGTCAGCCACGTGTGAGTCAGGCCTGTTCAGCGCCTCAGGGCCGCGGCCTGAGCGCTCTTGGCCCTGAAGGAAGCAGGGGGCATGTTGCGCGAGCTTGACACGTCAGGCAGCCGCCGGCCGAACTCGATCTGGTAGGCATGCTGGACGGCAGAACCAAACTCAGCCGCGGTCAGTCCTTGACAATGTGGCACATGCTCGGCGCCTTGCCGTTTCATTGCGGCGATGGAGTAGTTCCGCGCCGTCATCACGCGCGCGGCGCCGACGGCGCAGGCGCGCGCGTCTGGGCCGCTCTGGTTCACGACAACCGCGACGGCGCCCAGCGCGGCAAGCGCCGCGCCAAAGGCAACGAGGGCTTTCCGGGGAAAGGCCGGGTAGGTCAGCTCGGTCACGGGGGTTCCGGTCTGGCTCGCTGGGGCGGTCTACTACGGGTCGTAAGCAATGTGCCATAAGTGACTTACTGCCCGCTACCGAAGTAGATGAACCTATTTGCCGGGCGGCGTCTACGTCATCCCCGCCGTTGGGGTTCCGACGGTGCGCGGGGGCACGCAGATAACGCCGTGACGGCGCGGTTCGGCAGGCGTATGACGAGTGTGCGGTCGTGCGGGGGCGAGCGGTCTGGCCACGACCTCCGGGAGACGGCGTTTGAGGGGCAGGGAACATGGACCGCCAGACCTGGCTGGCCGATCGGCAGGCGGCCGTCGTGGCCGAGTATGACGGCGATGCGGAAAACTACGACAACCTCGAATATCCGGCCGACATGCAGCGCGAATGGGTCGGCCGGGTGCTTGAGATGATTCCGCCGGGCGGGACGGTGCTGGACGCGCCCTGCGGCACGGGCAGGTACTTCTCGCAGATCACCGCAGCTGGCTTGCGGGTGGCGGGCGCCGACCAGTCGGCAGGAATGCTGGCTCAGGCCAGGGCGCGCGACCTCGCCTTTTCGCTGGAGCATCGCAGCCTGCAGACCCTTTCGTATGACGGCGAGTTCGACGCAGTGTTGACCATCGACGCGCTGGAAAATGTGCCGCCGGAGGACTACCCGGCCGTGCTGGCGAACCTGCGCCGCGCTGTACGGCCCGGCGGAGTGCTCTACATGACGGTTGAGGAAGTGGACCAGTCGCACATCGACGCCGCTTTCGAGAGCCTCAGCGCGCACGGCATGCCCGCTGTGCACGGCGAGATCGTCGAGGGGAACGTGGCCGGCTATCACTATTACCCGGGACGCGAGCGCGTGCTCGGATGGCTCTCCGACGTCGGTCTCGACGTCATTGATGAGGGTTACAGCGCCGAGGACGGCTGGGGTTACCGGCACTTCCTCTTGCGCGCGCCCGGGTAATGCCGGATCCGGGTCCGCGAGCGCTGCCGCCAGGTCCGGGTAGATCGGCAGCCAACGGTCATGCCCGGTGAGCGCGAAAACCCTGAGTGCCTCGCCGGGCGGGATGACAAGCCGCAGGTCGATGTTGCGCGCGGTGGCTCGCTGGTGCACTAGGTCGAGTTCATGTACGCCTGCTGCTGTGCACGTCTGCGTGCCGGTGAGGTCAGCGATGACAACGGCGACCCCGGCATCGAAGATCGCTTCCAACTCCTCCGCAACGCTCCGAGCGTTGCCAATGTCGATGTGCTCGGGCAAAGTTACGATTCTCAGTCCACCGCCATTCCCTGCTGCCTGCTGATCCGCCACATCTGCACGCTCCTTATCTTCAGCTGGCCATGACTAATTAGCCCGGACCAGCGACCTAGCCGAAGAGATAGGCCTGCATTATCTAGCCACGAGGGATGAGCTATTCCCACAGGTCAAAGTCAATCTGCCTGGTGGAATCGGGCATACTGTCGTCATGACTTCAGGGTCACATCAGGCTTACCTACGTGTTCATGAATCTCATAAGAAAATCGGCGTGCGATGTTACGAGAGAGACGAAGGTTACTGGCCTACGAACAATGTCGGCTCTCCCTTGAACATGGGAGATTGTTCGCCGCAGACAGGTCATCCGAAGCTCGGGTGGTGTAAGCGGCTAAGCGAGCCGAAGATGTCCGGCCTGAGCTTGAGCGCCAGGCAAGCTAAGCGGCAAGAAGGAGTAAACGTACGGTCATATGGGAACGCCGACAAGGTTGTCATTCGGGGGGATGCTCATGACAAAGCCATACCAGCGGCAGCCGCAGCCGACGTATCGGCAGGGACCGCCTCCGCCCGCCGACACGCACACCTCCACCAGGGCCATCCGTAGTACCGCGATGTCTACGCCGGCGGCTCCATCAACCGCAGCGCCAGCCTGAATCTGTGGCTGACTTACGCGCCGGTACCTGCAGTCATCGGCCGATTGCGGTCATCGGCGGGCATGGCACGATGACGAGATGAACCTGAATGCCCCCTGCGAACGATCGGCACGGTCCGCTGCGGTCACCGCGATCTGGAGACCACGCCGATCCAGGCCGGGGTCAACCGGGCCGAGCAGCCGTGATCGAGCTCTAGCCGGGGTTCGCCGACGGCCTAGACGGGCTCGGGGGCTTTGACTACGCATGGCTGCTGACCTGGCTGCATGAGCAGCCGACCGGTGACGTCCCTCCGCTCCGGCAGGGGCCATTCCTGCTCCGCGTGCAGCGCCGCCGGATAGGGATCTTCGCGACCAGGGGGCCTCGCCGGATCAATCCGATCGGCCTGAGCCTCATTCAGCTCATCGAGATCACCGGGACGAGCATCACCTTCGCGGGGCGTCGACGTGGTCGACGGTACGCCCGTTATAGACATCAAGCCGTACGTGACGCGATTCGACCGCCCGGCCGGCGATCCACGCTGCGGCTGGTTCGACGAAGTGAGCATCGACGAACGTGCGACGCCCGCGTGGCTCGCCTCCCGGTAATAACCTGGGGTCATGCCCGCCACCGAGGAACCCACCTTGTCACTTGCCGAGTGGCTGGTGCTCTGCCTGGTGTGCGAGAAACCACAGCATGGGTTCGCGATCGCCAGGCTGCTCGGCGCCAATGGTGATCTTGGACGCATCTGGCGGGTGCCGAAGCCGGTCGTATACCGGTCGCTGCAGCGCCTCGAGGATGCTGGACTGCTCCAGTCGACCGACCCTGAGCCGTCGACCATGGGACCCCTGCGCGAGCCAGTTCGCGCGACCGCCAGGGGACGCAAGCTTGCAGCTGCCTGGCTGACCAAACCTGCCGGTCACGCCAGGGATGTCAGGTCCGAGCTTCTCGTCAAGCTGGCCATGCTCGACCGGGCAGGCACGGATTCCGGGCCGCTGATCGAGGCGCAGCGAGAGCACCTGATCCCGGTCGCGCAGGGGCTGGAAGCCCGGTTGGCAAGTTCTTCCGGGTTCGACAGGACTTTGGTCCTGTGGCGGACCGAAACCATCTCTGCCACGCTGCGGTTCCTTGATGCGATGCGATCCGACGCTCAGGAACGTGCGAAGCGGCCGGCGTTGGCGGCGAGATCGCGGCGGCCGGCCTGACCGGTCTTGCTGACCAGGTTGGCGATGTGGGTCTCGACGGTCTTGGGAGAGATGAAGAGCTTCGCCGCTATGTCGGTGTTCGACAGGCCCTGAGCCAGCAGCAGGAACACGTCCATCTCCCGGCTGGTCACGCCCAGGCGCCGCATCTGCGCCGGCACCTGCGCCCTGCCACGGCCGGTGCGCGGGGCCCGCTCACCGGACTGCCGGAGCACGATCCTGCAGGCCGAAGCGAGCTTGTGCTGGCCGTTGGCGTCGAACTCCCGGGTAGCTTCCCGCATCCATGCTGGCGGATCACCCCAGCGATCTTTGATCGCATCGGCGACAACCAGTCGCCGGGCCAGCTGGTTCCACCACGGGGCATAGGGACGGAAGAGCTTCTCGCCCTCGGCGGCCAGCGCGGTTGCCCGGCTGCCGTGACCCGCCCGTCCTTCGAGGACCGCATGCGCGTAAGTCAGCCACGCCTGAGTCCAGCCGGCAGCGGCTCCCGCTGCCTCAGCACCTTCGAGGGCCCGCTGGCCCTCTTTGCCTGTTGTCGCCTGTAGGAGTACGTAGAACGCCGATGCTCGGCGGGGCGTCTGCTGCGGTGCCCGCTGCAGGTGGTCGATGGCCTGAGTACTTTCGATGACGGCCTGCGGGATGTCATCGCGGAACAGAGAGGCGACAACGCGGTCTTGGCCCCAGGTAGCCGCAAGCACCTCAGCGTCACCTGGCAGGACGCTTTCTGCCCGGCCTATAGCGGATTTCGCCGCCTTGCGATCACCCCGGATGCCGAAGATGAATGCCTGTGCGGCCAACGCCAGTGCCTCGAGGCGCGGCGCCTTGATCATCCGGGCGCCTTGCTCGCAACGCCTCGCGGCGCCCATGGCGTCATCCAGGTCAGTACCCAGGCACCAGATGTTGGCGAGCTGCAAGTCGATGGCAGTAGCGGTGGCGACCGCTCCGGCTTGGCGTGCGAGCCCGCTCGCCTCGGACAGCCGCGCCGGGTCACCGCCCTGGATCATGTCGATGGTGCCGAGCTCGTGCAGGGCGCTGATCCGGCGGACCGCGAACTCCTCGCCGTCGGCGATCTGAGCGGCCCGCTCGAACGCCGCCCGGGCGGCAGCCATGTCACGGACGCGCTCCCGCCTGCCGATCACTTCAAGAGATTCGAACGCGACCTCAGCTGCCCAGCCCTCCAGGCCGGCCGCCTCGGCGCTGGCGAGCGAGCGTCGAGCGAGCAGTTCGGCCGCTTCAAGGTCACCCGCGTCGATCGCGCAACGCGCCGCCACGGCGTCGGCCCAGCTCGAGGTGATGGGGTTGCCGAGCCGGTCTGCGATCGTACGCGCCGCGCTCAGATGCGAGGCGGCAGCGGCCGGATCTGCGTCCGACTCCGTGCGCGCCGCCATCAGCAGGATCCTGGCCTGCCGGTGCGACTCGGCGCCTTCGCCCCCGAACCTGGCGACTGCCGCTTCGGCGACCGGGGCAAGGCGCGAGTTGTCGCCGGCCAGCGCGAGCGCTTTGACCAGGCTCTCGTCGACCTCGGCCGCTAGTCTCGGATCGGCGTCCTGGACCTGTCCTAGCTGCGCTCTGGCCTCGCTGAGGGTCTCAGCGGCACTGCCGACGGCGCCGTGAACCAGCGCGCGGTGGCCGGCCTCAAGCAGCAGGCGCGCGGAATCGCCGTGCTGACCAGCAGTCTCGTACAGCTCGGCCGCCAGCTCGCACCAGCTGCCTGGAAGGCCAGGATGGGCCGTCTCGACGGCCGATGCGGCCGAAGCCGATCGCCGCACGAGGTCTGGCGGCAGCAGGCCGGAGATGATCGCCGCCCTGGTCAGGCTGTGCCGGAACCTGAGCCAGCCATGGCCGTCCGACTGCGGCTCGATCAGCTGCACGCTCTTGGCCTGAGCGAGCGCGGAGATGACCTCCTTGTCGCTCGCTTCGCACATGGACGGCAGCAACGTCCAGTCGAACTCCCTGCCGAGCACGGCCGCAGCGACAATGACCTCGGCTGCCTGTGGCTTCAGCGCGGCCAGCCGGTTCTGCACCGATCCAACGATCGAGTCGGGCATCCGCGTGATGACGCCCTCGTGCACGTGCCATCCGTCCAGCCTGTGCTCGAGTTCGCCGGAAGCGGCCGCGGCTGCCAGAACCTCCTCGACGGCGAAGGGGAGCCCGTCGCAGTTGGCAAGAAGCCGGCTCACGGCCACCGCGGTTTCCTGGTCTGCGTCCAGGCACGCGCCCGCCATCTGCTCGACCTCATGCTCGGTCAGTCGGGGCACTGCGATGAGCTCGGCCGAGCGCCTGGCGATGATCGACCTGGCGATGTCAAGGCCGGCCGACGGCTCGTCGTCCCGGAGTGTTGCCACCAGCAGAACTCGACGACCGTCGAGGTTGTCCGCCAGGTAGTCGACAGTTGCGATGGTCTCGGGATCGGCCCAGTGCAGGTCCTCGAGGATCAGGATCGAACCGGTCCCCGTCAGCGCGAGTACCCGCAGCAGCGCCTCGGCCACAGTCAGCGGGTTCACCTCGGTGCTGGTCCGCCCGGGCTGCCCGAGTTCGGGAACAAGCCTGGCAAGAACGGAGCGGTACTCGCTCTCGCTGGCCGCCTTGACCAGGCTGCCACTCCGGCCGAGTTGCATCAGCGCCTCGGTGACTGGCCGGAACGGCACCGGCGAAGCCGACTGCACGGCGCGGCCACGGTAGGTCGCGAAGCCGCGGTCCTCGGCAAGCGAGGACAGCTCGGCCGCCAGCCTGGACTTACCGACACCCGGGTCACCCGTCAGGAAGAACGCCCGGCCTGTGCCGGTTCCTGCGGCGTCGAGGGCGGTGACCAGCGTGCGAAGCTCTGCGTCGCGGCCAATCAGGACAGGCGACAGCATCGAGGGCATGGACTCGATAGTACTTAATGTAAGCATCCGACTACAGCGCGCGATCTGCTGGGGTTCACGGACGCAGCGTCAGACCTTCGCCCATCAGTCAGACATAGATGATTATGGCGACTATGCGGATTATGACTTTTACAGTTGATTGATGCTAGATAGCAATAAATACTACCTTCATAGCTCGAGGTATTACTAAGTTGACAATGAATTTTAAGTGGCATGATGCATCCAATGTCACCTACTCGTTGGGAGCAATGGATGATATCCGGAAAGAACATAAGACTACCGAAATTGCCTATTCGGCGTGCCGGCCGGACCGCTGCAATCCTGGCCGCGGCCGCCGCCTTGGCTGTATCCCTTGCCGCGGCTCACTCGGCAAGTGCAAGCAATGCCAGGCATGCTGGGTTCCACTTCTCGATGGTCCGGACCCCGGGCGTCACGTGCCTGCCGCACGCGCACGGCAGCGTCACCATCGTCCGGGGCGCCCAGAACGACACAATGACGATTTCGGTACGGGGTCTGCCGGCAAGGACAGGATTCGACCTGTTCGTGATCGAGACACCAAATAAGCCCTTCGGCGTCGCGTGGTACCAGTCCGACCTGGAGACGAACCGGCACGGCGAGGGCAGCGTGGTGGTCAAGGGCATCTTCAACAAGGAGACGTTCACGGTTGACGTCGATCCGGCGCACGCAGTCGCTCCGACCCATCAGTTCCATCTGGGATTGTGGTTCAACAGTCCGGCCAAGCCTTTCAACCTGGGTTGTGAAGGCTCGGCAACAGCTCCCATCGTCACGCCGTTCAATGGCGAGCAGCACGCGGGCATCCAGATTCTGAATACGTCCAATTTCCCGGACAATAAGGGCCCGCTCTCGCACGTCAAGGCCTGACATGCGCCCGGCTGGACGGTCACTCCACGGCGAGCGCAGGGATGGCTGTCCAGGTCGGGGCGTCAGCACGCCAGGTTGCGCTTCGAGTTCTAGCTGAGGCCGGCCGCGTGATCGGGCACGAACGTCTGCAAGCCCATGGGCATCCTGACGTAGCCCTGCGACGGCGGCCTGGGCGGCAACGTCAGCTGCGCGCGCTGGACATCCTGGTAGGGGATCGTCGAGAGCAGGTGGGCGATCATGTTGATCCGCGCGGTGCGCTTGTCGTCGCTCTCAACGACATACCACGGCGCCTCAGGTATGTCGGTATGCACGAACATCGCGTCCTTGCTGCGGGAGTAATCTTCCCAGCGGGTGATCGAATCCAGGTCCATCGTCGACAGCTTCCAGCGGCGCATGGGGTCATCGAGCCTGGACTTGAAGCGTCGCTGCTGCTCGGCGTCGCTGACCGAGAACCAGTATTTGCGGAGCATGACGCCGTCCTCCACCAGCATCCGCTCGAACAGCGGGCACTGGTGCATGAACCTGCTGTACTCCTCCTTGGTGCAGAACCCCATCACGTGCTCGACTCCCGCGCGGTTGTACCAGCTGCGGTCGAACAGCACGATGTGGCCGCCGGCGGGCAGGTACCTGATGTAGCGCTGGAAGTACCACTCTGTCTGCTCCCGCTCGGTCGGGGCCGGCAGTGCCACGATCGAGGCGATCCTGGGATTCAGGTACTGGGTCACCCGCTTGATCGTGCTGCCCTTGCCAGCCGCGTCCCTGCCTTCGAACACGACGACGAGCCTGGCCCGCTCGGTCCTGACCCACTCCTGCAGCTTCACCAGCTCGGCCTGCAGCCGGTACAGCTCAACCTCGTACAGCGATTTCTTCAACCGCTCGGCCATGGCGCACCTCCTGCTCCCTACATACCCCATCATGTGCGCACACGCGGCGCACCAGGCCCGACCGCCTGTCAAGGGCAGGAAACGTGACATCCGACCCGGGAACACCGCACCGGCACCGCTGGATAGGGCCGAATTCTGCAATCAAGTCCGCGCGGCGGCTAGTTCTCGGACGGGCACTTGTCCTGCAATCCGCGTGCCGGAGCCCGGGGCAGAGGTGACGCGGAGCTCGCCGCCGAGCGCGGCAAGCCGGTCGCTCATCCCCTGAATGCCGGATCCCGGGCTGCGCGCAGCAGGGTCGAATCCGATGCCGTCGTCCTCGACGACGAACGCCAGCGTGCCGTCGCAGGCCGACAGCCGGATGGATGCCTTGCTAGCACGTGCGTACTTGGCGATGTTCTGCAGCGCTTCGAGCGCGCAGTAGTAGACCCCAGCCTCGGCCTCGGCCGGGTAACGAGCCAGGCCGTCGCTCTCTACGATGACTGGCAGCGCCGACTTAGTGGCCTGCGCGCGCAGCGCGGCGGCCAGTCCTGCCTCGGCCAGGAGCGGCGGGTAGATGCCGCGGGCCAGGTCCCGCAGGTCGTTGAGAGTATCTTGCAGCTCGCCCGCCATCTCGGTCAGCAGCTGCCGCGCTCCCAGATCGTCCTGCCCGACGAGCGACTCAGCGAGCCTTGTCTTGATAGTGAGCGCGACAAGCTGTTGCTGGGCGCCGTCATGGATATTGCGCTCCAGCCGTTGCGCGGCGGCGTCCTGTGCAGTGACGATGCGCTGCCTTGAGGCACGGATGTCCTCGAGCAGCCGGACGTTGTGGAGCGCCAGACCAGCTTGATTGGCCAAGTTGGCGATGAACCTGTCATGGTCGGCGCTCAGCCGGTCGCCTGGCTTTGCTTGAACGGCGATGGCGCCGAGTGTCTCGCCCTGGTGCACGACACGGAACGCGGACTGGCCGGCGTCGAATTCCGGGAGGTCGCCGCTCGCCAGCATCTGGATCGGGCCTGCGGAGGCCGGACTGTCCGCTGGCCAGCGCGCTGCGCTGCGCATTTCGCGACCCACGCGTAGCCAAACCTCCGCCCTGGCGGCCCCGGTTCCGGCGGCGATGATCTGGGCTATCGCGGCCGGGGTTTCCTGAATGTCGTACGCGTGGGCGACATGAGCGGAGAATTCCGCGAGGACCTCGTACGGTGTGGCTCGCTTGCCGTACACCAGGCGGTTCGCGATGCGTTCCATACGGCGCCGGGCGGGCTGGAATGCCAGGGCCACGATCGCAGCCGCCACCGCGACAGCGCCGGAGTGCTCACCGAACCTGCGAGCTGGCCGATGCCGACGACAAGCGCTACGTACACAGCGGAAATGCATACGGCCAGCGACCCGTACACGATCGCCTTGGAGATCACCGGTCGATATCGAAGAGCCCGAAACGCAGGACGCCGATGGCAGCTCCGGCGGGGATTCCGAGAACGCCGATTCCCCCGAGCGCATCGGACACGACGGTCGCGCCGACGGCCTGCGTCGCGAAGCCGAGAACGGCACATGTCACGGTGAAGGCAGCGCCGAGGCCGAACTACTTGACGCGCTGGCGTTCATCGCCGTCAGCTCTGCGGTATCGGAAGAACAGCGAGCTGACGCAGACGATACAGACCCCAGCCGAAATGGCCACGGTCGCATCGGCGAGCGGTGCGAGGGTGCCGGGGCCAGTGCCAATTCCTACGGGATTGCGCACCGGCGGCTTGTCGAACCGTCCAGGCGCGACGGCGGACGCGACGCTCTCGTAAAAGATGCACGACAATGCAAGCCATAGGACCGGACGCCACCGGCGCGACGGCGGGCGGCCGTCGGGAAACAGCAACGGCAGCAAAGTAAGTAGCGGCCCGAAGGCGAGGATCCATCCCCAGTCCCCTGGCCAGGCAAGCCACTGGAAGACGCGGGATGGTCCGTCGTTGCGGTAGAAGAGGATCGCCAGCTCGCCGGTCAGAACCTGAAGCGCAGCGACAAGGCCGATCGCGAGGAACAGCCATCCGACGCGGTTCCCTGGCTGCCGAGAGACGGCAAGCGCGCCGATCACAGCGCACGAGCTGAACAGCACGATGACCGGCAGGTTCGAGCCCACGGCATCGTCGTTGATCAAAACCAACGGGGTGCCGGCGATGAGCATCGCGAGGCTGGCGCCTGCCAGCGTCCAGGCAGGCCGCGTGAAGCCCTGAGTGACCATCACACTCTCCGTGGGCGCCGACGGTCGTCTGTCGCAACTCAAGCGCCATTGCGACAGACGCTGCGCTATCGCATCCAGGTCCGATTATTGGGCGCGGAATCGTTCCGCGAAAGGGTGGCATCACGCCGCAGACGGCGGTGGCACCACCCCAGAAGTGGTGATGGTGCTACCTGTACAGCAAGTCGCGGCTCAGCGGAGGATGTCGGCGGAACACCGCAGAGGCACAGCGGGTTACTGCCATCACGTGCCACGGATTCAGGAGGATATGCGCACATGTCTGTCAGTGACCAGCTGCTCGCCAACAACGCTGTCTATGCTCAGGAGTTCAACGAAGCGCTCCCGCTACCTCCGGCACTGGGAGTGGCTGTAGTGGCGTGCATGGATGCCAGGCTCAATGTCTATGGAATTCTCGGTCTCGAAGAGGGCCAGGCCCACGTCATCAGGAACGCGGGCGGTGTCGTCACCGATGACGAGATCAGGTCGCTCACCATCAGCCAGCGGCTGCTGGGCACCAGGGAAATAATCCTGATCCACCACACCGACTGCGGGATGCTGACGTTCACCGATGACCAGTTCAAGGCGAGCATCGAGGCGGAGACCGGCATCAAGCCGCCGTGGGCGGCCGAAGCTTTCGGCGACCTAGACAGTGACGTGCGACAGTCGATCGCGCGGATCAAGTCAAGTCCGTTCGTCCCGCACACCGACCAGGTACGCGGCTTCGTGTTCGACGTGGCCACCGGCCTGCTCAACGAGGTGAGCTAGCCCCGGCAGAAGGCCCCGCGCTCAATGATCGAGGTGGGCTGACCGGCCCGCGTAATCACACGGTCACCCACGACGATCAGGCGAGGGCATTTTCGCGGCGCCCGCCGTCGCTGGTCCACGCCGACTGGCCGAGATAGCCTCGCGCGACCATGGTCACGAACTGGTACACAGCGTCCTCGGCGGGGTTGAGCGGCCCAGGTTTCGCGTGCGGTGAGGCCAGCCCGCGCTGGACCGACTCGCAGGCCGCCCAGTCCTGCTTGTTGGTGAGGTCCCAGAAGTCGATCGCGTAGCTGGGGTCGAAGTCCGGCCTGGCAGTTGCCTCCGGCGCGAATGCCCAGCTGCACTCGATCCTGGTCCGGTCGACCGCCACGGGCACCAGCCGGTGCACCATGACGTAGTCGGGGTGCGGGCTGATCAGCACATTGGGGAAGACGTTGACGTACAGGACGGTCCGCAGGCCCTTCTCGTCCAGGCCGCGCAGCGGCACGGCATGGCTGGCGCCGTCCAGCGACATGGTCGCCATCCCCGGCCGCAGGGCCATGGTCCCGCCGACCCAGGCGCCGGGGAGGTTATAGTTGTCCCCGCTCTTAGGGGGACTGACCCGGCAAAGCTCGGGATGGATGGACGGGCAGTGATAGCACTCGTGGTAGTTTTCGGTGAGGATCTTCCAGTTGGCGGCGGCGTCGTATTCATGCTTGCCAGCAACCACGAGCCTGCTCATCTCGTACGGCGCGAGCATGGCATCCAGCGTCCGGAGGGCATCGTGCAGGGGCGCGGCCTTGCCTCCGCCGTCAACGAAGATCAGGCCGTGCCACTCGACGCACGGCAGCTCGACCAGGCCCCACTGACCCGCGTCGAATCCTGGCTGGTTCTTGAAGCCGGCCGCCGCGCGCAGGTTCCCGTCGAGGCTGTACGTCCACGCGTGGTACGGGCAGATAATCACGCTCTGGCTGGCAGCGGCGCCGGATGGCAGCAGTTCATGACCGCGGTGCCGGCAGGTGTTCGCGAAGGCATGCAGGATGCCGTCGTCGTCCCTGGTCAGCAGCACGCTGCCGGCGCCCGCTGCCTCGGCGCGCTGGTCACCCGGATTG
>DATAEH010000255.1:0-16399 GCA_036258115.1 Streptosporangiaceae bacterium
GTTGCCATGTTTGAACCTTCTTTCCGGTCCACTTACAAGAAGCTAACGCCCGCAAGTAGGGATCATGGTAATGATCATCAGGGGGTGTGAGAAGAAGCGTCAAGGTGTCGTTTCGGTAACGTGAAGCGTTTTTCCTGGGTCGTAAGATGCTGGTGTTGCAAAATTTCGGGCTGCTACCCCATGAAACCGTCTGGCGCGCCACTACCTGCGGATGTGCCGGGATGGAACGAACCGAACGTCCGATTTGGCGAGCGGCAGGACCCGGGCAAGGGGCGCATGCCAGGCGGCGCTTTGGATTACGAAGTTGTCGCCGTATTGCCGCTACGCGACGGACTCGCCGGCGCCTGAACTCGTCCCGCGCTGACCCCGCAGCGCAGTGACGTTGCCCTTAGCTGCAGAGTGCTCACGGCAGTAACGGCGCGACTTGTTCTTGCTGCCGTCGATGAAGACCTGCTCGCAAGACGCGATCGCGCAGATGCCGAGCCGCTCGATGCCTAGCCCGCTGACCAGCAAGGACAGGCCGATGATCGCAGCGGCCGAGTATTTGTCCGTCATCGAGCCCGACTCGCTCAGGTGAACGTGCCAGGGCTGCCCATCGTGCTGGACCAGCTCGGGGTGCACGGGGTGCACCATCAGCAGGCCATTGAGCGTCGCTGCGGCACCCTGGTCGTCACCATCGACGGCGCAGGTGAAGACTTTTGCCAGCTCGGCGCGCAGCAGCTTCAGCCGGTCGAGATCAGGCCTCGTTACGGGGGCAGACGAAAATGAGCGCTCCGCGGCATACGCACGGAACGCATCGCAACTGCGCAACGGGTCAGCGTCAGGGTCGCAGACACCGGAATTAACCAGGCGCACAGCTAGATCGGCAAAAGAAGCCAGATTCACGCCGGTCCTTACGGGCAGGGGTCTGAGCCAGCCTTAGCCGGGAGTATCTCACAGCCTGGCTGGTGGGCAAGTGGCTTCTCTATAAGCCTCCGCGCGGCATTCATGCTATTGCCAATGACGCCACTGCGTATGGCAACCATTCAACTTCGGCGCGTCACCATTCGACCAGGACGGATCAAGGCCCGCGGTGACTCCGAGGCACGGCCACGGCGTCGGCCGCTCGGCCTCGCCGGAAGAAGGGACGCTAGTGTCCTGCCATGTTCGCAGTCACCGCAGCCAGATTCAGTTCCGACGACCCGCTGTCCGCTCTCGAACTGGGCGAGCACGCCGAGCCGACTCCCGCAGAAGGCTGGACGACCGTCACCGTCAGGGCCGCCGCGCTCAACCATCACGACGTCTGGACGCTGCGCGGGGTGGGAATCTCCGCCGACCAGCTGCCCATGATCCTCGGGTGCGACGCGGCCGGCGTCGACGCCGACGGCAACGAAGTCGTGGTGCACAGCGTGATCAGCGACCAGGCAACGATGGCAGATGAAACCCTCGATCCAGGCAGATCGCTGCTGTCCGAACGCTACGACGGAACGTTCGCCGAGCAGGTTGCCGTTCCCCGTCGCAACCTGATACCCAAGCCGGCCGGCATTTCGTTCACCGACGCGGCCTGCATGCCAACGGCCTACCTCACCGCCTACCGGATGCTGTTCGACAAATCCGGCCTGCAGCCAGGCAGCACCATCTTGGTGCAAGGGGCTGGCGGAGGCGTCGCAACGGCGCTCATCCTGCTAGGTCAGGCGGCGGGGTTCCGGGTCTGGGCTACAAGCAGGAGCGAGGTCAAGCAGGAGCAGGCGCTCGAACTCGGCGCCGATCAGGTCTTCCCGTCAGGCGCCAGGCTGCCCGAGCGGGTCGATGCGGTGATGGAAACCGTGGGCGAGGCCACCTGGTCGCATTCGCTGAAGGCACTGCGACCAGGCGGCCGGATGGTGATCTCGGGGGCCACCAGCGGCACGATGCCGCCGGCCGACCTGGCCAGGATCTTCTTCCTGCAGCTCTCGGTCGTCGGATCGACTATGGGCAGCAGGGATCAGCTGGCCAGGCTCGTGACGTTCTGCGAGCAAACCGGCGTCCGGCCACTGATCGACAGGACGCTGCCCATGAGCGAAGCCAGGCAGGGCTTCGAGGCCATGATCAAGGGCGAATTGTTCGGGAAGGTGGTCTTCACGCCCTAGCCGGGCGGGGCAATCGGACTGTCAGGATGGAGCGCCGCCAGGGAAGCAGCCGTTATCGGCAGCCGGCGAACCCGGCAGGCACCCGTCCGAGGGCGCTGCGCCGTCCGGGAAGCAGCGGCGCAGACCGTCGCGGCTGCATGATGCCGGGCTGCGGCCGGAAGCGGGCTTGCGGCCGGCGGCTGGCACACAGCCGGCGTCGGGCCATCGGCCTGATTCTGGCCGGCCGCCCGAATCCGCCGCACCGAGCGCAATGGCGGCCGCCCGCTCAAGCGAGCTAAGCACGTTCCTCATTTGTCCTTCTCGCCAGGTCCCTGAGGCCGGAAGACCTCAGTCCTGATCCGGTTCAGCGCGTCGCTGAGGATCCTGCTGAGGTTGCCGACGGCGTCCTCGCTGAGGGTCTCCGCTTGCCACGCTACGCCGCGGATCTCCCGCGCGAAAGCCGCCGCCAGGCGCTCCAGGTCGATGACGAGCTCGCGGTCCGCCGCCTTGCGCCCGCGTCCGCTGGCGGCCCATTCCTGCTTCCCGGCCTTGGCCCACTCTTTCCATTCCTGATGGCTCGCCTTGGCGCGTTCTTTCCAGTCCTGCTTGCCTGCCCATTCGCGCCAGTCACGCTGCTCGGCCCAGTCGGTCCATTCGCGCCAGTCGCCGCGTTCGGCCCACTCGGCCCACTCGCGCCAGCCGCCGGATGGGAAGCGGCGCTGGCGGCCGCCGGCCCGCCCGCCGGCGGGCTCATCCGGTCCGGCGTCCTTGCCATCTCCAGCGCCCTCGCCGGCGGCCTTGCTCCAGACCGACTCGCCACTGGCTCCGGCCTCGGCCTCGGCGCCATCCGCGTGCCCTGCGGGCTCGGCCGCGGCCTCCTCAGCCGCAGTGTCGGCCTCGACGGCCTCGCCCTGTGCAGACAGCACATCATCGACAACCGAATGCGCCTCATCGGCGCGCTCCTGAGCGGCCTCGGCCTTGGCCTGGGCGGCGTCAGCCTCCGCCTGAGCGGCATCGGCGCGATCCTGGGCCTGGTCGGCAGCCGCCCGCGCATGGTCCGTTTCCTGCGCGCCGCCGTCGCCGGAAGGACGACGCTGGCGCGGGTCATTCCCGGTCCGGCCGGCCTCGCGGATCGCCCAGGTGAACTCGTCGCGCAGGCTCCTGACCGTCTCCCTGACGTCCCTGGTGATCTCCCTGGCGATGTCACGCACCGAGGCGGACAGCTCGTCCTCCAGATCGGCAAGGTCGTCGCGACGGTTGTGCAGCTCAGCACGACCAGCGTCGGTGATCTTGTAGACCTTCTTGCCGTCGATGACCTCGTGGGTCACCAGGCCCTCTTCCTCGAGCCTGGCCAGACGCGGATAGATGGTGCCCGGGGAAGGGGAGTAGACGCCAAGGAACCTATCCTGCAGGAGCCTGATCACGTCGTAACCGTGCCGCGGTGCCTCGTCGAGAAGCTTCAGAAGGTACAGGCGCAACCCGCCATGCCTGAAGACCGGACTCACGTTCTTCCCCTCTCATCCAGACGCCAAGTGCTCGCGCGGCCTCATGCCTGTCAAGACCTCGACCTAGCGTCCGTTAAGACCGATCCTATATGCGATATATCTCGTCTGGCAAAGTTGAACGCTAAAGCTGGCATATCTCGTGCAACAAGTTGCGCGAGCCGCAGCGAGCGCGGAAAGTTGCCACCGTCGCGACCGACCTTACGGGGGCAGCTACCCCGTGCGCCCAGTTAATGCGCGCTCTACTCTTCCTCGTCATCGGCCCTGGCCAGCCACGTGGCCAGGCGCTCGACGGCGGCCTCGTGCTCAGGGTGGATGTCGACGAACTCGGTCAGCTTCTCCGCCAGCCAGCCGAGCGTCACATCCTCCTCGCCGCGCCGCTCCGCGAGTTCCTCGATGCCGCGGTCAGTGAAGTACACGGCAACCTCCCGATCAGCCGAACGCTGAGGCGACCAGGGCAGCGTGCTCGGCAGCGTGCGCCTTGGCCGAGCCCTGGGCCGGCGCCGAACTCTCCGGCAGGGCGATCACGCCGAGGCCGCGGCCGAGGGCGCCGGGCAGGTGCATCGCCATGTACGGCCAGGCGCCCATGTTGACCGGTTCCTCTTGGACCCAGATGAGCTCGGTCGCGTCCGGGTAAGTTGCCAGCGCGCCGGCGATCTCCGGGACCGGCAGCGGGTACAGCCGCTCGACCCGGACGACGGCCACGTCGCCGCGGTGCAGTTCCCGCTGCCGCGCCGCGAGGTCGTAGTAGACCTTGCCGGTGCACAGCAGTACCCGTCGCACCTGGCCCGGGTCGGCCACGCCAGGGTCGGTCAGCACCGGCTGGAACGCGCCGCCCGTGAAGTCGGCCACGGCCGAGACCGCCGCCTTCAGCCGGAGCATAGATTTCGGGGTGAACACAACAAGCGGCTTAATCCGGTCCGAAAGCACCTGCCAGCGAAGCAGATGGAAATAGCTCGCCGGGGTGCTCGGCATCGCGACGGTCATGTTGTCCTGCGCGCAGAGCGACATAAAGCGCTCGACCCGCGCCGAGGAGTGGTCGGGTCCCTGACCCTCGTAGCCGTGCGGGAGCAACAGCACGACCCCCGAGCGCTGGCCCCACTTCTGCTCACCGGACGAGACGAACTCGTCGAGGACCGTCTGGGCGCCGTTGACGAAGTCCCCGAACTGCGCCTCCCAGCACACAAGGGCGTCGGGCCTGGCCACCGAGTAGCCGTACTCAAAGCCGACGGCAGCGAACTCCGAGAGCAGCGAGTCGTAGGCGAAGAACTTGGCATTGTCGTTGTTCAGCGAGCGCAGCGGGGTGTACTCCTCGCCGGTGTGCCGGTCAACGAGGCCGACGTGGCGCTGCCCGAACGTGCCGCGCCTGGTGTCCTGGCCCACCAGCCGGACGGCGTGCCCGTCGATCAGCGTCGAGCCGAACGCCAGCAGTTCCCCGGTCGCCCAGTCGATCTCGTCGTGCTCGACCATCTGCGCGCGCCGCGCAAGCTGCGGAGCGAGCCGCGGATGGGGCGTGAACCCGTCAGGCAGGTTCAGCTGCGTGTCGATGATCTGCTTGATCGTCTCGGCAGAGATCGCCGTCGGCGTCCTGGCGTGGTCGATCGGGATCGGCTGCTGCGGCGGCATGACCACGACCGAACCTGGCTCGTTGGGCCTCGCGGTGGCCTCGCGGGTCTCGGTGAACGCGCGCTCCAGCTCCTGCTGGTAGTCGCGGAGTGTCTGCTCGGCCTCGTCGAGCGTGATGTCGCCGCGCCCGATCAGTGACTCGGTGTAGAGCTTGCGAGTCGATCGCTTGGCATCGATCAGGTCGTACATCAGCGGCTGGGTGAATGATGGGTTGTCGGCCTCGTTGTGGCCGCGGCGGCGGTAGCAGACCATGTCGATGACGACGTCCTTGGCGAACGTCTCCCGGTAGGCGAAGGCCAGCATGCCGACGCGGACGACCGCCTCCGGGTCGTCGCCGTTGACGTGGAAGATCGGCGCCTGAATGGTCCTGGCGACGTCGGTCGCGTACACGCTGGAGCGCGACGACGTCGGGTCGGTGGTGAAGCCGACCTGGTTGTTGACCACGATGTGCACGGTGCCGCCGGTGCGGTAGCCGCGCAGCTGGGACAGCTCGAGCGTCTCGGCGACGACGCCCTGGCCGGCGAACGCGGCGTCGCCGTGGATCAGAACCGGCAGCACGGTGAAGCCCTCGGTGCCGATGTCGAGCACGTCCTGCTTGGCTCTGACCACGCCTTCGAGCACCGGGTTCACTGCCTCCAGGTGGCTCGGGTTGGCGACCAGGGTGACGGGCAGGTTCTCGCCGTCGCCCGTGATGTAGCGTCCGTCGGCGCCGAGGTGGTACTTGACGTCGCCGGAGCCGTGCGTGCTGCCGGGATCGACGTAGCCCTCGAACTCGTTGAAGATCTGGCCGTAGGACTTGCCGATGATGTTGGCGAGCACGTTCAGCCTGCCGCGGTGCGCCATCCCGAGCACGGCCTCGTGCAGGCCGCCCTCGGCTGCCTCGGTCAGCACCGCGTCGAGCAGCGGGATCAGCGACTCCGCGCCCTCAAGGGAGAACCTGCGCTGGCCGACGAACTTGGTTTGCAGGAACATCTCGAAGGCCTCGGCGACGTTCAGCCGGGACAGGATCCGCATCTGCTCGTCGTGATCGGGGCTCTGATGTGGCCGTTCCACCCGCTCCTGCAGCCAGGCACGCTCGGCTGGGTTCTGGATGTGCATGTACTCCAGGCCGATGGTCCGGCAGTAGGCGTCCCGCAGCACGCCGAGTATCTCCCGCAGCAGCATCCGCGGCTTGCCGCCGAAGCCGCCGGTCGCGAACTCCCGTTCCAGGTCCCACAGCGTCAGGCCGTGCTGGATGATGTCCAGGTCGGGGTGCTTGCGCTGGGTGTACTGCAGCGGGTCGGTGTCGGCGAGCAGGTGGCCGCGTACCCGGTAGGCGTGGATCAGCTCGTGGACGCGGGCTGCCTTGCTGATGTCGTTCTCGTGCCCGGCCGGGATGTCGCGGACCCATCGGACCGGCTCGTAGGGGATCCGCAGCGCGGCGAAGACCTCATCGTAGAAGCCGTTCTCGCCGAGCAGCAGCCCGCTGATGATCCGCAGGAATTCGCCGGACTGGGCGCCCTGGATGATCCGGTGGTCGTAGGTGGAGGTCAGCGTGATCGTCTGGCTGACGGCGAGCCTGGCCAGCGTCTCCGCGGACGCGCCCTGGTAGGCGGCGGGGTACTCCATCGCGCCGACGCCGACGATGCAGCCCTGCCCCGGCATCAGCCTCGGCACCGACTGAACCGTGCCGATGGTGCCCGGGTTCGTCAGCGAGATCGTGGTGCCGGCGAAGTCCTCGACCGTGAGCTTACCGGTGCGCGTCTTGCGGACGGCTTCCTCGTACGCGAGCCAGAACTGGCGGAAGTCCATCTGCTCGGCGTTCTTGATGTTCGGAACGAGCAGCTGACGGGAGCCGTCCTCCTTCTGCACGTCGATCGCCAGGCCCAGGTTGACGTGCGCGTGCCTGACCAGGACAGGCTTACCGTCCACCTCGGTGTAGGAGTCGTTGATCTCGGGAGCGGCGGCCAGCGCCTTCACGACCGCGTAACCGATTAGGTGGGTGAACGAGACCTTGCCGCCGCGCCCGCGCGCCAGGTGGTTGTTGATCACGATCCGGTTGTCGACAAGCAGCTTGGCAGGTACCGCGCGCACCGACGTGGCGGTCGGGACGCTGAGGCTGGCCTCCATGTTCGCGACCGTCCGGGAGGCGGCGCCGCGGAGGCGGACCTCGGTGGCGCCGTCGGGGGACTGACCCGCCTGCCCCGCGCCGCCGTTGAGGGTGCCGGCCGCGGCGCCCTGGCCTGGCTGCCCCGGTCGGCCTTTCTGGCCTGGCTGGCCGGCGAGTGTGCGTGGCTGGCTTGCAGGCCGGGGTTGCTGGCCGGGGGCGGCTGGCGCCTGGGTCTGGCCTGGGTGGGCGCTGGCGCCGGGGCGGGTCGCTGCGTGCGGAGTCGCAGCCTGCGGAGCCGGTGCGGTCCGGGAGCCGGCGGCCTGGGGTGCGGGAGAGGCTGACGCGGGCCTTTGCCCGGGGGAAGGCGGCGCGGCGACGCCGTCGGTGTAGCCCGGTGCGGCTCCGGACTGCCCGGGCTCGAATCCGCCCTGAGCACGCCTGAACTCCGAAGGCTCGGGGCGGTAGTCGGCGAAGAAGTTCCACCAGGCCCGGTCGACCGACGAGGGATCGGCCTGGTAGCGCTGATACAGCTCGTCCACCAGCCACTCGTTCGGGCCGAAGTCCGCGCCTGGCGTCAGCGTGCCTGGGAGCCTCTTCTGAGTTGGATCTGGGTTCCGCGCGGCGGTCGCTGAGCCGCTTGGTGCGTGGTCGGCGGCCGAGTCGCCCGGCTCATGATCGCTCGCCGGTGACCCGCCGCTGGAGCCCGAGCGGTCCGATGATGCAGCGACATTCGCGTGCGCATGCGAGAACTCGGCAGACACGGCCGACATCGCCTCTTTCAGAGCTTGATTGGTTCGATGACCCCTGTTGGCCAGGCTACCCGCGGGAACGTACCGCCCTGTTGTTTTAGCCTAGCTCGGCATGCGAGCCCGGCCATGCGGCTCATTCCAGCTAATTTGGGGGCCTATAGGCACTATACCGTATTTATCCGTTGCCGCGATCGGCGTCATCCATTCCGCAGATTGGTAGTAGTGCCGCTTTATCTGCCGGAGATCGGTCGTCTCTCCGAAGCCAGGATGACTGTACAGATCGCGAGTGTAAGCCCACAGATGCCGGTAGTCGGACAGGCGCCGCAGGTTACAACCGAACTTCGGATAGTAGACCGCGTCGAAACGCACCAGCGTCGGGTAGAGCCGCACATCAGCCTCGGTGATGAAGTCTCCGAGCAGGAACCTCCTGCGGGCGAGCCGCTCGTCGAGTGCGTCGAGGGTCGTGAACACCGCCTCGACCGCCTGGTCGTAGCTCTCCTGGCTCGTCGCCAGGCCGGCCTTGTAGACGCCGGTGTTGACGGTATGGAAGATCAGCGTCGCCAGCGACTCGATTTCGCGGCGCCGCGACGCCGGGTAGAGGTCCGGGGCCCCGGGCCGGTGGAACGGCCGGAACTCGGTCTCAAGCATGACCGTGATCTGGGCTACGTCGTTGCTCACGATCCGCCGAGTGCGCAGGTCCCAGATGAGCGGGACCGTCGCGGGGCCGGCGTAGCCGGGGCTGGTCGCCTGATATAGGTCCGATACGAACCTGGCGCCGGTGAGCTGGTCAGTTTCGCCGGTGAAACGCCAGCCTCGATCGTCGGCGACCGGGTCGGTGAGGGTGAGCCCGATGATCCGGTCCAGGCCTAGCAGGCGGCATGCGATCAGGGTCCGCTGCGACCATGGGCAACCCAGCGACGCATAGAGCTGGTACCTGGACGCCTCGAGGGGAAACTCGCTGGATCCGTCCCTGGTGATCCGGCCGGTGAAGGTTCCCTGCCGCCTGATCAGGCCGCCGGTGATCGCAGGTAGGCTGCCAGTGCTCGGAGCGGATTCGCTATTCGCGTAGGTGAAGTTGGCACCTGTGGGATCTGGGCTCGCGGGCCGGGCAAGCTCGCTAACGCCACGAGGCTCGCTGCCCCACGGCTGGCCGCCACGCGTGGGCAGGCCCGTCGGCGGCTGGCTGCGTGGTGGCGGCTGGCTCGGTGGCGGCTCGATGGCCAGCGGCGCCCGGCCGAATGGCTGCGCGGCCCGTGCCTGACTACCTCGAAGATGGTTCACGGGCGCCTCGATCGCCCGGGGCGGCCTGCGAAATGGGCCGCGCTGCGGCACCCAGCCGCCGCGCGGCTGGGCGGGCCGCTGCTGGGTGACCTGCGGTTCGCCATGCAGCAGGGGGTTGGCACGGCCACGTTGTCGACGATACGGCGTTTCTTCGCGTTCGGGCGCCCGACCCCGCGGCGCCTCATTGTCATCAGGCATGGGCGGCCTGTCACTTATCTCCCATGGCGGACCACCGGCCTGGCCCAATTGGCCTGCTCCCGGCGAGGATGGCCGCGGGGATCTTGCTGGCATTGGCGTCACCTCCGCGATTGCGGGTGCTAGGACGCATTATGTCCAACTAGATCACTCCCAGTAAGCGTATCGGGCAGTAATCTCCAGCTAAACGGGCTGGTGAGCGGGACGGAGGTGCGTACGGTGGCCAGCGTCGTGAGCAGCCTGACTGGCGCGCTCGCGCACATGAGCGGCACCGTGGCCATCGTCCTGATCGCTGTGCTCGTCTTCGGGGAGACAGCGATCTTCCTCGGCTTCGTGCTCCCAGGCGAGGCGGCCGTCGTGTTCGGCGGCGTGCTGGCGAGCCGGGGACATCTGTCCCTCCCGGCGCTGATCACCGTCGTGGTCGTGACCGCGGTGGCGGGTCCGTTGGTGGGCTACGAGGTCGGCAGGCGGATGGGCGACCGGCTGTTCACGGCCCGGGTGCTTAGCCGGGTTTCAGGACCGCTCGAGCGGGTCAGAACGGCGTTGCGCGAGAACGGCGGCGTGGCAGTATTCGGCGGTCGTTTCCTTGCGATTGTGCGGGCGCTTATGCCGGCCGCGGCGGGCGCCGCAGACATGCCTTACCGAACCTTCGCGATCTATAACCTGCCCAGCGGCCTCATCTGGGGCGTCGGCTACAGCCTGCTGGGTTACGTCGCCGGTTCCGCCTATGCGGTCGTTGAGCGCCGGGTCGGCGCGGGCCTGGCGATCGCACTGGCGGTCATGGTGATCACCGCCATAGGGCTCTGGGCCTGGCGCAGGCACCGCAGCATCGCCGCGCCAGTGGCAGTGCCGGTGCATGACGAGCAATCAGACCCGGAATCGGCGTCGCAGGCTGACCAGGGCGCGGTCTAGCTCGCTTTGACCAAAGCGTTCTGTTTGCAGTGCTGGGTGGTGCGGTAGCCGGCGTGGCTACGCGCTGACTGTCTCGTGCGTGGGAGCGAAGACTTCGGGCCGCCTGTGCTGGAGCGACGGCAGCACAGTCCTGACCCGCTCCGTCATCTCCCGGTCGACGGTCCCCGCGACGACGCCGGGACTCGAACCCAGATCCATCCGGACCGCGCCCATGGGGTCGACAAGCAGGCTTCTGCCAACGCCGGTCGGAGCGGACGTCGCGGGCTCATGCGGATCGGGTACCTGGTCGGCAGCGGCGACCCAGACGGTATTCTCGATCGCCCGCGCGCGGACCAGCGTGACCCAGTGCTCCTCCTTGAACAGGCCGGCCGCCCACGCGGCCGGGATGACGAGCAGGTCCGCGCCGCGGACGGTCAGGTCTCTGGCCAGCTCGGGGAACCGGACGTCATAGCAGGTGAGGAAGCCCACCGTGATTCCGGCGAGATCGGCGAGAACGGGCTCGGAGCCGGGCGCGATGGTCTCGGACTCGCGGGTGCCAAGCGCATCGAACAGGTGGATCTTACGGTAAGCGGCGACCAGCCGCCCGTCCTGGTCATAAGCCACGGTGGTGTTGTAGACCCGGTTATCCGGGGCCTGCTCGAAGATTCCCGCCGCGAGGGCTACGCCACTCGCGCTTGCGGCCGCAGAGAGGCCGGCGCAGAACGGCCCGTCCAGCGGTTCGGCGACCGCCCGGAGGTCGACAGAGAATCTCGCGTGTGTCGCCTCCGGGAAGACGGCCAGGTCAGACCCCTGCTCCCTGGCGCTGGTCAGCGCGGACTGAACGCGGCTGAGATTCACGGCCGGCTTGGTACTGACCGGCATCTGACAAAGAGCGACGCGCATGACCGAAGCGTACTTCGCGCGCGGCGCTTGCGTCGTGCCCGGGCGCGAGTACCGTCGGCACGGAAGGTACGAGGCCGAGGTTCCGGGGACGCGGTCCGGACCCTGCTGAACGGCGGCCGCCGCCTGAGCGACGATTCCGTGATGGCCGGTGCTCGCGCCCAGCCGTGCTCGCGTAACTGGCGGCGCGGTCCGGCATCCTGGCCACCTTCTCGGTGCGGAAGGCCAGCAAGCGGCGCGCCGCCCGGGCGGCCGCCCCTGGTGCCTGGCGGGACAAGCTGTGCGCTGCCTCTTCACGCCGGCTTGCGATGCTCACCAGCACGATGGCGACGAACGGTACTCCCAGTGCCACTGCCGCGATGCCTGCCGCGGCTGCTATCCAGATTTGATCCATGCATCCTCCTTCTCTCCGCGTAAATCTGGTGGCCGGCGTGAATCTGCTGGGCGGGGGCAGGGCCGACACGCCGTCGTCCTGCCTGGTCGAGAAGCTTTACTCACCGTCACTCTCCGTTTAGCATCGATCCAATGTTCCGGCTCATCTAACTCATACCAACCAGTGGGCTGTTTCAAACGATAGGGAAGGGTTTGAAAGAGCTAACCGGTTGGTGACATCACGGGACCGTGAGGGAGGTACACGATGGCCCCGGCTAAGTACCAGCAGATTGCCGACCGATTGCGCGACCAGATCGACACCGGTGCGCTGCAGCCAGGGGAGCGGCTGCCGAGCGAGCCCGACTTGGTCAGGCAATTTGACGCGTCCCGCAATACCGTGCGACTCGCCCTCGCGCTCCTGACGAACCAGGGCCTGGTGGTGACCAGGCAGGGACTGGGAACCTTTGTCACCGAACCCGCGAAGCCGTTCACGGCGCTGTTGTCCAGGGTCGCCAAGCAACCGCCCGTGCAGGGCACGTCGACGGTCCTACCTGAGGTCAGCCGCGGGGAGTCAGAGACCGAGACGTCGCGGCTGTTCGTCGAGAGGGCCCCTGCGTCGCTGAGCGTCGCTGAGAAACTGGAGGTCGCCCCGGGTGAACTTGTCGTCGTGCGGCGCAGGAGCGGGTCGATCGGCGAGGTTCCCTGGATGATGATGGCGTCCTACTTCCCGCTGGACGTCGCAGCAGGCACGCCGCTTGAGCAGGCAGGCGAAATCGGCGAAGGCAGTATCAAGCTGCTTGCCGACCTCGGCTACACGCAGGTGGGCTTTGTTGACGAGATCGGCGCCCGGATGCCGAACACCAGGGAGTTCACCTTCTTCGGGCTCTCGACCGGGACGCCCGTCGTTGTCGTGAACCGCACCGCCTATACAAAGGACCGTCCGATCAGGATGACCAGGTACGTCTACCGCGCCGACAGGGTCAGGCTGACCCACGAGGTCGGCGAGATACCGAATAGGTGACTCCGGACAGGTAGCTCAGCTCCGGGCGGAGCTCAGCTGGTAGCCGGGCTCCGGGACCCGCCGCGGGACCAGGCAGCTCGCATTGTCACCGCGAGCACGGCCACGCACGCGGCCGCGGTCAGGCCGAAGACCGCCTGCGGGCTGGCAACTTGAGCTGCGAGCCCGGCCACCAGCGGGCCGACCAGCACGGTCACGGCCCATACGCCGTTGAGCAGTCCCATGACGACACCCAGCCCAGCCCCGCTGCGTTCAGCGCCAGCAGCGGCCAGGGGGTAGCTCACCGTCCACAGCACCGACCGCGCGGCGGTCGTCGCGCAGAGCATCGTCACGATCGCGATCGGAGCGGAGGTCAGGGTGGCCGGCGAGAACGCGAGGGCCAGGGCGAGCATGGCGACCAGGAGCACCGATATGCGGACGGCGCGGCGCCCCGCATAAGCGGTCAGGGCACTTCCCACCACGAACACCAGGCCCGCTACCGCGAAGACGAGCCCGATGCGGCCGGGCGATGCTCCCTCGGCATGCAGCTGGCTGGGAACCAGCAGGGCCGATACCCCGGTTGTGCCACCAGCGGCCACGATCGCTGCGGCCGCAGCATGCGTGCGACGGTCAGATGTTGCGTTCCGCAAGCTCTGGCCCATCGGAGGCGACGGCGCGGTCACCGCGAGCTTCGTCCGGAAGCAGGCCAGGCCGCCCGCGAGTACCGCAAAGCATGCGGCCGCAGCAAGGCAAGGACTCGCGAGCCCGAAATACTGGACGAGCACCCCGGCAATTGCAGGCCCGGCCACCCCGCCGAGCCCCGCGCTGGCGACCGACCCGCTCAGGCCCTTGCCATCCGGCTCCACTTCGGCCAGCCAGGTTAGTCCTGCCGTCCAGACCACCGCGTACCCGATCCCGAAGGCCAGCCTCGCCAGCAGCAGCGGCACGAAGGACCCCGCCAGCGCCTGGATCAGCATCGCGATTGCCATCAGCAGGCCGGCCCAGATTGTCAACCTGCGGGCACCGAAACGGTCAGCCAGCGCTCCGGCGGGCAGGGAAACGGCCAGCGAGGCGAGGCCAGTGGCTCCCAGCACAAGCCCTTGCTGAAGGCCGGAGAGCCCGAACTGACGGGCATAGTCAGGCAGGACCGGCACGACGGCGAACTGCGTTCCAGCGCTTGCGAGCACGAGGCCAAAACTGAGGAAACGGAAAAGGGTCAGCTTGGTCTGGCTTCGAACGGCGGCGCGCAAAATACTCTCCCCCTTGAGGTCTTGGTTGAGCTCGGCTGTCTGATGAGCTCGGCTGTCTTGATGAGCTCAGCGCCGCCCACAGTTTAATATGAGAATTAGGCTAGGTAAGCTGAAGAAATGACCGATCTACGATCGATGAATTCGATCAAAAGTGGCATGGGGCTGCGCGAGTTCCGGGCTGTGCTTGCCGTCGCAGAACTCGGCTCTTTCCGCCGGGCCGCTGCCGCGCTCGGCTACACGCAGTCCGCCCTGTCGCACCAGGTCTCGGCGTTCGAAACGGCTCTGGGCTGGCCCATCTTTCACCGGCCGGGCGGCCGCGGGCAGGTACGGCTAACTGCCGCCGGGCAGGCCGTCTGCCTGCGGGCGAGGCGCGCCCTCGGCGAGGTCGAAGCAATGGCTGCCGACGCTGAGGAAGCAGAGCGCGGCCCGAGCGTCCGGTTGCGGGTCGGCGTCTCGCAGACGGCCGCCGCTGAGATCATGCCCGCGGCGCTGCAGGTGTTCCGCGATGAGCATCCCGGTCTGGAGGTCGTTCTCAGCGAGGTCGATGATGCCGAGGAGGTGAGAGTTGCTTTCCGGAAAGGGATCCTGGATTTCGCGTTCACCCACAGCCCAGAGCCAGACGAATCCATCGAGGCTGAGCCGGTACTTGAAGACTCATGGGTGATCCTGACCCGCCGTGACAGCCCGATGGCCGAGATGACCAGGCCAGGATTCGACGCGCTCGACGGGCTCGATCTGGTCGCCTGGACTCAGCGCTGGCGGGTGCAGGTCGAACTTGAGGAAGCCCTGAGCCGACGCGGCATCTCGCCCAGGATTGTCTACCGCACCGATGACAACCTGGCGCTTCAGCGGCTCGTGGCGGCCGGGCTCGGGCATGCCTGCATCGGGCGACTGGCCGCACGTCGTGCGATCGATCCGTCGCTGACCTGGATCGCGCCGCGCGATTTCCTGAGCCCGCGCACGATTGCGCTGTGCTATCCGCGGAACAGGCAGATGACGGCAGCTTCGCGCGCATTGATCGCCGCCATCCGCGCGCAGGCGGCTGTATGAGGTACCGCAACCATCTGACGGCGAGAACTCGAGCCGGCCGGTGACCGAGCCGGCCGGTGCTCAGAGCGGCGGAGGGCGCGCGCAGTCGGCAAGCGCTGTCAAGTGACTCAGCCAGCGCAGCATCACCGGCGCGGTAGCCGGCCGGAAATGCGGTTGGCCGGTGCTGTCTGGGCCTTGTAGTTTGCTCGGGTGTTTACCCGGCCAGCGGATCTTCCCGAGGCTGTGCTTAGCGACGCGCTGTCCGAGGGCTGGGGATTCCGGTCGGCTTCGCTGAGCTATCAGGCTGTCGGCTTCGGCAGTCATCACTGGCTGGCCGTTTACTCGGGCGGGCTGAAGTTGTTCGCCACCGTTGATGACCTGAGCGAGAAGCTCCGCGACGACGCCGACACCACCAGCGCGGTGTTCGGCCGGCTGGAGCAGGCATTCGAGTCGGCCTTGTCGCTGCGGCGTGACGCTGGCCTGGACTTCGTCGTCGCACCGCTGCCGGCCGCCTGCGGGCGAGTGCTGCGCAGGCTGACCGACCGCTACTCGCTGGTGGTCCATCCGTACCTGGCTGACTGCCACAGCGGCCAGGACGGCGAGTTCGAGTCAAGCGCCGATCGGGATGCCGTGCTTGCCATGCTGGTCCGGCTGCACAGCGCGACAGCGACCCGGCCGCCGACCGATAATTTCGAAATTCCTGGTCGTGCCGCGCTGCTGGCGGCCATGGACAGTACCGGCGAGCCGTGGCAGGCCGGGCCGTACGCGACCCGGAGCAGGGACCTGCTCGCATGTCACGCCGCCGATCTCGGTGCGCTGCTGGCCGCATTCGACGAGCTGGTCGGCCGGGTCCGCACCAGAGGCGGCCGGATGGTCATCACTCACGGCGAGCCAGACGCGGCCAACGTGCTGAAGACACCGGCCGGGTTCGTCTTCGTGGACTGGGAGTCCGTGCTGCTGGCACCACCCGAACGTGATCTATGGGCGCTGGCGGAGTCCGATCCCGCCGTGCTGGATGCCTACAGCGCCGCGACCGGTACCGCCATCGACACCGACGCCCTCGCGCTGCACCGCATGTGGTACCACCTGGCCGAGATCTCCGAATACGTCAGCTGGTTCCGGAACGGCCACGACGACACGGCCGATGCCGCCGAGGGCTGGCAGAACCTGCAGTATTTCCTGCGGCCCGCGCAACGCTGGCCGAACCTGCTGGCTCGTCCGGCCGGAGGCAGCACCTAGCCTGTTCCGGTTTGTCCTGCGAGCAGCCGCGTGAGCTACCGCAACCCTCTTACCCGAGTTGGCTCAGATTAGTGCGCACCTGCCGCCCGCTCAGCGGCAACGCGGCCAGGAGCGCGAAGCCGTGCAGTGGGCAGAGTCCCGAGGGTCACGAGGTCGTCGCCGTGGTCGCCGACTTCAAGAGCGGCAACTCCC
>DATAEH010000256.1:0-24928 GCA_036258115.1 Streptosporangiaceae bacterium
GCCTCAGCATTATCCCGACCACGACAGGGGCGGCCAGGGCAACCGGCGTGGTAATACCGGAGCTGGCGGGGCGCCTTGACGGGGTAGCCCTGCGGGTGCCTGTCGAGGACGGGTCGCTGACCGACCTTTCCGCGGTCCTCCGCCGCCCGGTCACGGCAGATGAGGTCAACAACGCGTTCCTCCGTGCCGCGCAAGGGGATCTTTCCGGGCTGGTCCGCTACAGCACCGATCCCCTCGTCTCGCGCGACATCATCGGCGATCCGGCGTCGTGCGTCTTCGACTCCCTGCTCACGCAGGCGTCCGGCACCCTGACCAAGACCTTTGGCTGGTATGACAACGAGTGGGGATACACCTGCCGACTGACGAGCTCGCCTGCACCATCGGCCAGCGTCTTTCGCCGAATTCAGGCCTTTAGTCCTCCTGACCTGCGGTCCTTGCGCCCTATCCCGCCTCTGGCTCTGAGAGTGGGATAGGGCTGAGGGTCATATATGGCCCGAATAGAAGGAGGCTTGCCGTTATGGGAACCATTCTGCTTGGCGTGGATGCCCTCCATTACGCGCCTGAGGCCACCGATATGGCACGTGATCTGGGTCACGCGAGCGGCGACAAGATCGTCGTCGTGCACGTGCATGAATTCGCCGTTGGCCGCTTTGGCAGGCTGCAGGTCGACTGCGTGGAGGGTGAGGCGGAGCAACTCGTGACCGATATCCGGTCCAGCCTGGTTGAGGCCGGCGTCGAGGCCATGGCCGAAATCAGGGAGACCCACGTCGGCCGGATCGCGAAAGCGATCCTCGAGGCCGCTGACGAGCACGATGCGCGGTTCATAGTGCTTGGCTCTTCGCATAGCACCGACCTGCCGCACCTTCCGATTGGAAGCGTCGCACTCCGGGTGCTGCACCACAGTCGCCGGCCCGTCATGGTCGTTCCCCGCGGTGCAGCGGTAGCGCACGCAAGGACGCCTGCGCCGCAGCAGTCGGCCTCTGCGGTCCCCGCTACCGGCTGACGCCTTGATCGCGCAAGCATGGGCTCCGTGCTAGCTGACCGCGAGTTCAGCTAGCACGGCCTGAACAAGCCCCGGCAGCGCTGCCGCGATGGCGGGCGATAGTCCCGGACCGAAGCCGGTGTCTGCGGCTTCTACACCGAAGGCGACAAGCCGCCGTGGCAAGCGATCCATGGCTGAGGCCAGCCAGAGCGCATCCGCGACTCCCATCCGGTGACTGCTGGCGGCGGCTGGCAGCGGCCAGCTCGCAGCTCGCGCGAGATCGGTCGGAACCAGCACGCGGCGATGAATCCTGCCCGGGACGGCCTCGCCGCCGGGTCCGGTTTCGCCGGCGGAGGCGGCTTGGCTGCCAGAAACGGCATCGACCAGCACCACATGCTCAACGCCTGTCCATGCTTCAATCAGCGCGGTCGGTTCGCCGTCTGAGGCGATGAGCGACACTCCTGCGGGCCCGATCTCGCTGATGGCGCCGACCACGGCTTGCCCGATGCCGTCGTCGCGCCGGTAGCTATTGCCGATCCCGATCAGGACAGCGCTCCCGCGCTCGGTCAACGTCGGTCGACCTGAAGCGTCAGGAAGTGAGCCGAGCAGGATATGCACGGGTCGTAGTTACGGATCGTCCGTTCGCACAGGCCGGTCAGGTCCTCGTCGGCGAGGGCCAGGTTGGCTTCGGCAACGCGCAACAGGTCGGCTTCGATGGTTGCCTGGTTCTGCGACGTGGGCGGGACGATGACCGCTGACTCGATCAGACCCTGCGGATCGAGCCGGTAGCGGTGATACAGCAGGCCGCGCGGCGCCTCACTGACGCCATGTCCGGTGCCGGCCCGCGGCGGAACATCGGCATATGGAACCTCAGGACGTTCGTAGGAGGCGATGATCCGCAGCGCCTCGTCGAGCGCGTACACCACCTCGACGGCGCGGACGATGATGCTGCGGAACGGATTGCGGCAGGCGTCGCCGAGTCCTGCCGCCGCAGCGGCCTCGCGGGCGAGCGGAGAGAGGAGCGCCGAGCTTATCGTGTACCGCGCAAGCGGGCCGGTTAGGAACGCCGACCCGTCGAGCGTCGCGTGCAGCGCCGTGGAGTGCGGCACCTGGTGCTCGGCCACATGAGCGCTGAATTCCGATGGCGGGAAGACCATCCCGCTCGCGGATGCGATCTGTCCGCCTTCGATCGCGTAACGGTCGGGCTCACTGACGGCTAGCAGGTCGCAGTCCAGCTCATGGTCGGGGCACTCGAACCCGGCCACCCACGCAACCGTCGCCAGCGCGTCATCGAGCGCCGGACGGAGCTGCTCGGCAAGAACGTTCAGTTCGCCGCGTTCGGGGGCGCGGTAGAAGCCGCCGACCTTGGTGTTCACGGGATGGATAGCCCGGCCGCCGACGGCCTCGAGGATGGCGTTGCCCGCCTTCTTGAGGCGCAGCCCTCGTTCGACGATCTCGCGGTGAGCCGTCGCCATAGCGACGACATCGGGAAACCCCAGGAAGTCGGGAGCGTGCAGCAGGTAGATATGCAGCGCATGACTTGAGATCCATTCACCGCAGTAGAGCAGGCGCCGCAGATCGCCGATGCGATGATCGACGACCGTCTCGCAGAGGGTCTCGACGGCCTGCCAGGCCGATGCCTGATAGGCGACCGGGCAGATGCCGCAGATCCGTGACGTGATGTCAGTGACCTCGGTGTACTGACGCCCCCTCAGGAAGGCTTCGAAGAACCGCGGTGGCTCATAAATCCGCAACTCGGCCCGCGTCAGGCGGCCCGCCTCGGCGACGAGCCGAAGCGCGCCTTCCCCCTCGATCCTGGCGAGGGCACTGACCTGCAGGTTTCTCGTGTCAGCCATCGCCGCGCTGCTCTCTGGCGAAGCCGGGTGCGGCGACGTTGAAGGTGGAGAACACCAGGTCGACTGTGCGGGAGCTCATTCCGCACGCACGCAGCTGTCTGCTCAGGGCCGGCAGGTTGGCGCCGCTCATCGGCCCGAAGCACCCATAGCAGCCGCGATCAACCGCCGGGCACAACGCGCCGCAGCCCGCGTGGGTCACGGGCCCAAGGCACGGCGTGCCGTGCGCGACCATGACGCACGTCAGCCCGCGGCGCTTGCACTCGTTGCAGACGCTGGTATCGGGAATGACGGGTTTGCGGCCCGCGAGGAAGGCGGTGATCAGCTCCATCAGCTGCCGTTTGTCGATCGGGCATCCTCGCAGTTCGAAATCGACCGGGACGTGTTCGGAAATCGCGGTCGAGGTGGCCAGCGTGTCGATGTACTGCGGGCTCGCGTAGACGGCCGCACGGAACTCGGCGGCATCACCGAAGTTGCGCAGTGCCTGTATCCCTCCGCTTGTCGCGCACGCGCCGATGGTGACGAGGGCCTTCGATTGGTCGCGCACCTGACGGATCCGCCGGGCGTCGGCTGGGGTCGTGATGGAGCCTTCCACCAGTGATAGGTCGTACGGGCCAGGCACGACCTCACTCGACGCCTCAAGGAAGTGCGCGATCTGAACCCGCCCCGCAAGGGTCAGCAGCTCGTCCTCGCAGTCGAGCAGCGTCAGCTGGCAGCCGTCGCAGGATGCGAATTTCCAGACGGCAAGCTTCGGGCGGCTCGTGACCGGAGGTTCCTGGCTCATGGTGACCTCACAGCTCTCTCGTCGCGAGTAGGTCCCTGGCGCGTCCATAGTCAACGACAGGACCGTCCCGGCAGACCAGGAGCGGACCGAGCTGACAGTGACCGCACAGCCCGACGCCGCATTGCATGTTCCGCTCCAGCGAGACCTGCACGTTCGCCGGGCTGACCTGCTTATCGAGCAGGGACTCTGCAGCGAACCGCAGCATGGGCTCGGGCCCGCAGAGAAACGCAGACGTGCGTCCGGGGTCCAGGCTCAGCCTGGCGAGCGGCTCGGTGACGAACCCGACCTGGCCGCTCCAGCCCTCTGCTGGCGAGTCGATCGTCAGATGCACTTCCAGCCGGGCATCAGCGGCCCAGCCGTCGAGCTGCTGCCGGTACAGGAACTCGCCTGGATCGCGCGCGCCCGCGATCAGGACGACGCGGCCGAAGTCGGCGCGCCGCGCGAGGGCTCCGAGTACCACAGGACGCAGCGGCGCGAGGCCGATGCCTCCGGCAACGATCACCAGGTCGTTCCCCGCGCTGGCATCCAGGTTCCAGGCGGTTCCGAACGGGCCGCGAACGCCGACGATGCCGTCGGCCTCCGTTCTGCAGAGCGCACGCGTCACGGCTCCGACGTCGCGGATCGTCTGGGTCAGCGAACCGTCGCGCACGACCGGGTCGCCGCTGACGGATATGGCGACTTCGCCGACTCCGGGCTTGTACAACATCGTGAACTGGCCAGGCGAGAAGGCGGGCAGCTCCGCGACGATCGGTTCCATCCGCAGCGACATGGAGTCGTGTGTCTCCTGCCATATCGCGGCGACGCGGTAGGACACGGGGAGCATGGGATCAGCGGCATAACTGAGCGCTCCAGGCTGCTGTGCCGGGCCAGGGTCAGCGTGCACGGGGGCTCCCGTAAAGATCAAGCAGCCGCGACCTGGTGTTCTGCAGCCGCGCGACTACGATCTCGATGAACCCAACGGAGAGCGGGTAGCCGAGCGCGGGATCGGCATCTGCCAGTTCGAGCAGCCGATCCGTGTCGATCTCGATTGCCGTGACAGCGGTGCTGGCCGCCGCCGTATAGTGCCATCGACGCGGCGGCACGAGCCAGGACCAGCCCAGGACGTCGCCGGGGCCCAGCGTCTGGACGACGACCAGTCCGCGGCCAGGAACATCGGTGCCCAGCGCGACTTGGCCCTGCTCAAGAAGCCAGCAGCCCGCAGCTGGCGAGCCCGCGCTGAACAAGACTTCCCCAGCCGCGAATCCCGCGGGACGGGCGGCGCTTGTGACCAGATCTCGCTGCTCTGGGGTCAGCCGGTCGAAGGGCGGGAACTTCGCGAGCTGTCCGGCGCTAGCCACCGCCACAGTCCTCTTCCTGGCTCTTTTCTGCTTGCAGCCGTGCCAGGGTCGCGACCTCGGCTGTGATGTCGATCCCGACCGGGCACCAGGCGATGCAGCGGCCGCAGCCTACACATCCTGAACTCCCGAACTGGTCGTGCCAGGTGCTCAGCTTATGGGTGATCCACTGTCGGTACCGGCTGGCGCCTGAGGATCGCACGCTTCCGCCATGCAGGTATGAGAAGTCAAGCTCGAAGCACGATGCCCAGCGCTGCCAGCGCTCGGCATGCTCGCCGGTCAGGTCGGAGCTGTCCTCGACGGTGGTGCAGAAGCACGTGGGGCACACCATCGTGCAGTTGCCGCAGGTCAGGCACCGGCTGGCGACGTCGTCCCAGGACGGTGATTCTCGGCTTCGCGCCAGCAGGTCCCGGATGTCAACATCGGGCATCTGGCGTCCCATCCGCTCTGCGGCGGCGTCGACGGCAGCACGAGCCGATTTCAAATCGCTGGCGGCTGCCGCGCGGTGGCCGATCCTGGACAGGAGCTGCGAACCACGTTTGCTGCCGACCTCTACCACGAACCGGTGTCCGGCGTCGTCAATCTGCTCGGTCAGCGCCAGGTCATAGCCGGGACCTGGCCGAGGGCCAGTGCCCATCGAGGCGCAGAAGCACACGCCTCCGGGCTCCGTGCAACCTGCGGCGACGACGAACAAGGCAGCGCGTTTGCGCGTAAAGGAGCTGTCTGGGTGGTTGTCGGCGCCGAGCACGTCGCCAAGCGTCGCGATCGCGGCCAGGTCACAGGCCCGGACGCCAAGGAACGCGTAGGGGACATCTGCGCCATCCTGCGCCTGCCACAGCCGCTGCCGCGGCGGGTGGAGGAACTCCTTCCACGAACCGGGACCCGCCGAGTGCCCGAAAACCGCCTCGTCTGCGCGCCGTCGCAGCCGGTAGCTGCCTGGCGAGGTATCAACACCCCAGCCGGCCGGGAGGTCGGCGCCGGATCCAAGCTCGGCGAGCACGATCGCGTCGCCGCGGACGACAGGACCGATCACCCGGTAGCCATCGGCCATCAGTGTGTCGACGAGTTCATCGAGCCCGGCCCTGGTCAGGACGGCACCTGATTCAGTCGTCGGGGCTGATTCACTCATCGGCAATCTCTCCGTGGTCGAGAACAGGGCAGCGAGAGGGCCTCCCACCAACTCCCAGGATCGCCATCTTGCCAGGACCGCGTCGCCCGGACCCGGGCCGAAAGTCCCAGGCTTCCAGGTCACAGTGCCGCGGGATGCCAGTCTCTTGCGAGCTAGAGCAGCACCTCATCGATGCCGCGCCGCACGCTGACTGATATCTGGTCTGTGCTGCCGAGCCTGATCACCATCTGCGGATACCAGCCGTCGCACAGAACCGACCCGATGAAATTGCGTAGTTCGGGCACCTCGAGAGGCTGGGTGTGTAGTGCCGCGGTTACTCCGCAGCTGCTTGCATCGAGAAGCACTCGCTCAAGCGCCTGACCCGCGGCTATCCAGTCTTCTGGCCGGTCCAGCTTTGTCGCGAGCACGCATGCCAAGCCCGCCGACTTTGGCACCGTGTCGGTGCCAGCCGGGGGCAACCCCCAGCCGTGGCCGTGGGCGAAGTCCCTGGCGGGAAATGGCGGCTCGGTCCGCTCAGGCTCGGCCGGGTAGGCGCTGGCAGGTACGCCGCTTCGGCGCTGGCTGCCTGGCGGAGGCGTCCACTTGGCCTGCTCACTGGCGCGACGTGCGTCGAGCCTCAGCGCGTATTCACCGGCTTGGACCGCGCCTGCCAGCGCGCCACGGCTAGTCTCGTCCTTCATGATCACGAGCGCGGCTCCCTCCCGGGATGCCTCCTCACGCATGAGGGCGATCAGGCTATCCGGAAGCGGCGTCGGGTCGAAGCCGCCAGGGTGAGTGTGCCGACGCGGTATCTCCGCGAACATGTCACGCTCATAGTCGGCCGGCGCGACCTGCTGGTCGCCGTATCCGATCCTGGCCACCAGATTCGGCAAGTCCGGGTCGGGGAGCACGCTCAATTTGGGCACGAGACCCAGATAACGCAGCGCGACCCGCGCGTTGAACAGCGCGGCAGCGCAACTGAGCATCATCTCCCTGCCGGGCGGATCTGCAACCCTGAGCCGCCTGTCTACGTCGGCATGCAAGCTGATCTCCCGGTCAGCGGTGCTGAACCACCACGGCTGCGTATTGAGCACCGAAGGCGCATGCATTGCCGCTTCGACCACGAAACGAGAGATCTCGGCCGGATCGCTCGCCAGCGTCGGCAGCTCGTTGTCCCGTGTCCAGTGCGTGCTCATGACCATCTCCTGCCTGGCCGGCCTTGGTAGAGACCCACCCGTCCGCGACTCGTTTTGGAGATATCTACCCGATTCCCTCGGTCGCCTCTGTAACGGGCCGCCGTGGAACTGGCTGGCGGCTGGGATTTCTCGCCGTGCTCGGGACCTTCGCCCCTGAGGCAATCACCGGGTATAGAACTAGCGTCTGCGGTACCAGTAGATTCCGGAGACCAGCATGGACGCAAGTGAAGCAGAGAGCGGTCCGCGGGGGCCAGGCGGCTCATCATCTGACCTGACCCCGCTGGCGGATCTGCTGCACGTGGGTGCCCCCACCGGGCCCGTCAGACAGCGGCGGCCGGTTTATCTCGACATGCTGCCTCCGTGCAATGCGGGATGCCCGGCGGGGGAGAACATCCAGGCGTGGCTGGCGCACGCGGAGACCGGCCGCCACGAGCAGGCCTGGCGGCAGCTTGTAGCCGACAATCCAATGCCAGCCATTCACGGGCGCGTGTGCTACCACCCGTGCGAAAGCGTCTGTAATCGCGCCAGCCTGGATAGTGCCGTATCCATCCATTCCGTCGAGCGCTTCCTCGGCGACCTCGCGCTTGACATGGAGTGGTCGTTCAGCCCGCCGCCCGCGCCGACCGGCAAGCGCGTGCTTGTCATCGGGGCCGGGCCAAGCGGACTGTCTGCCGCCTATCACCTGGCCAGGCGCGGCCACGAGGTGGAGATCAGGGACGCCGGTTCCCAGGCCGGCGGGATGATGCGCTATGGCATACCGGCGTACCGGCTGCCGCGCGATGTGCTGGATTGCGAGATCGCCAGGATCACTGACCTGGGCATACGGGTGACTTGCGGGCATAAGGTGGAGGATCTAGAGGGTGAACAACGCGAGGGGCGGTTCGACGCCGTCTTCGTGGCGGTCGGCGCGCACCTGTCAAAACGCGTAGACATTCCGGCCAAGGACGCTGGCCGGATCCTCGACGCCGTGGCACTGTTGCGCAGCGTCGCGTCAGGGGACCGGCCGGTCATCGGGCGACGGGTCGCGGTCTATGGCGGCGGCGACACGGCGATGGACGCGGCTCGTGTTGCGCGCAGGCTTGGGGCGAACGACGCGGTCGTCATCTACCGGCGTACGCGCGCGCAGATGCCCGCCCACGCCGAGGAGACGGGCGAGGCCGAGCGGGAAGGGGTCAGGATCAACTGGCTGCAGACGATCAAGACGTTCGATGCTCCTGACCTGACGGTCGAGGAAATGGAACTGGGTGAGGATGGCATCCCGAGGCCGACCGGCCGCCTGGACACGCTCGCCGCGGACACGCTGGTTCTGGCCATCGGGCAAGACACCGACACCGCCTTTCTGCGCCAGGTCCCTGGCGTCCAGTTCGCGCCGGACGGCACGGTCCAGGTGTCGGCCACGATGATGACCGGCTGCCCCGGCGTGTTCGCGGGCGGCGACATGGTGCCCGCAGAGCGCTCCGTGACCGTCGGAGTCGGACACGGCAAGAAAGCAGCTGCCAACATCGACGCATGGCTACGGCGCGCATCGCCTGAGGTGGGAGCCAAGAACCCGGTGGTCACCTTCGACCAGTTGAACCTCTGGTACTTCGGTGACGCCACCAGGAGACAGCAGCCCGAAGCTGACCCTGGCCTACGCACGGCGGACTTCGGCGAAGTTCTCGGCGGCCTCACCGAAAGGGAGGCGGTCTACGAGTCACGGCGATGCCTGTCATGCGGGAATTGCTGTGAATGCGACGGCTGTCTGGGCGCCTGCCCAGAGGATGCCGTCGTCAAGCTCGGCCCTGGGCACCGCTACGAGTTCGACTATGACCGGTGCACCGGATGCGCGGCCTGCTATGAGCAGTGTCCTGTTCACGCGATCGAGATGACGCCGGAGCGTGGATGATGCGCGCCGTGGTTGACGGCAACGAGGCGGCCGCGTCGGTTGCCTATCGCCTGAACGAAGTGTGCTGCATATACCCCATTACGCCGTCGTCCCCGATGGCCGAACTGGCTGACGAATGGTCGAGCAAGAAGCGACCGAACCTGTGGGGCAGCGTTCCGCTGGTCGTGGAGATGCAGAGCGAAGGCGGTGCAGCAGGAGCGCTGCACGGCGCTCTGCAAGGCGGCGCCCTGGCAACAACGTTCACGGCCTCCCAGGGCCTGCTGCTGATGATCCCGAATATGTATAAGGTCGCTGGCGAGCTAACGTCGGCTGTGATGCACGTGGCCGCCCGGTCGGTCGCGGCGCAGGGGTTGTCTATTTTCGGTGACCACTCGGACGTGATGGCCGTCCGGCAAACCGGCTTCGCGCTTCTTGCCTCCGCCTCCGTTCAGGAAGCCCATGACCTTGCCTTGGTGGCGCAGAAGGCCACGCTCAGCACCAGAGTGCCATTTGTGCATTTCTTCGACGGCTTCCGCACATCGCATGAGCTGAACACGATCGAGGTGCTCGACGACGATGACCTGCGCGCGCTTATTCCTGACGAGCTCATCCGGGCGCACCGATCGCGTGCGATGTCACCGGACCGCCCGTTCATCCGTGGCACCGCGCAGAATCCAGACACCTACTTCCAGGCCAGGGAGACCGTCAACCCGTTCTATGCGGTCGTCCCTGGAACTGTGCAGCAGGCGATGAACGCGCTTGCTGCCAGGGTCGGCCGCCAGTACCGCATTGTCGATTACGCGGGCCATCCGCAGGCTGACAGGGTCATTGTCTCGATGGGCTCGGCGGCGCAGACGGTCGCCGAGACTGTCGCGTACCTATGTGCACGCGGTGAAAGGGTCGGCGCCGTGCAGATCAGGTTGTTCCGTCCTTTCCCGGCGAGTGCGCTCGTCGATGCGATACCGACGACGGCTGCTCGGATCGCGGTGCTCGACAGGACCAAAGAGCCGGGATCCGCAGGCGAGCCCTTGTTCCAAGACGTGACTACGGCTCTTGCTGACGCCTTCAGCGATGCTGAACGAGCCTCCTTCCCGTTGATCGCGGGCGGGCGTTATGGCCTGTCATCGAAAGAGCTCACGCCGGCGATGGTCGCGGGCATTTTCGCCGAGCTCGACAGGGAGCGGCCTCGCAGGCGATTCACGATCGGCATCACTGATGACGTCTCGGGCCTGAGCCTGCCCTATGCGCCGTCACTTGACATCGAGCCGCCGGGCACGGTCCGCGCAGTCTTCTATGGCCTCGGTTCTGACGGCACGGTCGGCGCGAATAAGAACACCATCAAAATTCTCGGCGCCGATCAGGGCATGAACGCTCAGGGATACTTCGTCTACGACTCGAAGAAGTCCGGCTCGCAGACCGTCTCGCACCTGCGCTTCGGCCCCGAGCCAATCCGGGCCCCTTACCTGATCGAGCAGGCAGGCTTCATCGGATGCCACCACTTCGGGAGCCTGGACAGGATCGATGTCCTTGGCCGTGCCGCCCACGGGGCGACTCTGCTGCTGAACTGCGCGCAGCCGCCAGATCAGGTCTGGGATGCCCTGGGCAGGCCCGTGCAGGAGAAGATTCTCGCCAAGGACCTCACCGTCTACGCCGTCAACGCCAGTCAGATCGCGCGCGAGGTCGGCCTGGCCGGCCGGACCAATACGGTGCTGCAGACCTGCTTCTTCGCGATCTCGGGCGTACTTCCGCGCGACGAGGCGATCGCGAAGATCAAGTCAGCGATCGCTGGCACGTACGCACATCGCGGCGCTGAGGTCGTTGGCCGCAATCACGCGGCCGTCGACCGGGCACTTGCCGGCCTGCACCGGATCGAGATTCCCGGACGCGTGACCTCCGAGAGTCTGCCGCCGGCACTCATTCCTGCCGATGCGCCGGAGTTCGTCCGCGCCGTGACCGGGCCGATGATGGCGGGCCGGGGCGACGACCTGCCCGTGAGCTTGCTGCCCGCGGATGGCACTTACCCGAGCGGAACGGCGGCGTACGAGAAGCGCAATATCTCGGACCTGGTCGCGCAGTGGGATCCGGACATGTGCATTCAGTGCGGGAATTGCAGCTTCGTGTGTCCGCACAGCGTCATCAGGTCTACTTACTACGACGAATCCCTGCTGGAGGGGGCGCCATCTGCTTTCCGCTCCGCACCGCTTGACGCGCGCGGACTGCCTGATACGCGCTTCACGCTGCAGGTTTATGTCGAGGACTGCACGGGTTGCGAGCTCTGCGTACAGGCATGCCCGGTGGCCGCGCCCGGCGATCCAGGGCGCAAGGCGATCAACCTGACCGATCGGTTGCCAGTCGTCGAGACCGAGCGGCAGAACATCTCGTTCTTCGAGACATTGCCGGTCGCGGACAGGTCCAGAGTGGATTTTGGCACCGTGCGGGGCACGCAGTTCCTTGAGCCGCTCTTCGAGTTCTCCGGTGCCTGCGCCGGTTGCGGCGAGACTCCGTACCTGAAGCTGCTCTCGCAGCTGTTCGGCGACCGGCTCCTGATCGCCAACGCGACCGGCTGCTCTTCCATCTACGGCGGGAACCTTCCGACCACGCCGTGGACAACGAACGCCGAAGGCCGCGGGCCTGCCTGGTCGAATTCACTGTTCGAAGACAACGCCGAGTTCGGCATGGGCCTGCGGCTCGCAGCAGACCAGCATGGCAAGCTCGCGCGCGACCGGCTCTCCGAGCTGCGCGACAGCATTGGCGCAGAACTCGTCGACGAGATACTTGGTGCCCCCCAGCTACGGGAGTCTGAGCTGGCGGCGCAGCGCGAGCGGGTGCAGGAGCTGAAGAGACGCCTGGAGCGCCTGAGCGATCCTGGTGATTTCGTTGCTGACCTGCAAAGCGTCGTCGATCACCTGATCAGGCGGAGCGTCTGGCTCGTGGGCGGGGATGGCTGGGCCTATGACATCGGGGCCGGCGGGCTCGACCACGTTCTGGCCAGCGGCCGCAATGTGAACGTGCTGGTGCTCGACACCGAGGTGTACTCGAACACCGGCGGCCAGGCCTCCAAGGCGACGCCGCTCGGCGCAATCGCCAAGTTCGCTTCCGCCGGTAAGACAATGCCGAAGAAGGACCTGGCCTTGCAGGCCATCGCTTATGGCTACGTCTACGTGGCCAGGGTTGCGATGGGTGCCGATCCGCAGCAGACCTTGCGCGCCCTCCGCGAAGCCGAAGCGTATGACGGTCCGTCGCTCGTCATCGCCTACAGCCACTGCATCGCTCATGGCATCGACATGCGAGACGGCCTCGGCCAGCAGTACCGTGCCGTGTCGAGCGGATACTGGCCGCTGATCCGCTATGACCCCGTCCTGCGCTCGGCAGGCCGTAATCCCTTCCTGCTCGACTCGCCGCGTCCCCGCATCTCTCTGGCCGGCTACACGCGCGGCGAACTGCGGTACCGGGCGCTTGCCAATACCGACCCGGCGGAAGCTGAGCGGCTCGGACTGCTCGCGCAGCAAGCCGTCGACCAGCGATGGGCCACCTACGAGGAGATGGCGAGCAGGGCGTCGGCGACATTCCCGGCAGATGCCAGGAACCCCGGGGAGATGGAGTGACAAATGGATCTCACCACCCGGTACTTGGGTCTTGAGCTTCGGAACCCGCTGGTCGCTGCCGCATCGCCGCTGTCTAACACGATGGCGGGCGTCCGGCAGCTCGCAGCTGCGGGCGTGGGCGCGATTGTCCTGTACTCCCTGTTCGAAGAGCAGGTCAGGCAGGAAGCCGCGCAGAACGCGGACTGGGCAGACGCCGGGACTGAGAGCTTTGCAGAGTCCTTGTCCTACTTTCCGGCCTCGGCGGCAGCCGACCCTGGCCCGCGCCGCTACCTCAGCCTGGTCGAGCGAGCCGTCGCCGCGGTAGATATCCCGGTCATCGCCAGCTTGAACGCTGTCACCGCCGGGGGATGGACCAGGTATGCCGGCGCGCTCGAGCAAGCCGGAGCGGCGGCGATCGAGCTGAACATCTACCATCCGCTCGGCGAGCCGATGCTGTCAGGCAGACAGGTCGAGCAGCGTCATCTGGACATCATGATGGGCGTCAAGGCGGCCGTCAGCGTGCCGATCGCCGTGAAGCTCCATCCTTACTTCAGCTCCATCGCCGAGATCGCCCAGCGCCTGGATGACGCCGGCGCCGACGGTCTGGTTCTGTTCAACCGGTTCCTGCAGCCTGACATCGACCCCGAAACGCTGACGGTCTCGGCCGGATTCGGGCTTTCAAATCCTGCCGAGGGCCGCTTGCCGCGTGCGTGGATCGCATTGCTCGCGGGGCGGTTGCGTGCGTCACTCGCGGCCACTACCGGCGTCCATGACGCCGCAGACGTCGCCAAGTATCTGCTCGCCGGCGCCGACGTGGTGATGACGGCGTCGGCGCTACTCCGGCGCGGCCCGATGTACGCGACCGAGTTGATCGACGGGCTTGTCGGCTGGATGTCACGGAAGGGCTTCAGCACGCTGGCGGAGGCGCGCGGGGTGCTGTCGGTGCCCGCCGGTGCCGATGAATCGGCCCAAGAGCGTGCCGGGTACGTCACAGCCCTTCGGGCGGCCGATCTCGGTACCGGACAATGGTGACCCGACGGCTCAGCGGACGACCAGCACCGGACGATCGGCCAGGTGAATGACCTTGTGCGCGGTGCTGCCGAGCATGAGTCCGGCCAGATCGCCCCGGCCCCGGGAGCCCATGACGATGACGTTCACGTCGTGCAGCTTGGCATCTTCAACGATCTCGCGTGCCGCATAGCCGAAGACCGTGTCTCGTACCTCCGCGCTAACGTCGATGCCAGCATCGGCCAGGGTCTTGGCGGCGCCGTCTACCGTGGCGGCCGCTTCAGAGTCAGACTCGGTTGCGACCAGGCCTAGACGGGGGATGACCTCGCGCTCCCTCAGGTGGAGTACCCAGACCTTGGCGGCCGACCCGTCGGCCAGTTCCTTCGCCGCGGTGACGACACGGTCCGCCACAGCAGAGTGGTCCAGGGCTACCAAGATTCTTTCGTACATCGTTCGACCCTCGGTTCTTCTGCGAATGGCCACTTCTGCGGACCATTCCCTCGATCTACGATGGGCGCTGAATTACCGGCGCACTAGGGTCTTTGGTCCGGACGTGACGTAGCCAACATGACCGGCAGCCGCACTGCGCTCCTAGGCCGAAGGTCCCGTGGATGGGGGCCAGAGTGCCCGTCCGCCTTGGCGCCACGGCATGCAGCCTGGAATGGCAGCGCGGCGTGGAAGGGACTGACATGGCGAAGCAAGCGGCGGGTGCCTACGCCCTGCTTACTGACGGCAGCAGCGTGCTGATACGTCAGGCAAGAACTGATGATGCCGAGGCCGTGCACACTATGCATGCCGCCATGTCACAGGACAACATGTACCTCCGGTTCTTCAGTCTCAGCCCTGGAAACGCTGAGCGGGAGGCGGAACGTGTCTGCCGGGCGGCCGAGCCCGGCCATGTCGCGCTGCTGGCATGTCGTGGCCCGGAGGTCGTCGGAGTCGCCACCTATGAGATGAACGACAATGCCCCGACCGCCGAGGTCGCGCTTGCGGTTGCTGACCGGTTTCATCGGCACGGGATCGCGACGCTGCTGCTTGAGCACCTTGTCTCGATCGCCAGGCAGCATCATGTCCAAGCGTTCACCGCCACGACGCTCGCTGAGAACTTCGCGATGCTGCACATATTCCGAGACGCGGGGCTGCCAGTACAGAAGGAGACTTACGACGGAGCGGTCGATGTCACGATCCCGCTACCTTCCGAAGGCGACGCAAGCCTGTATGAGTACCTGGAAGCTGTCGAGCGACGCGAGAGCCGCGCGGATGTCGCTAGCCTGAAGCATCTGTTCATGCCCGAGTCCGTGGCGGTAATAGGAGCCAGCCGCCGTCCGGACTCGGTCGGTGCACGGCTGCTCAGCAATATCGTCGCGGGCGGATTCCCTGGGCTCGTCATCCCGGTCAACCCGCATGCCGACTCGCTAGCGGGCCTGCCCTGCGTCGCGACGGTCGATGACCTGCCAGACGGCGTGGACCTGGCGATCGTCGTTGTGCCTGCCCGTGCCGTCGGTGAGGTCGCGGAACGATGCGGCCGCCGCGGCGTTCGCTGTCTTGTCGTCATCACGTCTGGTTTGGCAGACGCCGGACCTGGCTTGCTGGCGACGTGTCGCAGGTACGGCATGCGCCTAGTCGGCCCCAACTGCTTCGGCATCGCCGCTCCGGGCCTCGGGCTGGACGCGACCTTCGGGCGCGGCCTGGCCGGCCCGGGCATCGCAGGCGTGGCCGTTCAATCCGGAGGCATAGGGGTTTCCCTGACCGAGCATCTCTCAAGGCTGGGAATCGGTGTCTCTTCGTTCGTCTCCACAGGAGACAAGTTCGACGTGTCCAGCAACGACCTGCTCGCCTGGTGGGAACAGGATCAGCAGACCAAGCTGGCCATCTTGTACCTCGAGTCGTTTGGGAACCCGCGCAAGTTCGCCAGGACAGCCCGGCGCGTCGGCCAGCGCATTCCTGTGCTCACGGTGGTGGGCGGCCGGTCGCTGGCTGGCCAGCGGGCCGCCACCTCTCATACAGCCGCAGCCGCGACACCGCTCGTCGCGCGCGAAGCGCTCTTCGCGCAAGCCGGTATCGTCGCTGCCGAAAGCCTCGGGCAGATCATTGACGCGGCTGCGTTCCTGGCTTGCCAGCCTTACCCAAGCGGCACGCGGGTGGCGGTACTAACAAACGCCGGGGGGGCAGGCGTGCTGGCCGCTGATGCCTGTGGCGACAGCGGGCTGAGCCTCGCAGCGCTTGCCGAGCCGACGAGGCAACGACTTGAGGAGCTGCTTCCCGCAGGTGCCTCGTTCGACAACCCGGTTGATACCACTGCGGCGATCCATGCAGATATCTTCCGAGCCTGCCTTGAAGCGGTCTCGGCAGACGAAGCCGTAGATGCCGTGCTGAGCGTCACTGTCCCCACGGCGGTAGCGGATCCGAGCGAGGCGGTGGCCGGTGCTGACATAACCAAGCCGTTTGCCGCTGTTGTGCTGGATCAGGCGGAAGATGTTCGGCTGCTTCCGCGTGCTGCTGCCTCCGGGAAGGTCGCGGGCAGCCCGTCGGCGGTGCCGTGCTATGCCTACCCAGAAGGCGCGGCCCGGGCCCTGGGACATGCAGCGCGCTACGGTGCGTGGCTGAGTCGGCCGAAGGGTTGCGTGCCGGAGCTGCCTGGTGTGCGAAGTCAGGATGCCAGGGCGGTTGTCTCCGAGTTCTTGCGCCGCACTCCTGCCGGAGGGTGGCTCCCTGCCGCAGCCGTTGGTGACGTCCTGCGCTGCTATCAGATCCCTCAGGTCAGCACCGCTGTCGCCGCCAGTGAGCATGAGGCCGTCGCGGCAGCAGCCGACCTGCCAGGACCTGTCGTGCTGAAGGCGGTGGCCGCCGGGCTGGTGCACAAGACAGAGGCCGGTGCGGTGAAGCTTGATCTGCGGACCATGTCCGATGTCAAAGCTGCCTATCACGACCTCGCCAGTAGCCTAGGCGCGCGTTTGACCGGCGTTCTGGTTCAGCCGATGATCCGTGGCGGCGTCGAGGTGCTGATCGGCGTGGCGCAAGAGCCGGTGTTCGGGCCGCTGATCGTCTTCGGCCTAGGCGGCGTCGCGACCGATGTGCTCGGTGACCACGCGGCCCGGCTGAGCCCGCTAACCGACGGCGATGCACGCGAGCTCGTGCGAAGTGTCCGGGCTGCGGCCCTGCTCGAGGGGTTCCGGGGCGGACCGAAAGTCAGCATGGCCGCCCTGGAAGACGTCCTGCTGCGCGTGTCACGGTTGGCCGATGACCTGCCTGAAGTTGCTGAACTTGATCTGAATCCGGTTATCGCCAAGGCAGAGGGATGCCTAGCCGCCGACGCACGGATCCGTATCGCGCCGGCCGAGCCGCAGGATCCATTCTTGAGACGGCTGCGCTAAGCCGCCAATTCATTACAGAAAAGAAAGAAGGATGAGAATAATGTCCGACACCACGCGAGAAAAGGTCGGCCGGATCGTGGTCGGAGTCGACGGCTCCGAGCCTGCCAACGCCGCGCTGCGCTGGGCAGTCAGGCATGCCGAACTCACTGGCGATGCCATTGAAGCGGTCATTGTGTGGCAGTTCCCGATCATCGGCGGCAGCTACGGCTGGGCTGGAGTGGCCGTTACCGAGGGTATGGACCTGCGGGCACTGGCAGAGAAGACCCTTACCCAGGCCATCAACGAGGTCACCAGCCACGAACCGGCCGTGCCAATCACGCCGCGGGTCATTGAGGGATACCCGGCGAGCGTGCTGGTCGATGAGTCGGCGGACGCGGACCTGCTGGTCGTGGGAAGCCGCGGACATGGCACCTTTTCCGAGGCACTCCTCGGTTCTGTCAGCCAGCACTGCTCACATCACGCCCGCTGCCCGGTTGTCATTGTGCGCGGATTGCACGGCCTATAGATCAGGCCGTGAAGGACCAAAGACCCTGGCGATCGAGGACGCCGTACCCTGGCCGGCCGGGCCAGCCGGCGTGATATTGGCGATATGCGAGAAGATTTGCTCGCCGGTTTTGGAGGAGGAAAAATGCCAGGAATTATCGTCGGCATCGATGATTCGGAGATCGCGCAGCACGTCCTTGATTGGGCGACTCGTGAGGCCGGCATCCAGCACGCCGAGCTCACCGTCTTGACCGTGGTTCCGACCATCGTCAGCCAGTGGACCGGCCAGCCGCTGCACTACACCGGCGGAGAAGATGCCGTTGAGAAGGCGCGGCAGGCCGCGCAGGACAAGGTCGCGAAGGCGACGAGCGACAGCGCTGGCCCACAGCCGTCTTCGATCACCGTGAAGGCCTTTGAGGGGTCTCCTGCGCAGGCGCTGATCGACGCTTCGAGCGGTGCCGACCTTGTCGTCGTCGGCGCTCGCGGCATCGGCGGATTTGCCTCGCTGATGCTCGGCTCGGTTTCCACCCAGGTCGCGCACCACGCCGCGTGCCCCGTAGTCATCGTTCCTGCCGGCCGGTAGGCCGTCGAGCCTATGCCCGTCGGCGAATCTGAGCTGCGGCTGCTTGCCCGCTCCCAGTCAAGGCAAGCAGCCGCAGTTTGGTGCCCGGGGTTGTCACCTTTCGGCCTCGGTATCCAGGTCCGCTAGCGGGACTCGCCATTCGAGTTCCGTGCCTCCGCCTGCCGCATCGCGAATCTGCATGCTCCCGCCGAACTTGGCCGCGCGCTCGGCGAGGTTCGCTAGGCCGCTCTGACGGCCGGTGGGCTTCATCCCTGAGCCGTTGTCACGAACAGTCAGCACCGCGTCGGTTCCAGCTTCGACCGACACGTCGACGCTGGTCGCTGCGGCGTGCCTGGCCGCGTTGGAGAGTGCCTCGCGGAGGGCGTGCACGAGGTTATCGGCAATTTCAACGGGCAGCGAGTCAACGGGTCCTGCCAGCCGGACAGCTGGCGAGAAGCCGAGCGAATCGGTTGATTCCTCAACGACTTCCACGATCCTTGCACGCACGCCAGGGGACTCTGGCTGGTCATGGCCCTGCAGCTCGAAGATCACCGAGCGGATATCGCGGATCGTGTCATCCAGCGCATCGATAGAGGTGTTCACGCGCCGAACCGCATCTCGATCAGGAATCCGCGCGACGACGCCCTGGAGCGACATGCCGGTGGCGAACAGGCGCTGGATCACCTGATCGTGCAGGTCCCGGGCGATCCGGTCGCGATCAGAGAACAAGGCCAGGCGCTGCGCGTCCTGACGGCGCTGAGCCAGCTCTAGTCCGATCCCTGCTTGCGCAGCGAAAGTGGTCACCATCTCGACCGCGCGCGGTGACAGGGGCATCGACCCGCGGAGCCGGCCCGCGGTCAGCACGCCCCGGACGTCGCCCGGCGGCCCGAGCGGAAACACGACCGCCGGGCCCAGGTGCAGACGCTCACGCGTCACGGGCGCGACGCGCTCATCGTTCGTGAAGTCCTCAATGGCCAGCGGCGTTCCGCTGGCCATCACCAGGCCTGATGCTGAGCCCTTGGTCCGCAGGATCAATCCGATGGCGCCATCCGCGCCCGCGCCGGCCGCGTGTTCGATGATGAGCTGCTCGCCGCTGCCAGCAGGCAGTGCCAGAACGACAAGGTCGGCGCCGGCTATCTCAAGAGCCTGCCGCGTGATGAGCTCGAGCGCCGCACCCGGCTCGGCGTCCGACATCAGTAGCTGAGTAACCTCGGCGCTGGCCGTCAGCCATTGCTGCTGCCTGCGGGCCTCGGCATACAAGCGGGCATTGTCGATGGCCACGCCAGCCGCAGCGGCAAGGGCGACGACGAGAGCCTCGTCATCCTCATCGAAAGGGACTCCGTTTCGCTTCTCGGTCAGATAGAGGTTGCCGAAGACCTCATCGCGCACCCGGATCGGTGCTCCCAGGAACGAGCGCATGGGCGGATGGCCCTTGGGGAATCCTGACGATCGCGGGTCACTGGCGATGTCGGCAATGCGAAGCGGCCTGGGGTCCCTGATCAGCTCACCGAGCAAGCCACGCCCTTCGGGCCAATGATCTATCTTCGCGATCTGGTCTTCCTCGAAACCGACCGGAACGAACTCGATCAGACGACCGGCGTCCCCGACAATACCGAGCGCGCCGTATTGTGCGTCTACCAGACCGACCGCGGCAGTCACGATGCGATGCAGAGCCTGCTCAAGCTCAAGCTCGCCGCCGATCGCGACGACTGCCTCGAGCAGCGAATGAACGCGGTCGCGGGTGTCGAGTGCCACCTGAAGGCGAGCCTGGAGCTCACGCAGCAAGTCATCCAGGCGCAAGTGCGGAAGGAGCGGATCTGATCTGTCCACAGGCAACTCCAGACGCGCGCGCCGTGCCGACAAGGTCATGGTATTCCGAGCAGCTTCGCGATGACCGACATCGCACCCAGCGACGCCGAAGCTTCGTATTCTGGTCACCACCGGATGCGGTCATGTTGACTCTTAATGGGACCTTAGTCCCGGTTCCTGATGACTGATCACCCTGCTCACCTGCGCCCGGTCCGCCGCAGAGTACTATCCATGGCGCTCAGGCAGTCTTCGCCCTCCGCTGGCCCGCTCGTGCCTTCCGTGGACGTCCAGGTTGCGGCATCGATGAGCAGTAGCCGGGCGCTCGATGCGCTGATGACGAGCGCCGCGGGGCTGACCACGCCGGAAGCGTCAAAACGGCTCGCGTCCATTGGCCCGAACGCGGTTCGCTCCCATCGCGCGGAACTGCTGCCAGTCCTCTTGCGCCAGCTCCGGTCGCCGCTGCTCGTCCTCCTCGCTATCACCGCGGCTGCCTCCTACATCGTCGGCGAGCGAAGCGACGCCCTGATCATCGGCCTGATCCTGTCCGCCTCCGTGGGCCTTGGGTTCATGAACGAGTACAGGGCGGAGAAGGCCGCCGAGGCACTGCACTCGCGGATGCAACATCGGTGCGTCGTGCGCAGGGACGGCGATCCGGTCTCAATTGAGGTGACCAAGCTGGTGCCTGGCGACATCGTTGACCTGCGGCTCGGTGATGTGGTGCCGGCGGACATCCGCCTGCTGAGCGCAGCCGGGCTGGAGTGCAACGAGTCGGTCATCACCGGCGAATCGGCTGCCGTGGAGAAATCCGTCGACGGTATTGCCAGCGGAACCGGCGTGGCCGAATTGCACAGCGGAGCGCTGATGGGTTCGGTGGTCGTCGCAGGCTCGGGTCAGGGAGTGGTCACAGCGACGGGCGGCGCCACCGAGTTCGGGAGGATCGCGCTCGGTCTGGGCGATCGGCAGGCTGAGACTGCCTTCCAGGTTGGCCTGCGAAAATTCTCCATGTTGCTGGTCGAGGTCGCCGCAGTGCTGACCGCAGCGATCTTCATCATCAATGTGCTGCTGCACCGCCCTGTCCTCGACGCCCTTCTCTTCTCGCTGGCGATAGCCGTCGCTATCTCGCCACAGCTCCTTCCCGCAGTGGTCTCGACAAGTCTCGCGGCCGGCTCCCGGCAGCTCGCGCGGCAGAAGGTCCTGGTCAAGCGGCTCGTCTGCATCGAAGACCTCGGCGACGTCGACGTGCTGCTCACCGACAAAACGGGCACGCTGACGGAGGGCAGGATCAGCTTCATGAGAGCTCGTGGCAAGAACGGCGAGCCCGATGACGGCCCCGTGCGCCTGGGCTTGCTCTGCAACGAGGCGGAGGTGGAGAACGGCGCTGCGGTTGGCGGCAATCCCCTCGACATGGCGCTATGGGACGCGCCAGCCGCGTCGTCGCAGGCAGCAGCCGTAGCCGCATACCGGCGCCTTGCAGTGTTGCCTTTCGACCACGAGCGGCGCCTCGTCAGCGTGCTCGTCGAGGATCAGGCCGGGGAGCGCACGCTGATATCTAAAGGCGCGCCGGAAGCCGTCCTCGCGCGATGCGCGACCGTACCCGAGGATGCCGAGGCAGCGCTGCAATCGGAGTTCGCCGCCGGCAACCGCGTCGTCGCGGTCGCCACGCGGTCCGCAGGGAATCTGCGGGAACTCACGTCGGCAGACGAATCCGGGCTTGTCTTCCGCGGCCTGCTTGTCTTCCTCGACCTTCCCAAGCCCGGTGCCGCCGCCGCGCTGCGCCGGCTCCATGACCTCGGCATCGCCGTCAAGGTTGTCAGCGGAGACAACGCGCAAGTCAGCGCCAAGGTGTGCGCCGATCTCGGCCTGCCCGCGAGCACGCCGCTGACAGGCCACGATGTGGACAGCGCGTCGGATGCCGATTTGGCCAGGCTCATCGCAAACACAACCGTCTTCGCCCGCGTCAGCCCGGAACAGAAAGCCCGCATTGTCCGCGTGCAGCGTGCAGCAGGCAATGCTGTCGCCTTCCTGGGTGACGGCGTGAACGATGCACTGGCCCTGCACGCAGCCGATGTAGGCATCTCGGTGGACTCGGCAACTGATGTGGCCAAGGATGCCGCCGATGTGATCCTGCTCGAAAAGGACCTCGATGTCCTAGCCGACGGCGTAGTCGGCGGCCGCCGCATTTTCGCCAACACCATCAAATACGTGCTGATGGGTACGTCGAGCAACTTCGGCAACATGTTCAGCGCGGCCGGAGCGTCCGCGGTACTGAAATTCCTTCCGATGCTCCCATCGCAAATACTGCTTAACAACCTGCTCTACGACTCAAGCCAGCTGACCATACCCACGGATAACGTCGATGCAGAACAGCTCACGCGGCCATCGCGCTGGGACATGAGTTTCATTCGCCGGTTCATGCTGTTCTTCGGGCCTCTCAGCTCGGTCTTCGATTTCGCCACGTTCGGGGTGATGCTGTGGGTCTTCCACGCCGGGCCTGCCCTCTTCCGCACCGGATGGTTCGTTGAGTCTCTAGCTACGCAGACGCTAGTCGTCTTCGCGATCAGGACTCGCCGGATTCCGTTCTTCCGCAGTCATCCCAGCATGCCGCTGCTGCTCGCGGCCATCGGCGTGGTGACCGTCGGTGCTGTCCTGCCGGCTACGCCCGCCGCGGCAGCGCTTGGTTTCAGGCCGCTGCCAGCAGTGTTCTTCGCCGTGTTGGTACTTATGGTGCTGTGTTATCTCGGCCTCATTGAGGCCGGAAAGCGCTGGTTCTATCGCCAGGCGCGCGTGCGTGCCCCTCATCGGCGGCGTGATCTGACGGACCGGATTCAGCGCCGCTCCGCCCGGTTCAGCACGGTGCGTCCGCTTCCGGGACGTACCGCACACGCAAACGCCCAGGCGCGAAGCAGGCCGAAGGTCCCGCAGATCAGAGCCTGATTGCTCCTGCGAGCCCAGGGCTGGAGGCGGCAACCTGGAAGGCATGATCGCACGCATCGGGGACAGGCTGCTGGTCGACGGAAACCGCGTCGGCCTCATCATCGCCGTTCCGCATGAGGATGGCACGCCGCCGTACATCGTGAAATGGCTCAGCGATGGCCATATCGCGATGGTCGCGCCCGATCACCACATGCGTGTCGAACGGGCGGAGGAGCGGCCCGCGCTGTCGTGACTAAAGTCCCTCCCTGGGAGGACCGAAATCCCTCCCGAAGACCTGCCAAGCCGACGATTGTATAAAGGCCTGGCCGTTTCCCGGCTAGTGTGAGGCTCGATTAAATGAGCGGGAGCCCGATATGAATACGTCCGTCCTCTTTCAACAGGGTTCACAGGCGATTGACCTGAACGGGTCGAGCAACCTGTTGCACTGGTCCTTCATCGACATCTCCGTGGCGAATCTGATCGTGATTGCCGTGATGGTGGTCATCTTCGGAGCCGCGCTCATCATCCGCTTCCCGCACCGGGCGGGCGCAGACAGCCCGGCCGACGAGCAGTCATCCGAGGCTGCCGTGGCTGCCGCCGCCGCTGACCCGGGCGACGCGGACATGTGGACCGCGAAGGTCAGGACAAAGGCGGCTCAGCTGCTGCCGCCCAAGAAGCTGCTGCCTGACCGCCAGCCCGCGTACGTGTCCTCCTGGATCTACGTCTTCGGCGTGGCCAGCCTCGTCGCTCTCGGCATCGTGATCGTTTCCGGGTTCGGGCTCGCACTTGGCGGCTCGGACTGGTGGCACACCAACGCGGTCGGGCACTTCTTCAACAGCGTTCACTTGTGGTCGACTGAGCTGTTCATGGCCTTCCTGGTCATTCACCTGTGGGGCAAGTTCTGGATGGCGGCATGGCGCGGCCGCCGGGCGATGACCTGGATCACCGGCGTGATTGCCTTCGGTGCTTCGATCGTGACGGCGTTCACCGGCTACCTGTCCCAGCAGAACTTTGACTCGCAGTGGATCGCCACCAACGGCAAGGACGCGTTCAACGCGGTCGGCATCGGCTCGATCTGGAACCCGATGAACTTCGGCCAGATGTTCATGTGGCACATCGTGCTGATGCCGCTCATCCTGGTCGCGCTCATCGGCGCGCACATCCTGCTGGTCAGGGTGCGCGGGGTCAGTCACCCGCTGCCCGAGAAGCCCGTCAGGGGGCGGGCCGCGCGCAAGGCAGCTGCCGCCGCCGACGCGGGGCCGTGGCGCGGTCCGACCCGCCGCTACGACATCCTCAAGGAAGGCACGGTTGCGACGCTGGTCGTCGGGGCGCTCACGCTGGTCATGGCCGGAGTGCTCAGCTCGCCTGACGTGCCGCCCGTGACCGTGCAGACCTGGGGAAGGGTCGCGCCTGTCGACTTCGTCTTCACTGCTGCCAGCGAACTGAACGGAACGACGACGGCGGGCGACTACGGACCGCCGTACAACAACGGCACCGGCGAAGTCCAGCAGGTCGGCCCCGTGAACTGGCAGAAGGTGGCCGGGATCACTCAACCAGTGAACACCGCCAGGGTCTTCGTGGTCGATCCGCTGTCGTCGCTGGCCAAGACGACCCCGGCGCTCGCGACAGCGCTGGCGACCTACAACGCGGCAACTCCTGCACAGCAGAACAAGTGGGCGACCGCATATGCGAACGCCACCGCGCCTGACGCCAACAAGGTGCCGTTCCGTGGCGGGAACCTGAGCTTGCCGGCCGCAGGGCCCGTGCCGGTGATGATGTCCTACGAATTGGCCATGGCGCGCAGCGGATCGCTGGACTCCGACCTGCTCGCCCAGCGGCAGTTCTTCGGCACGGACTTCACCAAGCCCCTGCTGTTCATCGCGGACGGCGGCTACTACGCCAACCTCGCGGACAAGATGCACCTCACGGGCGACCAGTGGGGCGTCATGAACGAGACCGGCAACTACCCTGGTCAGCCTTGGCTCTGGCTGTACCAGATGTGGTACCACGTCTCGCCGTTCCAGAACTCAGGAAGCGTCGACATCTGGGCGGTCTACCTGACCGGCATCGGCAC
>DATAEH010000257.1:0-12051 GCA_036258115.1 Streptosporangiaceae bacterium
GCCTCTTGCCGATGCCTTCGCTCGCGGCGTCACCTCGTGCGGCGCAGACGTGATCGACGCTGGACTGGGTTCTACCGACCTGCTCTATTACGCCAGCGGGCACCTTGGCATGCCAGGCGCGATGCTGACCGCCAGCCACAACCCGGCGAGGTACAACGGGATCAAGCTGTGCAGGGCCGGCGCGAAGCCCGTCGGCCAGGACACCGGCCTGGCCGACCTGCATGAGATGGCGGCGAGCTGGGTGCGCAGTACGCCGGCGGCACCCGGCACTGTGCGCAAGCGGGACATGTTGCCCGGCTACGCCTCCTACCTCAAGACGCTGGTGGACCTGTCGGGCATCAGGCCGCTGAAGGTCGTTGTCGACGCCGGCAACGGGATGGCTGGCCACACCGTGCCGAAGGTATTCGAGGGCCTGCCGATCGACCTGGTGCCGATGTACTTCGAGCTCGACGGCTCGTTCCCCAACCATGAGCCCAACCCGATCGATCCCGCGAACCTGGTCGACCTCCAGCAGATGGTCGTGAAGACCTCGGCCGATATCGGCCTCGCCTTCGACGGAGATGCCGACCGGTGCTTTGTTGTCGACGAGCGGGGGGAGATCGTCTCTCCCTCGGCCCTGACCGCGCTGATCGCCGTTCGCGAGCTTGAACGCGAGCCGGGCGCGACGGTCATCCACAACCTGATCACGTCGAAGACCGTGCCTGAGATCGTCGAGAGCCACGGCGGCACCGCCGTGCGTACCAGGGTCGGGCACTCGTTCATCAAGGCCGTCATGGCCGAGCACGGCGCTATCTTCGGCGGCGAGCACTCCGGCCACTTCTACTTCAGGGACTTCTGGTTCGCGGACTCTGGCATGCTCGCGGGCCTGCACACGCTCGCGGCCCTGGGTGGTCAGGACAAGCCGCTGTCCGAGTTGCTGTCCGAGTACGCCAGCAACGTGATGTCCGGCGAGATCAACAGTGAGGTCAGCGATCAGGCCGCGACGACGGCCCTTGTGCGCGAGGCGTTCGCGAGCCGTCCCGGAATCAAGGCCGACAACCTTGACGGCCTGACGATCATGGCCCAGGACTGGTGGTTTAACCTCCGCCCGTCGAACACCGAGCCGCTGCTGCGGCTTAATGTCGAGGCCGAAGACGAGGCGACGCTGACTAAGGTGACAGACGAAGTGCTGCACATCGTGCACGAAAATGCGTTATAGGCCCGCCTGCACCTACCTAGCCGTGACCTTGGAGAACTGGTGAACATCGACGATTGGCTGCTAGAAATCCTCGCCTGCCCGAAGTGTCATTCGCCGCTGCGCGCCGACGACGAAGCCAGTGAGCTCGTTTGCACGAACAGCGAGTGCGGGCTGGCGTACCCGGTGCGCGACGACATCCCGGTGCTGCTGGTGAGCGAGGCCCGCGACCCGGCCGCCAGCTAGCCGGGCGCAGGTGAGTAGCGACGGCGGGCACGGGGACAGTCCCCGTGCTGTCATTGCGGCCCTGGGCGCCAACCTCGGCATTGCGGCAACAAAATTCGTCGCGTTCGTTATTACCGGATCCGCATCGCTGCTGGCTGAGTCCGTGCACTCGGTCGCAGACTCAGGCAACCAGGTCCTGCTGCTGATCGGCCGGACGAGGGCCAGGCGAGAGGAAACCGAGCAGCACCAGTTCGGCTTCGGGGCTGAGCGCTATGTCTACGCGTTCATCGTTGCCGTCGTGCTCTTCGTGGTGGGCGCGATCTTCTCGCTTTACGAGGGCATCTCACGGATCAGGCACCCAGAAGAGGTGGTCTCGCCGGTTGTCGCGTTCGTTGTGCTCGGCGTGGCCATCGCCCTTGAGGCCTACTCGTTCCGCACCGCAATCAGTCAGTCGAACCTGACCCGCGGCCGGGTCAGATGGAGCGCCTTCATCCGCCGGTCCAAGGCCCCCGAGCTCCCCATCGTGCTGCTGGAGGACTTCGCGGCGCTGATCGGTCTCGGCTTCGCGCTAGGCGCGGTGATCTTGACGACGGTGACCGGGAACAGCAGGTGGGACGGCGTGGGGTCGATCGCCATCGGGTTGCTGCTCGGGTGCGTCGCCGTCGTGCTCGCGGTGGAGATGAAGAGCCTGCTGATCGGGGAGTCGGCGAGTCCCGAGGTGCAGCGCTCGATCGTCGCGGCGATCGAGGAGGTACCGCTGATCCAGCAGGTGATCCACCTGCGGACGCTGCACGTCGGCCCGGAGACCCTGCTCGTCGCGGCCAAAGTGGCGGTGCGGCGAGGCGAACTGGCCGAGGCCATAGCGGCAAGCATCGATGAGGCGGAACGCAAGATCAGGGCCGCAGTCTCGATCGCCGGCCTGATCTACCTGGAGCCGGACCTGTATGAGGCGATAAGGCAGGACTCGGCCGACCCGGCCGTCAGCTCGGTCCGGGCGGCCCGAGCGGCGGGGAATGATGCCGAGCCCGAGGACCGCGATACCAGGCCAGAACCTGGCGAGCAGGCTGGCAACGGCAGCCAGCACGGGCCGTGAGCCGCGGCCAGCGGCGGTAAGCCGGCGACTGTCGCGGCCCCCGGGATTGCCTATTCGCGGAGCGTCATGGCTTCCGGGATGAGCTCGACGTTTGTCGGCATCGCCGGAAGAGGCCGTGCTTGTGCGATCTGGGCTGCCGGTGCCTGGCGGAAAGCCCTGACGATGCCCCAGCCGAACAGCGCCATCAACCCTGCGGCGCCGCAGAGGTAGTAGACGTTGCCCGCGATCACCTGGTGGCCAGCCCACGTCAGCGGCTGATTCATCGGCACATCGGTGATGACATTCATGCCGTGGCGGCCGCCGGTGAGCCCAGCCAGGACAGGGAAGTTCCCAAAGGCCAGAATGAGCAGCCCGGTGACGCTGAGCCAGATGCGCCGGGACGCGCCGCGCGCGAACGAGGCCAGCGCGGCCAGCGCGGCGAGCCATGGCCCGATCCACACCCATTGGTGCACCCAGCTGACCGGTGAGATCAGCAGGCCAGTGATGGCGCAGGTCAGCACGCCGAGCATCGGATAGCCGTCACGGTAAAGCCAGGTCGCGCAGACCAGGCCGATGACCAGTGTGAGGGCCGCGGCGATCAGCCAAGGCGTCACCGCGATCTGGGAGTCCTGCAGCAGCCTGCTCAGATAACCCCGCAACGACTGGTTCCACGCCGACGCGAAGAAGAACTCCGCGTTGGCCCTCTGCGTTCCGGTGACCCTATCCAGCAGTCCGCTTTGCCAGTACGTCGCCGACGTTCCCGGTATGACAGCGAAGCCGATCCCGACCGTCACCGCGAACGCCGCTGCTGCCATTCCGGCCTGCCTGAACCTGCGCGTGATGAGGAGATACGGGATGAAGATCAACGGCGTCAGCTTGATTCCCGCCGCTACACCGGTCGCTAGGCCGGTCCACCAAGGGCCGGCGACGTTGGAGAAGGCCCAGCCAACCACCGGCCCGTCGGAGCCCACCGGAATGCCGTTCAGCTCGCTGCGCGATGGTCGCAGATCCCAGATGATCGCCGCCATCAGCAGGAGGTTGATCTGGCCAAGACCGAGATTCGACTGCACAGGCTGGGTCCATAGCGCTGCGGCCGATGCTGCGAGCATGGTTCCGGTGCGGGCGCGGCCCTTGGGCACGCCCATGCCGTCCAAGGTCAGCCAGACCGCGTAGGTCAGCGCCCCGATGCTGAGGACGGTGATTCCCCCTTCCAGCGCCATCGGGCTGAGGAACGACATCACCGCGAAGATCGCTGCTGCGAACGGCGGATAGCTGAACGGGTTAGCACCGCGGTGCGAGACCAGGTCATACAGTCCTGTCGGGTTGCCCGAGTGGACGTGGTAGGCGTGCCTGACGATCAGGCCGGCGTCGCGGTACATGCCGAGGTCGAACATCCGGTGCACGAATGACGGCTCGGCGACGCGCATGACGAATCTCTCGAGTGCCAGAACTAGGGCGATCGCGCCGATCACCAGCAGCGGGGTGCCGAGCCTGTCCAGCCTTGCGAATGGGGAGTCAGGTTTCGCAGCGGCACCCGCCCCGCTGGCGATCTGCTCCGCGGCCTCGGTGTCTCTGCCACTCTCCGGCCGGGGTGCATTGCCTGGACCGGCGATTCGGAACCGGAGCCCGCGGCTTCGCACCTGGAGGCTAACCGGGGGGACGGCGCGAATGTGCCTGGCACGGTATGTCATTCCCCCGTCGTCCCTCCGCGGCACAGGCCGTTTCCGCAGGTCAGCAGATCGTCCGCGCGACGACTTACCCTGCCCCGAAGCCGGCAATCGCGTGCTCAGGTCAAATAACGCAGCGATTGGCCGGCATTGCAAGGTGGGGGGTTCAAGTGTTGGCAAAACTCGCCAAGTGGGAGCAAGCAGGAGTGGTGCGCCGGGCCGACTCGCCGAGTCAGGGGCGGTGCGCCAGGCCGGCTGGCCGAGTCAGGAGCGGCCCGCCGAGCCCGACTGGCCCTAGTCAGGAGCGACGCGCGTGCGCGCCGGGCCTGTGTCGCTCAGCCTGGCGTCCGGTGCTTGCGCGCAGGGACGGATTTCCGAGCAGCCGAAGGGCGCGTTCCTTTTCGAAGTCCATTGCCATGGCGGGCAGCGGCCTGATCCTGCCGATCCTGCGGCCAAGCTCGGCGACCTCGGAGCGCGCCGACGGGTCAGCGAGTACCCGCAGGCCGAACGCCAGTGCCGCAGGGCTGACGTCGTAGCGCTGCTCGATAGCCAGGCCCAGCGCCACGGCATCGAGGTCGGTCGTCCCGAACTGGCGATGCCGTGCGGCAACATGGCTGCGCCGGTGCCGGACGACCGGGAGGAGGCCGAGCGACTCCCGGTAGCGCAGCATCCGCGGCGATATACCGAGCCGCTGCGAGGCCTCCGTTATGCGCATGGCCCGATTCTAACAACTTCTTGTCAAGAACCACCTGCCCAGGATGCGAAGTACCAGTCGAGTCCCGTAGCGTCGGACGGAGACCAGAGCCTGAGACTGCCCGAGCTGAGGAGCGCAGATGGCCGCCGAGCCCCTTCCCTTCAAGGTCGCTGACCTTTCGCTTGCCGAGTTCGGCCGGAACGAGATCCGGCTGGCCCAGCACGAGATGCCCGGACTGATGTCCCTGCGCGAGGAGTACGGGCACTCCAAGCCGCTCTCTAACGCCCGGATCACCGGTTCGCTGCACATGACGGTGCAGACCGCGGTCCTGATCGAGACGCTGGTGGAACTCGGCGCACAGGTTCGCTGGGCGAGCTGCAACATCTTTTCCACCCAGGACCACGCGGCCGCTGCCGTCGCCGTCGGGCCGGACGGTACGCCAGACGACCCGCGCGGCATCGCGGTCTTCGCCTGGAAGGGCGAGACGCTGGAAGAGTACTGGTGGTGCACCGAGCAGGCGCTGACCTGGCCAGATGCGGCCGGTCCGAACATGCTGCTCGACGATGGCGGCGACGCGACGCTGCTCGTGCACAGGGGAGCTGAGTTCGAGGCCGACGGGAAGGTTCCGGCCGCCTCTGACGATGACCCTGAGGAGTGGCACGTGATTCTCAACGTGCTGCGCAACAGCATCGCGGCCGACCCGGCCAAATGGACGAACGTCGCCGACCAGATCCGCGGCGTAACCGAGGAGACAACGACCGGCGTACACCGGCTCTACGAGATGGCGAAGATCGGGACGCTGCGGTTCCCGGCCATCAACGTCAACGACTCGGTGACAAAGTCCAAGTTTGACAACAAGTACGGCTGCCGTCATTCGCTGATAGACGGCATCAACCGGGCCACGGACACGCTCATCGGCGGCAAGGTGGCTGTGGTCTGCGGGTACGGCGACGTTGGCAAGGGATGCGCGGAGTCGCTGCGCGGGCAGCGCGCAAGGGTAATCATCACCGAGATCGACCCCATCAACGCGCTTCAGGCAGCGATGGACGGTTACCAGGTCGCCAGGCTCGATGACGTGGTCGAGACCGCCGACATCTTCGTCAGCGCCACGGGAAACCTGCACATCATCACGGCCGAGCACATGAGCCGGATGAAGCATCAGGCGATCGTCGGCAACATCGGTCACTTCGACAACGAGATCGACATGGCAGGCTTGGCCAGGCTGCCGGGAATCCGGCGGAACAACATCAAGCCGCAGGTCGATGAGTGGGTGTTCGCCGACGGGCACTCGATAATCGTGTTGTCCGAGGGCCGCCTGCTGAACCTCGGCAACGCCACCGGTCACCCGAGTTTCGTGATGTCGTCCAGCTTCACGAACCAGGTGCTAGCCCAGATCGAGTTGTTCACCAAGACCGAGGAGTATCCGCTCGGAGTCCATGTGCTGCCCAAGTACCTGGATGAGCGGGTCGCCCGGTTGCACCTGGACGCCCTTGGCGTCCGGCTGACCGAGCTCAGCAAGGAGCAGGCCGCCTACATCGGCGTCCCGGTCGAAGGCCCCTACAAGCCCGACCACTACCGGTACTAAGACAAACCGGGCCCGCTACTGACCGGGCAGGGCCCGGCCCGATGCGCACCGGGGGCGCCCTGCTGTCGTTCTTTGAGCAACGGAGCCTCCCCGTTGCGAATTGGCGGGGGCTGGATGAGGCTGAGGTGGAGGATGTGGCTGGCAATCGAGTCGGGGTGACGGGGACCGACCGCGGGTTTGGGTCCGATATTGCTGATCCGGGGCTCGCCGGAGGCGGGCTGGCGCGGATCGAGTGGGCCGGGCGCGCGATGCCGGTCCTTGGCCTGCTGCGCGAGGAGTGCGCGAGCAAACAGCCGTTCGCGGGGCGATCGATCGCCGCCTGCCTGCACGTCACCGCGGAGACCGCCGTTCTCGTCGGCGCGATCACGGCCGGCGGCGGCCGAGTACACCTCGCCGCGTCGAACCCGTTGTCGACCCAGGACGACATCGCGGCTGCGCTGGCGAGTCAGCCCGGCGTATTTGTTCATGCAAGAACTGGAGTTGACAGGGAGACGTACTACGCGCACCTGCACCGGGCGCTCGACGGGGCGCCCGACCTCGTCATCGATGACGGCTGCGACCTGGTGAACACGCTGCACGCGGAGCGCGCTGAGCTGCTGCCGGGAGTCGCCGGCGGGTGCGAGTCGACGTCTACCGGGGTCATGCGGCTGCGCAGGATGGCAGCCGAGGGCACGCTGGCGTTCCCGGTCGTGGCCGCCGACGCGTCGGTGACCAGGCGGATGTTCGACAACGGGTACGGGACCAGCCAGTCGGTGATCGACGGGCTGATGCGTGCCACGAACATCCTGCTGGCTGGCAAGACGGTCGTGGTCGCAGGTTTCGGCTCATGCGGCAGCGCCATAGCGGAGCGGGCCGCCGGGCTCGGCGCGCAGGTCATCGTCACTGAGGTCGATCCGGTGCGTGCGCTCGAGGCGATCATGGGCGGCTACCGGGTGCTGCCGATGGTGCACGCCGCGCCTTTGGGCGACCTGTTCGTCACCGCGACGGGTTCGCGGGACGTGATCGCCGGCGAGCACCTGGAACTGATGAAGGACGGCGCTGTACTAGCCAACGCCGGCCACTTCGACGTGGAGATCGACGTCCGCGCGCTGGCGGATCTGGCTGTGGAGGTTAACCGCGGCATCCGGCCCAACGCTGACGAGTACGTGCTGGACAGCGGCAGGCGGCTGATCCTTCTCGCCGACGGACGCGTGGTGAACCTGATCGCGGCCGAGGGCAACCCTGCGGCCGTTATGGACCTGTCGTTCGCCGCCGAGGTGATCGCGCTGATGTGGCTGATCAGCGGCGAGGCCGAGCTTGCGCCCGGCGTGCATCCGATGCCCGCGGCGATAGACGCGGAGGTCGCGCGCCTCACCTTGGCCGCTCACGGAACGACAATTGATGAGCTGACCCCCTCGCAGCTCGAGTACCTCGAATCGTGGCGCCAGGGAAGTTAGCGCGGGTGATTCGGCCCATGTTGTGGCCGCCTAGCTGTTTTAAGAACGACGGCGAGGCGTCAAGGTTGTTCGGCCATTTCGTTGGGCGCGGGCATTGACGGTGCGGTTAGCGGAATTGATGGCCGTATTCAGCACAGTGCCCGTTGATGGCACTCTAGAGATATGACAACGGACAGCATCGCCGCTGACCCGCTGTTGCCCGGACTGCGCGCGCCAGGAAACCGGGTAAGCCGCCGGGCGATCAGCTACTGGACGGCGCGTGCGGCGCTGAGCGGTTCCGTCGTGGTGCTCGTTGAACTCCTGTTCGCCGGGATGAGCGGTTTCCCCTCGCCCTGGCGCGGCGTGCTGATCGCGACCTTCATACTGGCCGCGTTGCACGCGGTCATCATGCCGCGGTGGCGGTTCAACGTGCATCGCTGGGAAGTCACGGACGAGGCGCTGTACACGCGGGCTGGCTGGTTCTCAGTGCACTGGCGCATCGCGCCCATCAGCAGGATCCAGACCATCGACAGCCACCGGTCTGTCGGGGAGCGGATCTTCGGCCTGGCCAACGTCACAGCCACAACCGCGTCGGCCGCCGGTCCGGTCCGTATCCACGGGCTCGACCGGCAGCTCGCCGATAGGTTGCTCGACCAGCTCGCCGTCGCGACCGGCCAGACGCCGGGCGACGCAACATGACGGCACCAGAACTGGCGGGCGGTTCCGACGACCCCCCGCTCTCAGATGCGGGGTTGGCTGACGGCGGGTTCGCCGCCGAGCCTGAGCCGGCTGGCGGGGTTGCGGAGCGGGCGGGCGGGGTTGCCGGTGCTGTGGGCGGTGTCGCAGCTGCCGTGGGCGGGGTGCTAGCTGATCCGGAGATGCCGTGGCGAAGGCTGAGCCGCCGGAGCATGATCGTGCGCCCGCTGACCGACCTGGTGCGGCTGCTGCCGCTGGTCGCGGGCCTGCTGATCCTGCATACCAAGGCGGGCGGCGGGATTACGTGGGGCGTGGCTGCCGCCGTCATCGCCGTTGTCACCGGGCTCGTGCACTGGGCGACGACCAGATACCTGATCACTGATGAGCGGGTCTATCTGCGCCGCGGTCTGCTGAATCAGAAGACCCTGTCCGTGGCCAGGGACCGGATCAGGACCGTCGACGTCACAGCTCATCTGCTGCACCGAATTCTCGGCGTCTGCAAGATCAGCATCGGAACCGGGCGTAACGACTTGCGGTCGGGGGAGAGCTTCCACCTAGACGGGATCACCAGAGCCGAGGCAGAGTCGCTGCGGATCGAATTGCTGTCAGGTGTTGCCCCGGCGCAGGACAAGCCAGGTCTTAAACCCGTCCTGCTATCCCCGCATGTGCGGGATCCTCGGGAACGGGCCGCAGAGAATCCTCCGCCGCTGGCCGGGCAAGAGTCGCAGGCCCGGCCGAATGCGAGTGCAGATCCAGTCCAGCAGCATGCGACCGATAGGGCTCAGCCCGAGCCAGCGCTGCGTCCCGTGGCCGCGGTCGCGCCGACGCGCGTGGCGCCTCGGGCAGAGCGTGTGACCGAGATCCTCAGGCTCGACATGAGCTGGCTGCGGTTCGCGCCGCTCACGCTCACCGGCGTGGTGGTGCTCGGTGTGTTGTTCGGAGCGGTCATCCAGATCACGAACGCCACCGAGATCAACATCGCGGCCACCGACCCGGTCCAGCACCTGGTCACCGACTTCACCGCGCTGTCCGTCGTGCAGCGCATACTCGTCGGAGGCAGCGTGCTGCTGGCCTGCTACGTGTTTATCGCGATGATCGGCTACATCGCCGTGTTCTGGAATTTTCAGCTGGTGAGCCTCGGTGCTGACGCACTCCGGGTGACCCGAGGCCTGCTCTCGGTCAGGACAACGACTATCTCGCTGGCCAGGCTGCGCGGCGTCGAGATCAGTGAGTCATTGTTGCTGCGGGCCGCGCGCGGCGCGCGGTGCATAGCGATCGCGACAGGATTGCACGTCGGCCGGGGTGCGGAGCGCGAGGGCTCGGTGCTCTCGCCGCCAGCCCCTCGCGCCGTGGCCTTGCACGTCGCGACGTCGGTGCTCGGCCTATCCGAAGACCTATGCGCGGGTCCGCTAGTGCAACACGGCCCAGCGGCACGCCGGCGCCGCTATGTTCGCGCGATCGCTGGAGCCGTCGCAGCGATCGCGGTCATCTACCTCGCCACTCGAGCGCAGAGCGGGCCGACCTGGGTCTGGGTTTCCTCATTCGCGCTGCTCCCCGCCGCGGCACTACTCGCAGCCGACCGCTACCGCAGCCTCGGCCATCAGCTGGCGGGGGGCTGGCTGGTGACCAGGACGGGAACCCTGGCCAGGCGGCGCAACATCATTTCCACGGACGCGATCATCGGCTGGCGGGTCCATCAGACGTGGTTCCAGCGCCGCCAGGGCCTGATCACGTTGACTGCCACGACCGCAGCCGGGCAGCAGCACTATTCGGTGCGCGACGTCCCTGTCGCGGAGGGACTGGCACTGGCTGCGGCCGCTACGGGCCATCTGCTCCACCCGTTCTTGCGAGCGCCAGCCCGCGACTTATCGGCGACCAGCCGCCGCGCCTGCATCCGGTCGCCCTGGCGCACGTCTTCGGGTGACGTCTTCAAGATCATGGGGTGAGCTGCTGGGTGCGGGGGTGATGTGGGTGTGGGGGTTAGGTTGGCGCGGCGAAGCCGTGGTCTTCGGGCCGGTCCTCCTTGGCGAGCGTGATCATCTCGTCGGGGCCAAGCGGGAGCGTGCCATTGGGAGTTGGGCCCTGCCCTGGGCCCGCGCCAGGCTGACCATGCGGAGCTGGCGTTCCTGCCGGTGCCGGGCTGGCCGGGGAGGCGTGCGGGGCCGGGTTGCCTGCGGGGTCGCCGGCGCTGGCGGGGAAGGGCTGGATGCCGGGTGAGCCATAGGGGGCGAAGCCTTGGTGTGCGGCAGCTTGCCTGGCGAAGAGCCTGGCCTGCTCGCGCTCGCGGCGCACGGCGAGGACGGCGGCCAGGTACGCGGCGGGGTCGGTGCCCGGCGGCGGCAGCGGGCTCACCTGCGCGGCGACCGTCGCGGCGAGCTGCATGCCGAGCTGCTCCCTAGCGGCTGGGCGCAGATCGTAGTAGCGGCGGAGGAAGCTGTTCGCGGCGGCGGCTGTCTGGTCGGAGAGCCTGGATACCTCCAAGTGCGGGGCCCAGCCGAGCAGCTGCGGAGGAATGACCGTGAAAACGGGGGCGAGCTCCGGCCGCCGCGGCACTCTTTCCTGGATCACGAAAGTGCCGGCGAACATGTCGCCGAGCCGCTTGCCCTTAGCCGACACCATCGATGTGATGAGCCCGGCTGGGATCCCGATCAGGTTCAGCGGAAACAACCAGACCTCAATAAACGCGGCCGAAAGAGCGCGGACCAGAGCCTGCCTGAACCGCTCGGGGCTGCCGTCGTCGCTGACGACGCGGATGCCAAGCGCCAATTTGCCCAGTGTCTTGCCGCGGCTGAGCGTCTCGAAGATGAGCGGATAGCCGATCCACACGAACATGAATCCGGCCAGGTAAATGGCTGCGCCCGACGCCGTGTTCAGGTGACTGGCAGAGGTCGCGGAGACCACGACTACAACGAAGATCAGGACCGGCAGCTGGACGAGGATGTCGATCAGCAACGCCACAATGCGGCTCGGAAACCGGGCGATGGTGAGGTCGAGTACAACGGCCTCACCCGTCACGACCTCGGCCACCGCTTCCTCCACTTTCGAGCCCATCGCCCGTCTTGGCGGTCGGGCCAAGACTATCTAGTAACGGGGCCGTCGGCCGCCGCCGTATCAGGCCTGTCTGGGAGGGCCTGGTGATGTCTGTTGCCGCGCCGGAGCATCCGGCCTGCCGCTTTGCTTGGATGTCGTAGCCGGATGGGAGCATTGTCGGGTGGTTAACCAGGCCTACAGGTTCGCCCTTGAGCCCACACCCGCGCAGAAGCGCGCGTTACGGTCGCACGCCGGCGCGTCGCGGTTCGCCTGGAACTGGGGCCTGGCGCGGTGCCGGGAACGCTATGACGCCGAGGGCAGGTGGTACTCGGGCATCGACTTGCACAAAATGTGGAACGCGGAGAAGAAGGCCGATCCGGGTCTGGCGTGGTGGTCGGAGAACTCCAAGCGCGCCTATCAGGAGGCGTTCCGGGACCTGGACAGGGCGCTCCGCGATTTCATCAAGTCGAAGAAGGGGCTGCAGAAGGGCAGG
>DATAEH010000258.1:0-5120 GCA_036258115.1 Streptosporangiaceae bacterium
GCTTAACCGCTGGACCCACATGCTCGGCTACCGGGGCCACTTTCTCACCAAATCGCGCCGCTACTCCGTCACCTTCACCCAGCTGCGGCAAGCCCGCATCAGCCACCGCCGCACGGAACGGCACCCCGACGGCCAGAAAGATCCCTGGGGCCGCGACCTAGACGACCGGATCGTCCTGATCATCTCCGCCTGGCAGTACGCCGGAACTGGCCACGCCACCAGCGGCGAACACCAGCTGGCGCTCGCCGCCGCCGCACGCGCCCGCGAGCACGACCGGATCGCACGAGAGGAAGCCTGGATGACCTGACCTGGAAGGAAACCAATGGACAAACTGCTCTACCGACCCAAGGAAGCCGCGAAAGTGCTCGGCATCAGCAAGACCGTTCTCTATGGCCTGATCCGGTCGAACCGCATCCGCTCCATCAAGGATGGCAAATTCCGGTTTATCACGGCTGATGCCTTGCGCGAGTACGTACGAACACTCGAACGCACCTATGAGGAAGCGAGCTAGATGACAGCCAGCCAGATACCGAGAAAACGGCGCCGGATTAACGGAGACGGTTCCCTCTACAAACGCAAAGATGGCTACTGGGCGGGCGCCTTCTACACCGGCACCGCCAGCGGAGCCACTAAGCGCGTCGTTGTCTACGGCAAGACCTACGACGAAGCGCGCGACAAACTCGCCACCGCCCAGCAGCAAGCACGTGTCGGAACACCTGTGCCCGATCGCGCATGGACGCTCGGTCCGTATCTCGACTACTGGCTGGAGAACTTCGTCAAGCGCAACCGACGGCCAGCCACCTATGCGCTTTATGAGATGACCGTTCGGCTCTACCTGGCGCCCGGCCTCGGCAGCAAGAAGCTCACCAGCTTGTCCGTTTCGCTGATCCAGGCTTTCCTGAATCAGCGGCTCGAGAAGGGCGACTCCGTTCGCAAGGTGCAGATTATGCGAACCGTGCTTAGCGCCGCGCTTACTCGTGCCATGCGCGAGGAACTAATCGTCCGCAACGCTGCTCGCTTGGTCGAACTGCCCGAATGGCGGCGCGTCACTATCCGGCCATGGACAGCTGATGAAGCTCGCCGGTTCCTGGTCGTCGCGAAGTCGGATCAGCTCTACCCAGCGTTCCTTTTGCTCGTGCTCTACGGTCTGCGCATCGGCGAAGTTCTCGGGCTGAGCTGGGATGATATCGACTTCGACGGAGGGAAGATCGGCGTCCGTCAGCAGCTGCAGCGCATCCGCGGCGAAATCTTCCTCGCACCTGTCAAGACGCGTGCCGACAAACGGACCTTGCCGCTGTTTGACCTGGCTCGTGAAGCTCTCAAACGCCAGGCCGACCGCCAGCTCGCCTATAGCGAGGCCATAGGCTCGGCCTGGCCCGATATCCGGCTCGTATTTACTACCAGGACCGGGCGGCCGGTGGAGCCACGCAACCTTGCCCGATCGTTTCGCCGTATCTGCGAAGACAACGGCGTTCGCATCATCAAGGTGCACCACCTCAGGCATACAGTCGGCTCGCTGCTCAAGGATCTTGACGTGCCCGCCAGGGATGCTCAGACGATTCTGGGACACACCCGGATCAGCACGACCTTGGAGATCTACACCGACACGGATGAGCAAGCTCGCCACCAGGCGCTCACCCGACTTCATGACCTGTTCGACCAGGCCGAGGACTGAGGCCGTTGCTACAGAGTTCAGCTACAAACTGGCCATCTGTGATCGTTCGAGTCGGCTGTTACCGCTCTGACCTGCGCGCCTGGCAGGGATCGAACCTGCGACCCGCTGCTTAGAAGGCAGCCGCTCTATCCACTGAGCTACAGGCGCTCGTTGCACATTGTGCCGGATCCAGGCTACGCGTCGGACATTATGCGCTAGCTACGATCGAGGGACCTGGCGTCTCCGCCTCGAGGGGCCTCACGCCCGCGCGCCCCACGGTCCGATCGCCACCAGACGCGGTTTCAGGCAGGTCTTCCCGGTACCTCCGACAACGGCGCCGCGCACGGGCTGGCCCGTCGCCTGGCATGTCACGAGCAAGACGATCCCGCTGGCGGGATCGACGCTTCCGTCCAGGCCAGAGGTTTCCGCGAAGTAGTGCGGCCACGGCAAGGATTTGGCGGTCCAGATGGTGTGCCGCTTGGTGATGCTGTAGCCCCAGGCAGCACCGCCGGAGCCCATGTCGAGCCCGAATGCCACGCCGCCTCGCACGCCGTACACGCCAGCCGGCACCGTGCCTGGATGAGCGGGCAGAACCCGGCCGGTTACAGGGTCCAGGCCGGTCAGGGCTCCGGCGACATCGGCGTAGAGCACACCCTGCACAGGGTCGCTGCCTTCGACGACCGCGCCAGGCACCACGGCCGTCTGACGGCCGTTCTCGACGCTATACATGGACAGGCCCGCGCTGCCGGAGAAGACGAGCGAGCCTCCGACGACGGCGTTGAGTGCGCCATCGAACGACTCTCCGCGCGGCCGGATCAGGCGCTCGGCGCCTGTGGCCAGGTTGATCTCGCGGACCGCAGTGACCGGGTCCGTGCCGACTTGCCCGCCAGCCGAGACGGTCACGTACAGCTTTCCGGCCACGACCCGCCAGGCCTGCCCTTCGGCGCCGGTCGCGTCGCGCCAGGTCGCTCGCCCGCTGGAGTTCAGGTAGCTGGTCACCGCGGTCGTGCCGACGATCACGGTCTGCTTCAAGCCAGCCAGGACAGCGCCGCCAGAAGCCGCCGCCTCGTAGGTTCTGAGCTGTTTGCCCGTCACCGAGTTCAGCACGATCTCGCGCCGCGTGGCCGCACCACGGGCCGACGAGCCATCGGCGGTCCCCACCGCGGAAGAACCGGTGATGTCCGTCGGGGCGGCCCCGGATGGCGTGCTCACGCCCACCGTCACGACGCCACGCCAAGCTCGCACCGACAAGATCGCCGAACCGGGCGGCATGCCAGTCAGGTCCTGCGTCCAGCGCGGGAAGCCGGTCTTCACGTCGTATGCACTGACCGTCAGGCCGAAACCGATGGCGGCCACCCCGTGCCCGGCTGCGGCGGAGGCCTGACCCTGGCTGAAAATCGTGCCTTCGACCCCGTCTTGCGCGATCCACGGGCCAGCGAGCGACCGGGACCAGCGGACGTAGTTGCGCGCGGCGCAGGCACTCTTGCCGCCACTGCAGGAGCCCGACCCGAGGCGGGTCAGGACAATCGCGGCGACGAGCACAGCGGCCAGCAACAGCGCGAGCCCGGCACGCTGCACAGGCACCTTCGCCAGCACGCCGAACTTCACGTGCCCGATCCGTCCTTCCCGCAGCCGTTCGCTGGTGATCATGTCACGCTATCCCGCCTCGGCCGCGACCAGGAGCGCGCGGATCCCGCCTCCGGCGCCCGTGTAGCGGGCCGCGGAAGTAGCGTTGGGAAGCAAACCGGCATATGGCTCCAACGATGTTCACGCTTAGGAGGAATCAATGTCTGACAGGGCTCCGCTGCCCTACGACTTCATGCCGCAGGTGCCTTCCTTCACCGTCGAGAGCGACGACGTCGACCATGACAAGCAAATGGGCGATAACCAGGTATACAACGGTTTCGGCATGACCGGCCAGAACATATCACCGCATCTTCGCTGGCATGGCTTCCCGCCTGAGACTAAGAGCTTCGCGGTTACCGCATACGACCCCGATGCACCGACCGGTTCCGGCTTCTGGCATTGGATCGTCCTAGACATTCCCGCCTCCGTCACCGAGCTACCTGCGAACGCCGGCGCGTCCGGTGGCAACGGCCTCCCTGCTGGTGCCTTCTCCGTCCGCAACGACTACGGCACCAAGGACTTCGGCGGCGCAGCGCCTCCGGCGGGCGATCCGGCGCATCGCTACGTGTTCGCGGTGCATGCACTCGACGCCGAATCGCTCGGCGTCGAGTCGGACATCTCCCCGGCTGTGGCAGGCTTCAACCTCCGCTTCCACACCATCGCCCGCGCGATCGTCGTTCCTGTCTTCGGGCACTGACATCGGCTAACGGTCTGCAGTCACGGACTGCGTTTAGTTCCCGGGAACCAGACACTGCGGCCGGTGCGCACCGCTCGTTGCGGCCGGCCGCAGCCAGACACAAATCCGCCGCGATCGCTAGCCGAGGCTCGCCAGGACCTCGCGCTCGCGCTCTGGGTCCAGGCCATGCTTGAGACCGGCCTCCCTGACAGGCGGGTCTCCTTCGGTTTGCAGCCAGCGCCAGGTGTCGGCCACCGTCTCCGACACCGGACGGCACACCAGGCCGGCGGCGTATATCGCGTCGACGTTGCCGTCGTGCAACGCCGCGCCCTCGCCGACCGGCGGAACCCAGACCGGTAGCTCGGTCCAGCCCTGAATGCCGGCCGCCTCGATGACGTCAGGTTCCACCCAGATCAGGTTCGCGTCGGAGCCGGTGGCACGCACCGCGGACTCCAGCAGTTCGCGCATCGTGGCGTGACCGGGCTTGCTCACCGAGTTGAAGGCGCCGCTGAGGCCCTCGTCGGCGGCGTGCAGCAGCCAGCTGGCTAGGTCCCGACAGTCGATGTACTGGATCGGCATGTCCCGCGGCCCCGGGGCGAGCACGTCGCCGCCCTTCTCGATCCGGCGCAGCCACCAGGGCATCCGGCCGACCAGCTCGTAGGGACCGAGAATGAGCCCGGCTCTGGCCAGCACGGAAGGCCCGGCGAAGTGCTCAAGCACCGCCAGCTCGCCGCCGCGCTTGGCCGCCGCGTAGTCGTCGGACTCCTCGCTCGCGGAGTCTGCGTCGACGACTGGCGCGCTCTCGTCGGCGCCGGACGGGATGGGCCACGCATACACCGACCGGCTCGAAACGTAGCCGTAGTGCCCGACCCGGCCGGAGAGCAGTGACGCGGCGTCACTCACGACGCGCGGCGCCCGGCTCCAGGTGTCGATCACGGCGTCCCAGGTGTCGTCGCCCAGGGCCTTGCGTAGCTGCGCCGGGTCCGTCCTGTCCGCGCGCCGAACCTCCGCGCCAGGGACGTCGTTGCCGGTCTCGCCGCGGTTGAGCGTCGTGACCTGGTCGCCGCGAGCGACCGCGGCCTCGACCACAGCGCGTCCGACATGGTGGGTTCCGCCAAGTACGAGAAGTCTCATGCCCTCATTTTGGTCGATGCCGGACAGCCG
>DATAEH010000259.1:0-1582 GCA_036258115.1 Streptosporangiaceae bacterium
GTCCAGCGACAGCGCTTGCGGCCCAAAAATGGCGGCGATATCCATCATGCCAAGTGCCGCTGTCGTACTAGTACTCCAGCCGCACTTCCTGGAGGTGGAGTCTTCGCTGGTAGTGGCTGATTTTGGCGCGGTATTGGTGTCGGCGTCGCCATGATGACCATCGATTGATGTGGTGGCGGGTTCGTCGTTGAGTGATCAGGTGTGCCAGGAGACGTCGAGTCTCCGCGAGGCTGAGGGGAACGAGTCCGTCCCGCTCGCGGTGCCCCCTTTTGCCGTCTTCGCGGTGACGGTGAGGTAGGCGTGGGCGCACATAGCAAGAGTTATGTGCCGGTACCAGGCGTCGTAGCGGCGGACCTGGTATTCGTCCAAGCCGACCTGGCCTTTCGCGGTCTGGAAACACTCCTCGACCGCCCACCTGGTGCCGGCGACGCGGATGAGTTCCTCGTCGTCGGTGCCGGCTGGCCCGTAGCACAGGTAGTAGGCGAGTTCAGTCGGATCGGACACGGATCGGCGGATCAACAGCCAGCGGCTGAACCCGTGATCGGCGGTGCCTGTGTCGGGCAGGGTCGCGACCGCCCAGTCGAACAGGCGAGGGCCTTTGGCTCCGTCGCCGCAGCTGCGCCGCTTCCAGGCCAGCGCCGGTGCCGCGGCGGCCAGGACATCGGCGCGGGCACTGCCACCGGCGGTCGGGATCTTCTGATTGCAGGCCACGGCCAGCACATAGGCCATCCGGCGGCTCTGCAGCCAGAGCCGGAACTTGGCGTCCTTGCCGTATGCCTCATCCGCGCTCACCCACCGGGCCGGCAGCCCGGCGTCGATGGCACGGGCCAGCATCGCCAAGCCCAGCATCGGTTTCGTCGCGAACGCCACGTCAGCGGGAACGGCGGCCTCGCGACGCCGGCCGGTATCGGCGCACCAGCCCTGCGGCAGATACAACTCCCGGTCGATCAACGTGCGCCCGTGCACCGACGCGTAGGCCAGGAACACGCCGAGCTGGCAGTTCTCGACCCGCCCCGCGGTCCCCGAATACTGGCGCTGCACGCCTGCGGACTTGACTCCCTTTTTCAGAAACCCGGTCTCGTCGATCACGAGAACCCCGTCCGGATCACCAAGATGGTCCCGGACGTAATCACGGAGATCGTCGCGGACAGCGTCGGCGTCCCAGACCGCTTCATTGAGCAGCCGCTGCATCCCATCAGGGGTGTCTTCACCAGCGACTTCGGCCAGGGTCCAACTGTTCTTCCCGGACACCGGCGCGAGCAACCCCAGCAGATACGCCCGGGCCCGCCGCCGCGGCTCCACCCGCCGGAACCGGCCGGCAATACGCGCCATCAGGTCATCCAGACCTGCTGCCCAGCCTGAAAGATCTTCTACGGTCACAAGCGCGAAAGTCTACATTGGATGATCGACAACCTGAACGTTGATGTCATACAATGATCTACCAGCGTAAACGTCCGAAGAAAAGTGCGGCTGGAGTACTAAGCTTGTAATTTAACCCGCGATGATTACGCTTCGTAATTTATGGGGCCAGGGCCGCAGGTCAGGTCACCTGATCGGGTAACTGTCGGTACGTCCGTGAGGT
>DATAEH010000260.1:0-4304 GCA_036258115.1 Streptosporangiaceae bacterium
CCGGTGCGCAAGCGGCAGTTCCCGATCATTGGCGACGGCGGCGGCATCTGGTCGTTCATCCACGTGGACGATGCCGCGGCCGCGACCGTCCTCGCCCTGGAACACGGGACCGCGGGCATCTACAACGTCGTTGACGACGAGCCCGCCCCGGTTCGCGACTGGCTGCCGGTGCTCGCCGGCATTCTGGGCGCCAAGCCACCCCGCCGGGTACCAGCCTGGCTTGCTCGGCTGATCGGGGGCGAAGGCGCGGTGATGATGGCGACGCAGGCCAGGGGCGCATCGAACGCGATAGCTAAGCGCGAACTCGGCTGGACGTTGCGGTACCCGAGCTGGCGGCAGGGCTTTGTTGCTGCCTATGGCCCCTGCAGCGTCGAGCGATAACAACCCTCGTCCCGCTCCGCAAGGCTAGCGGCCTGTCGCAGCCCCCCTCGACCTTGTCGGGCTCGGCGCCTGGGTCGCAACTTATACAGTTGCCGGGTGATCACCGTGGTCGATTACGACCCGAGCTGGCCCGGCCGTTTTGAGGAACTGCGGTCCGAATACGGCGAAGCGATGGCGGCGGCGGGTGTGCCGGTCATCGCGATCGAGCACGTAGGAAGCACATCTGTCCCTGGTCTAGCCGCCAAGCCAGTCATCGACTGCGACATCCTCGTGCGCGCGGCAGACGTGCAAGCCGCCAGCGATGTCCTGACGGCGCTCGGCTTCACCCCTCTCGGAGAGCTGGGCGTTCCGCTGCGCTGGGCATTCAAGGAGCCCGCCCGCCTTGAGCGGACGAACACCTACGTGATCGTCGAGGGTTGCCTGTCGCTGCGCAACCATCTCGGCCTGCGCGACATGCTGCGGGCTGACAAGGACTTGCGGGACGAATACGCGGCGGTCAAGAAGACAGTTGGTCTCCTGGCCGCGAACATCGATGATTACGGCCAGTCCAAGAACCAGATCGTGCTGAAGATCCTCGCGGCCGCAGGCCTGACCGAGAGCTACGTCGCGTCCATTGCGTCCAACCAGGTACGGACGCACGACGAGCTGCCTCGCTAGTCCGCGCCGCGCTGAAGCCGCCACGCCGCCTCGATGGCATCCTCAATGGCACCTGCGTCGCCTCCGGTGACATCGGCGACGACCATCATGTGCTTGACGTACCGGGTCGGGACGCTAAAGGTCCCAGGGAACTGGCGCAGAATCGAGTCCCGATAGTCGAAGTCCGACCGGATCACCACATGATCGTCGTCGAGCTGGCGGGCGACGAGCCTGCCGTGATATCGCCACTGCGCGAGCCCTCGCGAAGTAGTCCGGCGTACGCCATCCAACGCGGCGGTCAGGTTGGCTACCTCGGCCATATCCATGGCTGCAGTCTGTCACCGGCAGGCGCGGCGACACCGGAAGCGCGATCTGGCCGCTGTCAACGTCCCGCCTGTTACCCATAGGTGGGGTTCTGGGGCCATCCAGGTGGCGAATCCTCCCAGTCCTCCTGTCGCCCGTACGGGCACAGATCGAGGATGTTGTGAATGAACATGACCCGGTCCACGCCGCGCGCGGTGGTGCCGTATGTGCGATAGACGTCCTCACCGTCACGCAGGAAGGTGCTCAGCATAAAACCGTCACCGACGCCGCAGTCGTCGGTGAATGACGTGCCGTGCGAGGAGACAAATGGCAGCGTCCAGCCCATTCTGGCCTTATAGTCCTCGATCTGCTGTAGCGGCATGTTCGACACGTTCACCCAGGTAACCCCGGCCTTGGCGAGATCGTCCAGGTCCGTCACATTGTTGGTGAACGCAGTGCATCCCGGGCAGAACTTGCCTGGTCCCACGTCCATGAACTGGTAGATGGCCAGCTGATCGCGGCCATCGAACAAGTCCGCCAGCGTTTTCAGGCCTGCCGACGTTGCGAACACATAGTTGTTGTCGAACTTGACCATAGGAAGCCGGCGGCGGCGCGCGGCCAGCGCATCCAGCGCCCTGGTGGCTTCCTTCTCAGACTTGAGCAGTTCATCGCGTGCTTGCTGCCACTCATCAGCCGACACGATCTTCGGTTTTGCCATGTTCTCGATCCTCCGGATTGCGCTGCCCGCCGCACCATGCGCCCGGCGAGCTTCCTGGCGCTGTCTGTTCTTGCCGACGAGAACTAAGACCGGCGCCGAGTGCCGGATTCATCGCACGTGCCGTCCGGAACTGGACACAGATCGCGCCGCCCGGCAACCGCGTCAGTCGCCCCAGCGAACGATGACCGGCCCCTTGATGCCTGGAATCGGCATCGACTCCGCTTCGGCCGTGACCACCTCGCGTTCTGGGCCAGTCAGCCTTCGCCAGGGGTGCAGAGTCATCACCGCGTTCGCACGCCGCCAGGTGCCCGCGATCTCACCGTCGATGAGCAGGCCGCCAGGCCAGACGCGTGGGGTCCACAACTGGTCGCGCCGGTCTGCGTCCGCGACCAGGAGGTCACGATCGACGCCATTCAGCAGGAGATAGGCGTCCCCGCTCGGCAGCAAGCGCGCTGGTGGCGCAGGCTGGGGATCAGCGCGGACGACCTCCTCGTCCTGGGTCAGGATCCACGCGTCGCCTATCGGTGTTTGTGCGGGTGTCAACGACTCTCGTAGCTCACCGAACGCTGCTGACGCTCCCCGTGGACCGATGCCGCTCCACCAGCTGAAGGATTCAACGGTGGTGGGCCCGTAAATATGCAGGTATCGCCGTGCCAGTTCGAGTCGCGCTTCGGTGGGGCTGGCCTCGGGCGATGGCACGATCCAGATAAACGGCTGCCGCGCACCATCCCAGCGAAGCAGGACCGTGCCGGTCGCGGCCGCATACCTGAGCATGTAGGCGTCGTGCAGACCGAGCCCATGCCCGGCCTGCCCGTACGCCATTCGCCGACCGCCAAGGTGCACGCGGAGACGCTCGGCCATGTCCTCAGACCGTCGCCTGCGTTTCTCATGATCCGGAAGCAGCCCGAGCGAGAAGACAGCGAGATCTCTCGCAGCGACAACGAAGACACTGAACCGCGGCCCCCAGAGCTGGACGAGTGAAGGATCCTCCCAGGTGGACGGTTCGGTTCCTTCGACGCGCGCGTGGATCGATAGCAGCGCGGCCCGCGGCATGCTGTCCTGCAGGCCAGCCCAGGCCGCTTGCCGCAGTGAGCTGGGCCCTGCCGGAAGCCGCTCGTCGAGTGCTCCAACGCGCCGTCTGAACGCCAGGATCTGCGGCCGCGTCAGGCTGAGCCGGGTACCGGGCACATCACATCACCGTGATGGCGTGGAGGAGGCATAGCGTGCCATTACGGCACCATAGAACATTCGCAACCGGGTGTATCGGCAGCTTCCTCATTGAGCCTTGGCGGCCGCCCGGCCGGGCACCGCTCACGCGGTCCCGGCGGGGCTTCGATACAGGCGATAACCGGCGGTCTTCGACCCGCGCTGCGGCAGCTTCCAGAGTCCGGAGCGGGGTCGACCCGCGCCTTCTCTCTGGCCATAGCGGGAAATGGCAGATATCCCTGACCACTCGGGCATACGACCACGTACCCTCGGCTCGACTCGAACAGCCGGTCTCCAGCTTATGAGCCTGCCGAGCTAACCGAACTTCTCTGATCCGGGCGTCCCCGGCAGCCCTCGGGCCAGCGTCGGCCGGCTCCGGACGCCGGTGCCCTCCTGTGCCGGGCTATTCGGGCGGAGACGAAGTTTCCGGGGTAGGGCATGGCGGACGGAGTTTCCACCACGGTCATCCTCCGAGTAGGTCGAGGTCACGCGCGCAGAAACCGTGGTGCGCCGACTCCTCGTTCAATACCACGTGCACGCATTCGAGAACCGACTTTCCCCTGGCGTACGGTGGCCAGCCGCCGCCTGCTGGCACTGGCGCGGGTGCCGACAGCTGACCGTCCGCCACGGTCGACAGCCAGCGCTCAAGCTCGGCGCCTTGCATGTCGCGCGCAGCCAGCACCGAGTCAAGCGTGGGGGTAGCCGCTGGATCCAGGCCCTGCTCCTCCTGGTCAGGGACGAACTCGGAGGCCAATCCGATCGCGGTGAATGGTTCGGTCGAACCCAGGCAGCAGCGTCGGAACCACGAATCGTGCACGAACACCAGATGGCGCAGGGTCTCGACCGTCGACCATTCGCCGCCGACGCGCTGGTGCTCGGAACCCTTGGGCATCCCTTGGAGCCGTTCGAGCGTCGCCGCCCAGTCGGTCCGCAGTTGCAGAAACCCGTGGAGCAGGTCGGACGGATCAGCTGAGCGGATCAGCAAACGCACTGGATGCCGGCGGTCAAGTTCGGCTTCGACGTACGACGTCACCTCGACTCCGTTGACCACCAGGTTGCT
>DATAEH010000261.1:0-12856 GCA_036258115.1 Streptosporangiaceae bacterium
CTGAGTTCCGCGATCACCTTGCTCGAGGCGGGCTTCGCGGTCGATGTTTATGCGGCCGATCCTCCCCACCGGACGACATCGGCGGCGGCCGGAGCGCTCTGGGGTCCCCATCTCGTCGGCGCCGACGAGCGTGTCGGGCCATGGGCAGCCCACACCCTGCGGAGGTTCCGCGCGCTCGCGCCCGACCCGGCGACAGGGGTTGCGGAGATGTCCGGTCTCGTCGCGACCCCCGGCGAGTCCGAACCCGAGCCACCCGCGTTCACCAGCGGCGCTGGCCCGGCCACCAGATGCGAGCCAGGGGAGCTCCCTTGCGGGTTCGCTGCGGGCTGGCGATACACCGCGCCTGTCGTGGACATGACGAGATACCTGGACTACCTGCTCTCTTCGCTGGTGGCCAAGGGCGGGCGCCTGCAACTCGGCCCGGCCCTGCGCGATCTGTCCGAGGCCGAGGATCAGTGGGCGGCTCCGGTGATCGTGAACTGCGCAGGAATCGGCGCCCGCGAACTCGTGCCGGATGGCGGGCTCACGGCCGTCCGAGGTCAGGTCGTGATCGCGGCGAATCCTGGACTGAGCGAGTTCTTCGTTGGTGAACGCGAGGATCCCGCCGAGGTGACCTACATCTTCCCGCACGGCCCGCTCGTCGTTCTCGGAGGCACGCAGCAGCGCGGCGCCTTGAGCCTTCGGCCTGACCCGGCCACAGCGGACCGGATCGTCAGGCTCTGCGTGGCGGCCGAGCCGCGGCTCGCCGGGGCGCCGGTGCTCGGGCACCGGGTCGGGCTGCGACCCGTGCGCGACGGCGTCAGGCTCGATGTCGAGGTTCTGAGCGGCGGACGCCATCTGGTACACAATTACGGCCATGGCGGCGCTGGAGTTACCCTCTCGTGGGGCTGTGCCGAATCCGTCCGTTCTGAAATCGTCAGGATTATCGGTCGGTAATATCGAAAAGCCCCGCGGGGACTGAACGGGGCATCTCCGCGGGATGCCGTCGCTACCGAATGGGCCTCGCTTCGCCTGAGTTCCTTGACCGGCCCGCAAACGATTGTTAGGTTCCGCACGTATCTGTGCGGTCTGGAGCGGAGATCGCATCGAACGCATCCATCCCAAGAAAGGCATGGACGAAAGGAAAAAACGCGTGCAACGTCGCTGGTCGTTTAATAGACGTTCTACCTGGGCGCTGGTCTCGGCGCCCGTCCTTGCAGTAGCAGGTCTGTCGGTCATTGCCGCCGGACCAGCGCAGGCGCATAACAGTGCGCCAGCCGTCTCCCACGTTCTGACGCCCAATAAGACCAACAACCTGGACTGCAATGCGTGGAGCACTGCATATAAGTCCATTGCACCGGCGCACAAGATGCTGTGCGCTGACCCTCACGGCCCGCTGCGCTCGCGCTACTCCTCAGCGAGCCACGCCGCCAAGCAGGTCTGGTCCCGATTCATGGACAACGGGCACTACGTGGGCCACGACGAGCCGAGCGTGAAGTTCATCTCAAGCACTGCCGGCTCGGGCAACACGATGACGTACTTCATGCGGCGGCCGCACGACCCAAAGAAGAAGGCCACCAACGACGGCAAGGTCGTCGATGCAGCCGAATTGAGCCCGGCAATCTGGTTCGGCCTCCCGCTCTGCGACCCGAAGTCGTATCCGCAGAAACCGTGTACGCCGGACAGCGACACGAACTCGGGCGCGATCAATGACCCGAATGCCGCAGGCTCGGCTTTCATGGAGTTGCAGTTCTACGCGCCAGGCTTCACAGGTCCTGATGAGCCAGGGTGTCTGCGCACCAAGTGGTGTTCGGCGCTGACCATCGACAGCGTGGAGTCCCAGTTCAATTTCGTTAACCTCAACCCGAGATGCCAGGAGCCTCAGAACTTCGCGTTCATCCAGCGCAACGGCGTGCCTGCCGGTCCGCCGAGCCCGCAGAAGTCCAACATCAAGTCGCTGACGCCGAATAGCAAGACGCTCACATATAGCCCGGGCGACGTGCTCAAGATCTCCATTAGCGACCCAGCCGCGGGATTCACGACCAGGATTACCGACCTGACGACGCATCAAACAGGGTTCATGGTGGCCAGCGCGTCTCGAGGATTCGCCAACACGAACTTCAAGACCTGCAACGGCACTCCGTTCACATTCCATGCCGAGTACAGCACCGCGCAGATTCAGAACCAGGTGCCGTGGGCGGCGCTCGAGGGCGGCGTGCTGATGCAGGAGGAGATCGGCCACGCCGAGACCTGCTCTTCGCTGACCAGCCGCGACCCGTTCAACGCTCCTGGCTTCTTCGTCGACAACAAGGTGTTCGACACCTGTGTCGGCGGAACCGAGGGCCACAAGAATGGTCACCCGCTGCGCGGTGAGGGTCCCTGCAACGCGAGTACCGGCGTGTGCAAGCACGCGAGCACAGAAGGCGTGAACGGTCCGAGAGCCTGCCCGAGCAATAACTTCGCCAGCGGCCAGCTGTGCGAGTACGCCGACGGGTTCTGCGTGCCGGCCGGCACCAGGACAGTCACGCTCGGCCATAACACCAAGGCCAAGGAAGTCTCCCCGGTGAACTTCTGCGGCGACAACCGTTTCCAGAACGGCGACCTGGATTTCGACGGCATCGCCTACCGCGGGACAAGCTGGCCGAACGGATCGCCGAACGTCCCGCAATCGGTCAAGTTCGCCGGGCCTTTCATGGCCAACGGCTCGCCGTATCCGCAGATCCAGTTCGAGACTGACGCGCCTGGGTCGGAGTCCTTGTGCAACCTGACCACGCAGATGCATTGCGTGGTGCCTCCGCTCGGTGCCAGGTTCTATCCGTTCTGGAGCCTGACCAACAAGAAGGGCCAGGGCATTGGGCCCGGGCTGTTCCCGGCCGGCGCCTGCATCTGGAACTTCGGCAACGTCATCCCGAAGGTGACCACGCAGAAGTTCGGTAAGGATGCACAGTATGGCACCGCCGACTTCGCCAGATTCGGCGGCACGGCTACCTCAACCGTCCAGGCCAACCCCGAAGTGTCGGGCGCGTGCCCGGCGCTGACAATGCCATAACGGACTGTTGGCAAAGCGGGGCCTGCCGCGGGGCGGCAGGCCCCGCTTCATGTCTGGCACCGAACTAGGGTTGGTTCCATGAAAGTCGGATTCGGCCTGCCGGTCTCCGGCGCCTGGGCAACACCGGATAACATTTCCCGGTTCGGGGCGATGGCGGAAGCGTCTGGTTATTATTCGCTCTGGACTTTTCAGCGGCTGCTGGTTCCCGAGGGGTCGGCCATGGAGCCGGTCTACCACAGCGTCCTTGATCCGATCGCGGCGCTCGGGTACGCGGCGGCTGTGACGAGCCGGATCAGGCTCGGCGTCGCGGTCATCAATGCGCCCTACGTCTCCCCTGGCTACCTCGCCAAGCAGGCAGCCAGCGTCGATGTCCTTTCGGCGGGCCGCTTGGACCTCGGGCTCGGGCTCGGCTGGATGCCCGAGGAATTCGCCATGACCGGCGCGGCGATGGAGCGCCGCGGCGCGCGGACAACCGAATACGTCCAGGCGCTGCGGGCCATCTGGGGTGAGCAGCCGGTCGAGTTCAACGGTGAGTTCTACACCGTGCCGCGCGGAACCGTGCTGCCACGGCCGGTCCAGCCAGGCGGACCGCCGGTGCTGCTCGGCGGCACCGCACCGGCCGCGCTGCGCCGGGTCGGCAGGATCGCCGACGGCTGGGTAACGTCCAGCCGCGCGGATCTGTCGAGGATCTCAGAAAGCATCCAGATCGTGCGCGACGCCGCTGCGGCCGCTGGCCGCGACCCATCGGCGCTGCGCATCATCTGCCGGGGCGTGGTGCGCTGGGGAGCTCCCTCCCCCGATGACACCGGGAACCGGCGGCCGCTGTCCGGACACGCCGACCAGATCCGCGCCGATCTCGCCTCGCTCGGCGAACAGGGCGTGACCGAGGTCTTCTGCGACCTGAACTGGGATCCGCTGGTTGGTGCGCCTGACGCCGACCCAGCAGCGGCCACGGACCGCGCCGCGACCATTCTGACATCCCTCGCGCCGGCAACTGGCCACTGAGTGCCTGCTGCCTGGCCCGGCGGTCCGGCCGACAGGAGATGTGATCGGAGTGGATGACGGGCTTGATGAGGCGCGCGGTCACGGTTTGAGGTAATCCTCTGGGCTTGTCGCTATGATCCTTGGCGCAAGCTCTCACCACAGTGGCGTCGGTTGGAGTGGCCATGCGGAAGTATGTGACCGAGTTCATCGGGACGTTCGGGCTGGTCTTCACGGTCGGATGTGCGGTCTTGTCCGGCAGCCCGCTGGCGCCGCTGGCCATCGGCGCCGCGCTGATGGTGTTCGTCTACGCGGGCGGCCATATCTCAGGCGGGCACTACAATCCGGCCGTCACGCTTGGCGTGTTCCTGCGCGGCAAGCTGCCGCGCGCGGATGCGGGGCCGTACTGGATCGCCCAGTTTATTGGCGCCTTCCTGGCGGCCTGGCTGGTCAAGTTCACCATGCACCCTGGCGCCATTCCGACTCTGTCGACGAGCGGCGCGCACGCGGTGTTCTCGGCTATGTTCGCCGAGTTCTTCTTTACGTTCGCGCTTGTCTACGTCGTGCTGAACGTGGCGACCAGCAAGGATCAGCCGGGGAACCAGTTCTTCGGTCTCGCCATTGGATTCACGGTCGCCGCTGGCGCCTTCGCCGTGGGCAGCGTCAGCGGTGGCGCGTTCAATCCCGCGGTTGCCTTCGGGGCCATGCTGATGGGCCTGGTGAACTGGGGCAACTTCTACATCTACCTGATCGCCAATGTGCTCGGCGGCGCGGTCGCCGCGATCGCCTTCACGTACCTGAACCCCGATGATGTCGGCGATGGACCGCTCGCGCGCAGGGCGGCTGCTGCCAGGTCGGCCACGCCGACCGCCACCGCGACCGCGACAGGCCCTTCAATGCCTGCCAGCCCGGCTGGAGGAGCCGACCGGCCGGCGCCACCCGCCACCCCGACGGGGAGCTGAACAACTGCTGCCTGAGCCGGCCGGGCACTGCGACCAGACTCGCGTCCGCGTCCGGCGGGTCACGCCGCGCCCAGTCGCGGCCGGTACGCTCGTTGTATGGCTAATGCTCAGCTCTCAGAGGACGAGTGGCGCCAGCGGCTCACGCCGGAGGAGTACCACGTCCTGCGCCAGGCCGGCACCGAGGCCCCGTTCACAGGTGAATACGCCGACACGAAGACCCGCGGCGTTTACGTGTGCCGCGCCTGCGGCGCCGACCTGTTCGCCTCTGACGCCAAGTTCGAGTCGCACTGCGGCTGGCCGAGCTTTTACCAGCCCAAGGAGGGCGACGCAGTCGTCCTGCTTGAGGACCGCTCGTTCGGCAGCGTCAGGACGGAGGTCCGCTGCGCCAACTGCGACTCCCATCTCGGGCACGTGTTCGAGGGCGAAGGCTACGACGTGCCGACCGACCAGCGGTGGTGCATCAACTCGGTGTCGCTCAGACTCGAGCCAGTCGAGAATGCATGACCAGGGGTCGTTGCGGCTTATTCGCTCCGCCGACCTGTCTGGCGCGACCGCCCAGACCGCAGGCATGATCCGTTCCGCGGCGATCTCCGGCGACCTGGTAGGTGCCCAGTCGCTCTGGATGGGCCGGACGGTATTGCCAGCCGGGGTCTCCTCCGGTAACCACCATCACGGCGAGTCAGAGACCGGCATCTACGTGGTCGCCGGCAACCCTGTCTTCGTTTACCGGGACTCCGGCTCCGGCGCCATCGTCCGGCTGCAGACCGAACCGGGCGACTACGTCTGGGTGCCCCCGCACGCGCACCACAGGGAAGAGAACCCGTCGGCCGACACCGAGGCGGTAGTCGTGATCGCGCGCTCCACCCAGGAAGCCATCGTCGTCAACGTCGATCGGCTCTGATAACTAGCTACCTACTCACTTCCTCGCCTGACTCCCGCCGTCCTCCGCCTTTGGCGGATCGATCCGGGGATCCATCCGAGAGTCCCGGATGAATCCCAGGATTCATCCGGTCAGTGGATGCGGATCAGGGCGTCCGGGGTCAGGTCGTCCAGGCTGGCGTGGCCGGCCAAGCGCATGGTGAGCTCGAATTCCTGGCGGAGCGCGCGCAGCACGTGCGTGACGCCCTCCTCACCCGCCAGCCCGAGCCCGTACACGTAGGGCCGCGCGATCAGGACGGCTTGCGCGCCGAGCGCCAGCGCCTTGACGACGTCTGCGCCGCTGCGAATCCCGCTGTCGAACAGCACCGTGAGCCGCGATCCGACAGCGGCCGCGACGGGCGGCAGTGCATCGAGCGCAGCGATGCCGCCGTCCACCTGGCGGCCGCCGTGGTTGGAGACCACCACTCCGTCCATGCCGGCGTCGGCGGCGCGCTTAGCGTCGTCGGTGGACTGGATGCCCTTCAGGACGATCGGCCCGTCCCAGTGGTCGCGCAGGAATGGCAGGTCGTCCCAGGTGAGCGACGGATCACCGAAGATCTGCGTCCACAGCAGGATCGCCTCGTCTCGATGCTCCTCGGCTGGGCCTGACAGCCTGGCAGCAAAGGCGGGGTCGCTGAAAAAGTTCTGATTGCCGATCCCGCGCAGGAACGGCAGGAACGCCCTGTCGAGGTCGCGCGGCCGGTACCCGAGCACCCTGGTGTCGAGCGTCAGCACCAGAACGGTGAAGCCCGCCGCCCGCGCCCTGCCGAGGAAGCTCGCCGCTATGTCGCGATCCTTCGGCCAGTAGAACTGGAACCAGCGCTGGCCGTCGCCATTAGCCTTGGCGACCTCCTCGATGGTGCACGACGCCGCCGTCGACATGATCATCGGCACGCCAGCCGATGCGGCGGCTCGCGCGACCGCCACCTCTCCCTCCGGATGAGCGAGCTTGAGCACGCCGACCGGTCCGAGCATGATCGGCGCCACGAGTGAGGCGCCGAGCACGATGCTGGCGTAAGACGGCGCGGCGACATCGGTGAGCATCCGCGGCACGATGCGCCACCTGCGGAACGCAGCCGCGTTCTCCCGGACCGAGTCCTCGGTTCCAGCTCCGCCGCAGATGTAATCGAACGCCTCGGGCGCCATCTTTTCCCTGGCCAGGCCCTCGAGCGTGGCAAGCTTGGCGGGCAGGATCGGCGTATCTCCCGCGAGTCCGCCGAGGTAGATCTCGTCCTGGTAGGTCTCCAGCGGCTGGTTCAATCCTGCGCCCAATCAGTCGAAGAGGTCGGGGTCGGTCGCGGCGATATGATCCCACAGCGGGCTGAACTGGAACTGTCCAGCGATCGGTATGCCGAGCTGGCCACGGGTGATAAGCGCGGTCTCCCTGTCGATCAGCTTGGGCTTTCCCGCCGCCATGGCGAGGAGCTGAGCCTGGCAGGACCGCTCCATCGTGACGAACCACCAGGCCGCCTCGGCCACCGACTCGCCCACCGTCAGCAGGCCGTGGTTGGCGAGGATCACCGCCTTACTGCCTCCCAGCGCTACGGAGATCCGCTTTCCTTCCTCGATGTCGTTGACGATCCCTCTGTAGTCCTCGTACAGGCCGTGATCCTCGAAGAACGCGCATGCGTCCTGGGTCAGGGGGTCAAGCAGGATGCCCAGGCTGGAAAACGCCTTGCCGTGCAGCGAGTGCGCGTGCGCCGCGGCGACCACGTCCGGCCGGGCCAGATGGACCTGGGAGTGAATGCAGAAAGCGGCGCGGTTGACGGGCCTGTCGCCCACAACCACGTTGCCCTCGTGGTCGACCAGGATCAAGTCGGACACCTTGATCTGGCTGAAGTTCATGCCGAACGGATTGACCCAGAACCGGTTCAGGTGCTCGGGGTCGCGCGCCGTGATATGGCCGGCCACGCCCTCGGAAAAGCCAAACCGGCCGAAGATGCGGAACGCCGCGGCCAGCTCCTGCTTGCGGTGCAGCCGCTCTTGCTCGATCGCGGTGGCGATCGGTTCGGCCGTCGTTCGCGCACCCCTGTCCTCGGTCACGGTCATGTCGGTCTCCTTGCCGCCCGGCGTCATTGTCCTTTGTTATCTACACTGACACCTATTGTCCTGTTCAGCCAACCGGCCCAGCACGCGGATCGGCATCTGCGGTGATTCCCGGACGGCCGGCAATCTTGTCGCAGGCGCGTTCTAGGCTCATGCCATGACCGACGATCTCAGCCCGGCTTCTTACGTGCGGGCCATCGACGAAGCCAGGCAGCGGCTCGTCGTTTTTATCGAGCAGTGCCCCCACGATGTCTGGCAATCGACGCCCGTAGATGGTGACCCGCGTGCCGTCGCCGTCATCGCCGATCACGTCGCTCACGCCTACGAGTACCTGGCCGGCTGGATCAGCGACGTCGCCGCAGGCAAACAGGTCGCGGTCAGCACCGAGCTCGTCGACGACCTGAACGCCGGACACGCCTCCGATGCCACCGGCATGACCCGCGAGCAAGTCGCGGACCATCTGCGCTCCAGCGGGGACGCCCTGATGGACAGCCTCGAGCCGGCGTATCTCGATCTCGACGACGGACGGATCCGCCGGCTCGCGACGATAGCGGCCAGGCACGCCGACGGGCACAGGACCGAATTCGAAGGCGCGCCAGCATCGCAGGCGTAGCCAGCAGGAGGCGAATCAGCCCGGGACGAGCACCGACATGCCACAGGCCAATGAGATAGTCGCGGCGCTGCTGCAGGAGTACGCCGACCTGCTGCAGATCTCAGGCGGCGATCCTTTCCGGGCGCGCAATTACGAGAAGGCCGCAAAATCGGTTGCCGGATACAGCGGCGACGTCGACGCGCTCGACGACGCCGCGCTGCGCAAGATCCCGGGCGTTGGCAGCTCGATCGCCACCAAGATCATCCAGTTTCAGCGAACCGGCACTTTCACAGAGCTTGAGGACCTCCGCGCGAACGTGCCCGACGGGGTCAGGGAGATGACAAGGATTCCGGCGCTCGGGCCCAAGCGCGCCTTCCAGCTGTACCGCGAGCTTGGCATCGGCTCGATCGCCGAGCTGTCCGCCGCGATCGACGACGGCAGGCTGAGGGACCTGCGCGGGTTCGGGCCCAAGAGCGAGGACAAGCTGCGCCGCGGCATCGAGCTGGCGCAGAGCTTCGGCGAGCGGGTGCCGCTCAACGTCGCCTCCGACGTCGCGGAGCGCATCATCGCAGCGATCAGCGCCGAGCCTGGCTGCGAGCGCTGCGAGTACGCCGGCTCGCTTCGCCGGTTCAAGGAGACCATCGGCGACGTCGACATCCTCGCGGCGGCCAGCGAATCGGGCCCGTTGATGCGCAAAATCGTGGAACTTCCCGGAGTGACCGACATCATCGCGCAAGGCGATGCGAAGACCTCGGTCCGGATCAGTACCGGGCACCCTGCTCAGGCCGGCAGCATCCAGGTGGACCTGCGGGTCGTGCCGGCCGGCTGCTGGGGCGCGGCCATGGTGTACTTCACCGGTTCGCAAGCACATAACGTCGCGATCCGCGAGATCGCCGTGCGCAAGAAGCTGAAGCTGTCCGAGTACGGCCTGTTTGATGTCGAGAGTGGCGACCTGCTAGTGAGCGCAACCGAGGAAGAGGTCTACGCCCGGCTGGGAATGGCTTGGGTTCCACCGCCGCTGCGTGAGCACAACGGCGAAGTCCGCGCGGCGTTGAACGACGAGCTCCCGGTGCTCGTCCAGGTCGGCGACATCAGGGGCGACCTGCACACGCATACGAACCTCACCGACGGCGTCGCGACGCTGGAAGAGATGGTGATGACGGCTCGCGGTCGTGGTTACGACTACCTGGCGATCACCGACCACGCCCCGAACCTGTTCATGCAGCGGATGACGCTCGACAAGATGCTCGAGCAGCGCGACCAGGTGCGCAGGCTCGAGACTCAGCTAGCCGGCGACGGGGGCCGCGCAATGAGCCTGTTGCACGGCACCGAACTGAACATCGCCTCGGACGGGACCGTCGACTGGCCAGAAGACATCTTGGCCGGATTCGATATCTGCGTGGCCTCGGTCCACTCTCATTTCGACCAGCCGAGAGCGGAGATGACAAGGCGCTTTCTCCGCGCCTGCGAGAACCCGCAGGTCAACATCATCGGGCATCCATCCGCCCGCAAGATCGGCAAGCGTCCGCCGGTCGAGGTCGACTGGCATGAGGTGTTCCGTGCCTGCGCGGCGACCGGAACCGCGCTCGAGGTCAATGCCAGCCCTGGCCGGCTCGACCTGGCGTCCGACCACATCAAGGCCGCAAAGGACGCGGGCGTCAAGTTCTCTATCGACACCGACGCGCACGCGATCGGCCACATGGACTTCCTGCGTTTTGGCGTCGGAACGGCGCAGCGCGGCTGGCTTACGGCCGAGGACGTGATCAATACCTGGCCGCTCGACCGCCTGCGCGGATTCCTCGGCAGGCCGGCGGCTGGTTAGCCGACGAGCCTGGGCCCCAGAAATGGCCAAGAGGTCGGCTTACTGGCTCACAGCGCCGACGTGTAACAGGTATGACTGCTAACCGCTGGCCGTCAGGGGAGGCTGGCGACCAATTCGCTGAGCGCCTTGCGCCGGCCGGTGTAGAACGGGATCTCGACCCTGGTGTGGCGCCTGGCGGTCGCTCCGCGCAGGTGCCGCATCAGGTCGACGATCCTATGCAGCTCGTCGGCCTCGAAGGCGAGCATCCACTCGTAGTCGCCGAGTGCGAACGCGGACACGGTGTTAGCGCGGACGTCGGGGTAATCACGCGCCATCTTGCCGTGCTCGGCCAGCATGGCGCGCCGCTCGCCCTCCTCGAGCAGGTACCACTCATAGGACCTGACGAACGGATACACACAGACGTAGTTCTTCGGCTCCTCCCCGGCCAGGAACGCCGGGATATGGCTCTTGTTGAACTCAGCCGGCCGGTGCAAGGCCATCGCGGACCAGGCCGGCTCGCAGGCCCGGCCGAGCCTCGTCCGGCGGAAGCTGGCGTAGATCTCTTGCAGGTCATCGGAAGTCGGCGCGATCCACCAGAACATCAGGTCTGCATCGGCGCGCAATCCTTGCACGTCGTAGCTGCCCCTGGTGACCACCTCCTTGCCGGCAGCCTGCTCGTATAGTTCGGCGACCTCGGCAGCCAGCCCGTCCCTGCTGGCCAGGTCAAGCGCCGCGCGGTCGCTGACACGGAACACCGACCACATCGTGTAACGAATGAGCTGGTTGAGATCCCGCGCCTTGGGCCGCGCCGCGCCGTGGCCCGCATGAGGCGCGCTACCTGCTGCCGGTGCCTCGCTGTGCTGCTCTGTCATGGCTCCATTCTCCCGCATGCTCGGGCCGCGCTCAGGGCCGCGGGGCCGCCACCTTCCTCGCAAGGTGAGCCACGACTTGATCGGCTGCTAGCCGCGCCGAAGCGATGCACGCGGGGATACCGATGCCGTCATAAGGGGCGCCGCAGACCGCGAGCCCGGGCTGCGCGGCGACCGCGGCCCTGATCCGGTCTACGCGGTCCAGATGGCCGACCGTGTACTGCGGAAGCCCGCCGCCCCACCTGGTGATGCGGCTAGCCACGGGCGTTCCCGTCACTCCGGTGGCCGCAGCCAGGTCGGCAACTGCCAGCGCGGCGAGGTCGGCGTCATCGCGTTGCAAGATCGCTTCCTCGCCGATCCGCCCAATCGAGCACCGTACGACGTGCACGTCGCCGCCCAGGTGCGGCCACTTGACGGTGCTGAAGGTGACGGCCTTGACCGGATGGCCGTCCACTGCTGGCACGAGATAGCCGCTGCCGGTGAGCGGCTCAGGAAAGGCGGTAGCGGGATATGCCAGCGTCACGATCGCCATGCTTGCGTACTCGATCTCTGCCAGCGCTGCCCCCGCGTCGCGCGCTCCGGCTACCTGGCTCATCAGCCGACTCGCCGGTCGGGCAGGCAGGGCCAGGATGACGGCGTCCGCGTCGATACGCTCCGGTGCGACGGCGGGTCCGACGGTCAGGCTCCAGCCACCCGGACTCCTGGCAAGCTCGCGCACGGGCGCTTTGGTGCGCACGTCGGCGCCGGACATACGCGCGAGCACATCAGGAAGCGCGCCGAGGCCGGTAGCGAGGGTCGTGAAAACCGGCGCGGGCTGCGCGGGTGGGCCGGGCGGCTCTGCGGTATCGTGCCGCGCCGGGCCGATGACGGCCACCAGCGACAACGCGGCTTCGGCCAGCGACCGGTGCGACCGGGACGCCATGGACAAGGCCGGAATCGTCGCATCGAAGGACAACTGGTCGGACCGTCCTGCGTACACGCCACCAAGCAACGGATCGACGATCCGGTCGACGACCTCGCTGCCGAACCTGCCGCCGACGAACTCGGCCACAGCCACGTCCCCATTCCGCGCCGCTGGCGGCAGGAGTGCATCTTGCCGTGCGCGCTCCAGGCCGCCCGAGGACAGGATCGCCGATCGTTCCAGGTCAGCCAAGTCCGCGGGCACGCCCATGAAGTGCCGGCGCGGAAGGGGCCTGAACTGGCCTCTGGTCCAGATGCCTGCGGTCGTGGTACCCGGGCTCACCAGATCACCGCCCAGGCCGACAGCCTTGATCAGCTCCACGCCTTCCGGACGCCGGGCGAGCAGCGCCTCGGCGCCCTCGTCCACGGGCATGCCCGCGATATCCGACACGGCCAGTTTGCCGCCGATCCGGCCAGAGGCCTCGAGTACGACGACGTCGGCACCGCTGTCGCGGAGAAAGTACGCGGCAGCGAGGCCAGCCACCCCTGCCCCGACTATGGCCACCCGGCCCGGCGGCTCTGCTGAGTTCACCATGTTCCTCCTGTGGAAGCCCGGTCCTTGAGGGCGGGGAGGAATCCGGGGCCGTTGTCAGGGCCTGGTGAGAAGGTTGGGGCATGTCCCGGTACCGGCTGGAGCCGACGCCTGCGCAGGAGGGGGTCTTGTTGCGGCATTGCTCGGATGCCCGGTTCGTGTGGAAC
>DATAEH010000262.1:0-12316 GCA_036258115.1 Streptosporangiaceae bacterium
TAGACATCGAAGACCTGCTCGGCGGGATCTTCGGCGGCCGTGCGGGTCGCGGCTGGGGTCCGGTGCCGGGCGCCGACCAGGAAGCCGAGCTGCCGCTGACCGTCGAGGAGGCGTATCGGGGAGGACGTAAGTCCGTCACGCTCGGCGGAGCCGGCCAGCGCACGTTCGAGGTCAACATCCCGGCCGGCGTGACCGATGGTCAGCGGATCAGGCTGGCTGGCCAGGGCGGGCGGGGCGGAGACGGCGGCCGCCCTGGAGACCTGTACTTCATCGTGCGCCTGCTGCCGCACCCGGTCTACCGCGTGCAGGGCCGCGACCTGTATCTCGACCTGCGCCTCGCGCCGTGGGAGGCGGCTCTTGGTACCTCGGTGGCTGTGGATACGCCCGGCGGCGAGGCCAAGGTGAAGGTCCCGCATGGCACATCGAGCGGGAGGCGGCTGCGCCTGCGCGGCCGCGGCTTGCCTAATCCGCGCGGCAAGCCCGGAGACCTGTACGCCGAAGCCAAGATCATGGTTCCGCCTAAGCCATCGCACACGGAACGGGACCTCTTCGAGCAGCTGGCGGCCGCGTCAGACTTCGACCCGAGGAGCAGCCGGTGAGGTATGCGCTGATTCACGCCACCCGGGACGTTCGCCTCAACCTCGGCGCCTTCGCCCGCGAGAGCGGCATGCATCCGGAGCTGGTCAGAAGGTTCGTCGCCCTCGGTCTGCTGGAAGCGCACCAGGATCCCAGCGGAGAACTGTGGTTCTCGCGCAGCGAGCTTGCCGCGCTCGGCCGGGTACAACGGCTGCGAGCCGGATTCGCGCTGAACTACGCGGCCATCGGCCTCGTCACCGAACTGCTCGACCGGATCGCCACGCTCGAGGCTGCGCTGCGCACCGCTCGTGTTGGCCCTACGGGACGACCCGTCGGCACCGCGGACCAGCCCGCAAGACGGCCAGGAAGGTGACCATGGACCCAAGCCATCTGACCCAGAAGTCTCAGGAGGCACTGCACGACGCCCAGACCAAGGCGCTGCGGTACGGCCACCCCGATGTCGACGGCGAGCATCTCCTGCTTGCGCTGCTCGAGCAGCCGGACGGCGTCGTTCCCCGGCTCCTCTCACAGGCAGGCACGGACGCGGACCAGCTGCGCAAATCGGCCGAGGTGGACCTCGAGCGCCGCCCGCGGGCGAGCGGCCCGGGTGTCGCTCCTGGTCAGGTCAACGTCACGCAGCGCCTGTCCCGCCTGCTCGTGAACGCCGATGAAGAGGCCAGCCGGCTCAAGGACGAGTACGTCTCGGTCGAGCATCTCCTGATTGCCTTGCTGGAGGAAGGTCCCAACACGCCTGCGGGCCGTCTGCTACGGGATGCCGGGCTGACCAAGGACCGGTTCCTCGAGGCGCTCGCGAAGATCAGGGGCAATCAGCGGGTCACCTCAGCAATGCCGGAGGTGGCGTACGAGGCGCTGGCGAAGTACGGGACGGACCTCGTCGCCGATGCCGCGAGCGGACGGCTTGATCCGGTCATCGGACGAGACGCCGAGATCCGCCGCGTTATCCAGATCCTGTCTAGGAAGACCAAGAACAATCCCGTGCTGATCGGCGACCCCGGTGTCGGCAAGACCGCGATCGTGGAAGGCCTGGCGCAGCGGATCACGAGGGGTGACGTTCCTGATGGCCTGCGGGACAAGACGATCTTCGCGCTGGACCTGGGCTTGCTGGTCGCCGGGGCCAAGTACCGCGGCGAATTCGAGGAACGGCTGAAGGCGGTACTGGGCGAGGTCACGGCCGCCGAGGGACGCATCCTGCTGTTCGTCGATGAGCTGCACAACGTCGTCGGCGCCGGGGCGGCCGAAGGGGCCATGGATGCCGGCAACATGCTCAAGCCCATGCTGGCCCGCGGCGAACTCCACATGATCGGCGCGACGACGCTGGACGAGTACCGCAGGCACATCGAGAAGGACGCTGCGCTCGAGCGCAGGTTCCAGCCGATCATCGTCGACGAGCCGTCGGTCGAGGACACCGTGTCGATCCTGCGCGGCCTGCGCGAGCGGCTCGAGGTGTTCCACGGCGTGAAGATCGCCGACAGCGCGCTGGTCGCCGCTGTGACGCTGAGCCATCGCTATATCTCCGACCGGTTCCTTCCTGACAAGGCGATCGACCTGGTCGACGAGGCCTGCGCGGTGATCAGGACCGAGATCGACTCGATGCCGGCCGAACTCGACGAGCTGACCAGGCGGGTGATGCGGCTGGAGATCGAGGAGACCGGTCTTGCCAACGAGGACGATCCTGTCAGCAAGACGCGCCTTGAGGATCTCCGCAAGGAGCTGGCCGACCTGCGGGCCGAGGCTGATGCGCTGCGCGCGCAATGGGAAGCCGAGCGGCAGGCCTTGCGCCGTGTGCAGGCCCTGCGGGAGGAAATCGAGCAGGTCAAGCAGGACGCTGAGCTGGCCGAGCGCAACTACGACCTGAACAAGGCCGCCGAGCTGAGGCTTGGCAGGCTGCCAGAGCTCGAGCGTCGCCTCACGGCCGAGGAGGACACTTTGTCGGCCAGAAAGGGCGGCGAACGGCTGCTGCGCGAGGTCGTCACAGAGGACGAAATCGCCGCGATCGTGTCGCGCTGGACCGGCATTCCCGTCAGCCGCCTGCAGGAGGGCGAGCGAGAGAAGCTGCTCAGGCTGGACTCGATCCTGCATGAGCGAATCGTTGGACAGAACGAGGCCGTCCAGTTGGTCGCGGACGCGATCATCAGGGCCAGGTCCGGCGTGAAAGATCCGCGCCGCCCGATCGGCTCGTTCATCTTCCTGGGGCCCACCGGCGTGGGCAAGACCGAGCTCGCGAAGTCCCTGGCTGCGGCACTGTTCGACAGCGAGGACAACTTGGTCAGGATCGACATGACCGAGTATCAAGAACGCCACACCGTCAGCCGGCTGGTGGGCGCACCGCCCGGGTATGTCGGCTATGAGGAGGGCGGTCAGCTCACCGAGGCGATCCGGCGCAAGCCCTACTCGGTGATCTTGTTCGACGAAATCGAGAAGGCGCACCCCGACGTGTTCAACGTGCTGCTGCAGGTTCTCGACGATGGCAGGCTGACCGACGCCCAGGGCCACACGGTGGACTTCAGGAACACCGTCGTGATCATGACCTCCAACATCGGCTCGGTTTACCTGCTTGAGGGAGCGACGTCCGACGGCGAGATCAAGCCAGACGCGCGCGAGCGGGTGCTTGCCGACATGCGGTCCCACTTCCGCCCCGAGTTCCTCAACAGGCTGGACGAGATAGTCCTGTTCAAACCCCTCACCGAGCCTGAGATCGAGCGGATCGTCGACCTGATGTTCAACGACCTGCGCACGAGGCTGGCCGAGCGTCAGATGCTGCTAGAACTCACTGAGGATGCGCGGCACCACATCGCCACGCAGGGCTACGATCCGGTCTACGGCGCGCGGCCGCTGCGCCGGTATATCGCCAGGGAGGTTGAGACGAGGATCGGGCGGGCCCTGCTGAGCGGCGATGCCGAGCCAGGCACCGTGATCCGTGTCGACTACACCGGCGGCGAGCTGATCGTTTCATTCGAGAATCCGGAGTAAGGCCGATCGCCATGTCGGATCAACTGGTGCGGTGCCCGAGCTGCGGGCAGACCAACCGCGTCCCCGCGGCAGCGTCGGGCACTCCGCGGTGCGGGAAGTGCCACGAGCCGCTGCCGTGGATCGTCGACGCGGCGGACGACACCTTCGCGGAGATCGCCGAGAAGTCGGCACTGCCGGTCGTGGTCGATCTGTGGGCGCCGTGGTGCGGTCCGTGCCGGATGGTGAGCCCCGCGTTGGCTCAGGTCGCCGAGCAGCTTGCCGGGCGAGTCAAGCTGGTGAAGGTGAACGTCGATAACTCGCCGCGGCTGCAGCAGCGCTTCGGCATCCAGGCCATCCCGACGCTGCTGATCATGCGGGACGGCAAGGTCGTGGCGCAGCGTGCGGGAGCCGCGCCGGCCGCCGATCTGCGGGCGTGGGTCGAACAGGCCGTCCCCGTCAGCCAGTGACCTCCGGCGGTCGGCCGCCCTACGGCAGCCGTCGATGCGCGGCGAAGCGACGGCGCGGCTACTTCTGGCCCGGCAGCCACGGGTAGCGCCACTGCTGGAAGCCGCGCACGATCAGCTCCGAGCTTTGCGGGCCGAACGAGCCTGGCAGGTACGGCTCGGCACGAGGCGGCCGGTCAAGGATTGGCTGAACGATGCGCCAGGTTTCCTCGACGCAGTCTCGGCGCGCGAACAGGGTGTGGTCACCTCGAAGTGCGGCGTCGAGCAACCGCTCGTACGGATCGGGAGGCACGCCCAGTTCGTCGGCGAACTGCAGGTCCAGGTGCACGGGCTGGGAAGTGACCCGTTCAGGCGATTTGGACTGCAGCACAAGCCGAAGCCCGGGCTCGGGGTCGACGCGCAAGATCAGCTGATTGGGCTCGGGGCGCGGCGGGGCCGGCACGAACGCCAGTCGCGGCGGCCGCCGGAAGAAGACCCTGACCTCGGTCGCGCGGCAGGCCAGCGCCTTGCCCGCGCGGATGAAGAAGGGCACGCCGTGCCACCGCCAGTTGTCGATGTCCAGCCTGAGCGCCACGAACGTCTCGGTGTCTGAGTCAGGAGCCACGCCAGGGATTTGCCGGTAGCCCTCGTATTGCCCGCGCACGCACCGGTCGGGCTCGGCGCTGCGCACGGCCCGGAAGACGTCGCACTTCTTGCCCCGAAGCTCGTCGGCGCCCGCGTTGGCGGCCGGCTCCATCGCGATCAGCGCCATCATCTGCAGGGCATGGTTCTGCACCACATCGCGCAGGGCTCCGAGCTCGTCGTAGAGCGCGCCGCGGCCCTGCACGCCGATGCTCTCGGCCATGGTGATCTGCACGCATGTCACGTGATCCCGGTTCCAGAGCGGCTCGAGCACTTCGTTGGCGAAGCGCAGGAACTGGATGTCCATGACCGGCTCTTTGCCGAGGAAATGATCCACCAGCAGGAGCTGATCCTCGGTCAGGAACTCGTGCAGCTCCCGCTCGAGCTCCTTCGCTGACGCCAGATCGTGCCCGAAGGGCTTCTCCACCGCCACAACCGCGCCATCGAGCAGCCCGGCCTTACCGAGCGAGCGGACGACTGGCGCGAACAGCCACGGCGGCAGCGCGAGGTAATAGAGCGGATGCTGGCTGGGTCCCAGGGCGGCAGCGAGCTGGTCGCAGGTCGAAGGGTCAGACACGTCGCCCTGTACGTACGTCAGCCTGGCCAGGAACCTGTCCATAACGTCCTGGCGCACCTCGACACCGCTGTCCTCGATGGCCTGGCGTGCATGAGCGCGCAGCTCGGGTGTCTTCCAGTGCTGGAGCGCGACGCCGATGACCGGCACCCGAAGCAGGCCACGACCCTCAAGGCGGTAGAGGGCGCGGAATGTCATCCGGCGGGCGAGATCACCGGTAATCCCGAAGATCACAAGGGCATCAGCCGGACTGGCGTCAGCAGTCCCCACCGGCCTCCTTCGGTGTCGTCGCTAGCGTGCCAGATCTGGCCGAGCGGTCGAGCATCCTGACGTAGCCACCCTGCCCCCGGCAGAGCAGTTCACGCCTCCGTGGGGGCTCGGCGGGGCTAGATCGCTGAACCACCGGTCGCCGCACGCTCCCGACCCGGCCGGCCAGCGAACTGCCTCTCGTCCGCGTAGTCGCAGGTGCCCTCTGCCCGGAATTGCCGCGCGGCCCTGACGACCTCGGCCCCGAGCGCGCGCAGCTGGGCGCCGACGCCCTGATCGTTCAGCTGTCCGTCAGGTCCGAAGGTCTGCCATGACTGCGCGACGGGCTGGACAAGCGGGATGCTCCACGCCCGCAGTGCCCTGGCGATGAAGTCCATCGAGTTAATGACCTGCAGTCCCTGGACGCCGCCAGCCGTCGCCACCAGGCCTATCGGCTTGTTGGACAGGTACGGCGGCTCTCGCTCGGCCAGCAAGATGAGCCAGTCAATTGCATTTTTACGAACCGCTCACCGAACCGTGGTACGTCGGCGTGCTCCAGATCAGGGCGTCGCAACCATACAGACTGTCCGCGAACTCGGCGGCTTTGATCGGAATCGAGTGCTCAGCCGAATACAGCGGAAGGTCGAGGTCGCGAATCCAGATCAGGCTCGTTCGCGCTCCAGCCGCCTGCGCTCCCTGCAGTGTGACTTCCAGCGCTGTGCGGCTCGTGGAGTCGGCCCGAAGCGATCCGCCTACGCCGATGACCTGGACTGAGTCAGCCATTTGCAACCCTCTTGATGACACGCTCTGCGGGCTAACGTGCCCTGGCCGTCAGCCAGTTGTTATCCGGCGCCCTGGGCGAGTGTGGATGTACAGGTCTGTCCGGCCAGGGGGGCCGTCGCCTCGGCGCACGGGAAGTGGCAGCTCGTACCGCACTTCCTGCTGGTGATCCGCGAACTGGCGGGTGCCGTTGTAGACGCGGTTGAACCGCCAGAGCATGCGCAGGAAGTTCGTCTGGCCGCGCAGCGCGAGCCGGCTGGCGATCCCGAACACGTCGTACAACGCGGCGAGCCCCAGGTGCTTCCTGTTGATCACGGCCTGGGTCTTCACGAGCTCTTCGTAGAAGTCGCGCAGCGGCAGCTTCGTCGGGAGCACGGCGTGCTGGATGTCGAAGAGCCTGTAGTCACGCGTGGTGAGCTGCTCGGACTGCGTATGCCAGATCTCCGTGCCCGGGTAGGGCGTCATAACCGACAGGTGGACGATCTCAGGGACGGACTCGGCGAACTTCCTGATCACCTCGAACTGGCTGCGATCCCAGGCCGGATCGACGATCAAGTTCACCGCCACCGTCAGGCCCATCGACCTGGCCAGCTCCAGGGCCTTCATGTTCTCGTCGATGCTGACCCGCTTGCGGTACGCCTCCAGGCCCGCGGAGTCGAGCGCTTCCATGCCAAGGAACATGTAGGTCAGGCCGAGCCGTCGCCAGCGCTCGAAGACCTCTGCGTTCCGCAGCAGAACGTCGCTCCGGGTCTCCAGGTAGTACTCCTTCCGCACCTTGCGGCGCTCAAGTTCGGCCGCGATGCCATCGCCGTGCTCGGGCTTGATGAAGGCCACGTCGTCGACGATGAACACATTCGGCTCGGCGATCGAGGCCAGTTCGGCCGCGGCAGCTTCCGGCGAAGCCTTGCGATAGGTGCGACCGTAGAAGGTCCAAGCGGAGCAGAACGAGCAGTCCCATGGGCACCCGCGGGTGAACTCGATCGACGCGCAAGGATCAAGCGTGCCGATGAAGTACTTCCTCCTGCGCCTGGTCAGGTCTCTGGCGGGCGGGCAGTCATCCAGGCTGTCAAGCATGAGCGGAGCGGGCCCGCCGCCGTCCGCGGTCACGACTCCCGGCAGCTTGTGCAGATCGCCGTCCTTCGCCGCATCGAGCAGCAGCGGAATGACGACCTCACCCTCGCCGCGTACGACCGCGTCGATCGCGCCGTCAGCCTGCTCGAGAACATGACTGGCAATGAAGGACACGGAGTGCCCGCCGACGAAGATGAAGCAGCCTGGCCGCCTCTGTCGTACCGAATGGGCCAGATCGATCACTTCGGGCACGTTGGCCAGGTAGTTCAGACCGAATCCGATCGCCTCCGGCTCGAAGTCGGCGATCTCGGCCATCAGCTTGTCCTGACTGAACACCTGCAGATCGACTAGCCGAACCTCGTTGCCGGCAGCCCTGGCGGCCCCGGCGACCCGTTCCAGGCCTAGCGGCTCAAGCCGAAGGAAAATCTCCGAGTACATCAGTCCGCTCGGATGGACCAGCAGAGTCCGCATGACACGTTCGCCCCCGAAGTGTCGCCGCCTTGCCTAGGTCGGCCCCGCAGCCTGAGTTCGGCGTTCACCGCGTCTCAGGTAATGCGGATTGTTTCCGGCGATCCGGACATCATCATTAAACGGCCGGACCCGGATCAGCAAGCCATAACAGCGCTGATCACCGCAGGCTTACCCCCGAGCCCGCCTTCTATAGCCGAACTTAACCGCCGCCGTGCAAGCTTTTGCCAACGGGTGCCGCCCGTCATCGACGGAGCAGATCGGCCAGAACGGCGGCTTGGCTGATGTCGACCGCCTTGGTCGCGGTGACTAGGGTGAGCTGGCCGTGATTCGCGAGGTCGCGGAGGTGCCTCAGTGCCGCCGATTGGTTGGCATCGGCGAGTTCCGCCTCGTATCGCCTGGCAAATTCGGCGAATCGCGCCGGGTCGTGGCCGTACCACTTGCGGAGCTCTGTGGACGGCGCGACGTCCTTGCACCACTCACTCAGCGCTGCCTTGTTCTTGGCCAGCCCGCGCGGCCACACCCGGTCGACGAGCACCCTGTCGCCGTCGTCTCGTTCAGGCTGCTCGTACACGCGGCGGACCCGGACCTGAGTTCCCGCCATGCTCCTTACCTTCCCACCCAGGCCGATCCCGCTAACCGGAGGGAGCAACTGGGGAGCCTTGTTCATCCAAAGAATCTCTTTGATTTGACCTGGCCGATTTAGGCAGGTCCCGGCCGGGTTGCACGGCTCGATCATGGGCAGGCCACAGTCCGGAGACAACGGAGGAGGACGCCATGACCGGGACAGGCACACTCGATACCGAAACCGCGACGCAGCTTGCGGGGCTCGCGCAGCAACTGCGGGTCGACTCGGTGCGCGCCAGTTCCACGGCGAACTCCGGGCATCCGACATCCTCGCTGTCGGCGGCCGACCTGATGGCCGTGCTGCTCAGCAGATATCTGCGCTACGACTTCGCCGCGCCTGACGACCCCGGCAATGATCACCTGATCTTCTCCAAGGGACACGCGTCGCCGCTGCTGTACTCGATGTTCAAGGCCGCGGGGGCGATCGACGACGCGGAGCTGATGACCTATCGCAGGCTCGGTAGCCGGCTCGAAGGACATCCAACCCCCCGCCTGCCGTGGGTGGACGTGGCGACCGGATCGCTCGGCCAGGGGCTGCCGATCTCGGTGGGCATCGCGCTCACGGGCAAGCGACTCGACCGGCTTCCGTACCGCTGCTGGGTGCTGTGCGGAGACAGCGAGATGGCCGAGGGGTCGATGTGGGAGGCGTTCGAGCAGGCGTCGTTCAGCGACCTGGACAACCTCACTGCCATCGTCGACGTGAACAGGCTCGGACAGCGCGGCCCGACCAGGCACGGCTGGGACACCGCCGCCTACTCGGCCCGCCTGCGCGCCTTCGGCTGGCAGGCCATCGAGATTGACGGTCACGACCTGGGCGCGATCGATCAGGCATACGCCCAGGCTGTGCAGACGCGGGGCCAGCCGACGGCGATCCTCGCCCGAACCAAGAAGGGCCGAGGCGTGTCAGCTGTCGAGGACAAGGAAGGGATGCACGGCAAGCCCGTCCCCGACGAGGACGAGGCCATCAGGGAACTGGGCGGCCTGCGCGACGCACGCGTGCACGTCCAGCCCCCTGAACGCGGGCAGAGGCCGCACACCTTCCCGGCCGGCAAGCTCGACCTGCCTGAGTACAAGCCTGGAGATCAGGTCGCGACGAGGACGGCCTTCGGTCAGGCGCTCGCGGCAGTCGGCACCGCCAATCCCCGCGTGGTCGTGCTCGACGGCGAAGTGGCGGATTCGACTAGAACCGCCTTCTTCGCGCACGAACATCCCGAGCGGTTCTTCGAGTTCTACATCGCCGAGCAGCAGATGGTCGCGGCGGCCGTCGGAATGCAGGTACGCGGCTGGTCGCCGTTCGCGGGGACGTTCGCGGCCTTTATGACCAGGGCGCTGGACTTCATCAGGATGGCGGCGATCAGCGGTGCCGACATCAGGCTCGTCGGATCACACGCGGGTGTTTCCATCGGCCAGGACGGACCGTCCCAGATGGCGCTGGAGGATCTGGCCGCGTTCCGCGCGGTGCATGGCAGCACGGTTCTGTACCCGTGCGATGGCAACCAGACCACGGCGCTGACGACGCTCATGGCTGACCTGCCTGGCGTCAGCTACCTGCGGACCACCAGGGGCGACACGCCCGTTATCTACGAGCCCGACGACCAGTTCGTGGTCGGCGGCAGCCGGGTCCTGCGATCCAGCGAACAGGACCAGCTCACGATCGTCGCCGCCGGGGTTACTGTGCATGAAGCGCTGGCGGCCGCCGATCAGCTCGCCGAGGACGGGATCATCGCACGGGTGATCGACGCGTATTCCATCAAACCCATCGATGCTGGCACGATCCGCCGAGCAGCCCGCGACACCGGCCGCATCATCACGGTCGAGGATCACTGGCCAGAAGGCGGCCTCGGCGACGCCGTCCTCTCAGCGCTCGCGGTCCCCGGCGCCACATTGCCGCTCGTCGTGAAGCTGGCCGTCTCGAGCATGCCTGCCTCGGCGACGCCTGCCGAACAGCTGCACGCCGCTGGCATAGACGCCGAAGCGATCGTCGAGGCTGCCGACGAGCTGGTTCCTGACTAGGCGATTTGCGTTGACCGCCACGTTGATGGAGATGGCGTCTACTTAGAGGTGCTGGAGTAGCCAGTCGTGAACCTCGCCGATTCGGCCGAGCATGGTCAGATGACCGTCATGGTCGCTGATGTCAGCCTCAGCACCGGGCACATTGGCGGCCAGCCACTGGCCGTGCTGGACTGGAACCATTCGATCCTGACGGCCGTGCCAGATCTTCACCGGCACCCGGATGTCATGGAGATCGAACCCCAGGCAGTCAGGTGCGACGCTCCGTCATCCCACCAGCCCTGGTCGCCCGCCGCCAGGCCGTCCCGGGCGCTGCTGGCGAGCCACTGGGCCAGCTCCCCGGTCATGGCTTCAGCGTCCACGGGTGACAGGACGCTCTTCATGACCTCGGCGAGCTGCTCCGGCGTCGCCGTCCGAGCCTCCTGCCAGTCCTCATGGTGCCTGCGGCGGGCCTCTTCCGGATCGGACAAGAACAACTTCATGTCTTCGGCGTTGAGCTCACCCATCCCGGCGAAGTAGTCGAAGCCGTCCACACCGTACGGCGCCGGCGACGCCACTACCCCGACGGCCGCCGCCATCTCTGGCAGCAAGGCCGCGCACGCCAGGGCGTACGGGCCGCCCCCGGAAATGCCCCAGATGCCAAGCTGGTCGTGCCCTAGAGCCTCGGCGACGGCGCGGACATCTTGTGCACCAGACGCCACCGTGTGACCCGGGTCGGCGGTCGACCCGCCATATCCAGGGCGGTCATAGCAGACCAGACGGATGCCCTTCTTCTCGGCGTCGGCAATCCACCCGGCGTACAGGTGCCGCGAGTTCGGCGAGCCAGTGTGGACCAGGATCGGCTTTCCATCAGCAAACGCCGGCAATCTCCACGCACAGTTCACGCCCACTGGCGACCGATATCGTCCTGGTCTCTACGCCGTTGGACACTAATAGCCCTCCTGTCGTCGAATCAGACTAGGAGCCGGACGTAGCCGGCGCCGTGCATGTCGCTGGTCATGACAGGCGATTGTCGAGTGCCGCCCCAGATGCCGCTACCGATTTTCTGCGCCCTCGCCTCCAGGCCGCGCTACTAGCCTCCAGACAAATGCGCAACTTTGCCCGTCACGAACCGGGAAACCGCAGGTCAGACAGCCATTGGGTGACTAGAGGCCAAGTCATGGCCCAACTCGGCTTGACCGTGCGCCGCGTGTCGGACTTACCCGGCTCCCTGGCGCTTCCGGCAGATAATAAAAGATCTTCGACAATTATCGAACAGTCGTTCCCTGGGCCGGAAAATTGTCAGTGGCAGTCGTTAAGATAATCGAAGAATCAGAACCCAGGAGGGAGGCCGCCAATGACGAACAGCATCCAGGCGACCGCCCCCGGCGACCCAGGCGAGCCGCGCGACACAGCCGACCGCGCCGATGCCTTCCCGGAGCCTGGCTACGGCGGCTTGTCGTGGACCTGGGAACTGGACCTCGACGCCGTCCTGGCCGCGGTCCGCGGCGCCGCCCCCTGGCAGCGCCCGCCCGCCAGGCCCGGCTTCGCCGGGCCCGCCCCCGCCGCCGATGCCGCCAGTGCCGGCGCCGCCTCCGCGGACGCCAGTGCCGCCCCGGATGGCGGTGCCGCCGGCGCCGGGGCCGCTGACGACGGCGCTCCCGGCGCCGGCGCGGCAGGCGGCGGCGTTCCCGCGGCCGCGCCGGGCAGCGCCGCAGCAGCCAAGCAGGCGGTGGCGGCCGCCCGCGCACGGATCAAGACCGCGCGCGCCGCCGCGGCAGCCGCCAGGGACCAGAACAACAAGAAGGACATGGACGATCAGCCTGATCCGGAGGCTGATGAGGCCGAGTACCAGGACGCGGTCGCGGCGGGGCGGGTGCGGACCATCCCGCTGGACCTGGTCGCCGGGCGGATCGCCGAGACCCTGCCC
>DATAEH010000263.1:0-27330 GCA_036258115.1 Streptosporangiaceae bacterium
ATCGTCGAGGCACTCGTGCAGCCCGTCATCTCGCCAGGCGGCCTGTCGCCTGCCGAGGAGGAACTGCTCGGCATGATCGCCGAGGGCAAGACCATCAAGGTGATCGCAGCGGCCAAGCGTCTGCCGCCGGCGGCCATCGACACGGCCGTCGAGACCGTCTTCGTCAAGCTGGCCGCAGGAGTCTCCACCGGCGAACACGGTGCGCTCAACCGGCTCAAGCTGCTGCACCAGGCCATCGTTGACCGGGAGGAACAGGGCGAGACGTTGTCCCGCCTGCTGCCTGGCGGCCTCGCCGAGAAGATCAGGGATCACGGCCAGCGCATCGGCGAGACTGAGCGCCTGCAGGTCACGGTGCTGATGAGCGACATCAGATCGTATTCGACGATCGCCGAGCATGCTGACCCCGCACAGCTGGCAGGCCAGCTCAATACTCACCGGGCTGCGATGAACCATGCGATCCTCGGCCAGGGCGGCACCGTCATGCAATTCGTCGGCGATGCTGTCATGGCCGTCTTCGGCGCTCCGTTCCCGCAGCCGGACCATGCCGACCGCGCGGTCGCAGCGGCCGTGGCGATGCATGAACTGCAGGACGAGATCAACGCGGGCTGGGCGGCCGACGGCATGCCGCCGTTCGGGCTCGGCATCGGCGTCTCCACTGGCGAGGCCGCCGCAGCGCTGCTTGGTTCGGAAGAGCGGCTCGAGTACACGCTCGTGGGCGACACGGTCAATTTGAGCCAGCGGCTGCAGCAGCTCGGCGCGGCAGGCGAAACCGTGATTTCAGAGGCAACAAAGTGCGCGCTGTCGATGCCGAGCGAGCTCGCGGCTCTGCCGGAACAGCTGGTCAAGGGGCGTGACACCCCCATAATTGCCTACAAGCTTCCCGGGTCCGCAGATGGCGCAGCGCCGCCAGGCCATGACCAATCGACGGACCCGATGACGACCACGATGGGGGCGAAATGAACACCCAGCGACTCGCGGGGGGCACAGCCGCACTCGTCACCCACGGCGTGCGCAAGACATTTGAGGCCGACAACGCTCCTGTGCGCGCGCTCCGCGGCCTCGACCGTGCTGTCCGGCGGCCAGCGGCAGCGGCTCGCGATCGCGAGGGCGCTGGCCAACGAGCCCACCCTGCTGCTGGCCGATGAGCCAACGGGGGCTCTTGACTCCGAGGGGGGCGCCGAGGTGATCGAACTGCTCAGGCGGCTGCACGTCGGCGGCCAGACGGTCATCCTCGTCACGCACGACGAGGACGTCGCGGCGTCCGCGCAGCGGCTGGTGCGGATGCGGGACGGCCGGATAGTCACCCAGGACGACGTCAGCGCGGCACCACACCCGGCGGTCAAGGTCGAGGTCAGGTGACCACAAGCTCGCTGCCGGTACAGGCAGCTACGGCTTCGCGCGGGGGATACCGGGGATCGCCCACCCAGACCTGCGCCCCGAGCGCGCCTGATCGCCGCGGGTCTCATACTTCCCGCCGCCACGCTCGCGGTCGCCGGCGCCGGGCTGGCCGCACCCGTGGCGGTGACTGCCCTGCAAGGGACCGGATACGCGGTCGCGGTCGTCTGGGCGCTCTCAGCGCTGCTGACTGCGCGGGCGAGGGAGCGAAACCCGCAGTGGCAGGTCAGCTGCGGAGCGCTGGCGGCAGCGGTCGCGCTAAGCGCCACCAGGACCGCCGCAGGCGCGTCCCAGAGCAGCCATGATCTGCTGTTTGCCGCTGCGACGCTGGCCAGCACGCTGGTCATAGCGCTGTGGATCCACCTGCTGCTTGCCATCCCCGATGGCTGCCTTGGCTCGAGGCCGAGGCAGTTGGCGGCAGCTGCTGGATACCTGCTCGCGGCGTGTGGCGCCGCCATCAGCCTGGCCGCTGGGGAGGACGGCCTATCGTCCGCCGTCTTCGCGATCTGCGTGCCGACCGCCGTTGTGCTAGCGCTGCCAGCCGTCAGGATCCGCTACGCCGCAGCACCGAGCCGAGACCGGGAGCGGCTGGCTTGGACCGGGATCGGAGCGGTGCTCGCTGCGACCGTGGCGATCGCCGCCTGGGTGCTCAACCTCCTGGTGGCCTGGCCGGCTCCAGTTGCTCCGGTGGCCGCGGCCGCCACTGTGCTGGTGCCGCTTGGCCTGATCGCAGGCGACGTGCCGCAGTTTGGCAAGTTCGGCGGCCGGCTGCTGGTGAATGTGCTCGCCGTGGCCGGATACACGGTCGCCGTCGCCGTGGTATACATCATCGTCATCCTCGGGCTCGGCAATCCGCCGCAGGACAGCTCCGACCATGAACTGCTCGGCTTGTGGATGGTGGCCGCCGCCGTCGGCGCGATGGGGTACCTGCCGGTCAGAGAGCGCCTGATCCGCTGGGTGACCAGGTCCGTGTTCGGCGCCAGGCAGGCGCCTGACGAGGTGCTGCGAACTTTCGGCAGCCGGATGACTCGCGCGATCAGCATGGATGAGCTGCTGCTGCAGCTTGCCGAGTCGCTGCGCAAGACGATGAACCTGACCAGCGCCGAGGTCTTCACCGGCATGGGCGACGTACTCGAGCGCGCGGCCGCCGTTCCGGAAACAGGTCAGGATGGCTCCGAGAACAGGCCCACCTCGCTGGTGATCACGTCACGTGAACGGCCCGTCGTGACCAGGGCTGGGATTTCCGGCAATGCGTGGGTCTCGGTCTGGCTGCCTGCGCTGCTTGAGGGACGCGGCGATTGCCAGCTGCGGGTCATGCCGGTGAGCCACGCCGGCCAGCTGCTCGGTCTGATCGTGGCGCAGCGACCTTCGTCCGGCGATGCTTTCTCCGCGGAGGGCGACCGGGTGCTCACCGAACTGGCCAGGCAAGTCGGCCTCGCCCTGCATAACGCCAGGCTCGACACGGCGTTGCAGACGACCCTCGACGAGCTGCGCAAGCAAGCCGACGAGCTGCGCGAGTCCAGGGCACGAGTCGTCGCCAGCGGCGATGCCGAGCGCCGCAGGGTCGAGCGGAACCTGCACGACGGAGCTCAGCAGCATCTGGTGGCGATGGCCGTGAACCTGCGCCTGGCGCGCGACATCCTCGCCGATGACCCGCGGGCGGCGACGGAGATGCTCGACCAGCTCGCAAACGACATCAAGGACACGATCACCGAGCTGCGCGAGCTCGCGCATGGCATCTATCCGCCGCTGCTGGCTGACCGCGGTCTCGGCGAGGCCCTGCGCGCCGCGGCCAACCGGAGCCCGCTCGACGTCACCGTGCACGCGGCCGGCATCCACAGATATGGCCCTGAAGTTGAGGCTGCGATCTATTTCTGCTGCCTTGAGGCCCTGCAGAACGCCGCCAAGCACGCTGCAGGATCCCTGGTCGAGGTGCGGATCTGGGAGGAAGAGGGCGGGCTGCTCTTCTCCGTAAGCGACAACGGTCCTGGGTTCACCCAGGATCAGCCCCGCAGCGGTCACGGGTTCGTCAACATGGCCGACCGACTGGGCTCAATCGGGGGAACGGTCCGATGGGAGTCTGTGCCCGGCGGCGGCAGCCAGGTGCTCGGCTCAATTCCGCTCGGCTGACGTAATCGTCCTAGCCAGACATCCAGGCACGCCGGGGTTGTCGCCCTGGACTGGCGTCGCTAGCCGACGATCTGTTGCTGGCTCAGGTACACGAGCACGGCCTTCACCCGGCGGTTGACGTCCTTCTCCTCGGATAGCCCGAGCTTCGCGAAGATCGAGTTGGTGTGCTTCTCGACAGCGCGCTCGGTCACGAACAGCGCCGCAGCGATGGCTGAGTTGCTCTTGCCCTGCGCCATTTCGCCAAGGATCTCCGACTCCCTTGGCGTCAGTGCGGCCAGCCCTGGCTGGCGCCCAGCCGACCTCGAGCGGACCAGCTCGTCGACGACACGCGGGTCGATCACCGAGCCGCCCTCCGCGACGGTCCTGATCGCCCTGGCCAGCTCGTCGACGCTGCCCACCCGCTCCTTCAGCAGGTATCCCCGGCCAGATGAGCCGTGCTCCAGCAGCGCCACCGCATACGCCGGTGCCACGTACTGGCTCAGGACGACTACTCCGGTGCGCGGGTAGTTCTGATATATCCAGCTCGCCGCCTTGATGCCCTCGTCGGTTCCGGTCGGCGGCATCCGGATGTCGGTGACCACGACATCCGGGTGCTGTTCGGCCACCACGGCAAGCAATTGGGGCAGGTCGGAAGCCACGCCGACAAGCTCGAAGCCCTCGTTCGCCGAAACCAGCCGGGAGATGCCCTCTCGCAGCAGGACGTGGTCCTCGGCCAGTGCGACCCTGATCGTTGCCATAACAGCGCTGATCGTAGCCGCCGGGGGCGCCCACCACAGGACGCCCTGCCGATCAGCGGGCATTCAACCCATTGCCGACCTGTCGGGTCTATCAGTCTCGGATGAGCCATCACCACGGGCCAGGCATACTTGCGTGCATGTCCAGCGAGCACGGCGAAGGCACGCACACCCCGGACGATTTCGACCGGCAGCTGCGCGACCTGTACTCCGGCAGCGCCGGAGCAGCGAGATTCCGTGAGCCTTCTGCCGCGGAGCGGGCCAAGCGTGCGGCCCGACGCCGCCGCCAGACGAGCGGGCAGTCGAGGCGTCAGCCGATGAGCTGGGGGAAAGCCCGCCGGGCAAGAAAGCTGCTCAAGCCGGTCACGAGCGGCGACGCGAAGCCGACCACCCGAGGCAGATCGTGGCGCAGGCTGGTGCCCTTCGGTCGCGGCCGGCCTGCTCCGAGGCGACCCCTGTCGCCCGGCGAACGGCGTCGGCGGCTGCGCTCGGTCGCGAAGGGCACTGGGATCCTCATCGGGTTTGTCGCGCTTTTGTTGCTGATGCACATGCTCGGCCTCGGCCCGCAGTAGCGTCCGTCCCGGGCAGTCTTCCGCTGATGCTCATGATCACGAAGCATCCGAGGTCTAGTAGGACCCACGACTCTTCGTGCGGCCAGTAAGGCCCACGATTCTTCGTGATCATGGAATCGGGAGCCGCGGCGGCTGCGTCGCCTGATCCAATGGGGGCATGGAGCGGCTTGACCAGCAGATGCGGTTCGTGGCCGAGATTGGCAAGCTCAAGGGAGTGCTCAGGCAAACGGTTCTCGCCGACGAAGGGCTGAACCGGAGCGAGAACTCCGCCGAGCATTCCTGGCATCTGGCGACGATGCTGCTCGTGCTCGGCGAGCATGCTCCGCCCGGCACCGACCTGGCCAGGGTCGCTGCCATGGTGCTCATCCACGACCTGGTCGAGATCGACGCTGGCGACTTGTTCGTCTATGCGGACGCGGAGGCGCAGGCACGCCAGGACGCGGCCGAGCGCGCGGCCGCGGACCGGATCTTCGCCATCCTCCCTGCCGATCAGGGCGAGGAACTGCGGCAGTTGTGGGACGAGTTCACAGCGCGGCAGACCATGGACGCGCGGTTCGCGCGGGCGCTCGACCGGCTGCAACCGATGCTCGAGAACCTGAAAGCCGGCGGCGGTACCTGGCAGCGGCACGGGATCACAGCCGACCAGGTGCTCGCCAAGGTCGCGCTGATAGAGGACGGTTCGCCCCAGCTCGGCGCGGTGGCCAGAGATCTGGTCAACCAGGCCGTCGAGGCGGGCATACTCCAGCCCGCACCGGGCGGCGCGGCTTGAGTTCCGTCCCGTGCTGGCGGCTGGGCAGGGCGACGTGCTGGCACTTCAGGAGAAGAAGATCAGCTTCACCGCGGCGACCAGGCCGATCACGACAATGATGATCCGCAGGACCAGCGGCGGCAGACGCCGGCCCACCCTGGCTCCGATGAGAGCACCTGAGCTGGATCCGGCGGCGATCAGCAGCGCCACTAGCCAGTTCAGATGGGCGAAGATGAGGAAGACCACGGCAGCCGCGCCATTGACGATGGTGACCAGCACGTTCTTGCCGGCGTTGACGCGTTGCAGGCTCTCGGTCAGAAAGATCCCCAGCAGCCCGATGACCAGGACGCCCTGAGCGGCACCGAAGTAGCCGCCGTACACCCCAGCGAGGAAGACGCAGGCGAAAAGGACGGGACCGCCGTGCTCGGCGCGTTCCTTGCCACGGGCTGCGACCCACGCCGACAGCCGCGGCTGGAGTACGACGAGGACACACGCCACGATGATCAGGGCGGGAACGACGACCTCGAAGACGCCGGGCGGCAGCGCCAGCAGCGCGGCGGCACCGGCGATTGATCCCGCCCCCGACGCGATGCCGAGCCTGACCAGCCGACCGCGCTGGCCCGACAGCTCCTCCCGGTAACCGAACGCACCGCTGACGTTCCCGGGCACCAGGCCCACGTTGTTCGAAACGTTCGCGACGACGGGTGCAATGCCGAAGGCGAGCAGCGTCGGGAAGGTGATCAGCGAACCCGAACCCACCACGGCGTTGATCGCGCCGGCCGCGATCGCCGCGGCAAGTATCGCCACGATTTCCCATCCGCCCACGAGCGTCTCTGATCAGCGCACACGGGCAGGAGGTTCAGGCGGGTTGTGCCCACGAACCGGCCGTGCAGGGCGCCGCGGGGCGTCGTCCCCCCGCAGCGGTACAGCGGGGGGTCGCGGGGGGTCGTCCCCCCGCAGAGGTACAGCGGGGGGTCGCGGGGGGGCGTCCCCCCGCAGTGGTACGGCAGCATGGGCCGTCCAGCGCGCCGCGCGCCGCTCGACGATCAGCGGGACGCCGAAGCACCTCGACAGGTTCCGCGCTGTGAACACTTGCTCCACCGGGCCGGCGGCGAGCACCGTACCCCTGCGCATCAGCATTGCATGCGTGAAGCCTGCCGGCACCTCTTCAACGTGGTGGGTCACCAGCACCGTGACAGGCGATCCAGGCCTTGCGACCAGCGCGGCGATCCGCCGCAGAACATCCTCCCTGCCGCCGAGATCGAGCCCGGCCGCTGGCTCGTCGAGCAGCAGCAACTCCGGGTCGGCCATCAGTGACCTTGCGATCTGAACTCGCTTGCGCTCGCCCTCCGACAGCGTGCCGAATCGGCGCCTGATCAGGTGCGCGCAGCCAACGGCGTCAAGCAGCTCCACGGCTCGCGCGACATCGAACGAGTCGTACTCCTCGCCGCCGCGGCCCAGCACGCCGTAGCCGGCGGTCATGACGAGATCGATCACCTTCTCGCCGCGCGGCACTTGCTCGGCGACGGCGGCGCTGGCGAAGCCGACCCTGCTCCGCAGATCTTCCGGGTCGGCGTCCTGCACTGGCTCGCCGAGGACTACCGCGAAGCCCTCGGTCGGCGGGATCAGGCCGGCCGCGATCTGAAGCAACGTCGTCTTGCCTGCGCCATTCGGGCCGACGATGACCCAGCTCTCGTCGTCCCTGACGGTCCAGTCGACGTCTCTGAGCAGCATTGACGAGTCGCGGTATACCCCGACGCCGCGCAAGTACAGAACCTCAGCCGGCATCTGCCTCCTCTCGCAACGTCGATCGGTCCACCGCGCTGGCCTCGCCGAGCACCCCGGTCACGATTCTGGCTCAGGCATCTGGTTCCGGTGGGTCGTCCCCTCGGTGCGGTCGCCAGGACGAGATCAGGTTGCCAGCACCTGCCGGATCGCCTGCCAGGCTTGGCCAGTCGGCGTCGAGGCCGATGATCGCGATCGCCGCAGTAGGGAAGTCGACGGGGCTGCCGGTCAAGATCTCCGTCACGTCGGCTGCCGCCGGATTGTGACCCACGTACATCAGGCTGCGGACCCTGGGCCTGGTCTCAGCGAAGATGGCGAGCAGGTCCTCGGCGTCGGCCAGGTAAAGCCGAATGTCCTTGACGACCTCCGGCTCGCCTTCAAGCTGCTCGGCGACGTATTGCCAGGTTTGCCTGGCACGTCGCGCCTTCGAACAGAGGACGAGGTCGGGCAAGAGCTCCTGGCCAGCCAGCCACTGCCCGGCGGCCGAAGCGTTCCTGCGGCCCCGTGGCCGCAACGCCCGCTCCACGTCGGGACCGCCGGGCAACTCCCCCGCCTTGGCATGGCGCATGACGATGAGCTGGCGGTGCGCTGTCATGGCGTCCATGCTCGCAGGCAAGGCTGGCGCCGGGCAAAGCGCACTCGGATCAGCGGCGCTACGGCCAGCTCAGGCCGTCGCCTTCTCCGTGGGCTGCTCGTCGTCGGCTGGAGCCGCGGGACCGTCGGCGCTGTCGGAGTCCGAAGGCGCGATGCCGGTCTGGCGCCTCTTGGCGATCACGATGGAGGCAACGACGATCGCAAAGGCACCAACGGCGACGCCGACCCGGAGGCCGGTGTTGTCCGCGTACTTGACCACACTCGTCGCGATCAGAAGCGATACCAGGTTCATGACCTTGATCAGTGGGTTGATGGCGGGTCCTGCGGTGTCCTTGAACGGGTCGCCGACCGTATCGCCGATGACCGTCGCCGCGTGCGCCTCGGATCCCTTGCCGCCGTAGATGCCGTCCTCGACCAGTTTCTTCGCGTTGTCCCAGGCGCCGCCGGAGTTCGCGAGGAAGACCGCCATCAAGACGCCAGCGGCGATCGCGCCGGCCAGGAACGTGCCGAGCGGCACGTAGCCGAAGCCGAAGCCGATCACGATCGGGGTCAGCACGGCGAGCAGGCCTGGCGTGGCAAGCTCGCGCAACGAGTCCCTGGTACAGATGTCAACGACGCGGCCGTACTCCGGCTTCTCGGTGAAGTTCATGATCCCCGGATGCGTCCTGAACTGTTCACGCACCTCGAAGACCACCCGGCCGGCCGCACGGCCGACCGCCATGATCGCCAGGCCGGAGAAGTAGAACACGACGGCCGCGCCGACGATGAGGCCGACCAGCGCGTTCGGTTTGTCGACCGAGAGACTGAATGTATGCGCGGCACTACCGAGCGCGGTCTCCACGGTGGTGCGGAAAGCGCCGAACAATGCCGTCGCAGCAAGCACAGCGGTCGCGATCGCGATGCCCTTTGTGATCGCCTTTGTCGTGTTGCCGACGGCGTCCAGCCTCGTCAGAACCTGCGCAGCCTCGCCTTCGACGTCGCCGCTCATCTCGGCGATGCCTTGTGCGTTGTCGGAGACGGGCCCGAAGGTATCCATCGAGACGATGACACCGACCGTGGTCAGCAGGCCGGTGCCCGCTAGCGCGACCGCGAACAGGGCGAGCGTGGCGTTACCGGTGCCGAGCAAGAATGCCCCGTATACGGCCGCGCCGATCAGCAGTGCCGAGTAGACCGCGGACTCCAGGCCTACCGAGATTCCGGACAGGATCACCGTGGCGGGGCCAGTGCGCGAAGAGTCGGCGATCTCCTTGACTGGCCGCCGGTTCGTCTCGGTGAAGTAGCCGGTGAGCAGCTGGATCGCGCTCGCGAGTACGAGTCCGATAAGGACCGCTCCGATAGCCAGCAGCCGCGGGTTGCCGGAGTGGTGCAGGATCGTCTGGTCGGTCACGCCCTTGAGGTCGCTGAACTTCGACGGCAGGTACACGAAAGCACCGACCACGACGAGGACCAGCGAGAAGATCGCGGACAGGAAGAAGCCCCGGTTGATGGCCGTCATCCCGCTTCTGTCGTTCTTCCGCGGGGTGACGAAGAAGATTCCGGCCATCGCGGTGAGCACCCCGATAGCCGGGACGATCAGCGGGAACACAAGCCCTTGGGATCCGAACGCAGCCTTGCCAAGGATCAGCGCTGCCACCAGGGTCACCGCGTAGGACTCGAACAGGTCGGCCGCCATACCGGCACAGTCGCCGACGTTGTCGCCTACGTTGTCCGCGATCGTGGCGGCGTTGCGCGGATCGTCCTCGGGGATGCCCTTCTCCACCTTGCCGACCAGGTCGGCGCCGACGTCGGCGGCCTTGGTGAAGATGCCGCCGCCTACTCGCATGAACATAGCAAGCAGCGCGGCGCCGAAGCCGAAGCCCTCAAGGACGCTTGGGGCGTTCGACTTATAGATGAGCACGACGACGGCAGCACCGAGCAGGCCGAGTCCGACGGTAATCATGCCGGCCACCCCGCCAGTGCGGAACGCGATCCGTGTCGCCTGGCGCTCACCGCTCTCGCGCGCGGCCGCCGCTACCCGGACATTGCCCCTGACAGCCAGGGACATACCAGCGAAGCCAGTCAAAGCCGAGAACAACGCGCCAGCGAGGAAGAAGATGGACCGGCCCCAGCGTACGCCCGTGGTGTCCGCCGGCAGCACGAGCAGCACGAAGAAGATCACGACCACGAAGACGCCGAGGGTGCGGAACTGCCTGCGCAGATACGCCGCGGCGCCTTCCTGCACCGCGACCGCGATCTCCTGCATCTTCGCAGTGCCCTGGCCTGCCGCCAGGACCTGCCTGACCAGCCACGCCGCCATGGCCAATGCCAGCACGGCGATGACGGCCACAACCGCGACCCACGTCACGTTAGATCCAGTCACGGTGGCCGCTCCGTCAGCCAGAGCGGAACCGAGCCTTGTCATCCGTCCTCCTCAGTACCCTTCCGAGCGCGCGCATCGGAAACCCGCCGCGCGGCCGCTTTTACACCTTCCGAGCGCGCCTCAGCAAACCGCCACGTAGCCGCTCAACGCTACCTTCCGAACGCGCCACCGGAAACCGCCTCGGCAGCCGAGCGGGGGCAAACCCAAGCCAGCCGATCAATCCGCGCGACGGAACGTTGACCGGCTAGGTGCGTCACGCATGCACTCCGCAATGTCGTCAGGTCGCAGAAGCAGCGACATCCGCACGTTTAATCACGTGGACATGGCGTGCCGGGAGTCTATTCATCCGGGGCCCACTCTGGGGCGTCGGGTCCGGATGTCACGACGCTGCGATCCGTTCGTGATCAAACGGTAACTGACGAGAGTGTCGCATACACCTGCCTCGAGCGGAGGAGCGACCTTTGACTCAGGCTGGTGAACCGGCGGCGAGGGAGCCGGACAGCGGCCAGCTCATCTTGACGCTGGTGCCTGCCTCGGTCTCGCTGATCTGAACGTCGTCAGCGAGCCCGGCGATGACCGCGAGCGAGAATCCGGGCGGCGGCATGATGCTGCCGTCGCCCTGCTTCGGGACCTGCCCGCTGGCGGCCGTCTCAGCTCCGAGACCGGCGGCCTGGCCCGCATTGATGACTTCGATCTCAAAGCGGCCAGCGTCGCTGGACAGCGCCACGCGCACCGGTTCGTCAGGGCACTGGCTAGCGTGCGTTTCGACGGCGCGCGAGCACGCCTCGCCAACCGCGAGCCGGACCTCATCCATCAGGGATTCAGCCACCCCGCTGCGCCGCGCGACAGCGGTTGCGACGAGCCTCGCCGTGCGCACATGGGCAGCAAGCGGCGTGAAGGTGACCTCAACTGTTGCCATCTCGCGCCACCCCACGCAAACCTGGGCGGCTACTTCTCTGACTTACGGTTCGCGATCGCCTCATCGACCGTGTCGTGGATGCCGAAGACCTTGGTAAGTCCGGTAATGCGGAAGATCTTCAGGATCCGCTCCTGGGTGCAGACCAGGTCAAGCGATCCGTCGTGGGCCCGCACCCGCTTGAGCCCGCCAACCAGGACACCTAGACCGGTGGAGTCGAGGAACTCCACCTTTTCCATGTTCACGACGAGCTGGTAGTGACCGTTGTTCACAAGGTCAATGAGGAGTTCTCGGAGGCGGGGCGCGGTATAAACATCAATCTCGCCTTCTACGTCGACGATCTCGATGCCGTCCTTGTTGTGGTGATCTAGCTTCAGATCCACAGATTCCTCCTGCGCCATGCATCCATTATCCCAGCCGTCGGCCAAGCAAATCTCGTCCGGCGCGCCGGGCGTGATGCTCCCGCCGCGCATTCAACCATGCCTGAGCACATGTCTACACCAGATCACAGTTCGAGTTACCCGGCCTGCCGATGACAAACTTCGTTACACCATGCCTGATCAGCATCCGCTGGCCGCGCGCGGAGCGGCGCCGCAAGCTGCCCCGGAGGGACCCTCTGCCTGGGCCCCGCGAGGCGCGCAAGCGATCCTACGGCGCGGAGCCGCCTCTGGCCGGCTGACTCATGTCGAGCGCATGCCCGCGCTGGCCGGCCGGCCGGCCTCATGGCCCGGCTGGGTTCCGCCAGAACTCGTCGGCGCGTTCGCCAAGGCGGGGATCACTACGCCCTGGGAGCATCAGGCCGCGGCGGCAGACCTCGCCAGGGCCGGCCAGAACGTGATCCTTGCCACAGGAACGGCGTCAGGGAAGTCGGTTGGCTACCTGGCTCCCGCGCTGACTGGCATCGCCGAGGGCGGCACCGCTCTGTACCTGGCGCCTACCAAGGCACTGGCCGCCGACCAGCTGAACCTGCTCCACTTCCTTGGCGGTCAGGCGGGCCGCCGGCTCGGGCTGCGGCCAGCGGTCATCGACTCTGACACGCCGCATCACCAGCGCGCCTGGGCTCGCAAGTACGCCACTTACATGCTCACCACGCCGGACATGCTGCACTACGGCCTGCTGCCGCAGCATCAGCGCTGGAGCGGGTTCCTGCGCAGGCTGCGGTACGTGATCGTGGATGAGTGTCACGGCTACCGCGGCGTGTTCGGGTCGCACGTCGCGCACGTGCTGAGGCGGCTTCGCCGTATCGCAGCTCACCACCGCGATGCTGAGGCGCCAGAGTTGGTGTTCATGCTGGCCTCGGCGACGATCAGTGAGCCAGCTGCGGCGGCAGAGCTGCTGACCGGGCTCCCGGCCCAGGCGGTCACGAAAGACGCGGCGCCGCATGGAGCAGTGACGTTCGCGATGTGGGAGCCGCCGCTGAGCAGCATGCGCGGTGAGGCCGACGCGCCCATCCGCCGGTCGGTCGTCGCGGAGACGGCCGGCATGCTGGCCGACCTGGTCAGGGATGGCGTTCCAGCGCTCGCCTTCATCAGGTCACGCCGCGGCGCCGAGGCAGCAGCGGCCGCGGCCAGGAGCCGGCTGACCGAAACGGGGGCTGGCGATCTCGCCCACCGGGTGGCCGCCTACCGGTCCGGCTACCTGCCGCAGGAGCGGCGCGACCTCGAGGACGGGTTGCGAACCGGCGCGATTACCGCCCTGGCAGCGACGCCGGCGCTCGAACTCGGCATCAACATCGCCGGCCTGGACGCTGTGATCATCGCGGGCTGGCCAGGCACCAGAGCGGCACTTTGGCAGGAGGCAGGGCGCGCCGGTCGCGCCGGACGCGCGGGTCCCGATGGTGCGGATGAAGCTGTGGCCATCCTGATCGCCAGGGATGACCCGCTCGACACCTATCTGGTGCATCATCCAGATGCGCTGCTGCACCAGCCCGTCGAGGCTACGGTGCTGGACCCGGCCAACCCGTACATCCTGGCCCCGCACCTCTGCGCTGCCACCGCGGAGCTCCCGCTGACCGGCGCCGACGTACGGCTGTTCGGAACAGCTGCACCCAGCCTGATCACCGACCTGGCCAGCCAGGGGATCTTGAGGGACCGCGGCGGGCGCTGGCACCTGACCGGACGCAAGGCGCCGCTGGTCAGCTTGCGGGGCACCGGCGGCCGGCCCGTCCGCGTGGTCGAGCAGGCCACCGGCCGGCTGATCGGCACTATGGACGAGCCGTCGAGTCATTCGTTGCTGCACACCGGCGCGGTTTACACCCATCAGGGCGACCTCTTCCTGGTCACGAACCTGGACCTGGCCGACGGGGTCGCCCTCGTCCAGCCGGGCGACCCAGGCTTCGTGACATCTGCCCGCCAGCTGACCGACATCCAGATCGCCGCCGAGCACAGGCACGCCGACTGGGGAGAGGCAGTCATGCACTTCGGCGACGTGCTGGTGACCAGGCAAGTGGTTTCTTTCACCCGCAGGAACTCCGAAACCGGGAAGCGGATCGGAGAGTTCGCGCTAGAGCTGCCGTCCAGGACGCTGCGGACCAGAGCGGTGTGGTGGACGATCTCGCCGATGCAGCGCGACGCCCTCGCCGAAGCAGGCGTTGACCTGCCGGGCGCCGCGCACGCGGCCGAGCATGCCTCCATCGGCCTGCTACCGCTCGTAGCCGCCTGCGACCGCTGGGACGTCGGCGGCGTCTCGACCGACCTGCATAACCAGACGGGCCGGCTGACCGTTTTTGTTTATGACGGACACGACGGCGGTGCGGGATTCGCCGAACGCGGGTTCGCAGCCGCGGGCGCCTGGTTGCGAGCAACGGCACAGGCGATTACGGACTGCGAATGCACTGCCGGCTGTCCGTCGTGCATTCAGTCACCTAAATGTGGTAGCGGCAACGAGCCGCTGTCCAAAGAAGGTTCACTCGCGCTGCTTGACCGCCTACTGACCGGTGCACCCTGATGATCTCGTCCTGACTGCCCGATCTGGCATATGTCCTGGTAAAAGGGGGCGACCCCCGCCGGGGGGGAGAGCGGGGGTCGCCGTACGGCCCGGCTCCGGGGGGACAGAGCGGTTCCGTAACTCAGGAAATCCTACGCGCAGCGGTGCAAAGTTACCAGTCAGTCAGGCGTAACGAAGATTGGATTTCACCTAGGACACCTACGCTGCGCGCCATGGATACTACGGCCGGCTGTCGGCCAGCGGCGGCTGCCGCGTTCTTTGACCTGGATAAGACCATAATTTCGCGGTCCAGCACGCTTGCATTCGTTCCGTCATTTTATCGTCACGGTCTGATTAACCGCGTGCAGGCGGCTCGCGGCGCCTTCGCGCAGCTTGTCTTCCGCCTCGGTGGCGCCGATCACGATCAGATGCAGCGGATCAAGGAGCAAGTCAGCCGGCTCTGCCAGGGCTGGCCGGTGGAACGCGTCACCGAGATCGTGACCGCTAACCTCGCCGTGACCATTGCGCCCCTTATCTACGCCGAGGCTCGCAGGCTGCTCGAATCGCACAAGGATGCCGGCCACGACGTGTTCATCGTGTCGGGCCAGGAGATGGTGGGTCCGATCGGGCGATGCTCGGAGCCTCCGGCATCATCGCCACCCAGATGCGACACGCGAACGGCCGATACACGGGCGACATGGACTTCTACGCTTACGGCGAAGGGAAGGCAGCGCGAATCCGGCAGCTAGCCACCGACCGCGGGTATGCGCTCGCAGACAGCTTCGCGTACAGCGACTCGGTCACAGATCTCCCGATGCTCGAATCCGTGGGCCATCCGCACGCGGTGAACCCCGACCGCCAGCTGCGGAGGCGGCGATGGCCCGCGGCTGGCCGGTGCTCGACTTTCGCGGGGCGATCGAAGTCCCAGCAGACCGCCAGCAAGCCGAGCGAGCCGCTCGTGCATGTGAACAGCAGCTTCAATAAAGATCACGAATCGATCACGACGGGGTCTTCCCAAGTCAGGGGATCCGACGTAGAAATGACTCACGGACCACTGGTCCTGACACGGCAGCCGGGTACCCACGCGCGACCAGCCGCGGGAGGCGGCCGAGACAGGAGCATCGAACGGGCCGAACGCGCAAGCGATCGGCCAGGGTGCCCTGTCCGGCAGTTAGGGTGCACGCTTGGTAACCCGGACCTGACGTGTTTCAGGCGGCGCCCTGCCAGGGGCGCCGCCTGCTTCGTTCTTACCCGCCATTCGCCGGACGCCGGCCGGGGAATTTCCGTTGCCGCCGAATGGGACGCCAAGCGAATATCACACCGGCGCATGCGGGAGACTGGACTTAGACAGCACGTGGAAAGGAGGGAGTATGGCCGGACCGACGTTCACCGGTCAGCAGCCTGGCGCCAAGGAATCACTTGGCGATCTGGTCGCACTGGCCGTCAGCGACATCTCACAGCTCGTCAGGTATGAAGTCGACCTGGCAAAGCTGGAACTGAAGGACGATGCCCGCCGACTCGGGATCGGGGCTGTGCTGCTCGGCGCGGCCGCGTTTGTCGGCTGCCTCGTGCTCATGGTGCTGAGCTTCGCCTACGCTTACGGGCTGCACGCCGCCGGCATCTGGCTTTGGGCGTCATTCCTGATCGTGGCGGGCACCTACGTCGTGCTCGCTGCCCTGGCCGTCCTGATCGGCATCACGCGGTTCAAGCGCCTGAGCGGACTGCGCAAGACCAGGAGCACCGTCTCCGACGACCTGGCGATGATCAAGCGGGAGGACTCCAACGCGGGGTCTGAGCCTTCGCGAGCCAGGTAGCCGATGACCAGGGGCGAAGCGTCGGTCTATCTCGACGGCCCGTGGTCGCACCGCTCGGTGAGCGCCAACGGCACGCGCTTTCACATCGCGGAGAGCGGCGACGGGCCGCTTGTCTTGCTGCTGCACGGCTTTCCTGAGTTCTGGTGGACCTGGCGGCACCAGCTCAGCACGCTCAGCGCGGCAGGATTTCGCGTCGTCGCCGTTGACCTGCGCGGATATGGCGGCAGCGATAAGCCGCCGCGTGGCTATGACCTGGTGACCGCGGCCTCGGACGCAGCCGGGATGGTCCGCTCGCTCGGTGAGGCCAACGCGGTCGTCGTCGGCCACGATTGGGGCGGCATGATCGCCTGGTCCATGGCCGCTTATTTCCCGAAGGTGATCCGCAGGCTCGCGATCGTCTCGGCAGCGCACCCGCTCCGGCTGCGTGCCGCCGTCCTCGCCGATCCGCTCGGCCAGGGTCGCAGCAGCGGCTACGCACTGGGATTCCAGATGCCGATGCTGCCCGAGCGGCAATTGCTGCGTAATCACGCCGAGCGGGTCGGGACGCTCCTGTCCTCCTGGTCCGGCCCTGGCTGGCCCGACCCCGACACCGAGCGGGTGTACCGGGCGGCGATGAGCCTGCCTTCCGTAGCCCACTCGGCGCTTGAATACCACCGCTGGCTGCTCAGGTCGCGGCTGCGGCCCGATGGCATGCGCTATGCCAAGGCCATGCGTAACCCGGTGCAGGCTCCGACGCTTCAGATTCACGGCGCCCTGGACAGCTGCGTCCGACCCCGCGCCGCCAGGGGATCAGGCACGTACGTGGATGCGCCTTACCGGTGGCGGCTGATCGACGGGGCAGGGCACTTTCCGCACGAGGAGACTCCTGACCGGTTTGACCTCGAGCTGCGCTCCTGGCTGCTCGACCCTGAGCCAGAACGGTGACCCTGTCAGGCGCCGTCCCTGACCGGGATCGTGACCTGGCGGGCCGGCCGAAGAACTCCAGGCCACGGGACGGCCTTGGCAGGCCGCTGCCGCGCGGCGCCGCCGGCGAGCCTGTCATGCCGGAAGACATGGCGTTCACCCCAGCTGAGGGTGTCCGGCTGGCGCAGCGCCTTATCGACGACGGCCGGCCGTTCCACGCCCACGAGGTGCTGGAGGCGACGTGGAAGTCATCGCCGGCCGGCGAACGCGCGTTGTGGAAGGGGCTCGCCCAGATCGCGGTGGGGCTGACCCACGCGAGACGCGGAAACAGCAAGGGCGCCGTCACGCTGCTCCGCCGCGGTGCCGCCGCGGTGGCAGGCTACGCGGCGGACGCAGCTCCAGGATCGCAGGCGGCAGCGCTTGACCTGGAAGCGATCCTGTCAGGTACCAATGCGCTGGCCGACTTGATCGCGGCGCGGGGTTTGGACGCTGTGCCCCCCGGCGACCTCAGGGTCCGGCTGAGCAGGTAGCCAGGGCTACTGACATGCTCCCGTTTCCGTGGCCTCGGTCCGGTTCACGCCGGCCCTGACGTCGTCAGCGATCTGGCTAGCGGTCAGCGCGTAACCGGTCTGAGGTACCGAGACGGCGGCGGCAAACACCATGCCGTAGACCCTGCCGCTCCGCGCGATCAGCGGGCCGCCTGAGTTGCCTGGCTTGACGACGGCGCGGATCGGGTAGATGTCGCGGACTACGCGATTGCGGTTGTAAATGTCCGGGCCGTTGGCGAGCTCAGACCTGCCCACCCGGGCCGGCCCGGCAGTGAACCCGGCGTCCAGCGGGTAACCGGCTACGACGGCGCTGGCGCCGAACGTCGCGGCATCAGCGAAATGCAGCGCGGGCAGGTCAAGGCCGGGCACGTACAACACGGCGACGTCGCTCTCCGGGTCAAACAGCACCACCCGCGCGGGATGCTCGAGCGATGCGAACCTGGTGTAGACCTCGGGGCGGTCGATGCCCGCGACCACGTGAGCGTTTGTGATCACGTGATCCTTGCTGATCACGAAGCCGCTGCCTTCGATAGTGCGCGAGCACTCAGGGGCCAGTCCCTCTATCTTCACCACGCTGTTCCGGTCCCTGCGAAGGCCTGCCCAGTTCAGCACGGACGGGTCAAGGCCCTTCACGTTCAGCGCGGTCTCAGCTCCGAGGGCTCCGAAAACCTGGACATACGGCTGCGTGCTGAGCAGCTTACGGAGCGCCGTGAACTCCGGCGTGGCGCTCTGCGGGATCAGCCGGGACACGCCCCGCAGCAGCAGCGAGTTATTGACCTGCCGGGAAATGGCCGGGAATGGCGGCGCGTACGCGATGAGATTGCCGATCAGCCAGGCGAGTACCAGAATCGCCACGACGTTGACCGCGGCGCCGCCAATCGAGTCGATCAGCGTGGAAGGGCGACCGGTCACGTGGGAGCGGATCAGGACCCCGAACGCGGACGCCACGAGCATTCCGCCTACCGCCGCGGCGAACACCGCGATGATCGCCAGCACTGCCTGCAGGTTCTGCCGGTTGGTCAGCGCCATCGCAAGGCCGGGCGCGAGATAGATGCCGGCTAGCGCGCCGCCGGTGAAGCCGACGAAGCTGAGGACTCCGATGATGAATCCCTGCCGGTACCCGGCCACGGCGAAAGCTGCCGCGAGCGCGATCAGCACCAGATCGAGGAGGTCACCGGGCACGGCTTAACGGTATCTTTTCATTCGGACCGTGTGGACCGAAGGAAGGCCAAGCCTGGCTCGCGTCTTGCCGGACCAGGCCCGCCGATCGGGCGAATCCCTGCAATGCAGGCGTTCAGTTCACCGGTCCCCGGTTCTCGATGCCTGTCAGCCCCATGCCAGCCGGCAACTCAGCGACTGTGTCGTGGTCCCACGGTCGTTCCCAGCCCCCCAGCGCCAGCAGCCGATCGACGACGAACGCGGTGAAACCCCACACCAGCATCTCGCCAGCCCGAAATGCGGGCCCGGCCTGACCACCCGGATACCTGATCATGAGCCGCTGGCCGGGATCGGCCAGTTCGGCAACCTGAACCCTGGCCACGGCGGAGACCTCCGCCGGGTCACCCGGTGCCACCGGCACCGGCTTGCGCCACCAGGCGAGCACGGGCGATACCCGGTAACCGGTGCGCGAGATGTAAAGGTCAGGCAAGACGCAGACGACGTCAACCCCCGCCGGGTCGACCCCTGCCTCCTCAGCCGCCTCCCGCAATGCCGCGCCGACCGGTCCGTCGTCCCCAGGGTCGATCACGCCGCCAGGGAAGGCCGGCTGACCGGCATGCCGGCGAAGCGACTCGCTGCGCTGTACGAGCAGAAGGTCAGGGCCTCCCGGGCCGGCGCCGAAGAGGATCAGGATCGCCGAGTGCCTGCCTCCGCCGGCTGGCGGACGCAGCCCAGGAGGAACGGTCATCTGGCCCGCCGATCTGCCCAGCGTGAGCAGCCAGCGAGGAATCTGGCCGGGGTCGGCCGTCGTGGGTTCTGGCTCGCTGTTGTATCCGGCCGCCGTCACGAGAACGGCCCCGGCTTGACCAGCTTGGCCGCGACGACCGGGTCCGTCGGGCCCTCGCCGTAGGACGGACAGAGCGCCGCGATCCCGCAGGCTCCGCAGGCTGGCCGGCGCGCGTGACAGACCCGTCGGCCGTGCCAGATCAGCCGATGCGACAACATCGTCCACTCTGATTTCGGGAACAGCGCCCCGACCTCCTGCTCAACCTTGACCGGGTCGTCGGCCTTGGTCCAGCCGAACCTCCTGGCCAGCCGTCCGAAGTGGGTGTCCACGGTGATGCCGGGAATCCCGAACGCGTTGCCGAGCACGACGTTGGCCGTCTTTCTGCCGACTCCTGGCAGGGTGACGATGTCCTTGAGCTTGCGCGGCACGTCGCCGCCGAACCGCTCGCACAGCGCCTGGCCGAGGCCGATGATGCTGGTGGTCTTCGCGCGGAAGAAGCCGGTCGTCACGATGATCTTCTCGACCTCGTCACGGTCCGCGGCCGCGTAGTCGGCAGCGGAGCGGTATCTAGCGAAGAGCACAGGCGTGACCATGTTGACCCGCTTGTCGGTAGTCTGTGCCGACAAGATCGTCGCGACCAACAGCTCGAGCGGCGTAGTGAAGTTCAGCTCGGTGTGCGCATCCGGGTACAGCTCGCCGAGCTCCCTGTTGATCCGGCGGGCGCGGCGGACCAGCGCGGTCCTGGACGGCTCTGCCTTGGCCGCGTTCCGGCGAGCCTTGGGCGGGGGCTTCTGCGTGGTGGGCGGAGCGGTCGTCACAGTCTCAAGACTATGGTCGCGAGCCGACAGGATGGTCCTGATGAGCCGCGCAGCTGTCCATGCGAAATGGCATCGCGGCCGGCCCGAGACCGGACCGCCCGGCCATGAGAGCGCTGACGTGCCGGCCGAGCACGACCGTCATAACCGAGCTGACGCCCGCCGCCCGCAGCGCCATCGCGGCGGACTGTGCGCTCGAGCCGGTCGTCCAGGTGTCATCGATCAATAAGACCCGTGCTGCGGGCAGCGGTGCTGCCCGGAAGCGATCCGGGTCTAAGTCCCTGAGCCGCTCGCCGTCCGGCGTTGGCACCAGCCTGGCCCACGGGATCGTCAGGTATCCCTCCAGCAGCGACCGGAGCGGGTGCCTGCCGGGTCGCCGCCTAGCCGTCGGGACCACCGCTACATGCGTGGGAGGGTCCGAGCCTGCCGAGCGCCACAGGCACGGACCGTGATCGCGGAGGAACACAAGGAGCATGGCCCGGATCGTCGCCGCATGCCCGGTGGCCTCTGGAGCGGTAACGCGCGGCGACTTGTACTGCCAGAGCCGCCTTGCGTGCACGGTGCCTTTGATCGCGAATGCGACGGGTACGACGACATCGGCAAGGCTGCCTGCCGCGCATTGCCAGTGCAGGTCGCACTGGAAACAGCGGGCACGACCGGATCCGGCCGGGCCGCGGCAGACCGGGCACAGCCTCGTGGATCCGGCTTGCGGCGCGCTGAGCCAGGGTTGCTGCGCGCGCACGGCGGCTCGCAGCTCAGCCCAGCTAACCCGAGGGCTGGCCAGCTGGGCACGTGGCGGCGGCGCCTCCAGCACGGTGCCACCATAAGTAAAGACTCTGACAATTTGCCTGGGCTTCATCAGCACCACCGGCATGGCCGCGGGCGAGCGGATAGGCTACGACAGCGCTGCTCCGGCGGTCCGGTAGTCTCAGCGGGAAAGCACCAGTTGGTCTCGTGGCCACCGTTTGGGAGGCTGTCCCGCGGGCACTGCCGCTAACGGCGGTTCCAGCGGGTATGGGTCCCGGCAAGCGCCATAACCAGTGGGCGCTGCGGCAGGCCCAATACAGCGGACACGGTACAGCCAGCCACGATCGGGACGACCGTACATGCGAACTCAGCCAGTAAGCGGACAATCGGCGTCCGATGCGTCGGCACCCGACTCCGCGAAGGCTCCTGGCACTGCCGAGGCAAACGGCACTTCACCCGCGATCCAGGCCGCAGCCAACGGACAGCCAGGGCCGATGATCGTCGCGCGCCTGGCCGGTCCCGACGGCTGGAAAGGCCGCCGCCGCAGGGCAGTGGCGCTGATCCGCCGGATTCCGGCGATCCTCAGATACCACTGGCTGGCATCGATCCTGATCGCGCTGGGCATCGCGCTGCGCGCGCTGGCCCAGATGGCCTACCACCCGGCGATCATCTACATCGACACCCTCAAGTACCTGTACGACAACTGGCCCGGCTCGGACCCCGTTGGCTACAAGATCCCGCTGAAGGCGATCCTGCTCGTTGGCTCCCTGGGCACCGTCGAGGTCGTCCAGCACGTGCTCGGCATCGGCATCGCGGTCACGATGTACGTCGTCCTGGTCCGCCGCGGAGTGCCGCGCTGGCTCGGCGCGCTCGCCATCGCTCCGGTGCTGCTGGACGCCTACCAGGTCCAGGTCGAGTCCATGATCATGCCCGACATCTGGTTCGAGGCCCTCGTCGTCGCGGGCATCGCCGTGCTGCTCTGGCGGCCGCGGCCGGGAATGAAGCTGGCTCTGATCGGCGGTGCGCTGCTCGGCGCGTCGGTCGGCATCCGGCAGGTCGGCGAGGTGCTGATCATCCCGGCACTGATCTTCGTTGTGGCAATGGGCGGCGGCTGGCGCAAGGTCCTGCAGAACGCCACGGCGGTAACTTGCGCGTTCGCGCTTGCGGTGTTGTTCTACCTGAGCGCGGATTACCAGCTAGCGGGGCACTTCTGGATCTCCAGGTCCTCGGTCAGCCTTACCTACGGCCGCATGGCGGGCGCCGTTGACTGCAAGACCATCAACCTGCCGAAGCTCGAGCAACCGCTCTGCCCGACCAAGCAAGAGCAGGCGATGGGTCCTGACTGGCTCGATCACGGCGCCTACTCACCGCTGCGCCTTTACGACGAGACACTGCCCGTCGCCTACCTGGGCCAGAAGGACAACCTGGTCGCGGACTTCAACCGGGCGGTGGAGCGCCAGCAGCCACTGCGGGTGGCCTCGGCCATCCTGCACGACTCGGTCAAGTTGTTCGCGCTGAACAGGTACACCAGCAAGGGTGACACCCCGATCGTGCGCTGGCAGTTCCAGCGGCACTTCCCCACCGCCCAGTACGGCCCGTGGATCTCAACCCGCAACAACAGGATCTGGCTCGACATCGGTTCGCTGCAATCCTCGACGCTGACGATGCTGAATCCCAAGTACGGTGGCGCGCCGCAGGTCAACGCCCCGATCGCGAAGTTCCTGCGCTGGTATCAGCTCCGCGGCGGTTACACGCCAGGTCCGTTGTTCCTGCTCTGCCTGATCACCGGCCTCGCTGGATCGGTCATCGCCTTCATGCGGCGGCCGCGGTTCGCGGCAGCTCGCCCGGCCGCGCTTGCCTGCCTGTTCTTCTTCGCGTCCGGCGTGATCGCGCTCGGGGTCTCCGACCTGTTCGAGTTCACCTGGCGGTACCAGATCCCGGCAATGGTGACCCTGCCACCTGCCGGCGCGCTCGGCATTGCCGCCCTGATCCTCGCGGTCCGCAAGCCCCGAGCGCCCGTCCCTGCTGACGCCGTGCGAGGACGAGCACCGGAGATGGCCGCCCAGGCGCCGTGAGCGAACCACCGCGCCGCCTGGGCGACCCCGCGGCGGCTTCCGGTTCGCTCACGGGCATCGCCGGGACGCTCACGGCCATCGCCAGGTCGGCGTGGCGAATGGCCACCGGGAACTGGCTGCTGGTCGTTCTCATGGCCGCCGGCCTCGCGCTGCGGGTCGTCGCGCAGATCGCCTATCACCCTGCGCTGGTGTATATCGACTCGATCAAGTACCTCTACAACGCCTACCCAGGAGCCGACCCGGTCGGGTACAAGGCGCCGCTGCGGGCAATTCTGGCGGTCGGGAACCTCGGTACGGTCACCGCCCTCCAGCATCTGCTCGGCCTGGCCATGGCCGCCACGATTTACATAGTCCTGATCCGCAGGGACGTGCCGCGGTGGCTCGCGGCCGTCGCCGTCGCTCCCCTGCTGCTCGATGCCTATCAGATCCAGATCGAGCAGAACATCATGCCCGACGTCTGGTTCGAGGCCCTGATAGTTGCCGGCATCGCGGTCCTGCTCGTCAGTCGTGCCGGGCCGAAGCTGGGCGCCATTATCGCGGCTGGCCTGCTGCTCGGGGCATCGGCCACCGTCCGCCAGGTTGGCGAGATCCTCATCCTGCCGGCCCTGCTCTTCCTGCTTGTCGCCGGCGGTGGCTGGCGAACCGTTCTCACCAGGGCGGTCGCGATGACCGCGGCATTCGCCGTCCCTGTGGTCGGCTACATGACAGGTTCCTTGCTGATCAGCGGCCATTTCTGGCTGGCTGCTGCCACGCCGAGCGTGTCGACCTACGGTCGCATGGCGGTCGCCGCCGACTGCGCCACGCTGCGGATTCCCGCTTACGAGCGCCCGCTTTGCCCGACGCCGAAGCAGCGCTCGTACGGCATCGACTGGCTGGACCACTACAAGGCTTCGCCGATCAAGACGTACGTGGCTCCGCGCGGCATGAACCGGTTCGCCATCATCGCCAGTTTCGACCACCAGGTATTCACCCAGCAGCCGGGCCGGGTGCTGGTCGGCATCGCCGCGGACGGCCTCAAACTGTTCTCGATAACCAGGACGTCGAGTCAGGTCGGCACGCCGATCTCGCGATGGCAGTTCCAGGAGACCTATCCGACCTTTCCCGACTGGGTGACGCTCGGCAAGCATCACCGCCTGGTCTTCGGCCTTCGGCTGCAGCCTGGCGGTCCGACCATCACCCGGCACCGGCTCGAATCCGCTTACGGCGGTCCCGCGTCGGTCAGCAAGGGTCCGGCGTCGTTCCTGCGCGGGTATCAGCTGCACGGCGGCTACGCGCCAGGACCGCTGATGGCCGTGTTCGCGATCGCGGGCCTGGCCGGCTCGCTACTTATCGTCGTCAGACGCGCGGCGCCGCGACGACAACAGCTGACGCAGGCTTGCCTGCTCTTCTTCGGCGCTGGCGTGGCCGTGCTGATACTTTCTGACGCGTTCCAGTTCTCCTGGCGCTACCAGCTGCCCGCTCTGGTCACCCTCCCGCCGGCCGGCGCGCTCGGTCTCACGGTTCTGGTGAGCCACCTGCGCAAACGGCGCCAGCCTGACGGGGCGGCGGAGCCGGCCAACGCCACCAAGCTGACCAGCCCTGCTGTCTGAGCCCGGCCGCGCAGCCGTCCTGGACGCTAGCGAAGGCCTGCGAACAAGTCTGTCTCTGGGACGGGCGCCTGCGTCTGGTTCCGCGCCCTGATAAACCATTCCCGGCCGAAGGCCGATTGGACGACATCCGGCGGGATCTTGCTGAACCAGGAATCGGTGATCTGGCTGGCGTGCGCCATCAGCGCGTCGCGCTTGCGGTCGAGAACCGGTCTGATGTCGATCTCGGTGGTAATCCGCGCTTCGGATTCCTCGATCTGGCGCCTCTCCTCATCGCTCATCTCCCACTCGGGCACGTCCTCGCCGGCCGCGCGCAGCGCCTCGAAGATCTTCTGCCATTCGCTGCGGCGCATCGCGCTGAGATAGAGCTTGGCGGGGATGCCGGTCTTCTCGACCGCGCCGATCCCGGCCCGGGCCGCGTGCACATGATCGGGGTGCTGATAAGCACCGTCGGGGTCGTAAGTGATCACGACCTGCGGCCGGTACTTCTCGATCAGCGTCGCGATCCGGTCGATAACGTTCTCGAGGGGGACATTGCAGAAGGCATCCGGGCTGTTCCGGTACTCCCACTCGGGCATCCCGGAGTCGTGATAGCCAAGCAGCTCAAGATCGGTCACGCCGAGGTACTTAGCGGCTTCGCGCAACTCAGCCAGCCTCGTCTGCGCGACGTCTGCCGTGTCGTGACCTTCTTCGCCTGGCTTGAGGCCGGCCGGGCCGTCTCCGAACTCGCCATTGGTGCAGGTCACGACAACCGTCCTGACGCCCTGGTCGGAGTAGGCGGCAAGGACACCGCCGGTGCTCGAGGCCTCATCGTCAGGGTGGGCATGGACCGCCATTAGGGTCAGTGGCTGCTGGTTCATAGGTCCGAATCTACTTCAGTCCCCCGTCAGTCCTGGTCGCCCGGATTACCCCTCCCCTCCTGCGTGGAAGGACCCTCGAGCCGCCGGGATGCCCGCTCCAGGCGACCAGGCAGCCAGCCTGTCCCGAGCGTTCCCTGCGCGGCCCTGCGGCTGAACTCACCTCCGCCACGGCCGCGCAGGACATGGGCGAACCCTACGGCCACGAGCGCGCCAAGCAACGGCCCGACCAGGTAGGCCCACCATGAAGTCCAGTCAGCGAGCACCAAAGCTGGCCCAAGCGAACGGGCCGGGTTCATCGACGCGCCGCTGACCGGAGCGCCGATAAGCCCGGCCAGAGCGATGTAGCTACCGACCGCAATCGCAGACATGGCGCCGATTTGCTGAGCTCCTGACGCGGTACCGGTAATCACGCTGACCAGCCCAGTGGTGAGCACTACTTCCCATGCCATCGCTGCACCGGTCGAGATTCCGTGACCTGGCAGGGTCAGGCCAGCCGTTCCATGCTTGCCGATCAGAGCAACAACCACCAGCGTGGCGAGTATCGCGCCGCAGAACTGAGCCACGACGTACAACGGAACCCGCCGGAAGGGGAAGTCGCCGCGGAGCATGAAGGCGATCGTGACAGCCGGGTTCAGATGCGCGCCGGACACCGTGCCCATGAACAGGATGATCGCCAGAACCATCAGACCGGGGGCGACCACAAGGGCCGTCTCTGAGATCGCGTGCCCGCCGAATCGCGCGTTCACGATGGGGCCGCCGGCCGCCACGACCACCAACAGGAACGTGCCGAACAGCTCGGCAAATAGCCGCCGCCACTCGTAGCTGTCGTCAGCGAAGTCGAACTGCCTGGCCAAAGAGTTCGGCTGGCCGAGGGAGCGCACGCCAGCGATGTGGCGGCCGAGCTCAAGCACGCGCTTGGCCGCCGCCTCCTGCTCGGGCGACGCGGCCGCACTTGTTGGCTCAGGCCCGTGCTCTGAGTCCCCGCCGCTGGTCATAGTGCCTGCACAGGTTCAAGCCATCCGGTCGAGGACGTTCACGACCAGATCCATTGAGGTATGCGGATGCAGAAAGGCGAACCTGGCCACAGTCTGGCCCTCCCAGGCGCTCGGTGGCATAAAGGCGATCTGTTCGGTAAGCAGGTCCTGCGCCCATCGCTCATACCGCTCGGGTGTCCAGCCCTGCCGACGGAACATCACGACCGACAGCTCAGGCGGCATCACCAGCTCGAGGTAGTCGCGGCTCTCGATCTCCGCGGCCGTCTTCTGTGCCAGGCTGATCGCCTTTTCGATCGCGTCGCTGTACGCCTTGAGCCCGTGAACGCTCATGGAAAACCACAGCGGGAGCCCTCGCGCCCGCCTCGTCAGGTGGTATGCATAGTCGCTGGGATTCCACTCCGCCGGCTTGTCGTGGATCGCGTCGAGATACGAGGCGTGCTGGGCGTGCACTGACTTGGCCAGAGCCGGGTCGCGGTACAAAAGCGCCGCGCAGTCGAACGGCGTGAACAGCCATTTGTGCGGGTCGACGACCAGCGAATCGGCTCGCTCGATCCCCGCGAACCTGGCCCTGACGCTCGGCGCGAATACCGCGGCGCCGCCGTAGGCGCCATCGATATGGAACCAGGCTCCGAGGTCAGCAGCAACCTCAGCCAGCCCGTTCAGGTCGTCGATGATTCCGGCGTTGGTTGTGCCAGCCGTCGCCACCACGGCGGCGATCGATCCGGGATCGGGATCTGCGGCCACCGCGGCTGCGGCCGCCTCGCCGGTCAGCCGGTGATCGGCGGTCGTGACGACCAGCGGGTCCATCTCAAGCAGGCGCAGCGTGTTCGCTATCGATGAGTGCGCGTCGCCGCTGACCAGGGCACGCCAGCGGGTGTGCTGCC
>DATAEH010000264.1:0-16826 GCA_036258115.1 Streptosporangiaceae bacterium
GAACGGCAGGAAGCCGTCTCCGCGCTTGCCGATCATCGGCCGCAGAATCTGGTCGCGCACGAACAGGATGCCGAGTTCGCCGACGTTCTGGACTCCCCTGGGGACCAGCCTGGGCTTGGCGAAGGCCGCCCAGAAGAAGGCAATCACAATCGCCGCGCAGATGACGGCCAGCAACATCGGCTTGTTGAACGTGAACGAGCCGATCTTGAAGAGCGGGCCGTAAAGAAAGCTCTTCGGGTAACCGGGCGCGGGGTAACCGCAGCCGGAGTTCAGGTGCGCCGATGTCTCCGAGCACTTCTCCACGGCGAGCGCCACAAGGTCAGCGGCCAAGGTAGCCACCTCCAGCTTTCTGCGCCAATGACATGCGACTGGCCGTCACGGGGCAATTACCTCCGAGGTCATTGGCGCGCGTCGTCGCGCCTGCGGTCAGGCGAGCGTAACGGTGCGACCCCGCCAGGTCGATAGCGGGTCCGCCTACGCCGACCGGGCTCCAGCTAGCGTCGCGACCCGGCGCGGAGCGCCCGCTGATAACCGCGGCTGTTACGACCGTCCGTACTTGTAGTAGACAGCGAAGATCCCTACTCCGAGCCCAACTAGCGCGCCGACCGGAAACAGCACAGACACGTGCGTGAAGTGACCTATCAGCCAGCCGAGCCCGCCGTAGAACGCCATGCCGGAGATCAGGTAGCCGAAGATGAACCAACCGGCGTTCTGCGAATCTTCGGCCATCACCCGTCGCCTCGCCTCGGCTCTCCTGCACGGCTAGTCACCGTCCGCTGGGTTCGACGTAGGGCGCCTTGAGCCGCATCGACCAAAGCACCTGGGACGCGGACCAGGCCAGGATGCAAGCCAGCGCGGTCAGGCCGAACAGCCGGGAGCTGAAGACCGTGGTGTCTGAAAAGCGCACCACGAAGAAGAGCAACAGCAAGATCTTCGCAACGTAGGTCGTCAGCGCGGTGATCATCATCGCCTGCGGGCTGCGCTTAGCGGCTCGCCCGACGGCGAACACGCTGATGGCGAAGAAGATGGCGACCAGCGCGGCCCCGAGCACCGCGCCGATCAGTCCCTTTGTCCCGCCGACGGCGAGGCTGATGACGACCATGACCACGCCGACCGCCGCCGTGGTCAACACTGACCGGCGGACGATCTGGGCGTGGTTCGCCAGCATCAGTTTTTCAAACTCCGGTGGGACGTGCGGCGGACCTGCCGGCCAGCCGGGGCGAGCAGTCTGGCGGTGGCCCTGAGATCCGCCCGGCGGCCTGGAGACAGCGGGGAAACTCCCGTGCTATCGGGCCTGGCAAACGTATCACGGGCCACACAGCCGACGGGTTGCGGCTGCATGTGAAAGATATCACAAGCTCTCCGGAGTTGCTTCCAACGGGTAACCGAACGTGACGAATGCGACGTATGTGCTCTGGCTGATTTGCCGATCTCAGGGGAACGTATGCCGCGATGCCTGGACCGCTAATTCGCGAGCCTGCGACGGTGAATCGGCATGCTCACTCTCAACTGGATCGGCCTGAGGCACATAGCCATTGCCCGTGACCGGCCAACTGGCGGCGTGCCAGCCATTGCCGGTTCCGGCCGGTTCGCCGGCCCGGACCGCGAGCGGCGGGTGTTCCTGACGGTTTCGCTCCCACCAGCGCAACCTCGGCGAAGACAGCAGGGCGAGCGCAAGCACGGCGGCCAGCGTCGTCCATATGAGCACCGCCAGGTGCACGGTGACGATCGACAGGCCGACAACCGTGCCAGCGAACAGCGCCGCCCACGCGTACAGGATGAGCACGCTCGACCGGTGCGAATGGCCGATCTCCAGCATCGTGTGATGCAGATGCTTGCGGTCCGCGGCGAACGGTGACATGCCCGCCCTGGTCCGGCGGATGACGGCACGGAGCATGTCCACGTAGGGGATCACCAGCACTGCGGCCGGCAGCAGCAGCGGCAGGATTTCCGCGTATCTGTTGGCCTTGTTGTTCAGGCTCGTGAAGTCAAGCGAGTTGATCGCCCAGATCGGCACGTACGCCAGCAGCAGCCCAAGCAGCATCGACCCGGTGTCGCCCATGATGATCCTGGACGGGTGAAAGTTGTGCGGCAGGAACCCCAGGCACGCGCCGGCCAGCACGATCGAGGCCAGCGCGGGCACCGCTTCCGCGGACAAGCCAACGACTCTGGTCAGCGAGTAGTAGTAGATGAAGAACGAGATCGCGGCGATGCAGACGATCCCGGCGGCGAGCCCGTCCAGGCCATCGATGAAGTTGACCGCGTTGATGGTCGCGACCACGACCAGGATGGTCAGCACGACTGATTCGTTCTGCGTCAGGCTGAACAGCCCGTTGTGCGGCTGTGGAAATGAGGTGAGCCTGGCGCCGCTGGCGAACAGAATGGCGGCAGCGGCGATCTGGCCGACCAGCTTTCCGATCGCGCCGATCCCCCAGCGATCGTCGATGATCCCGACGATCACGATCAGGCCGCCGCCTCCGAGCAAGCCGACCACGAGGCCAGTGCCGTGGAAAGAGTTGCGGAGCGGGACGAGGTTGCTGCCGACGAGCAGTCCGGCTGCCACCCCGATATACATCGCCAGGCCGCCCATCCGCGGGATCGGGGCGGCATGCACATCGCGGTCCCTGATGGGAATCACGACGCGGAACCTGATGGCTGCCTGGCGCACCAGCGGGGTCAGCAGATAAGTGACCGCCACCACGACAAGCAGGGTTAGGACGTACTCACGCACCGCCGCTCACCAGGTCCGGATAGCACGGGCATCGGAAATCACTCTATGGCACCTCTGGTAGCACCGGGGTTCGGTCTACCCCATCAGTCCCGCCGATAGCCGCCAGGTCCGGCCCTAGCCCATCAGTCCGGTCCCATGGCAACGGCGGCGACCTCCCGCAGCTGGCCGATCGATACAGCGCCGCCGCGGAGCAGCCGCGGCATGTCACCCGTCAAGTCAACGATGGTCGACGGCACGTCGGTCTCGCACGGACCGCCGTCAAGGTAAACCGCCACCGCCTCACCAAGCTGCTCACGAGCGCCCTCGGCGGTCGTGGCCGCCGGCTGCCCGGTCAGATTCGCGCTGCTGACCGCCATCGGCCCGGTCTGGGCAAGCAGGTCGAGCGCGACCTGATTCTGCGGCATCCGCACCGCTACAGTGCCCTTTGTCTCGCCGATGTCCCACTTCAGCGACCGGCTCGACCGGCAGATCAGGGTCAGGCCGCCGGGCCAGAACTCATCGATCAGTTCCTGGCCGTACGGACCGAGGTCCTCCACCAGCGCGTTCGCCGCCCTGACCGAGCCAACCAGCACCGGCGGCGGCATGTCCCTGCCGCGCCCTTTGGCGTTGAGCAGGCTCTGCACCGCCCCGGGTCGGAAGGCGTCAGCCCCTATCCCGTAGACCGTGTCGGTCGGCAACACCACGAGTTCGCCTTGGAGCACGGCGGCCACAGCAGCTGCGATCCCCGCGGAGCGCTGCTCCTCGTCCGCGCAGTCGAACATCTCACTCATGGCCGAACATCCTGCCACGCCCGCGCAGCGCCGCGGACACGGCCGACCGTCTGCGGAGAGGTTGGCGTGCTCTGGTTGTCATGGCCAGATCGCCGTGACGAACCGGTCGAGCCCGGCGAGGTCAGTGTGGTTGCGGGTGTGCTTCCAGCCGCTCTCTTCGGCGAAGACCCAGTACACAGCCGCACCCTGCGGTGCGCCGTGCTCGACGGCGACCAGGCCGCCTGGGCGCAGCAGCCGCCTGGCCGTGCGTTCCACGACCCGGATCGCATCAAGGCCGTCGGCACCGGCATACAGCGCCGCCGTCGGCTCGAACTCCCCTACTTCGGGCGGAACTGACGCATCGACCGGAATGTACGGGGGGTTGCTGACCACGAGGTCGACGGCTCCGTCGAGCTCGTGCAGCGCGGAGGCGAAATCACCGTCGTGCAGCGTGACCCGGCCCCCGGTATGCGGCGCGGCCGCGGCGCACCGCGCGATGTTCCGCTCGGTCCAGGGCCTGGCCAGCGGATCGCCTTCCACGGCGTGGACCCGCGCCTGCGGCACCTCCTGCGCGATCGCCAGCGCGATCGCGCCCGATCCGGTCCCCAGGTCGGCGACAACGGGCTCAGCGACGTCCATCTCCGTGAGCCGGTCGATCGCCCATCCCGTCATGACCTCGGTCTCTGGCCTGGGCACGAAGACGCCAGGCCCTACCTCGAGCTCGAGGTAACGAAAGAACGCGGTGCCGGTGATGTGCTGGAGGGGCTCGCGAGCCTCGCGCCTTCCTATGTCGTCCCAGAATCTCGGGTCGAAGTCAGCGTCGGCGACGAGGTTGAGCTCGCTTCTGGAGACTCCGTGCCGGTGCGCCGCCATCAGCTCGGCATCTGTGCGCGGCGACGCGAGGCCGGCTTCCGCCAGGCGCGCAGCCGCCACGGCGACCTCGGACATCAGCAGGCTCATCGGCCATCACCATGCCGCCGCGTGCTCACCTGGCCGCGGACATTTTGTCCGCCCTGTCGGCATCGACCAGTGCCGCAATAACCGCGTCAAGGTCGCCGTCGAGCACTTGGTCCAGGTTGTAAGCCTTGAACCCGACGCGATGGTCGGAGATCCGGTTCTCCGGATAGTTGTACGTCCTGACACGCTGCGACCTGTCAACCGTCGCGACCTGACTGCGGCGCTCGGCCGAGGCCTGGGCGTCGGCTTCCTCCTGCGCGGCCGTCAGCAGCCTGGCGCGCAGGATGCGCATGGCAGCTTCCTTGTTCTGCAGCTGGCTCTTCTCGTTCTGGCAGGACACGACGATGTTGGTGGGCACATGCGTGATCCGGACGGCCGAGTCTGTCGTGTTGACGCTCTGGCCACCAGGCCCCGACGAGCGGAAGACGTCGATCCGCAGGTCGTTCGGGTCGATATTGATCTCGACCGGATCGGCCTCCGGCATGACCATAACGCCGGCGGCCGAGGTGTGGATTCTGCCCTGGGACTCGGTCACCGGCACACGCTGCACGCGATGCACGCCGCCCTCGTACTTCAGCAGCGACCAGGCGCCGTCCGGTGTCCCCGCGAGACTGCCGCGGCCGGCCGCCTTGACGGCGACGGTCACGTCCTTGTAGCCGCCGAGACCAGTACCGGTGGCGTCGAGGATCTCGGTCTTCCAGCCCTGCCGCTCCGCGTAACGCAGGTACATCCGCAGCAGATCTGCGGCGAAAAGGGCCGACTCCTCGCCGCCCTCACCGGCCTTGATCTCGAGCAAGACATCCTTAGCGTCCAACGCGTCGCGCGGCACGAGCAGGTGCTCGAGCCGCTCCTCGAGCTCGGACTTGCGGCGCGCGAGCTGTTCAGCCTCGATGGCGAATGACGAATCTTCGCCGGCGAGTTCTACGGCCGTGGCCTCATCGCCACTGACCTGCTGCCACTTGGAGTACGCCTGGACGATCGGGGTGAGTTCGCTGTACCGCCTGCCCAGCGCCCTGGCCTTCTCCTGATCAGCGTGTACTGCCGGGTCCGCCAGGTCACGCTCGAGCTGGGCGTGTTCTGCGGCGAGGTCGGCAAGCCGCTCAAGCACTGCTTACCTCCTCGGAGTTCTGTCCGGGCGAACCGGATCCGGTAGTGATCGCGCTCGCGCCGTGGCCGGCGTCAGGCCGGCCTGTCTTGTCGCGGCCGATTCCGGCCGCGCATGCAAACGCCGCCCTGCGGTCCTGGCCAGGAAATGGCCAGGCCGCGAGAGCGGAGTCGCTATTTGCCTTGCTTGGTGGCCTGCTTGCCGAACCGGCGCTCGAACCTGGCGACGCGGCCGCCGGTGTCGAGGATCTTCTGCTTGCCGGTGTAGAACGGGTGGCAGTTCGAGCAGACATCGGCGTGGATTTGTCCGTTCTTCGCCGTGCTGCGAGTCGTAAAGGTGTTGCCGCAGGTGCAGGTCACCTGGGTATCCACGTAATCGGGGTGAATGTCGCGCTTCATGAAATCTCCTGGTTCCCGCGGTCGCCGGGTCGCTTGCGGGCGCGCCGTGCCCGCCCGGGGGAGGACCCCGGACCCACGAAGGGGCGCAAACGTGAACCGGTACCGCATTAGTTGGCACACCAGTGTGCCACAGCTTCAACAGGCCGGCAGGCCTGCAGATTCCCGCACGGCAGCAGCCGAGCGCGGGCGGAGCGAGCTATGAGGCCACCGTCGTCTTCTGCACGTGGAGCAGGAACTCGGCGTTGCTCTTGGTCTCCCTCATCCGCTCCATGAGAACCTCGAGCGCCTGCTGCGGCTCGAGTGCGTGCAGCACCCTGCGCAGCTGCCAGACGATCTTGAGCTCCTCAGGCGTCATCAGCAGCTCTTCCTTGCGGGTACTCGATGCGTCCACATCGATCGCCGGGAAAATCCGCTTCTCCGCCAGCTCGCGGCGCAGCCTGACCTCCATGTTGCCGGTGCCCTTGAACTCCTCGAAGATGACCTCGTCTGCCCGCGAGCCGGTCTCGATCAGCGCCGTGGCCAGGATTGTGATCGAGCCGCCATGCTCGATGTTGCGCGCCGCGCCGAAGAACCGCTTCGGCGGGTACAGCGCGGTTGAGTCCACGCCACCTGACATGATCCGGCCGCTGGCCGGCGCCGACAGGTTGTAGGCGCGGCCGAGCCTCGTGATCGAGTCCAGCAGGACCACGACGTCGTGGCCCATCTCCGCCAGCCTCTTGGCGCGCTCGATCGCGAGCTCGGCGACCATCGTGTGGTCCTCGGACGGCCGGTCGAAGGTGGAGTAGATCACTTCACCCTTAACCGACCGCTGCATGTCGGTGACTTCCTCAGGCCGCTCATCCACCAGAACGACCATGAGGTGGCACTCTGGGTTGTTCTTGGTGATCGCGTTTGCGATCGCCTGCAGGATCAGCGTCTTGCCCGCCTTGGATGGCGAGACGATCAGGCCGCGCTGGCCCTTGCCGATCGGCGCGACCAGGTCAATGATCCTGGTCGTCATGACCGATGGATCCGTCTCCAGGCGGAGTCGCTGCTGCGGGTACAGCGGAACGAGCTTGGAAAAGTCGGCACGGTTCAAGGACTCCTGCGGGTCCAGTCCGTTGATCTTGTCCAGGCGGACGAGGGCATTGAACTTCTCCCTACGCTCACCTTCGCGTGGCTGGCGGATGGCACCCTCGATGACATCGCCCTTCCGCAGGCCGTGCCTGCGCACCTGGGAGAGCGACACGTAGACGTCGTTGGGACCTGGCAGGTAGCCAGTAGTCCGCACGAAGCCGTAGTTGTCGAGCACGTCCAGGATCCCGGCGATCGGGATCAGCACGTCGTCCTCGGTGATCACCGGCTCGGAGTCACCGCCGCCGCGCTCGCGGCGCCGGTTCGAGCCCTGATTGCGATTACGGAACCGGTCGCGGTCCCTGCTTCGCCGGCTCTGGCCTTCGCGGTCATCGTCGCGGCCACCACCGTCGCGATTGGCGCTGTTGTCCCGGCCGCCATTGTTGTCACGGCCGCCGCTGTCGCGACCGTTATTGTCGCGACCTGAGTTGTCACGGCTGGAAGAGTTGTCGCGACCTGAGTTGTCGCGTCCGGTGTTGTCACGGCTGCCGTTGTCGCGGAACCCCTGGTCCCCGCGACCGGTCTCGCGGACCTGGTCGCCGTCGCCGGAGCGGCCCTGGTCATCCCGGCGCCCGTTACGCCCGCGCCGCTCGCCGCGCTGGCCCTCGCGCCGCGACCCTCCGTCACCGCGCCGGGCCGAGCCGGAATCGCCGTCTTGGGCGGCCGCGTCGGACGAGCCGTCACCGACGGACGTTTCCCGTTCTGAGGTCTCCTTGAGTCCCCCGGCTGCATGCTCGCCTGAGTCACCGGCGGCAAATGCATCCGGACGCTGGAGGTCAGCGCCGTTCGCGGCGTCACCGCTCACGCGGGTGTCGCCTGACGGCATGCTGTCGGCCAGGCCGGAACCGGCCTGCACCGCGGGCGCGTGCTGCTCACCACCTGAGAATGAAGGCGCTGACCCCGTGTCCTGGCCGGCCGGCGTACTTGCGCCGGGGCCTGCCGGGTCCGCGCTGACCATGCTGAGCTGCCCTGATTCTGGTTCCATGGCGTCCTGCTCAAAGGGGCGGTTCGCGCCGGCTCCCGCAGGCGCGGTCCGCTTGACTGAGTTTCCACTTGATTCGCTTTGATTGACCGATCCGGCATGGGAAGCGTCTGTCGTGACGGCTGCCGCTGGAGCCGGATCATGACCTGGACCGGTCGCCGGCGCGCTACCGGGCTGCCTCGCACCTTCGATGGCTGCGATGAGCTGCCCTTTACGCATCCGGGCGGTGCCGGCCAAGCCGAGAGACTGCGCGAGTCGCTGCAGATCCGGCAGGCGCATCGCCGACAACTGCCTGCTGTCACCGCCCGTCGCGGGCGAGTCGTCTGAGGGAGCGCTGCCAGGCCAGGAGCGTACCGCGCCGGTCTGTTCCGCGGAAGACCCCGCCGCCGCGGACTCTGTCTGGGCGCTGCCTGGAATGTCGAACATGACCCCGTCATTCGTCGACAGCGGCTCGGCCGAGTCCGGGAACAGATTGGTAGTTTCGGTCACAAAGGGTCCTTCCAAGATATGAGGTCACCAGCGAGCAACCGTCTATAGTCCGGCGCCATGCGAGTTCCGCTCTGGCCGTAGCCCTCGGCGGCCAGGCCGGTGATCGTGCAATCCGCGATCCCCCGTGCCCGCATAGGCTGTGACGGCGCTCGCGAGCATGCTCGGTTCGAACCGTCAGCTAGGCGCGTGTGTCGAATGTCTCCCGACAGGTGAGTTTCACCGAGAGCAACCCGCCACTGCGCGTTGCGAAGTTGGGCTGACGGGATGCGGATATGCACCTCGCCCCGGTACGGAGCGCCTGGTGCCTCGGACAGTCTAACACCAACAGCGGTCACTGCATTCCTTCTAGATCTCTGACCGCGGCCGAGCACGGTTTCCGCCCAGCAGAACAACCAGGTATACGGTCAAAGTCGCCAACACTGGACTCCGGAAAGCTCGGTGCCGGCAGAGTCTGCCTGGTGGGGATGACTGCCCGGCTCGTGGGGGTAGAGCTACGCCGAGATCGACGCATTGGGGGCTTACACGCCATCCGATACCCGCTTCACTCATTCTTGAACCGCGCGCAGGAAGAAATCCTGGGAGCGCCCGCTGGGATTCAAGATCAGGCCGAAATTACATTAACCAGGAGTTTCTGACAAGAGCGAGTTCTGTTGGTGCTGTCCGCCAACGACTCCGATCACATCCGGTCTGGCGCGCCAATCCCGAGCAAGCCCAGACAGCAGGAGAGCGCGACACGCGCGGCGTCTGCGAGGCACAACCGGGCCACCGCCCGGGCGGCGTCAGCCGGTCCAGGTGCCGCCCTTCCTTGAAATGGCAGTGGGGGGCAACTCTCCCGGCAGTCGAACCACGCACCCGCGAGATGCTCCAGATAGGCCGCGACCTCGGCCGGACGGTGCCTGCGAGCTGCGGCGGCGACGCGTTCTGGCAGCCAGGACATCGCGTTTAGCAGAGCGAGTTCTGGCCGCAGGAGGTCCCCGGCCCACGATTCGGCACGGCACGGCTCGGTCCGCGCGAGCAGTCCGAGATCAGAAGCCCAGCGCAGCGTCGAGGAAGCGTCGGCGTGGGCGTACCTCACGAGCACGAACGGGTTGTGCAGGTCGAGCGGCAGCATGAGCTGCCTGGTGATCGAATCCGCACGCGGGGCCGATGTCCTGGCAAGGGCATAACCGACCGCGTCGGCACCGTGGAACGCGATTGCGTCGCGGACCGGGCTGGGCGGGGTCGCGGGCCCTGGCGCCGGGGAAGAGCCGGCTCGCGTAGGCGATGACGACGCGAGGTCCTGTTCAGAATCAAGAAAGTCAACCTCTGCGCCGGCGGCATCGGCAAGCAATCCGGTCACCGCGTCCTTCCGGGCGTGCCAGGCCTGTTCCCAGGTCGCCGCGGCGCGCGGATCAGACGGGACCCGCGCGGTCAGCTGGCGTCCAGCGAGCGCGTCGCTATTCGCGGCGGTCCGCCCCGCGGCCGCGACCCTCGCGGCCAGGCCGGCCATGTGCTCGGCCGTCACTGTGATGGTCAGGTAGCCGTCGCCGGTCAATCGCGCGGCACCGACCCATGGCAAGATCGCCAGGCCGCCTGCGAGCGCCTCGGCAATGGAGGTGGCCGGGCGGCGCGTCAGGCTGGCGAGTGACAGCGGCAATGAGGTGGCATAACTGAGGGCATTTGCTCCGGTGCCAGCCGGGACTGGCCGCCAGGTGCCTGAGGCCGACAGCTCGGCGGCAGCGGCCGGCCACTCGCCCGCCGCGGCGCCGGCCCGCAGGAGCCGGTCGATCACGGCGCCGATGTCGCCAGGGATCATTTGCTCAGTCGAAGGCTGTGCTCGGCGCTCCGGCCAGCTCCCGAACGACGCGGATCATCTCTGCCGGGTCGAACGGCTTAGTCAGGTACGCGTCGACGCCTACCTGCCGGCCTCGATCCCTGTCGTCCTCCTGCGCGCGGGCAGTAATAAGGACGACCTTGATCCCGGCCGTCACCGGGTTCCTGCGCAGCTGCGTAGCGGTGACCCAGCCGTCCAGCCTTGGCATCATGACATCGAGAGTGATCACGTCGGGCTTCACGTCCTCGACGTGATCCAGGCAATCCTGCCCGTCGACCGCGGTAAAGACCTCGAAGCCCTCGAGAGTCAGGTTGACGGCGATGAGCTGCCTGATGACCTCGTCGTCATCGACAACCAGCACCCGCCCGAGTCCCTGTGTCACGGGCGTGAGGCTACCGGGCAACCCCGGCATCACGCTTGCAGATCGAGCACGTGTCCCCCAGAACCTTCTGACTGGTACCCTTGCACAGGCCCGGCCGAGCACCAGTTCAGGGCGGGCTTCCGCGCATCAGCCCCCATAGCTCAGGGGATAGAGCAACGGCCTCCGGAGCCGTGTGCGCAGGTTCGAATCCTGCTGGGGGCGCCCTCTCCGAGCACGCTAAATGCCATCTGACCAGCGCCGATGCTGTTGCGTGCGCGGTGGCACATGCGCAGCTGTATGCCGCCGAAAGCGGCCTAAAGCCGGGGTTCCCGGAACATACGCGGAACGGCCGGGAGGCCATCGGCCCAGGTCAGCCCCGTCCAAGAGCGTCTTCCATAGGGCCGAACCACCGCTCATCGTCGCCGTCGATGCAGTGCGCGTAGATGCGGAGCAGGACCTCAACGGTGTGTCCTGCCCACTCTGCGACGAGCGGTGCGGGCGTTCCTGCGTTCAGCCGCCAGGAGACGCCGGCATGGCGGAAGTCGTAGGGTCTGCGGGCTAGCAGCGAGGCGAGTTGCGCTTGCGTAAAGGTCCGCTGCCGGGCTTCCTGGAGTACTCGCCACAGCGTGGACGGTAGGTAGATGCCGCCGCGGTAGGTCTGGAAGAGGCGGCCGTCCGGCGCGGTGCCGTGGGCCTGGACGTGCTCACGGAGCATCGTCACGAGCACCGGCGGGATCGGTACCCGGCGGATCGCGTTGCGCGGGCCGCCTTTCGGCCTGCTGGCCTGGTGCACCTGGCCGTCATCGGTCCAGTCCCGGCCGGCGGCTGAGCTGATTTCGCTGAATTCCAGGAGTCCCCAGCCGAGCTCGGGCAGCGTGCACTCATTGGCCAGGAGCGAGGCGGCTTCTGAGGGGCGGAGCATGCCGTAGTACATGCACCCGAACAGGGCCCGCAGCCGCGGTCCCTGCGTTCTGCCTACCGTGGCCACCGCGGCGATCAGTTTCTCCATTTGCGCGGGACTGGCGACCCGGCGCCGGTCGACTGCTCCTGAGACCTCAGGTGCTTTCCATTCCGGGTCGTCTGCGCCGTCGAGCGGATTTGCCGGAAGATGATGCTCTCTGACCGCGTACTTCAGTGCCGCGTAGAAGGTCCGGCGGCGCCGTCGGTAGTACTCGGGGGCGGCGGCCGAACCGTCGAGCTTGCGGCCGCATGCATCTAGTGCCCGGGCGACAATGCTGGCCTCCTGTAGCGCCGCCATGGGCAGGGACGAGCGGGCAAGCCAGCGGAGCGCCGCGTCGATTTCGTCTGGCATCGGCGTGGAGCGCCGGGGTGGGTTGAATGCCCAGCGGCGCATGGCTTGCCGCAGCACCTCAGGGTCCGGTCTCCCGCGCTGACTCGTCACCAGGACCGGAGTCACAGCCATCAGGCCCTCAACAAGCGAAATCCGGCCCTTGGCTGCTACCCGTGGCCAGCGCGAATCGGCGAAGGCGCATGCGTGCGAGTACCACGTGACCGAGGAGACTTCGCGGGCCATCGAGTCTGGCAAGCCCGAATCCAGGTCGAACGCCTCTCCCCTATCGGCCGCCTGCATAAGCCGGGACCGGTGGCGTTCAGCATGAGCTTTCCGGGCGAGGGTGAGCGACTTCTCCCGGCCCGCGACGGTCCACCTGACCGTCCACGACTCCCCTTTAGCAGTCTCGCGCGGCCGGATCTCCCAGAAGCGGACGTTGTGCGACTTCATGCAACACCGTCTCGGAGGCTGTCCAGCCATGCCGCGAATTCACTCCGCCAGGCCCGCAGCTCGCCATTCGGGATCTTCAGGCATTGCGGCCCGACGCCTATCTCGCGCCAGCGGTAGAACGTCCTGCGTGACACTCCCCCGAGCTCGGCACACATCTCGGGCACGGTCAGCAGCTCGTCCTCGCGCAGCCGGCGGGATTTAGGAGACGCCATTACGCTGCCTCCTTTCCCGCTGCCGAAGGAGCATCGGTCGCCTCGCTCGCCCGTCTTCGCGCTTCCGCAAGCGCAGCGTTCCATCGGGCGCGGTCGTCTAGGACGTGCAGCAGTTTGCGGGTGGGTGTCATGGCGTCGCGGTCGGCCGGGCTGACCTGCTCCCAGCGGTACCGGTTTGTGTCAGTTGCCGGAAGATCGAGCATCGACGTGAGCCAGGCTTTGCGGTAGGCGCGGTGATCGGCGAGGGTCTTGCCGGACCACTTGCGGGAGGTCAGCACGCGGCGCCCGGCGTAGCCGAGATGTTCAGCCCGGTGTGCCTTGCCCTTGCACTGCCCGGGGATCAGGCCCGCGCGCGGGTTTTTAGGAGTGATGCCGTAGCGGAGCCAGTTCGCGCACGTGGGCGAGCAGGGCTCGTATCGGAGAGCGTCCAGCAGCCGGGTCACGTGGTCGGCCTGAGCGTCGGTGCTGGCTTGGTGGCACTGCCCGAGCTGCTTGGTCAGGTACTTGGTGAGATAGCCGATGCAGCGTTTGGCGTCCCGGGTTCCGGCGAGCACGCCCTGGGCGTCGAACTTCGGTCCGAACCGGGCCACGTGCAATGGCTCGTCCTCCGCGCGGATGGCGTCGAGCGCGTCGTCCCATTCCGGGAACAGTTCGCCGGTTGCATGGTCGATGTACAGGCCGGTGGCCTTGTGCCAGTGCGGGAGCTGGTCGCCGTCGAAACGGACGGTGTCGGTGGAGGGCCACCAGACCTGGTGGTAGGTCGCGGCAATGACCTGGCGGAGGTCGGCGCGGGAGATGGCGCCGCGGAACGCGACGTGCACGTGCGGGGCAAGGCGCCGCTGCGGTTCGATCGCGGCGAAGTACTGGACGTCGTAGCCGAGGTAGCGGCGCAGGTTCTGGATCAGCCGGTCAAAGAGAGCGGCGAAATGGATGGCGTCTCGGGCGGCGCGCCGGTAATCGTAGCTGGCCGGGTCGGCCGGTGTGCCGTCGTCGAGGACGCGGCCGTAGGTGTCGCAGGTCAATGTGAGGAACATGGACGGCCGGTACTTGCTGCCGTCCGGGGCAGCGAATACCTTGCCCGTGGTCCGGGCGGTGACCTGCCTTTTAGGCAGGCTGGGTGCGTCTTGGCGGCGCCGGGTGGACCGGGACCGCCGTACTTTCGGATCGGCATCCTTTGCCTGGCCCGTAGTACGGCTGAGGGTGCCGCGGATGCCGGTGGCGGCGAGTTCGTCCTCGAGCTCGGTGATGGCCTGGTCCAGGTCGGTGGTGTCCTGCCCGGTGGCTTCGGCCTGGTCGCGGAGGACCTGGGCCCGGGCGCGCAGGCCGAGCCAGAACTCCTGATTCTCATCCGAGGGCGGGGTGGGGTCGGGCGGTTCGTGCTCGAGGTGCCATCCGTCGCGGCATTGCTCAGCTCTCAGGCTCTTGCCTCGTTTCGCGCAGGCCGGGCAGGCCGATTCGAGGGTGGCGCCGCACGGGATGAGGATCTGGGTGACCTCGCCGGTGTCAAGGTTGGTGCGGCGGAATTGGACGGGGCGGATACAGCCGCCGCGGTCCTGAGTGACCTGCCGCAACGCGGCACGGGCCTGCGGGCCGGTCAGCTTCGAAGCCGGGGCTGTCATCGGCGGCCTCCCGTCACGGCAGCTGGCTCCCAGATCCGGGTCCACGCGCACGCCGGGCAGACCTGCGTGACCACGGTCCCGGTGTCGGTCAGGTGCAGCGGGGTGCCGCAGGCCGGGCACGGCTCGGTGTCGAGGAAGGTATTCATGCGGCCGCTCCTGCATCGATTGCCAGCACCTCGGTGGAGCCGGTCTCGGGAAGCGGCTGGATGCAGCTCGCCGCCATCGCCTGGATGTCTGGGTCACTGACCCAGGCGGCGCGGACGCGGATCGGGTCGGGATCGGTTTCCAGCCGCACGAACGCGACACCGGCGCCGATGGCCGGGTCGACCGAGATGAGGTCGGCGGTGGCGCCGCGGTCGCGGGCTCCGTCGCCGAGCACCATGTCGACCTGCTCGGGTTCGTCCAGCCGCATCGCGATCCGGTCGGGGAACAGGTTCCGGATCGACATGACTTCCTTGCGCGGGTCTTGCAGCGCGGCGACGACGCAGTAGCCGACCGCCCGGCCTTGCGTGGTGAGGGTGGCAAGGGCGGCCTTGACGCGTTCGCGGAGCGTCTTGTCCCGCTGGTAGGCGGTCAGGAATGCCACCTCGTCGACCAGGACAACCACGAACGGGAACGCTGCGGTCGGCGTGTGGTCGCGCTGCTTTCCGGCCAGCACTGCTGCGCGTGCCTGCATGTCGGTCACGGCTTGTTCGAGCATGGCGGTGATTGCTTCGGGGTCGGCTTCGTAGCGGCCGTAGGTGTCGAAGATGGCGCGGCCGTAGGCCAGCTCCATCAGCTTCGGATCCGCGGCCAGGATCCTGACCAGCCCGGCTTGCATCGGCGCCTGCAGCGCGCGGACCAGGCCCCACAGAACCGAGCCTTTCCCGGCGCCGGTTGAACCGGCGATCAGGAGATGAGTGCCGTGCAGGCGCACCGACCACAGGGTGCCGTCTTCACGGCAGCCAACTGGCAGTGCCCGCAGGTCGGGGCTGGCCGGGATCGGGAAGGCGGGGATGGTGGCGGCAAGGGCGTCGCGGCGGACCAGTTCGAGGATGAGCCAGCCAGGCCGGGCAGACCGGACGCGGCACAAGAAGACGCCGAGGCCGTGCGCTAGATTCTCGGCGCGGAGCGCGTAGTCGGCCGGGCACTGCCCCGAGACAAGCCGGACGTGCACCAAGTCGGTGCAGCCCGCGGAGGTGACCTCGCCGATTACGGGGACCAGGATCCGGCCACGGTGAGCTTCGGCCAGGCGGGCGATCGACATCACGGCATTCCAGTGCCGGGCATAGTGCCAGCGCCGCCACTTGGACACCGCGGGCCGGTGCACCCAGCGGCTGAACGACGCGGGCCAGAGCAGCCGCCACGTCACGAAGACGCCTACGGCAATGACGACCAGGGCGATGACTCCGAGCCAGCTCGTCCATTGCCAGGCTGCATACAACAGCAGCGCGGCAGCATCGGCAACAGGATGCCTGGCCACGAACCGGAAAGTCGCCCAGAAGGTGCGAGCGATCTGGACGGCGGCGATGATCCAGCCGGGGGTGTGGTAAACCGGTGCCCGCCAGATCGGCGGGGCGAACGGGTCTCCATTGTGGATCTGCGCAACTTGCTGTCCAGTGATGACAGGACGCATCCTGGTCACCTCTTCCTTGCTTGGTGCGGGGAGAGAACAAGGGGCGGCCCGCCAGTGCCAGCTGAAGGGTCGCCCCGCCTGATCAGGTGTCCGCTGCCGCCTCCCTCCGAGCGCTGAGAGACGGCAGGCCGCGCCAGGACCGCTCCACCTCGATCGCATACCGTCTTGCGGCGGAGGCCAGGTCGCGGGCGAACCGGACATGCCCCGCGTCGAGGTGCTCGGGCAGGGTCAGGGTGATGGCCAGCGCAGGCCGGACAGCCAGGATCGTCAGCAGCGGCGACCGGGCCTGATACGACTCGAACGCGACCACGGACCTGCCGTCGACCGGGACCGTGACCATGGTGACCCGATTGGCGGGCATCAAGCCGCATCCTTCCCGGCATGAGCGCGGGCAGCCTTGATCCCGGTGGCGCGCAGCGAGTAGGCCAGCCGACCCCGGTCGGTCACGTACGGGGTGACCATCAGACCGTCGAACTCCACCGCCTCGAAAAGCTGCTTAGTTGGCGGCGCGGGCTGGGCGTCGGCGAGGATCTTGACCACGGTCTCGCGGGACCGGCCCGCCAGGTCGGGGTCCATGTCCTGCACCCGGCACTGCCACACCCGCTTCCCGGTCACCTTGTCCACCGCCGGACGCCGGGTCTTGGTCTTCTCGTCGTAGTCCATCGCCTCAGCGATCGAGTCCGGCAGCAGGTGGCACCCGTGCGGGAAGACCTGCTGCATGCTCACGCCGAACCGTGAGCCGTTCCGTAGAGCCATTTGCTCCTCCAAGGAAGAGTGACCGCACCCGCAAAGCTGGTGCCAGTAGCAGCACTATTTGTGCGCCTACCTACAGCATGAGTGCGGGCCGGCCCTCAGTCAAGGAGCCAATCGCAGAAAAAGTGCGGCACGTAGTTTCTAGTAGTCCTAGTGTGGCTCTCTGTAGGCTACAAAGCTGGAGGCTG
>DATAEH010000265.1:0-6872 GCA_036258115.1 Streptosporangiaceae bacterium
GCTCTACCAGGTTCTGTCGATCTACATCTCGCACCTGGTCTCACCGGCCGCCGGCATCAGCCCGGCGAGCACCGAGAAGCAGATGGTGAATCAGCTCAATAACGCGCTGCAGGCAAAGGGGCTGATCCCGTGAACCGCCGCACGGCAGGCCGCGACCCGGCCGCGGGGAAAGGAAGAGGCCGATGAGTATCCGGAGCGAGACAACCGCCGTCAGAGCGGCCGAGCAGGCGCTGCCGGCGCACAGGCGGCAGCTATCGGAGGGAGCGCGGGCCGAGCGCAGGCTCGGCTGGCTGCTATGCGCTCCGGCGGTGATCGTGATGATCGCCGTCACCGCCTACCCGGTCGGCTATGCCGTCTACCTGTCCCTGCAGCGCTATAACCTGGAGCTGCCCAAGGAAGTCACGTTCGTCGGGCTGAGCAACTACGGAGCTGTGCTCAGCTCGTGGTACTGGTGGCACGCGCTGATCGTCACCCTGATCATCACGGTCGTCTCCGTCGCCATTGAGCTGGTGCTCGGCATGCTGCTCGCGCTGCTCATGCACCGGACGATCTTCGGCCGGAACACCGTCCGCACCGCGGCGCTGATCCCGTACGGGATCGTTACCGTGGCCGCCGCCTACAGCTGGCAGTACGCCTGGACGCCGGGCACCGGCTACCTGTCCGCGCTGCTGCCGACCGGCAGCGCTCCGCTGAGCCACACCGGCCAGGCAATCGGCGTCATCATCCTGGCCGAGGTGTGGAAGACCACGCCGTTCATGGCGCTGCTGCTGCTCGCCGGGCTCTCCCTGGTGCCCGAGGACCTGCAGCGGGCGGCCAAGGTGGACGGCGCGACCGCGTGGCAGCGCTTCGTCAAGATCACGCTGCCGCTGATGAAGCCGGCGATCCTGGTCGCACTGCTGTTCAGGACCCTGGACGCGTTCCGGATCTTCGACAACATCTACATCCTCACCCATGGCGGTGCCAACACCGGCTCGGTTTCGATCCTCGGTTACGACAACCTGTTCACCGCGCTGAACCTGGGCATCGGATCGGCGATCTCGATCCTGATCTTCATCTGCGTGGCGATCATCGCGGTCCTGTTCATCAAGGGCTTCGGCACCGCTGCTCCCGGCACAGACACAGGAAGAAGGTGACCGGCTGATGGGCCGCAAGAAGATCGGCTGGGGCGCGGCGAACACGATCGCCGTGGTCCTGACCCTGATCCCCGTGCTGTGGATCCTCTCGCTGTCCTTCAAGACCCCGGCGGCGATCCTCGATGCCAGCTTCTGGCCCAAGCAGTGGACCTGGTCGAACTACAGCGGCATCCTGCAGACCTCGCAGTTCATCAGGCCGCTGGTCAACTCGATCGGCATCGGCCTGATCGCCACCATCATCGCCGTGGTGCTCGCGTCGATGGCGGCCTATGCCGTCGCCAGACTGGACTTCCCCGGCAAGCAGGTGCTCATCGGGATGGCGCTGCTCATCGCCATGTTCCCGGCAATCTCGCTGGTCACGCCCATGTTCAGCATCGAGCGGGCAATTGGCCTGTTTAATACCTGGCCCGGCCTGATCATCCCCTACGTCGCGTTCGGCCTGCCGCTCGGCATCTACATCCTGTCGGCCTTCTTCAGGGAGATCCCGTGGGAGCTGGAGAAGGCGGCGAAGATGGACGGAGCGACGCCGTTGCAGGCGTTCATGCGAGTGATCGCCCCGCTCGCCGCGCCTGGCATGGTGACGACGGCCATCCTGGTGTTCCTGTTCTGCTGGAACGAGTTCCTCTTCGCGATCTCGTTCACCTCGACGGTCGGAGCGCGTACCGCACCGGCCGCGCTGGCGTTCTTCAGCGGCAGCTCGCAGTTCACCTCGCCGACCGGACCTATCGCGGCGGCCGCCGTCGTCATCACTATCCCGATCATCATCTTCGTGCTGTTCTTCCAGCGCCGGATCGTCGCTGGGCTGACTTCTGGCGCGGTTAAGGGCTAACGACATAAGGAGAAACAGTGGCTGACATCGTTCTTGACCAGGTCACGAAGCGCTTCCCCGACGGCGCGCTTGCTGTCGACAAGATCAGCCTGGACATCGCCGATGGCGAGTTCGTGATCCTGGTCGGCCCGTCAGGCTGCGGGAAGTCGACGACGCTGAACATGATCGCGGGCCTGGAGGACATTACCGAGGGTGAGCTGCGGATCGGCGGCAAGGTGGTGAACAACATGGCGCCGAAGGATCGCGATATCGCGATGGTCTTCCAGAGCTACGCTCTCTATCCGCACATGACGGTCGGGGAGAACATGGGCTTCGCGCTGAAGCTCGCTAAGAATCCGCAGTCCGTCATCGACGAGAAGGTCAACGAGGCGGCGCGCATCCTCGACCTCACCCAGCACCTGGACCGCAAGCCCGCCAACCTGTCCGGCGGTCAGCGGCAGCGGGTCGCGATGGGCCGGGCGATCGTCCGCGATCCTTCGGCGTTCCTGATGGACGAGCCGCTGTCTAACCTGGACGCCAAGTTGCGCGTGCAGATGCGCACCGAGGTCTCCAGGATCCAGCGGCGGCTCGGCACCACGATGGTGTACGTGACGCACGACCAGACCGAGGCCATGACACTCGGGGATCGCGTCGCCGTCATGCGCAACGGCCTGCTGCAGCAGGTCGGCTCTCCGCAGGAGCTCTACGAGAAGCCGGACAACCTGTTCGTGGCCGGCTTCATCGGCTCGCCGGCGATGAACTTCATGCCGGCGACCGTCGATTCCGGGACGCTGCGGACGCCGCTTGGCGACATCCCGCTGAGCGGCCGGGTGCGGCAGGCCATAGAGCGTGCCAACGCGCCGCGGGATCTGATCATCGGCATCAGGCCGGAGAGCTTCGAGGACGCCTCGCTGGTAGGGGCCGACGCCAAGCAGAATGGCATCGGGTTCAGCGCGAGCATCGACGTGCTGGAGTCGATGGGCTCGGACGTCTACGTCTACTTCACCAAGGAGATCGAGCGGGGCGTGGACGCGGCCGAGCTTGCCGAGCTCGCCAGGGACTCAGGGCGAGCCGACACCGGCGGGAGCGGCGACACCGTGGTAGCCAGGATCGACGCGGCGACCGGGATCCGCGAGGGCGACGATGCGGACCTCTGGGTGGACGTGCGCACCATGCACGTCTTCGACCCGGCGACAGGCCGCAACATCACGCTCGAGTCCGGCGGCACGCCCGTGGACGCGGCACCGACTGCGCTGCCCGACAGCCCGGGATAGCCGGCGAGCTGGCAGACGAAGGCTTACCGGATCTCGCTGCGCAGCCGTGCGATGATCTCGTCGCTCCACTCGTGCGTGCGCATGAGCCGGTAGCGTTCCATGGCCACGCGCAGGTACGCCTCTGCCTCGGTTCTGCTACCTACGAGGTCAGCCGCGTTGAGCATGCGAACGACCGGAAGGAACTCCTCGGACCACCAGCGCCTGGCGACCTGCTCGCGGTCGAGGAACTGTCGCTCGGCCTGCATGCAGCGGTACCCCCAGGCCTCAACGCCCTCGCCGAGCACGGCGTAGCACCACGGGTCGGCGAAAACGATCTTGGCGTACGCCTGCGGCGGCAGCGGTACGCGCGACCTGAACAACCGCTCGTAGTTCTTCATCGGCAGGTCGCGCCGGCCGCGGATACCGCTGGCCGGAATGGCCGTGAGCACCTCGGTTACGTATGCCTCGATCACCGTCTGGCGCGCCGCCATGGCGATCGATACCCGGTGATGGCCATCTTTGACAAAGTGCATGCCGTCGATCCGGTAGACGTCGATCGGCGGAATGGCCTCGCCGCGGCGCTGGGCGAGTGCGAGCCGCTCCCACCTCTCCCTGACCCGGCCAGATGTCGGCCGGAAATGGCGGTCGAAGTCTCGTCGCGAGTCGACCGTGCCGACGATCGTGTCGAGCTTGATCGTCTGCAGTCCTAGTTCGCGCTCACCGCGTTGGCCGAGCGCGCTGACCACATCGTCGAACGGGAGGATCAGGCTGACGTCGTCAGGCTCCCTGCGCAGCCGATACGCGAGCCTGGACAGCACCTGGCGGCGCCGGACGCGCAGGAAGTCGTTCTCGACGTCCGCGCGCGGGAAGCCGGTGTCAGATGGCACGGCGGCGACCCTCCTGCCATGTCGTCAGACCGCCTGGCGTGATCTCGAGCAACCGCCAGCCCGTCACATTGCAGACGGTGGTCCGCCCGGCCTTGCTCTGCCCGGTAACGGCGGGCCCAACCGTCCGCTGCCAGGTGCGGCCTGGAACCACATGCCCGTGCAGCATCGCCGACGGCGCCAAGTCGGCGATGAGCTGGTGATAGCAACCGAAGCCGCGGTGTGGCAGGTCGTCTGCATCGCCGATGCCGCTAGGCGGGGCGTGCGTGAGCACGACGTCGACTTGCCGGTGGTCCCGGCGACTGCGGCGCCTAACGAGATTGCGCAGCCGCCTGGCACGGCGCGCCTGCTGCCTCTCGGTGTACTGATTCGGGCCCGCGGAGTACCGAAGGCAGCCGCCGAGCCCCGCCACCCGCAGGCCAGCCGCGTCAAGCACCTGGCCGTCGGCGCTGAGTGCGCCCGGCGGCCACGGCGGTGCCGCAGGAAAGCCGGCCAGCGTGACCAGGCCAGAGCGGCTTTGGCGGTAGCCCGACAGGTCAGGGTCGTGGTTGCCGGGAACGAACACCAGCGGCACGTCGATCGCATTGATCAGCGCAGCCAGGTAGTCGGCAGGCAGATCCCCGCAAGCCAGTATGAGGTCGACCAGCCAGCCCGCAGCGAGTCCCCCAGCAAGGCCGTCGTCTACCTCGTCGGAGACGGCCAGCACCCTGACGCTCACCGCGACGGAATGTCCCTGAGCCGGTCGGCGGTGACGTCCACGCCGCGCTCCCTGAGACCGGCCTCCGCGCGATAGATGTCGGCTTGCCTGGCATGGTCGCCCCCTGGCGGCGGGCTGACATCGAATCGCTCGCAGGCGACGCCTAGCAGGTCCAGGTACGCGCCGCGAACCGCACGCAGGTGGTGCAGCCTGGCTGTGCCCCGCGGCGAGTTCTCGGTCGTCTCAAGTTCGAGCCTCAGCCGGCGCAGCCTGGCCACCAGGCGCTCGGCCGGCTCGGGTGGTGGCGGACGGCGCCGGGACTCGGCCGCGCGACGATAGCCGCGGATCGCGAACAAGATCGCATACCCGGTGAGCGTCGGGAGCACAACCGCTAGCGCGAGCAACCCGATCCGTCCCATGGCTTCTATACTCGGCCGGACAAGCGGAGGCATGCAAGCGCGGCGGCCGCGCGGTGAGAATGGTTAGCAGATTCGGCCGATGGCATGCACAGCAGGCTCGCCGCAATGTCTACGGCAGCAGCCACATCATCGTCGGGCGGATAAGCAGATTTCGGCCGACAACCAAGCCCAGGACATTCGGCAACCGCAATGCCTTCTGCCATCGGGCGAACATTTCATCGGGCTGGTCTCCCGTCTCGCCGCCAAGGAGCAGGGTGGGCAGAGTCGACGCCTCCGCCACGCGTTCCATGTCATCAGCCACCGGGATCTTGAGCCAGCTGTACGCGGAGGTTGTGCCGAGACCTGACGCGATCGCGATTGACCGGATCGCGGCGTCGGGCGTCAGATCATTGCTGACGCGGCCATCTACCCTGCGCACGATGAACGGCTCGATCAGCGCGATAGTTCGATGCGAAGCCAGTTCGCTGACCGCTTTCGCGCAGGCGGCTAGCGTCGCGGGAGTCGCCGGATCGTCCATGTCAATGCGCAGCAGCATCTTTCCGCCGTCGAGGCCGCTGGCTGCGATGGCTTGGGCGTGGTAGCCGGTGAACCTGTCATCGATCTCGAAAGCCGCCCCGGGCAGGCCGCCGCGGTTCATCGACCCCACCGCTAGCTTGCCGTCAAGCGGCCACGCCGAGGGCGCCACGTGCGGGATGGTCGGCGGCGATGATCAGCAATCGCGGTGATGGGCCGAGCCATGGCCGCCGACGCCGGGCGGCGACCGCTGCTGCTATCGCGGTCGGCGTGCGCGCTCGTGTCTCAACGATCATCCGCCGCTGATCCTCAAGCACCTGGTGCCACCTCCGTGCCGGAACGCCTCGTGCGCCTCGCCCATACTTGCCTCGCAGCCGCGGCACTGGCCCTCTGAGAAGGCCCTGGCATGTTTACACTTGTGACATAGCATCGTCAAGATATTGTCTTAACAAAGCGACATTGCTCGCTCGTAGGCTGACGGAGGCGGCTGGATGAAACGCCCGAGCGTGAGCCCGGCGAGCAGGCTCCGTGCCATCACCATCGACCGGACGAGTCCGGTACCGCTCTACTTCCAGCTCGCTCAGCACCTTGAGGCGGCGATCAGGTCGGATGCCCTGCCGGTCGGAACGCGGCTGGACAATGAGGTCCAGCTGGCCGAGGAGCTTGGCCTGTCGCGTCCCACCGTGCGCGCTGCATTCCTGTATCTCGCCGACAAGGGCATGGTCACTCGCAAGCGCGGCTACGGGACCGTGGTAAGCCGGGAGAAGATCAGCCGCGAAGTCGAACTCACCAGCCTGTTTGACGACCTGTCCCTGGCCGGCAAGGTGCCGTCAACCAAGGTCCTGCGGAACGAGGTCGGCACCGCCAGCGACATCGTCGCCGAAGCTCTGGAGCTTTCCGAGGGCGCGCTGGTGATCTGCCTGGAGCGGCTTCGCTTCGCGGACGGCGAGCCGATCGCGCTGATGCACAACTTCCTGCCAGCTCCGACGGTTCACCTCGGCGACGAGATGCTCGGCGGGCACGGCCTGTACGAGCTTCTTCGTGCTTCGGGCATCCGGCTTGCTTCAGCCACTCAGCGAATGAGCGCCAAGAACGCCTCGGCCTCAGAAGCGCGCCTCCTCGATGAGCCGCGCGGCGCGGCATTGCTCACCATGGAGCGGGTCGT
>DATAEH010000266.1:0-105323 GCA_036258115.1 Streptosporangiaceae bacterium
TTCGCCTTGCGGCGCCTGGGAGAAAACCTGGCGCGACAGCGACGTGATGATCGGGATCACCATGAGCGAGACCACCAGGCCGGCGATGAACATCGCGCCGACGTAACTGCCGATCGTGTCGGACTTCGTGAAGTGAAAGAAGGGGAAGAAGCCAACGTGATGTGCCAGCCATTGGTCCGAGCCGAGGATGCGCGGCATCAGGAAGAATAGTCCCCACAGGGCGTAGACGATGCTGGGGATCGCAGCCATCAGGTCGATCACGGCGATCAGCGGTCGCCGCAGCGGATGCGGAGCGTACTCAGAGATGTAGATGGCCGTGGCCACGCCGACCGGGACCGCCACGATCAGCGCGATGGCGGCGATCAGGGCGGAGTCGGGCAGAAGCGCCGCGATGCCGAACGCGTTGCTGGTCTCCGGGAAGAACGACGCCGTCGTGAAGAAGCCGAATCCCGCGCGCTGGAAGGCGCTCAGTGACCTGACGATCAGGAAGACCAGGATCAGCAGGGTAATGAGCAGCACGACGATCCCTGCGCCGCGCAGGATGCCGCGGAAGATCCGGTCGCTGCCGGAAGGTTTCGCGACGATGGCGCGCGGGACGTCTTCGTCCTCGGCAGCCATCGGGGAAGACGGAGTCAGTGCGACAGCCACGACCCTTTCCTCCCCGTGTTTGGTGACTTCGTGATCTTGCTAGATATGCCACATAGAGCGCGCTTGGCGCTAGTCCGCAGCCATGCTGACGGATAGATCTGAAGTTCCACCGCTATCTGCGTGAACGAGAAGTTAATTGACGGCGTCACGCTGGTGAGCGATCGCGCTGCGGTACGGCGCCTTGGTATGCCGCTGCGGTATGGCGAGCGACCTGGGCGCGCGCCACACCGCTGCAGTTCGTGACCTTCGAAACGGCCGTTCAGGAACTGGAGCCGCAGAACGGAGTCGGCAGGAAGCCGTAATTGGCCAGGTCCTTCTTGGCTGTCACACGCGCGAAAGGCGCAGCCGCGACCTGGCGGCTGCGCCCTTCCGCGAGGGGAGCAGGTGAAGTTGCTAGGTGATGGTGACGTCGAACGTCGCCGTGAATGCGCCCATGTTGGTGCCCTTGACGAAGGCCGTGGTGTTCAGAGCCTTGTTCAGCGCGGAAGCAAGCTTCCCGGACATGTCGACTTCGGTAGACGAAATGGACTCGGTGGCGGGTGGACCAGGGTCCTTGCTCGTTGACAAGTCGCCATTGAGGTAACCAAGTGGCGTGTGCGCGGTGCTGCCGGCCAGAACGCCCGTCAGCGCGCCGGTGAAGAGGTTCAGCTCGATGTCCGTGATGTTCACGGTGTGGCCGCCCTTGGTGTTGATGACGATGAGCTTGCCGCCGAGGTCCACGATGCCGGAGAAATTGCCGACCTCGCCGGTGCCGCCTGTGACGGGCATCGTGAAGGTCTCGGCGCCGCTGGCGTAGCTCGCACTGCCAGGGCTGCCGGGCAGCATAATGACGCTCGACTTGCCCAGGCCTACCACGGCGGCGCGGGGGACGCTCAGCGTGGCCGTGCCGCCGGTGTCTGCGGTGTCGGCGGCCGCGGGTCCAGCCGCGGAGAGGGCGAACGCTGCCGCGGAAATCAAGCCGGCGCCCAGCGCGGTCAGGCGGGTCCGGCGGCCGATGCTGATGTGCATGTTCGGCACTCCTTTAGTGAACTGTGACCCATGTGACTGAGGAGCTATGCAGAAGGGGTGGCGCCGGGCCTGCCCGGCGCCACCTCTTCCGGGTTCGTGTTAGCTGGGAACTGCGGTTAGGAGCCGGTTCCGCAGAACGGGGTGGGCAGGAAACCGTAGTTGATCAGGTCCTTGTGAGCGGTCGTGTTCGAGCACGCCCAGCCCTTGACCTTCGAGTGCGCCGGGTTGAAGAACTTCTGCAGCGCCTTCGGGATGTGGGTTGACGTGCCTGCCGAGAAGCGGACGACGATGAAGACCGTGCGGACGAAAGCCGGGGTGAAATGCGCATTGATGACGGTCTTAGCGCCGGTGCCCGTGGTTGGCTTCGTGTGGTTGATGCTGTGCAGCACCATCTTGCCGTGGGTGTCACAGCCGAACCTGTTCTGGCCGGCCTTCGGGTGGCACGGCGGCGTGGCGGTGCAGCCAGCGTTGGTGCAGTTCGCTGAGTGGAACTTCTCGGCGATGTACTTGCCGATCGAGAACGGGAAGATCACGTTCGGGCCCTTGAGGACTGGGTCGACGCCCTCGTTCTCCTCAGGCGTGCTGTTGACGCAGCCGCCCGGGCCTGAGGTGCCAAGGCCGATGGCGGTCAGGAAGAATGACCTGGTGCCGGAGCTGGTCTGCGGCAGTACCGCCTTGATCGGCGCGTTCTTGCCGCCGACCTGGTTCCAGTTGGTGACCGAGCAGCTGTAGATGGAGTTCAGCTGAGCGGTGCTGAGGTTTGCCGGAGCGTTCGTCGTGGCGTTGGTGGCGTAGGTCACCGCGTCCTTGCCGAGCGCGACGAACTGGATGCCGCCAGGTCCCCTTGACGGGTCAGTCGACGCACGCGCGCGAGAAGACCGGGCGAAGTCGGCGCAGAAGTGCTTCTTGTCATTGGTCTTCTGGTTAGCGGCCAGCGTCGTGATGCCGGCGCTCGACCCGTTCGGCCGCAAGATCTTCGTGCAGCCGGACTTCAGCGAGATCTGTTCTGACCCGCCAGTCTTCGGGTTCAGGGCATCCCAGCTGTACAGGTGCGTGCCCGTCTTGTGGGCCTTGTTGTAGTCGAAGGAGAACTGGTCGAGCAGGAACTGGATGGTGTCGGAGCCAACGCCGACGACATCTGTTTCCTTGGGCGTGACCTTCTTGCCGCTGCTGTTAATCGGATCGGCCAGGGCGGGGCCCACGGCCAGCGCTGTTGCTGACGCCGTTACCACGGCGGTCGCCAACAGCTTCTTGAGCATGCGCATAATGTCTGCTCCTCCTGCGAACGAGATAGGCGCGCCTGCGAAAGCGCGCATGTCTCCGGCCTCTTGGCCGACGGCCATAGCTTCGCGATAGGGCTGCTTTGCGACAAGGGAACGATTACGGGCGGCTATGTGATTTCTTGGTAAACAGAATGCATCCGGAGAATGAAGCAGCAGGTCAGCGGCCTATGAGTGATGGCTATGGTGGCGCCGATCGGGGCCCATTCCGCCGCCCGATTGTGGCCGTGCGCAGCGAGTTGGTCGAGCGCCCCTAACTGGGCGGATGTCCCGCGTTCATCGAGGCTGGTCGCGTCGACGGCAATGCATTGAGAAATTGCGGACGCCCGCTTTACCGGTAATTTACGGATGCGACTTGTCGTGTTTGCCAAACAGACATCTCGGTGCGATCACGCCGGCGCGGGCGGTCAGCGGATCTCGATGGTTTGGAAGGCCTCGGCCAGCCTGCCCTCCGGTAGCCCACCCATCTGCGCCGCTCTGCTGAGCCAGCCGCGAAGTATGTCAGCGAGGTCGTCCATCTGGCCGGTCTGGCTTTCATGTGCGCGAAGCGCGGCGATCTTCCGGTCGAAGGTGTCGGTGATGTCCACGAACCGATCCGGCTGCGGGCCGCCCGAGATCCAGACCTGATGGACCGTCCATGGCTCGAGCCCATCGCCCGCCAATTCGGGAAAGGCGAACGGGTTCCTGGCGTCGGGGTAAACGGCATCGAGGGCGGCCGAGCCGACTGCCCGATGATCGGGGTGGCTGGTCGGGATCCTGGCGTAGTTCCGCTCGGGGGACGGGCAGGTGACCCGGTCGGGCCTGACCTGCCTGATCACCCGGGCCAGATCTCTGCGCAGATCGAGCGACGCCTCCACCCTGCCGTCGGGATAGCCGAGAAACCGCACGTCGCTGACGCCGACGCACTTGGCCGCGGCGATCTGCTCGGTCTGGCGCAGAACCGCCATGTCGGCCCGGCTCACCGAGACATCGCTGCCGCCCGCATCGCCGTTGGTCACGATGCAGTAGACGACCTCGATCCCCGCGTCTGTCCACGTCGCAACCGTCCCGGCTTGTCCGAAGTCGACATCGTCGGGATGGGCGGCAATTACCAGAATCCGGGCAACCTCAGCATCATCGACCACGCTAAGAATCGTACGGCCCGCGATCCGGCCGCCATGCCGCCGCCCGGCAACCGCATCGGGGGCGCCTGGCCGCTGCGCTAAGCACAGCTTGGCGCCCCCGATGTGAGGTGATGCGTCAGTCGAGCGCGGACATCACGTGCTTGACCCTGGTGTAGTCCTCGAACCCGTACATCGACAGGTCCTTGCCGTAGCCCGAGTGCTTGAAGCCGCCGTGCGGCATCTCGGCGACGAGGGGGATGTGCGTGTTGATCCAGACGCATCCGAAGTCCAGTCGCCTGGCCATACGCATCGCGCGGCCGTGGTCCGAGGTCCAGACCGATGACGCGAGCCCGTATTGCGTTCCGTTGGCCCACGCCACCGCTTGGTCCTCGTCGCTGAATTGCTGGACCGTGATGACCGGCCCGAAAACTTCGTTCTGGATGATCTCGTCGTCCTGAATGAGACCGTCGACGACGCTCGCCTCGTAGAAGTAGCCGCGGTCACCTGACCGCTTGCCGCCCGCGAGCACCCGCGCGTGATCGGGCAGCCTGCTGACGAACCCGGACACCCGCTCGAGCTGCTTGGCGTTGTTCAGCGGGCCGAAGTCCGCGTCCTCGACGTCCGGTCCGGCGGTTGTCTGGCCCTTGGCCTGCTCGACGAGCGCGCCGACGAAGTCGTCGTGCACGCGGGATCCTGCCAGCACCCTGGTCGCCGCCGTGCAGTCCTGGCCCGCGTTGAAGTAGCCAGCGATCGCGATCGCCTCGGCGGCCTTGGCCGGGTCGGCGTCGTCGAATACGACAACCGGGGCCTTGCCGCCGAGTTCTAGGTGCACGCGCTTGAGGTCGTTAGAAGCGGCGGCCGCGACCTCTTTGCCCGCCCGGACACTGCCGGTGATCGACACCATCTGCGGTATCGGGTGCGAGACCAGCGCGCGGCCCGTGTCGCGGTCACCGGTGATCACGTTGAACACGCCTGGCGGCAGGAATTCGCTCATCAGCTCGGCGAACAACAGCGTCGTGACCGGGGTGGTGTCTGACGGCTTGAGCACCATCGTGTTGCCTGCCGCGATCGCGGGCGCCCACTTCCAGGTCGCCATCATCATCGGGTAGTTCCACGGGGTCACCGCCGCGCAGACACCGATCGGCTCGCGCCTGATGAAGGAGGTGAACCCGGACATGTACTCACCGGCCGACCGGCCCTCGAGCATCCGCGCCGCACCGGCGAAGAACCTGATCTGGTCCACCATCGGCGGGATTTCCTCGGACAGGGTGAGCGCCACCGGCTTGCCTGTGTTGCGCGACTCGGCCGCGACGAACTCATCCGCCCGCGCCTCCAGGGCATCGGCGATGCGGAGCAGTGCGAGGCTTCGTTCCGCCGGCGTAGCGTCCCGCCACCCCTCGAACGCGTCGGCGGCAGACGTGACTGCAGCGTCCACCTCCGCCTCGCCGGAGATTGGCGCCGTAGCGAAGACCTCTCCGGTGGACGGATTGATCAGCTCGGCACGCTTGTCGAACTCCAGGTCAGTCCATTGCCCGCCGACAAAATTCTGTAGCTCGTCCACCTCAAGGCCTCCATTCGGCGATATGTCACTGATTACTTACCTGAGGGCGTTCTCTCCTCGCAAGCCCACGGCGACCCGTACTCCGCAAGCAGGTCGAGGAATGGCCGTGCTGGCAGCGCCTCCGGCCCGAGTACACCTGCCCCTGACCAGACACCGGTGTCGATCAGCTCCAGCGCGACGACAGGGTTGACGGCGGTCTGCCAGACCACTGCCTGGGAGCCGTACTCGGCCATCGACCACGCGTTGTCCACGACGTGGTAGAGGTACACCTCGCGCGGTGCGCCGTCCTTGCCCGTCCCGGTGACCCAGGTGCCCGCGCACGTCAGCCCCGTCATCTTGTCACCGAGTTCAGCCGGATCGGGCAGGCAGGCCGCGACGACATCGCGCGGCGCGACCTGCGCGTCGCCGGCACGCACCGGTTCGGTCGAGTCGAGTCCCAGCTTGTGCAGCGTCTTCAGGACACCGATGAACTCCTCGCCGAGCCCGTACTTGAACGTGACCCGGCGGGCCTTGACCCAACGCGGGATCAGTAGCACCTCTTCATGCTCGACATTCACGCACTCGACGGGGCCGATGCCCGCCGGAAAGGTGAAAACCTCGGGTTCGCTGAAGGGCGGCGTGGTGAACCAGCCGCGGTCTGCCTCCCAGATGACCGGTGGGTTCAGGCACTCCTCGATCGTCGTCCAGATCGAGAACGTCGGCGCGAAGTCATAGCCCTGCACCTCGAGGTTGGCGCCATCCCGCACGCCGATCTGGTCGATGTCGCTGAACAGCTCATCGGCGGCATGCCGGGCAAAGACGTCCGAGAGACCGGGCTCGACGCCAATACCGACAAGGGCCAGCTTTCCGCGACTTTCCCACTCATTGGCCATGTCGAATTGATCATCGCCCAGTTTCACGCCAGTCTTACTGTAAGGAGCATCCTGATGAGGATGAGACAGCGACATAGCCATATCGAGATAATGGACACCAGACCGCAACGCCGCAGTATAAAGCGGCATCACGAATCTCGGGTCGGCCGCGTTCATCAGCGCATCGCATGAGCGTTCGGTGAGCAGGGCGGCTATCGCGTCCGCGTCGCGTGCATCGATCCTGACCGCATCGAAGCGGTCGCTCGCGGTCGCTGCCCGCTCCGCCCTCGCGAGGTCGTAGTCGCCGATCGTCAGTTCCGCGAACGGCCGGCGTGCCGCGATTCGCGCGAAAGCGGTGCCGACGCCTCCGGCGCCGACCAGCAGTATCCGCATCTTGGCGATCCTATGAGTCGTATGAGCGCCTGGTAGCGGGAACATCCTTGTTGCCCGCAGCCTCAGCGTGCCACACGAGGCGCGGCCGGAAACCTTCAGGAGGGGTGGGCCATGAGCGTGACCGGACGGACGGCACAGCCGGCTGAGCAGGGGCTGGACAAGGGGCTGAAGTCTGGCGCGCTCGGCCTGATTTCGACCACGGTCATCGCGACCGCCTCGGTCGCCCCCGCCTATAGCATCGCCGCGACCCTTGTCTTCGTTGTGATCGCAGTTGGACTGCAGGCACCGGCGGTCTCGGTACTGGCATTCGTCCCCATGCTGCTGACCTCGATCGGCTACAGCGAGCTGAACAAGGCCGACCCGGACTGCGGCACCACATTCACGTGGGCGACCAGGGCCTTCGGCCCGAGGACGGGCTGGTTCGGCGGCTGGGCGATCGTCGTGGCTGACGTGCTCGTCATGGCGAGCCTCGCTCAGGTCGCCAGCCAGTACGGATTTTTGCTGGTGGGTGCCAACGGCATCGGGACCAACCCGACAAGCGGCTGGGTGCTGCTTGGCGGCGTCATCTGGATCATCCTGATGACGGCTATTTGCTACGTCGGTATTGAGGTCTCGGCGAACTTCCAGAAGGTACTGCTTTCGATCGAGCTCATCATGCTGCTCGTCCTGTCGATCACGGCGCTAGTGAAGGTGGGCAATGGCACCGCGCCGCCCGGCCATCTGACGCCAAGCCTGTCCTGGTTTAACCCCTTCCATATCTCTTCGTTCAGCGCCTTCGTCAGTGGGATCATCCTGATGGTCTTCATCTACTGGGGCTGGGACACCGCTGTCGCGGTCAACGAGGAGACCAAGGACAAGAACCGAACTCCGGGCCTGGCGGCGATCTTTTCAACCATCATCCTGCTCGTCACCTACGCACTGGTGGTGACATCCATGCAGGCCTTCGCCGGGGTCAAGACGCACGGCAACGGGTTGGGAAACGTCAATCATGCGAATGACGTCCTGTCGGTCCAAGGTCATCAGATCTTCAGCGGCGGATCCGGCGAATTCTTCTTCCGGCTATTGCTGATCATGGTGCTCTCCTCAGCGGCCGCCTCCACCCAGACGACGATCCTGCCGACCGCGCGGACCACCCTGTCCATGGCCGCCTACCGGGCTATCCCGAGGGCCTTCGCCAAGATCCACCCGCGGTTCCTGACTCCGACCGTGTCCACCGTGGCGATGGGCGCCGTCTCGATCGCCTTCTACGTTGTGCTGAACTACACGTCGAACGCTGCCGGGGTGATCGGCGACGCCGTCATCGCGATCGGCCTATACATCGCGTTCTACTACGGGCTGACCGGCTTCGCGTGCGCCTGGTATTACCGGAAGAATCTCACCAGCAGCGCGCGAAATCTCTGGATGCAGGGCATCCTGCCAGTGGCCGGCGCTCTGATGCTGTTCTTCCTTGGCGGATGGAGCGTCTGGCTCGACTACGACGTGGCCACTGAAAACGACTACACCTTGTGGACGGTCCCGGGCATCCACTGGCAAATCGGCGGGGCATTCGTGATCGCGGCCGGTGCGGCGATCCTCGGTGTCATCCTGTACTTCTATTGTCGCATTAAGGACCCGGCGTTCTTCAGGAAGGAGACCCTGACCAGGGCCACCCCCACGCTGGTCCCCGATGAGTGAGGAGCGCCTCCGCTCCGGGCCGCAGCGTCAGCCCCGTCTACGAGAGTGGCGGTCATGAGCTTATGGAGGCAGCACGAGTGTCATGACCGCGAGCCGCACCGACTGGCCGGACGACCTGCCACTGACAGTCGCCGACCTGGACCTGCTGCCGGACGATGGCTGCAAGTACGAGCTCGATGACGGGGTGCTTGTCGTGTCTCCGGCGCCCGCGCTGAATCACCAGTTCGTCTTGGGCCGACTGACCATTTCGCTCAGCGCGGCTTGCGGCGATGAGTTCCTCGTCTTGCCGGGTCCTGGCGTCGAAATGAACAAGTATCAATACCGGATCCCTGACCTAGTGGTCGTCCGCGTTGATGCTGTCGGATTCGAGGACAAGTCGGTTACCCGGCCGCCTTTGCTGGCTGTCGAGATCGCGTCGCCGTCGACGGCGATCTACGACCGGAACAGGAAGAAGGACGTCTACGCGAGCTTCGGCATCGCGTCGTACTGTGGATCGTGACGCCGAGCCTGGATACGCCGCGGCTGGTCGCGTACGAGCTGGGGCGGGGTGGCTATGGCGAGATCGCCGACGTGAGCGGGGACCATGCGTTCACCGCGACCCGGCCGTTCGCGGTCAGGATCGTGCCTTCGGAGCTAGTCGCCGGTCCCTGGCAGGCTTAGCAGTCACTGCGGCCGCAGCGTTGTCGCGCGGATTCGTGTCGCGGCGTGGCCGACGGTGTCGGTCTACGGGCCTAAGGTGAAGACGTGACGATGACCGCTGCTGACTCCCTTCTCGAAGGCTTGAACCCGCAGCAGCGCGCGGCAGTGCTGCACGAGGGTTCGCCGCTGCTCATCGTCGCCGGCGCGGGGTCAGGAAAGACCAGGGTGCTCACCCACCGGATCGCCTACCTGGTCGCTGAGCGCCAGGTCGCGCCGTACGAGATCCTCGCGATCACGTTCACGAACAAGGCCGCGGGTGAGATGGCCGGCCGGGCTCAGGCGCTGACCGGCGCGCGCTCGCGCGGCATGTGGCTGCTGACTTTCCACTCCGCCTGCGTGCGGATCCTGCGCCGGGAGGCGCACAGGTTCGGGTACCCGTCGTCGTTCACGATCTACGACCAGGCCGACTCCGAGCGGCTGATGGCGCTTGTATGCCGCGAGCTCGACCTGGACCCCAAGTACCACCCGCCAAGGGCAATGGCGGGGCGGGTTTCCACGCTGAAGAACGAGTTGCTCGACTACGAAACGATCGCGGCGCGCGCGTCGGGATACCGGGAGAAGGCGCTCGCCGAGGCGTACGGCGAGTACCAGCGGCGGCTGGTCGCGGCCGGGGCTATGGACTTCGACGACCTGATCATGGTCACCGTGAACCTGCTGCAGGCGTTCCCCGACATGGCCGCCGAGTACAGGCAGCGGTTCAGGCACGTGCTTGTCGATGAGTACCAGGACACCAACCACGCCCAGTACATCCTGATCAGGGAACTAGTTGGCGGCAACCAGGCCAGCCACGTCAGCGGCGATGACTTCATGCCGCCAGGCGAGCTGTGCGTTGTGGGCGACGCTGACCAGTCGATCTACGCCTTCCGCGGCGCCACCATCAGGAACATCACCGAATTCGAGCGTGACTTCCCAGGGGCGCGCGTCATCCTGCTGGAGCAGAACTACCGGTCAACGCAGAACATCCTCGCGGCCGCCAACGCCGTCGTATCGCGGAACCCAGGCCGGATGCCCAAGAACCTGTGGTCCGACGCCGGGAACGGCCCGCGGCTGGTCGGATACGTCGCTGACAGCGAGCACGACGAGGCCGCCTTCGTCGCCGAAGAGGTGGACAAGCTCACCGATGCGGGGGACGCGACCCCAGGCGAGGTGGCCGTGTTCTACCGTACAAACGCCCAGTCCAGGGTCTTTGAGGAAGTGTTCATCCGGGCCGGCCTTCCGTACAAGGTGGTCGGGGGCGTCCGGTTCTACGAACGTCGCGAGGTCAGGGACCTGCTGGCTTACCTCCGGTTGATCGCTAACCCGCAGGATGAGATCTCGCTACGGCGGATCGTCAACGTGCCGCGCCGCGGCATCGGCGACCGTGCTCTCGAGTACGTCGCCGGCTTCGCCGCCAGGGAACGGATCGGCTTCGCGGCCGCTCTCGCGAGGCCGCAGGATGTGCCAGGGCTGCCAGCCCGTTCGGGGAAATCGATCGAGGCGTTCAACGAGCTCATCACCGAACTCAGGGATGCCGAGCAATCCGGCACGCCGGTTGGTGACATCGCCGAGGCCATCCTGGACAGGACCGGATACATAGCCGAGCTTGAAGCATCCAGCGACCTGCAGGACGCCGGTCGTGCCGAAAACCTCAACGAGCTGATATCCGTCGCCAGGGAATTCGATACGCAGAACGCGACCGGGGGGCTGGCCGCCTTTCTCGAGCAGGTGTCGCTGGTGGCCGATGCCGACGAGATCCCTGAGGGACCCGATCACGGCGGGCTGGTCACGCTGATGACTTTGCATACGGCCAAAGGGCTTGAGTTCCCTGTCGTGTTCCTGACCGGCATGGAGGAGAACGTCTTCCCACACGAACGCTCGATCAACGACGAGCGCGAGCTTGAAGAAGAACGCCGGCTCGCCTACGTGGGGATCACCAGGGCGCGGCAGCGGCTGTACCTCACGAGAGCTGTTGCCAGGACCTGGTGGGGCCGTCCTTCGTACCACAAGCAGTCGAGGTTCCTCACCGAGATTCCCGCCGAGCTGATCGACTGGCGGCGGGACGCATCAGCCGCGAGTTCGTCGCTAGGCCCGGCGTCGGAGCGGCTGTCCAGGCGGCCCGGGGTGAACGCGCCAGGCAACCGGCCGGTGCCTTCGCTCAAGACTGGCGACCTGGTCAACCACGACAGCTACGGCCTCGGCCGGGTCCTGTCGGTCGAGGGGCGCGGAGACGACCCCGAGGCCAAGGTCGACTTCGGCGAGGAATATGGCATCAAGCATTTGCTCCTGCGCTACGCCCCGATCGAGAAGCTGTAGCCCGGGTCGAGGATTAAGTCACCCATAAATACTTGTCCGGGACATCCCCGAAATAGGATTTCGGATTCCGTGCGCGAGGGGCTGGCCGCCTGTTAAGCAGCCGTTTCCGTCCGGTCCCGGCTGCGGCGGCTTCGAAGGGGCGTCTCATGGCGCGTGCCGCGGCGGCCGCCCGCTGGCAAGTGAGCTTCGTCTCGCAGAACGGGAATAGCGAGATCGCCGATATCGCGGCGGTTTCAGCTCGCGACGTCTGGGCGGTCGGCAATATCGCGCCTCTTGGAGCGGCGGCCCCGGTCCCGATAGTCCGCCGCTGGAACGGCAAGGCCTGGCGCAAGGTCGCGCTGTCCAGCAAGTTCAGCCATGCTCAGCTCTTCGCGGTCGCGGCTTCCTCGCCCACCGACGTCTGGGTGTTTGGTCAGTGGCGGAACTCCAAAGGCCTCGATGGGCATGCCTTCGCGCTGCGCTGGAGCCGAACCTGGAAAGTGGTCGGTTTCTGGAAGACGTTCAATCTGCTCAGCAATGCTGTCGTGTTCGGGCCCAAGAAAGTGTGGGCGTTCGGAGATGCGGGAGTCCGGCACTTCAACGGGCAGGGGTGGACCACCTTTAACCTCCCGTATTCGCTCAACCGGGCGAGCGCGATCAGTGCCAATGACATCTGGGCCGTCGGCAGAGACAAGACCACCGCTGCTCCAGTCCTGGCTAGATGGCGTAATGGGAAATGGGCATTGCGGCAGCTACCCGCCATCACATCTGGCCCGCCGGGGCCAGCCGTGATCGACGTGCTGGCGCGCTCCGATCAGGACGTGTGGGTCGTGGGCGGCACCGTGACTGGGATGGGCGGTTTGCGGCCTCCTTCCCTGCACTGGCTTGCAGGCGCGTGGACGCAGCCCGCTGCGCACGGCGTGGACGATCTCGGCCGGGTCATCCCGGACGGCAAGGGCGGGCTATGGGCGGCGTTCATCGGGCCTTATGACGGATCCACCCTTCAGCATTTCGTCCGCGGCGCCTGGCACACCGTCAAGCTGCCGGTCGTGACCGGCCAGGCGACCTCGGCCTACGCGCTGACCCTCGTGCCAGGGTCGGCGACCGCCTACGCGGCGGGAAGCACGGTATTCGGCGGTCTGCCAGGCACGAACGCACTGCTCTTGAAGTACTCGAGGTAGCCTCGCCGGCGGCGGTCCAGGCGCTGCCGGGGCGGGATACCCTGCCGGTGAGGCATCTGCGCCATAGCGGCACCGACGGCGTTGCCGGGAGAGCGAGAGTCATGGGCAGCATCCGGGTCATCATCGCCAAGCCGGGCCTGGACGGGCACGACCGCGGGGCCAAAGTCGTCGCGCGTGCGCTCCGCGATGCCGGCGTCGAGGTCATATACACCGGCTTGCACCAGACGCCTGAGCAGATCGTCGCGGCCGCCTTGCAGGAGGACGCCGACGCCATCGGGCTGTCAATCCTGTCCGGAGCGCACATGACTCAGTTCAGCCGGGTGCTCGAATTGCTGAGGGAGCAGAATGCCACCGACATCGTGGTATTCGGCGGTGGCATCATTCCTGACGCTGATATCGCCGAGCTGAAGTCGATGGGCGTAGCGAAGATCTTTACTCCCGGCGCGCCTACTCAGGACATCGTTGACTGGGTCAATTCCGAGCTTGCCGCTAAAGCGCAAAGTCGGGCCGGCTGAGTATTGCGGCTCGCTTGGCCCGCTAGGCTGCCTGGCGGGCGGCCGTTTCCCCGCGACGGCCGCGTCGCATCTGCGCGCAACATGTCGTGAGCCCTCACCATCAGTCAGGACGGACCCCAGACGTGGACCTGTTCGAGCATCAAGCCAAAGAGCTCTTTGCCGAGTACGGCGTGCCCGTACCGCGCGGAAAGGTGGCTCATACGGCGCAGGAGGCACGGGCGATCGCCGCTGACTTCGCGGCCGCTGGTCAGTCGCGCGTAGTTGTCAAGGCTCAGGTCAAAACCGGCGGTCGCGGCAAGGCCGGCGGGGTGAAGGTGGCTGATGGTCCCGACGACGCGCATGACAAGGCCAGCCAGATCCTCGGGATGGACATCAAGGGTCACACCGTCCACAAAGTGCTGGTCGAGGAGGCCAGCGACATCGCGCAGGAGTACTACCTGTCCTTCCTGCTCGACCGCGCGGGCCGCCAGTTCATGTCGATCTGCTCGGTCCAGGGCGGCATGGAGATCGAGGAAGTCGCCCACACCAACCCTGATGCGGTGGCCAGGATCGGGATCGATCCGCAGGCCGGCGTGGACCGCGCCGCGGCCACGGAAATCGTGGAAGCAGGCCGCCTGCCAGCCGAAGCTGTCCCCGGCGCCGCAGAGCTGGCCGAGCGGTTGTGGGCGGTCTTCAGCGACGAGGACGCGACGCTGGTCGAGGTCAACCCGCTGATCCTGACCAAGGACGGGAGGGTCGTGGCGCTGGACGGCAAGGTAACCCTGGACGACAACGCGGCCTTCCGCCAGGATCACGAGAAGTTCGCCGACCCTGACGCAGCCGACCCGATCGAGGCGCGAGCCAAGGCCAAGCACCTGAACTACGTCAAGCTCGAAGGCTCGGTCGGCATCATCGGCAACGGGGCCGGTCTGGTGATGTCGACGCTCGACGTCGTCGCCTACGCCGGCGAGGAGTTCGGCGGCGTTCGGCCGGCCAACTTCCTCGACATCGGCGGCGGCGCATCCGCCGAGGTCATGGCCAACGGCCTGGACATCGTGCTCTCCGATCCTTCGGTCCGCTCCGTTCTGGTCAACGTCTTCGGCGGCATCACCGCCTGCGACGCCGTGGCCAACGGCATCGTGAGCGCGATCGGCATTCTCGCCGAGCAGGGCGACCAGGTCAGGCACCCGATCGTTGTCAGGCTCGACGGCAACAATGCCGCGGAAGGGCGCAGGATCCTGACAGAAGCCGACATTCCCGTGGTTGAGCAGGTCGGGACGATGGACGATGCGGCGCGGCGCGCCGCCGAGCTGGCCAGCCTGGCCGCGACGGGAGCATGAGATGGCGATCTTCCTGACGGCGCAGAGCCGGGTCATCGTCCAGGGCATCACCGGTTCGGAGGGGCGTAAGCACGGCGCCCGCATGATCGCCGCCGGCACGAAGGTCGTGGGCGGCACCAACCCGCGCAAGGCAGGCCAGACCGTCGACCTGGCCGGTTCGAGCGTGCCCGTGTTCGGCACCGTCGGCGAGGCGATCGCGCACACCGGCGCCGACGTATCGGTCGTTTTCGTTCCTCCCGCTGGCACCAAAGACGCCGTCATCGAAGCCATCGACGCCGCGATTCCGCTGGTGATCGTCATCACCGAGGGCATCCCTGTGCACGACACGGCGGAGTTCTGGGCGTACGCCTGCTCGCGCGGCAACATCACCCGCATCGTCGGCCCGAACTGCCCGGGCGTGGCCTCGCCAGGTAAGTCGAATGCGGGAATCATTCCTGCTGACATCACGACGGAGGGCCGGATCGGCTTGGTCTCTAAGTCGGGAACGCTGACCTACCAGATGATGTACGAGCTCAGGGACATCGGCTTCTCAACCGCGGTCGGTATCGGCGGCGACCCGATCATCGGGACTACGCACATCGACTGCCTGGAGGAGTTCCAAGCCGACGACGAGACCGACGCGATCGTCATGATCGGTGAGATCGGCGGCGACGCCGAGGAGCGCGCGGCCGCCTACATCGAGGCCAACATGACCAAGCCGGTCGTCGCCTATGTCGCAGGGTTCACTGCGCCTGAGGGCAAGACGATGGGGCACGCCGGCGCGATCATCTCCGGATCGGCCGGCACGGCGCAGGCGAAGAAGGATGCGCTGGAGAAGGTCGGCGTCAAGGTCGGGCGCACACCGAGCGAGACGGCGAGGCTCGTCGGCGAAATCATGCGGTCCCGCTAATCGGCGCGCCTCCACCTGCAGGCGGGTGGAGGTTGCGATCGTGAGTTCTTGTGACGACTTCTGCCCTCCGCACGACTGCCGGGGAGCAGGGGCATGGCGCCGCGCCAGGCGATGACGGCGGTGACCGCCCGGAACGCATCAGGCGGTTGCTCGCATCTGGCGCATCGGCAGCCTGCACGGCGGCTGGGCTCGGCCTGGTCGTCGTCACCATGCTCGTGCTCGCTGGCTGGATCGCGGCGCCGCATTTCGGCCTCGGCCTGATCGGCGTGGTCCGTACGGCTACCGTGCTCTGGCTGGTCGGACATCACGTGACCGTCCAGGTCAGCGGCGCTGGCCAGATCGGCATGCTGCCGCTGGGCCTGGTCGCGCTGCCAGGGACGCTGCTGTGGCGGGCCGGTCGCGCCATAGTCCGCAGTCATCAGGTCACGAGCCTGCGCGAGGCGGTGGCTACGGCGCTGGCAGTGGCGGTGCCCTATGCGGCTTTGGCAGGAGCGCTTGCCGTGGCGAGCCGTTCGAAACTCGCCGCCGCGTCCATTCCGCAAGCGCTGCTCGCTTCGTTCGTCATCGCTTTCGTAGCCACCGGGCTCGGTGCGGCGCGCGCCCTCGCACCCTGGGCGCAGCTGGGCTCGCTGATGTCTGCCAGGACCCGCGCCGTATTGGCAGGCACCGCCGGAGCGCTGGCGGTCCTGATCGCAGCCGGGGCGATGGCGACGGCGCTCGCGCTGGCCGCTGACGTGCATCGTTTCAGCGACGTCTACAGGACGCTCGATCCTGGATTCGTCGGCGCTGCCCTGCTGCTCCTGGCGCAGATCGGCTACCTCCCGAACGCGGTGCTCTGGGCCGTTGCCTACATGCTCGGCCCTGGCTTCGCCGTCGGTGCCGGTACGGTGGCGGCCCCGACCGGCTCGGTTCTCGGTCCGATGCCCGCCTTCCCGCTCCTCGCCGCGTTGCCCGCGGGCGCCCATGGTTCCGGGCCTGGGTGGCTTGGAGTGGTCATGCTGTCCATGCCCTACCTGGCCGGCGCCGTGGCCGGACTGCTTGTGGTCAGGCAGGCGCCGACGTCGGTGCTCGAGTCCGCGCCGATGCGCGGGTTCTGCTGTGGCCTCCTGACCGGCTTTGTTCTCGGCATTGGCTCAGCGTTCGCAGGTGGCCCGCTCGGCGACGGCCGCATGGCGGCGGTCGGACCCTCGCCATGGCAGGTGACCGCGGTCGCCTCGCTGGAGGTCGGGATCGCTGCCGCGGTCACCGCTGGACTCGTCAACTGGTGGTACGTCAGGAGGCGGCGGACCGTGCTGGCAAGTTCCCCGGACGGAGATGCCGGCCAGCGCGCAAGCCGAGCCGCAGCAGCAAGACGATCGGAGCAGGCCGGTCCGTGGCCGTCAGACCGCACCGCCGATGCCGGCGACGAATACGGGCACGTCATCTACCTGAACAGGTGGGCTTCGGACGGTGACGACGGCGATGGGGGCGGCACTCCTTCAGGTCGGCGGTCGCGCGGGCCGTCAGCCTTGCCCTGAGCGTGCCGTCGCCGCCGCGTTCACGCGCCCGTCCAGTCATAGCGAGCAGCCGTGGTCGCGTATTCGCGCAGGTATGTGACCTTCTGGCCAATTAGCCTTGCCAGCGCGGCTCCCTCGAACGTCTCAGAATCACCCTGCCAGGTAGAGCCGAAACGCCACTCGGCCACCTGGAAGTCGCTGGTGCCAGCGTGCCAGGTGACCTCCCCAGGAATCGACCGAGCCCTCGGCCCTGAACCATGCGCGCATCCATCGCTCAACGCGGTCGCGGCCGTGATAGACCGGCCCGTAACACTCGGTGATTACGCAATCGTCGGCCAGGGTTCGCGGTACACCTTAGATGTCGTGTCGTCGCCACCCATCGATGTACTCAAGCAGGGCATTCATCACTCCGACTCCCGAGTCAATTTCACGCACCGCTGCCAGTCTCATGTATTGGTAGTCAGCCCGGCTTGGGGTCTGAAGGGACTAGCAGGGAACCTCCGGCGAACCAGAGCTTCTGCCCCCGCTCTCACATCGGGTGAAGGTTGGTAGCCGGCATGGTTCCTGTGATGTTCGCGTGCTGTCTCCAATGCGTGGTTTCGTGGCTGGTCAGGAACGCTAGCGGCGCACCGATGGCTGGAGGGATTTGAGCAAGACGTTGACCATGTTCTTGATTTGATCGCGGATGACGCGGACTTCATCGAGGGTCTTGCCATCTGGGTCGTCGATCTCCCAGTCTTCGTACCGCTTGCCGGGCATTAGCGGGCAGGCGTCGCCGCAGCCCATGGTGATCACGACGTCGGCGGCGAGGAGGAATTCCTCGGTCCAGGGTTTGGGGAACTCTGCGGAGATGTCGATCCCGACCTCTGCCATCGCCGTGACAGCGTCCGGGTTGATGTGGGCTGCGGCTTCGGAGCCGCCAGACCAGGCGACGGCACTGTCTCTGGCGAGATGGGTGAACCAGCCAAGGGCCATCTGCGACCGGCCAGCGTTGTGGACGCACAAGAACAGCACCGACGGCTTGCGGCCCGTGTCCTCGATCCGCACGTGTGCGAGGGCTTGCAGGCGTTGACGGGCGAAGCGTTCCGCGCCGACGACGAGCCAGTTCCGGATGGTTGCCGAGGCCGCCAACTCTGCATAGCAGTTGAGCACGAGCGATTCGATGGTCGCTTCGCCGAATATGCCGCGGAATTGCTGGTGCAGGTCGCGGGCAGCACCGTGAAGGCATCTCCGTTCGCCCTGCGTCATGGTGTGAGTTCCCTGCATGGGGTCCTCCTCTCAAGGCGCTCATTCGCTGAGCGCGGCACCTCACGCCAGGCTGGATGACCTGGCGGAAGAGACCTGTCTGGTCCACGCCTGGGCTCCCATCTGGACTGCTTCCCAGGGGCTTCCGAGCGGTGGCGTGTAAGACAAGTCAAGGTCACTGACCTCGTCGACGGTCATGGCGTGGAAGATCGCGGTGGCGGCGATGTCGATCCGCTTGGCGACTTCGGCGTTGCGGTGGCCGAATAGTTGCAAGCCAAGGAACCTGCGGGTGTCGCGGTCGCCTGTGACTCGCATCGTGATGCGGTGGCTGCCGGGATAGTAAGCCTTGTGATCATCGGCAGCGGACTCGACGGTGATGGGCTCGAATCCGGCAGCAGCGGCTTCGCTATGCCGCAGGCCGGTTCGGGCAGCGACCTGGTCGAAGATCTTGACGACCTGGGTACCCAGGCTTCCGGCAAATTCTCGGGTGCCGCCGAGGGCGTTCTCGCCGGCGATCCTGCCTTGCTTGTGCGCCGTGGTGCCGAGCGGCAGGTAGGTCTCGCCGAGCAGCCGGTGGTGTGTGACGACGCAGTCCCCGGCAGCGAAAACGTCGGGCAGGTTCGTGCGCATGCCGCGGTCGACTGCGATTGTTCCCTTGACGCCAAGCTCTGCTCCTGCTGCGGCGGCTAGGTCTGCATCTGGCCGGACGCCGGTGACGACAAGGACCATGTCGGCGGTCTCGCTGACGTTCTCACCGTCGGCGGTCGCGTCGACTCGGAGCCGGCCTGCCTGGCCGTTGTCAGCGCGGCTGACCCGCTGGACTGTCGTGCCCGGCATGACTGTGACGCCGCGACTAGCGAGCTCTGCGTGCACGAGCGCGCCGAGCTCTTGGTCCACGGTCGGCAGCACTTCGGGCAGCTGCTCGATCTGGGTCACGGCCAGGCCGCGGACGGTCAGCGCTTCAGCCATCTCCAGCCCGATGTATCCGCCGCCGACGATCACGGCGCTCGCAGGGTGGAGGTCTTCAAGGGTGCGCATAACGGCGAACGTGTCGCCCATCGTGTGCAGCTGGTGGACGCCGTCCCCGATGCCGAGGTCGGCCAGGCCGGCGATCGGCGGCCGGACCGGAACCGCGCCAGTGCCGATGATGAGCTTGTCATAGCTGATCAGGTCTTCCGCGCCCCCCGGCCCAGTAACCATGAGCTTGCGTTCCTGGACGTCGATCCGCCGCGCAGTGGTGTCGGGCCGCAGGGTCATGCCTGCTGCTTCGAGGTCGGCGATGGTGCGGTGGGCGAGGTTGCGCCAGTGCGTGACTTCGCCAGAGACGTAGTACGGAATCCCGCAAATCGAGAAATTGGGGTAGGCGTCGGCCAGGACCACGGTCACCTCGGCAGACGGATCGATCTCTCCGGCCCTGAGGGCAGCGCTGATGCCGGCGTCGCTGCCGCCGATCATGACCAGGTGCATCCGTAACTCCCGTCGCTCATGATGATCAAGTGCGGATCTGCGGCCGCCGTCAGAAATAGTTGCTTCGGATGCGTGGCTGGTTCCGGCTGGATGCGGGACCACGATCCGCTCGGCATCGGCCGGCGTGACTCCGGGATAGAGCACCTTAATCAGCCCGACCGCCAGAACCCCGCCGATGATCTGCGCCGCGATGAACGATGGCGCAGAGGCGGGCGCGATGCCGGCGAAAGTATCGGAGAACATCCGGCCGACCGTGATAGCCGGGTTCGCAAAGCTTGTAGATGACGTGAAGAAGTACGCCGCCCCGATGTAGGCGCCCACAGCTGCTGCCGCGGACCTCGCGCGCCCCGACCGCGCGAGGGCGAAGATCACCAGCATCAGCCCAAGCGTTGCAACGATCTCGGACAGGAAATGCGCCCAGCTCGTCCTGTCCTTCGCCGAGATGCTCACCGCCGCCTGGCCGAACATCAGATTCGCGAGCACCGCCCCGGCAATGCAGCCAGCCACTTGGGCCGGCAGGTAAGCCGCGGCGTCGCGCCAGCGCAGGCCGCCAAACGATGCGTCGACGAACGAAACAACCGGATTGAAGTGCCCTCCTGACACCGGGCCGAACATCAAGATGATCGCGAACAGCCCAGCGGCGGTCGCGGCCGCGTTCTCGAAGAGCTCCAGCCCGGTATCGCCCGGCGACAAGGACGCAGCAGCGATGCCGGACCCGATGACGGCAACCGCAAGGAACGCGCTGCCCGCGAATTCCGCGGTCAGCCGCCGCCACAGCGCAACCTCGCTCACTCAGCCCGCCCAGAATTGATAGATGATTGTCGATGCAGTTCAGCTTGCCAGGCTGCATCGAAACTCGTCAAGATAGAACGATGCCGATTCAAGCCGAGCGAGCAGACCTGGCGATCGCCAGCACTACCGAGCCAGGCACCGCGGAGTGCAGCCCGCCGTTGACGGGCCATCCGCTCGCCGAGGCCGCAGCAGCCGGGCTCGCGCAAACCTTCCGGGCGCTCGGCGATCCGGTCCGGCTCCGCCTGGTATCACTGATCGGCGCGCATCAGGGCGGCGAGGTCTGCGTGTGCGATCTCACCTCAGCGTTCAGCCTGACCCAGCCGACGATCAGCCACCACCTGAAGGTGCTGCGCGAGGCAGGCATTATCGACAGCGAGCGGCGAGGCACCTGGGTGTACTACCGGCTGGTGCCAGACGCGCTTAGTCGTATGGCCTCCTTGCTCGCGCTGCCGTCGAGCTAACACCGTCGGGCTAGCCGGCTGCGCGGGAGCCGGAGGCGAATCCTGTGGCGCGGCATTCTGGCGAGTCGTCATCACCGGCCACGACTCCGTGATCGCTGGCCAGGTGGATCCTGTGGTGAGGCCGATGGTTCGCGGTGCGTCCCTGACCCAGGCCGCTAGCGGGGCGATGACGGCGTCGGCGTCGGCGCTGACGCCGCGCAGAGTATTTGACGAAAAAGAGCGCTGGAACTCCAAGCCTAGATACACCAGCCCGAGCTGGCTGGTAGAGACCCCGCCCACGTGCAGCGGAGCGTCGCTGGCGTCCAGGGCGCCGAGATCGCGGAGGTAACCGAGGCTGGGCCGGTAGCCGGTGGCCAGGATGACCGTATCTGCGCGCTCCCGCTCGCCGTGCCCCCAGACAACCTGGTCCCCGTCGAACCCGGTGAACATCGGGCGGACATCGAGCAGGCCCTCAGCAAGGGTCTGCCGGAAACCGACGCTGTCGGTGATCACGCTACCCCCCGCGATCTTGTCCAGCCATCCGGCGGGAAGTGAGTCGAAGCCGGTCGCGTGCAGCCAGTAATGGACATCCTGGCCGCCGATGCGCTGCGGCATGAACCGGAGAGGATGCCTGGCTGCAAGCGTCACCTCGGCGACGGGCGCGAGCTCGTTGGCGACCTGGGCGGCCGAGTCGCCCGCGCCGGCCACGATCACCCGCTGCCCCGCGTAGGCCGCCGGGTTGCGGTAATCGGCCACATGCAACACCTCGCCTTTGAAGGCCTCCTGTCCGGTGAAGGCGGGGCGATGCGGGCTGGAAAAGGAGCCGCTTGCCGCCACCACCCCGGCGGCCAGGAACTGGCTCCCGTCAGCTGTGATGACCACGAATCCCCGGCCGCGCCGGCCGACCGTCACCACACGGGATCTAGTGATGATGTCAACGCCCAGCCTCGCCGCGTACCGCTCTAGGTAGCTGGCTACCTCATCCCGCGCGGGATAGTGGTCGGAGTGGCCGGGGAACGACATGCCTCGCAGCGAACTGAAGCCTGCCGGCGAGAACGCCATCAGGCTGTCGTAGTAGCACGGCCATGATCCCGCCGCGCGATTACCCGCCTCCAGGACCAGCGGCTCGAGGTCATGGTCGAGGAGAGCACGGACGGCGGCGAGGCCGGACTGACCGGCGCCTATCACGACCACCGGACCGGCATCCTGGCGCCGAGTCCGAACAGAACTCACTTCGGTACGTCCTTGTCTGATAATGCCCTCGTCGCGGACCGGTCGAGATCCGCCTGCGCTGAGGAGGACCTAGCAGCACTTAGCGATCGACTCGGCTGATTCGCTGGCGGGTGCGGTTTCGGAGCCACAGCACCTCGCCTCGTCGGCGTCGAGCGCCGTCTCGACGGCCTCCCACCGCTTCTCGTCGCCCTCTCCCCAGAAGGTCGGGCTGTCTTCCTTCACGGTGTAGATCTCCCAGCGCTCGCCGTGCGGGGTGCCCTGGACCCAGAACTTGTCCTGCTTGGCGTAGCAGCAGGTGGTATCCCGCTCCTCGACCGACGCCAGGCCGGCCGCCGCGAGCCTCCTCTGCTCCGAATCGACAACATCGGTGTCGGCGACCTCGATGCCAAGATGGTTAAGGCTTCCGCCCTGACCGGAGTTCTCCAGCAGCACAAGCTTCAGCGGAGGCTCTGCGACCGCGAAGTTGGCGTAGCCCGGACGCCGTTTGGCGGGCTCGGTGCCGAAAAGCTTGCTGTAGAAGGCCACCGACTCGTCGATGTCCTCGACGTTGAGCGCGAGCTGGATGCGCGACATGAGATACCTCCGAACATTGATGCACGTCTATGTCTGTCTGAACGTCAGCTTGCCATGGAGATAGGTGTCTGTCAATATAGATGCATGTCGAAGTCTCTGGACCTCCTGCAGGTGGTAGATGCGGCCGCATGCTGTCCGCCGCTCTCGCAGGAACCGCTGACTGCCGAGCAGGCGCAACAGGTCGCACCGCTGTTGAAGGCGCTCGCCGACCCGGTCCGGCTGCGCCTCATCTCCCTGATCGCTAGCCATCCAGGTGGCGAGGCGTGCGTCTGCGACCTGACCGGCGCCTTCGACCTATCACAGCCCACGATCAGCCACCACCTGAAGGTGCTGCACGAGACCGGGCTGCTGGACCGCGAAAAGCGCGGCGTCTGGGTCTACTACCGCTCGCGCACCGAGGCCCTTTCCAGTCTGGCCACGCTGATCGGCTCACCGGCCAGCAACATTAGCGTCACCGCATAGGCGGCTTGACCGCCCGCACGATCGCCGAATGCAAAAGCACTGCCCGCGTCGCGCGTGATGATGAGGCTGACCAAGGCGAAACCACCGGAGTTCCGCAGGGCCTCGTAGGCAGCCGCCGTCAGGGACCCGTTTCTGCATCAGCTCTCAGCCTCAGCATGTTCCTGCGGACTCAGGCCGGAACTGGCGATGACGTCACTGATGGCGCGACACCAGCTCGCATGCTCAGCCGCCGTGGTGCCTGAGGCGGACGCGTCAGTGCCGAAGCGGAAGCCGAAAAGCGTTCGTGCAGTTGACCTATTCGGTAATCCGGCCGTCACGCGCATAATCCGTGGCTGACCACCCCAGGTGGATCGACTTGTAGAACTTGTCCATGCAGCTCTGCTCGTTGCCTGAGGGGTTCTGGTTCAGGCACTTGACGTAGTTGTCCACCTGACGCGGGAAAGCCAGGTAGGTCGCCAGGATCGGAATCGACAGGACGGCGGCCATCGCGCCGAGCACTATCCCGCCGATCGAACCGCGCGGCCGGTAGCAGCCGGTCTTCCTCGCCTTCACCACGGCCGTGATTCCGATGACGCACGACCCGATCCCGACGACTGCGCTGAAGATCAGCAGGTACACGCCGCGGTGCAGATCGCCGCCCAGCCCGAGCAGCGCGACCAGCGCGAGAATGCTGAGCACGAGCGAGGCGAGCGCGCGGTGCCGGAGCTCGCGGTCCGGCGGCTTGCTCGGCAGCGGTCGCTGCGATCGGCCGGGCTGCCGCTGTGCGGGCCGGCCAGGAGAGTGGCGTTGACCGAGGCCGGGCCTCTGCGGCTGCCCGAAGTTGCCTCGAGGATCGAATCCCTTTTGCGGGCTGGCATCCCCAGGCTGCCCGACGCTGCCCGGCTGGTCTGGGCCGCCTGATTGGCCAGCGTCGCCCGCCTGTCTCGCGGCGCCTGTGGACAGGCGCTGGGCCGGTTCCCCGGTGTTGGCTTCCTGACCTGCTGCGGCCCCGCCGGCCGACTGGCTTTGTCCGTTCTGCTGGCCGGCCTCTGCATGCCGGAGATCTTCGGCAGCGAAGAACAGTTTCGGCAGGCCGGGCAGGCTCCCGGGTTCCTCATGGGACGTGTTTGCGGCATCGGCCGGGCGAGAGGCATCGGCCGGGCGAGCATCCTCGATCTGACCCGGGCGGCCATGCGGGTCAGGGTCGCCAGGAGCTGATGGTGAGTTGATGTCGCCGGGCAGTGCCATTCCTCCGTCGGCCGGTGTTTTCCTGCGCTCCGTCCTATTCCATCACTAGTTACCGACGCCTCCTACGCGCAGCGACGCGACGCTCGCACCGGGCGAGCCGAACGACTACGGCGGTTGCGGGATCCGGTCGGCCCGCCAAGAGTACGCCCCCGCGCGCGCCAGATCCCGACAGCCGATGCTTGGACGGGGACCGGCCCGCCACGTTCGACGGCCCAGGTTTCCCGTCTATCGTGGCCTCATGCGGTCACGCCTGGTTGTGCTGGCGTCGGGCGAGGGGACGCTGCTGCAGCAGCTTGTCGATGCCTGTCAGGCTGGCTCGCTCGGCGCCGACATCGCCGCGGTCGGATCGGACCGGCACGGCACCCGTGCGCTCAGCAGGGCCGAAGCCGCCGGCATCACGACGTTCGTCTGCCGGGTGGGCGACTATGCCGAACGCGCCGACTGGGACAAGGCGTTCACCGAGATCTGCGCCGGATACCAGCCTGACCTGGTCATCTCTGCCGGGTTCATGAAGCTGCTCGGCCCGGCGTTCCTCGATGAGTTCGCCAGCAGGTGCATTAACTCCCATCCCGCACTGCTGCCTTCTTTCCCAGGCATGCACGGCGTCCGTGATGCCCTCGCCTACGGCGTGAAGGTCACCGGCTGCACCGTCTTCCTGGTGGACGCGGGGCTGGACAGCGGCCCGGTGATAGCTCAGCAGGCCGTCCCGGTACACGATGACGACGACGAGGCGAGCTTGACCGAGCGGATCAAGTCGGCAGAGCGCGTCCTGCTGGTGGAAACGGTCGCCGCCATGCTGGCCAATGGCTGGTCGGTGTCGGACCGCACCGTGAGGATCGGCCCGCCTGGAGCGCAGCAGTGAGCCGGGTGGCCATCCAGCGGGCCATCATCAGCGTCTACGACAAGACCGGCCTTGATCGGCTGGCGCGGGCGCTGCACGAAGCAGGCGTCGAGATCGTGTCCACGGGCAGCACCGCCCAGGCCGTCATGGCTGCTGGCGTTCCCGTCACGCCGGTCGAGTCGGTGACCGGGTTCCCAGAGTGCCTTGGCGGCAGGGTCAAGACGCTGCACCCGAACATCCACGCGGGCCTGCTTGCCGACGTCGGCGACGAGGCTCACCGGGATCAACTCGATGAGCTCAAGATCGCACCATTCCAGCTGCTCGTGTCCAACCTGTATCCGTTCACCGAGACAGTGGCGAGCGGCGCCGAGCCTGCCGAGTGCGTGGAGCAGATCGACATCGGCGGACCGGCGATGGTGCGGGCGGCCGCGAAGAATCACGCGAACGTCGCGGTCATCACCAGCCCGGACGCATACGAATCGGCAGCAGCGGCAGTTGCCGCTGGCGGGTTCACGCTGGAGCAGCGGCGGAGGCTCGCGGCCGAGGCTTTCGCGCACACGGCGCGTTATGATGCCGCCGTCGCGTCGTGGTTCGCCTCGGCGTACGCGCCGGATCAGGTCGCGACCGATACCGGCTGGCCGGACGTTGCGGCAGCGGTGTGGGACCGGCGCGACGTCCTGCGTTATGGCGAGAACCCGCATCAGCGGGCCGCGCTCTACCTGGCATCCGGCACGGGCCCCGCATCCGGTGTCGCCACGGCCGAGCTGCTGGCTGGCAAAGCGATGTCGTACAACAACTACGTCGACGCCGATGCGGCCTGGCGTGCTGTGGGCGATTTCGAGGGCGTTTGCGTTGCGATAATGAAGCATTCCAATCCCTGCGGAATCGCTGTCGGAGCCGACGTCGCGGATGCCCATCGCAAGGCGCACGCGTGCGATCCCGTGTCCGCGTTCGGCGGCGTGATCGCGGCGAACCGCCCAGTCACCGCCGAGCTGGCCGCTCAGATCGCCGACATCTTCACCGAGGTCATCGTCGCTCCTGGCTATGAGCCGGCGGCGCTGGAGATCCTGACGAAAAAGAAGAACCAGCGGCTGCTCCGCTGTGCGCGGCCCGAGGATCGCGGCGCGGCGGGTGTCGAGTGGCGGCAGATCGGCGGTGGGCTGCTCATGCAGTCGCCCGACACGGTTTCTGAGCCAGGCGATCGCGCGGCGGGCTGGCGGCTCGCGGCCGGGCCCGCGGTCGACGGCGCCGCGCTGGCCGATCTGGAGTTCGCGTGGCGGGCATGCCGGAGCGTCAAGTCCAACGCGATCTTGCTCGCCTCGGGGCTGGCGTCGGTCGGGATCGGCATGGGCCAGGTCAACCGCGTTGACGCGGCCCGGCTGGCGGTGACCAGGGCGGGCGACCGGTCCGCCGGGGCGGTCGCAGCCAGCGATGCGTACTTCCCGTTCCCCGATGGGCTGCAGGTGCTGGCCGACGCCGGGGTGCGGGCGGTTGCCGAGCCTGGCGGGTCGGTCAGGGACGACCAGGTGATCGCGGCCGCTGACGCCGTCGGGCTGAGCCTGTACTTCACCGGCGTCCGGCACTTCTGGCACTGACGCCCCCGGGCGCGCCGTGACCTTCGTGATCGTGGTGGATTCTCAGCAGATGTACTGAAAATCCACCACGATTGTGAAAGTTGGCCTGGCCAGGCGGGTTCGGTTGGGAGGGGTGAGTCGCCCGGCGCGGCCGGGACGGGCAGAATGAGCCAGTGACCGCGATCATCCTTGATGGAAAGGCCACGGCCGCCGCGATCCGCGCGGAACTTACCGAGCGCGTGGCGAAGCTGGCCGCCCGTGGCATCGTTCCAGGCCTGGCAACCGTGCTCATTGGCGATGACCCCGGCAGCGCCGTCTATGTGGCAGGTAAGCACAGGGACAGCGCGCAGGTCGGCATCGCCAGCATCCGCAGGGACCTGCCGGCGACAGCCACGCAGCAGCAGGTGCAGGACGTCGTCGCTGAGCTTAACGCCGATCCGTCGTGCACCGGCTTCATCGTGCAGCTGCCGCTGCCCGACGGCCTGCGCAGCCAGCCCGTGCTTGAGCTGATGGATCCCGATAAGGACGCCGATGGCCTGCACCCGATGAACCTCGGCCGGCTGGTGCTCGGCGAGCCAGCCCCGCTGCCGTGCACGCCGCTCGGCATAGTCGAGCTGCTGCGCAGGTACGAAGTGCCGATTGCCGGAGCCGATGTCACGGTCGTCGGCCGCGGCGTCACCGTCGGCCGCCCGCTCGGGCTGCTGCTGACCAGGCGCAGCGAGAACGCCACGGTGACCCTCTGTCACACCGGAACGAGGGATCTAAGAGCCCATACGCGGAACGCGGACATCGTGGTGGTTGCCGCAGGTAAGCCGCATCTGCTCACCGCGGACATGATCAAGCGCGGGGCAGCCGTGCTCGACGTGGGGATCACGCGCACCGAATCTGGGCTGGTCGGCGACGTTCACCCGGACGTGGCGGACGTCGCGGGGCATCTGGCGAAGGTTCCGGGCGGGGTCGGGCCGATGACTCGGGCGATGCTGCTCGCCAACGTCGTTGCGCTGGCCGAACGCCGGGCCGAGGAACAGTAGATAAGCTACTAGCTAGTAACATACAGGGCGATATTCTGCGCGGGCTAGCGCTGGATATCCTGCGCGGGCTAGCAACAGGGAGGTAGGCCGCCGGTCATGAACATCGTCGTCTGCGTGAAGCAGGTACCCGACACGTGGTCCGAGCGCACGCTCAGGGAGTCGGACTCCACGCTTGACCGGGACGCCGCCGATGCCGTCATTAACGAGCTCGATGAGTTCGCGATTGAAGAGGGCCTCCGGCAGGCCGAGGCCCACGGCGGCGAGGTGACCATCTTGTCGATGGGCCCGGAGCGGGCCACCGAGTCGATCCGCAAGGCCCTGTCGATGGGCGCCGACAAGGCCGTCCATCTCGTCGATGACGCGCTCGCGGGCTCTGATGTGCTGGCCACATCGGCCGCGCTCGCGGCCGTGCTCAGCCAGATCGGGTTCGATCTGATCATCCTCGGCTCGGAGTCGACGGACGCGCGCACCGGCGTGGTCCCTGCGATGCTGGCGGAGCGGCTGGGCGTGCCGCAGCTGTCGTACGCGAGCAAGGTGGAGATCGACGGTAAGTCGATCACGATCAACCGGCTTGCCGACTACGGCTACGACACCGTCGAGGCCACCCTGCCCGCGGTGGTCAGCGTCGTCGAGAAGATCAACGAGCCCCGCTACCCGTCGTTCAAGGGGATCATGGCCGCGAAGAAGAAGCCAGTGCAGACCCTGACCGCGGCCGACATCGGCATCGATGCCGGACAGGTCGGCCTGGCCAACGCGGCCAGCGAGGTGCTGAGCTTCGCCAAGCGCCCGCCGAGGCAGGCGGGCACGATCGTGACCGACGACGGCGACGGCGGCAGCAAGGCGGCGGAGTTCCTCGCCGGCCGCAAGTTCATCTGATCAGGGCTTAGGTTGACGAAGGCTGAGAGGGCTGCCGACGATGGCTGAGATTCTGGTACTCGCCGAGCACGACGGTGAGACCGTCAAGAAGGTCACCTTGGAACTTGTGACGCTGGCGCGCAGGTTCGGCGAGCCCGCAGTGGTGTGGACCGGCCCTGGCGCGGAAGCCGCGCAGGCCAGGCTTGCCGAATACGGGGCCGCGAAGGTCTACGTCGCCGCAGGGCCGGAGTATGACGATTACGTTGTGGCGCCGAAGGCTGAATTGCTTGCCGAGCTGGCCGCGCAGAAGTCGCCGGCCGCCGTGCTGGTGGCCAACACTGCGGAGGGCCGCGAGGTCGGCGGTCGCCTGGCCGTCAAGACGGGGTGGGGGATCCTCACCGACGTCGTCGGCCTGGATGACGACATGACCGCGGACCAGGTGATCTTCGGTGGAGCCATCAACGTCACGGCCAAGGTACGCACCGGCACCCCGATCATCGCGGTCCGGCCGAACGCGATCAGCCCCGAGGCAGCCTCCGGCGAGGCGGCCATCGAGCCGGTCAGCATCACGGTCAGCGACGCTGCGAAGCAGGCGAAGATCACCGATCGGGTGGTGCAGCAGCGCGGAGCCAGGCCGGAACTGACCGAGGCCTCTATCGTCGTCTCCGGCGGCCGCGGCGTCGGCTCGGCTGACAACATGGCGCTGATCGAGAAGCTGGCTGACTCCCTCGGGGCAGCGGTGGGAGCCTCTCGCGCTGTCACCGACGCGGGCTGGTATCCGCATCAGTTCCAGGTCGGCCAGACAGGCAAGACGGTTTCGCCGCAGCTTTACGTGGCTGTCGGGATCTCAGGGGCGATCCAGCACCGGGCCGGCATGCAGACCTCGAAGACGATCATGGTGGTCAACAAGGATCCCGAGGCGCCGATCTTCGAGCTTGCCGACTTCGGTGTCGTGGGCGACCTGTTCAAGGTGGTCCCGCAGCTGGTCGAGGAGATCGACAAGCGTTCCGGCTGAGCCCGCGAAACCTGGCGCGGCCCGGTGGTCCGAGGTTCCCGTTAGGCTTGAATCATCATGGTGAACCCCGCATCCGCCGACGCCGGCGCACGGAATGGCACGCTGGTCTATCTCGACCACGCGGCCACGACGCCCATGCTGCCAGAGGCGCTTGCCGCGATGACGGAGGAGCTTGCACATATCGGCAATCCGTCCTCGCTGCATAATGCGGGCCGCCGCGCCCGCCGCGTCGTCGAAGAGTCACGCGAGCAGATCGCTCAGGCGTTCGGCGCTCGCCCCAGCGAGGTGGTCTTCACTAGCGGCGGCACGGAAGCCGACAATCTGGCCGTGAAGGGCATGTACTGGGCGCGGCAGGCGGGACCGGGTGCCCGGTCGCGGAGGCGCGTCCTGGCCACGGCGATCGAGCATCACGCCGTCATGGACAGCGTCCAGTGGCTCGGCGAGCACGAGGGGGCCAGCGTCGACTGGCTGCCGGTGGACAGTGCTGGCTATCTCAGCCCTGCCGCGCTGCGTGAGGCGATCGAGCGCGACCCGGCCGGCGTGGCGCTGATCAGCGTCATGTGGGCCAACAACGAGGTCGGAACCATCCAGCCGATCGCGGAGCTTGCTGTCGTGGCCGCCGAGTACGGCATCCCGTTCCACAGCGATGCTGTTCAGGCCGCTGGGCAGCTGCCCGTGAGCCTGGCGGCTAGCGGGGCTACCGCGCTGACCGTTACGGGGCACAAGCTGGGCGGGCCCGTCGGTGCAGGCGCTCTGCTGCTGGCGAGGGCCGCCGATGACCCGGTGCCGGTCCTGCACGGCGGGGGCCAGGAGCGCGACGTTCGGTCAGGCACCCTCGATGCCGCTGCGATCAGGGCATTCGCCGTCGCGGTCGAGCGGACCGTGGCCGACCGTGAGGAGCATGCGGCACGACTCGGCTCATTGCGCGGCCTCCTGATCGACCGGGTGCGCGCCGTCGTGCCGGACGCGATCTTCAACGGCCCGCCGCCTGGCGCGCTCAGATTGCCAGGCAACGCGCACTTCTCGTTCCCCGGCTGCGAGGGCGATGCGCTGCTGATGCTGCTGGACGCTAAGGGAATCGCCTGCTCGACCGGCTCGGCCTGCACGGCAGGCGTGGCCGAGCCCAGTCACGTCCTGCTCGCGATGGGTGCCGACCGCGGCAGGGCGCGCGGCTCGCTTCGGTTCAGTTTCGGCCGTACCAGCTCGCCGTCCGACGTGGACGCGCTGGGGGCGGCCATCGCCGAGGTAGTCGAGCGGGCAAGGCGCGCGGGCAGGCAGGCCACCGCGCATGCATCGGGCACAGCGGCGCGGTGAGCGGCATGCGTGTCCTGGCCGCCATGTCGGGCGGCGTTGACTCGGCCGTCGCCGCCGCGCGAGCGGCAGCGGCTGGCCACGAGGTGACCGGGGTCCACCTGGCGCTGTCGGCCAATCCGCGTTCCTACCGGTCAGGCGCTCGCGGCTGCTGCACGCTCGAGGACGCCAGGGACGCCAGGCGGGCCGCCGACGTGATCGGGATTCCGTTCTACGTCTGGGACATGGCCGAGCGCTTCGCCGCCGATGTCGTGGACGACTTTGTCGCCGAGTACGCGCGCGGCAACACTCCCAATCCGTGCTTGCGCTGCAACGAGAAGATCAAGTTCTCGGCCGTCCTCGACCGCGCCGTAGCGCTCGGCTTCGACGCGGTCTGTACCGGTCACCACGCCAGGCTCCGGCCCGCCGGGCCCGGGCAGCCGCCGCGCCTGGCGCGGAGCGTGGATCTGTCAAAGGACCAGTCCTACGTGCTCGCCGTGCTGACCGGCGATCAGCTCGGCCGCGCCATGTTCCCGCTCGGTGATAGCACCAAGGCGCAGGTGCGCGCCGAGGCTGCGGAGCGCGGCTTGGCCGTTGCGGACAAGCCGGACAGTCACGACGTTTGCTTTATCGCTGACGGCGACACCCGCGGTTTCCTCGCCGGACGGCTGGGCTCGACTCCGGGGCCGATCGTCGATCGCGACGGCGCCGTCATCGGCAGCCACCAGGGCAGCTTCGGCTACACCGTTGGGCAGCGACGCGGCCTGCGAATCGATACGCCGGCCTCGGACGGCAGGCCGCGGTACGTGCTTGACATCGAGCCGGTTTCCAACACCGTCAAGGTTGGTCCGGCCGAAGAGCTCGACGTCGATGAGATCACCGCCGTACGGCCGGTCTGGACTGGCTGCGCGCCGCCGGCCGGCCCGATCAACGCGACGGTCCAGCTTCGCGCGCACGGCGATACGTTCCCGGCCACCTGCTCGCTGGCCGACGATGCCCTGCGAATCGCGCTGCACAGCCCGGCACGAGGAGTGGCCAAGGGTCAGGCCGCCGTGCTCTACGACGGTGACCTCGTCCTTGCATCGGGAACGATCGCGGCGACGGCCTCGCTGGAGCGAGCGCGCGCCCGAGGCTAAGCCTGGCTGATAGAGACCGTCCTTGCGGGCTGGTGAGGCCGTCCCGTGCGCGCCGGCGTCGCGGCGTCGAACCCGAGCGCCGACGGCGGCTGCGTGACATAGCCGCTCGCTAGGATGTCCCGGTGAGCCAACAGGTGCCATTTCCCTGGCCCGCGCGCAGCGCGACCGGCGTGGGCTCGATGCCAGGCACAGATGCGGCCGAGACCCTCGCCGTCGTCTTCGGCGAGGTGCCGGACCTTCCGTTCCTGCCGGAGCTTCCAGGCAGGGGTCCTGGGGCCGACATGATCGGGCGAACGGCCGCCTTGCTGGTCGATATGCCGGTGGAGACCACGGCGAGCGGCTGGCGGCTAGCCGAGCGGCGCGGCCGCGATCTGGGCCGTGCGAGCGGCCTGCTCGAAGCCGATCTCGACGCGCTGGTAGCGGCGGCGGGCGGCTTCGCCGGCGCGTTCAAGATCCAGCTGTGCGGACCGTGGACGCTCGCAGCCTCGCTGACGCTGACCCGCAGTATGGAACCGGCGCTCGCCGACGCCGGTGCCGTTGCCGATCTGGCCGCATCGCTGGCAGAGGGTGCCGCGGCGCACGCCGCCGATGTCCGGCGCCGAGTGCCTGGCGCCGAGCTGATCGTGCAGTTCGACGAGCCAGTCCTGCCGGGCGTGCTGGCTGGCTCGGTGCCGACCGCGAGCGGGCTGCGCCGGGTGTCCGCGGTCGACGAGCCCGTGGCAGCTGATCACCTGCGCTCGGTACTGGAGCAAACGCAAGCGTCCACCATCGTCCATTGCTGTGCCGCGGACGTGCCGTGGAGCCTGATCGCGGCCTCAGGCGCCAGGGGTGTCTCATTCGACCTCGCGCTCATCCGCCGTTCTGACGAGGACGCGATCGGCGAGATCGCCGAGGCCGGGCTCGGCTGCGCTATCGGCGCGGTGCCGGCTACGGAGGCGGGAAATGGCCGTCCTGCCCGCCCAGAGGATCATGCCACCGATGTAATCCGGCTGTGGGACCGGATCGGGCTCCCGCTAGGAGGCCTCGCCGAACAGGTCATCATCACTCCGGCGTGCGGGCTGGCCGGCTTGTCGCCAGGACGGGCCAGGGAATCGCTCGCGCACTGCCAGGAGGTCGCGCGCCTGCTGCCGGAGATGATCGAAGAAGGAGTGCGGTGACCGGACCAGAGGACTCCGAAGCGGCCGAGATCGCCACCGAGGCGGCTGACGGCGTCGAGGTAAATCAGGCCGACGACCAAGCCAAGCACCGGCATGCCGACCTGGTCGACCAGGTCACCGAGCACAATCACCGCTACCACGTGCTCGATGCGCCGGTGATTTCCGACGCCGAATACGACGAGCTGATGCGTGAGCTGCGTCAGCTTGAGGAGGACTACCCTGACCTGCGCACGCCCGACTCGCCGACCCAGCGGGTTGGCGACGCGGTCGCGGCCGGCTTCGCGCCAGTTCAGCACCTGACCCGGCTGTTCAGCCTCGACAACGCATTCTCCGCGGCCGAGTTCGACAACTGGTACGCCAGGGCTGAGCGGCTAGGCGGCACCGGGCCGTTCTTGTGCGAGCTGAAGATCGACGGGCTCGCCGTCGACCTGGTCTACCGCAACGGTTCCCTGGCCAGGGCCGCCACCAGAGGCGACGGCGTGACGGGCGAGGACGTCACCGCGAACGTCCGGACCATCGCGGCAGCTCCGGCCCGGCTCAGCGGATCTGGTTGGCCATCAACGCTCGAGGTCAGGGGCGAGGTGTTCCTGCCCGTCCATGCGTTTCACGAGCTGAATGAGCGGCAGGCGGCCGCGGGAAAGCCGCCCTACGTGAATCCTCGCAACACCGCGGCGGGCTCGCTCCGGCAGAAAGATCCCGCCGTCACCGCCACCAGGCCGCTTGGATTGATCCTGCACGGCGTCGGCGCGATCGAGGGGGAGCGGCAAGACCGGCCGACCAGTCAGTCGGGCTGGTATGACCAGCTCCGCGAGTGGGGACTGCCGGTCAGCGAGCTGTACCAGGTCGCGGCCGACATTGACGGGGTACGCGGGTATATCGCTCACTACGCCGAGCACAGGCACGACCCGCCCTATGAGATCGATGGGGTCGTGGTGAAGCTCGATTCGATCGCCGTGCAGGAGGCGCTCGGCTTCACCAGCAGGGCTCCCCGCTGGGCGATCGCCTACAAATACCCGCCAGAGGAGGTCACGACCCGGTTGCTCGACATCCGCGTGAATGTCGGCAGGACCGGCCGGGTGACGCCGTTCGCCGTGATGACGCCCGTCAAGGTCAGCGGCTCGACGGTGGAGCGGGCGACCTTGCACAACGTCGATGAGATCGCGCGCAAGGGCGTGCTGATCGGCGACATGGTCGTGCTCCGTAAGGCCGGTGATGTCATCCCTGAGGTGGTCGGGCCGGTGCTTGACTTGCGCACCGGCGAGGAGCGCGAGTTCGTCTTCCCGCAGTCCTGCCCGAGCTGCGGAACGACCCTCGCCAGGGAGGTCACCGAGGTCGACTGGCGGTGCCCGAACACCAGGTCCTGCCCCGCGCAATTGCGGGAGCGGCTGTTCCACCTAGCCGGCCGAGGTGCATTCGACATCGAGGTGCTCGGCTACGAGGCCGCTTCTGCCCTGCTGGATGCCGGACTGGTCAGTGATGAGGGCGACCTGTTCTCGCTGACCGCTGACCAGATCAGGCAGTGCCCCTTCTTCGTAACCATCGGCGGCGAGCTCACCGCCAACGCGACAAGCCTGCTCAGGAACCTGGACGAGGCGCGGAACCGCCCGCTATGGCGCGTGCTCGTGGCCTTGTCGATCAGGCACGTCGGGCCGACAGCGGCGCGTGCGCTGGCGGCCGCCTTCGGGTCGGTCGAGGCCATCGCGTCCGCGCCCTCGGAGACGCTGATGCTGGTCGACGAGGTTGGCCCGACGATCGCCGGCTCGATCATCGACTGGTTCGCGGTTGACTGGCATCAGGCGATCGTCGCCAAGTGGCGTGAGGCGGGCGTCCGGCTCGCCGACCCGGACTTCGCCGGGTTCACGCTCGGCGAAGGGAAGGGCGGCGGGCCGCTGGCCGGTCTGACCGTCGTCCTCACCGGTACGCTCGGCGGCTATACGAGAGACGAGGCCGCCGAAGCCATTCAGGCGCAGGGCGGGAAAGTGTCAGGGTCGGTTTCCAAAAAGACGAGCTACGTGGTTGCCGGCGAGAATCCGGGCTCGAAGCTCGATAAGGCGGAATCGCTTGGTGTGCCGGTGCTCGACGAGCATGGCCTCAGGACGTTGCTGACAGCCGGGCCCGCCGCGGCGACCGAAGCCGCTGTTGCCGGATCGTAACCTTCCGCTGGTGTCGGTGGGACCCAAGGTGCAGGGCTGGCCAGAGTTAAATTCCCTGGTCGCAGCTGCGGATTCTGTCCGCGCGCGCTACCAGGAAACTTCGCAATCTGTAGTTGCTTAACTACGACAAGGCGGTTCGTAACAGATAGTATGCGTATGGCTTCGTCAAGTGCGGTTGCCAGCTACGCTGCCTGACAGAACCACTAAACCGGCACCCCCACCCGGTTGACCCCCCGGCGCCCGTGAGGACGCGATGAAGAACCCCGAAGATACGCGCGACGTCGTACCGCGTTTCGGCTCACCGCCGTGGATATACCTCACCGCCGTCTCGTTCGCCGGAGCTGCCGTGCTCGGCGCGGCGGTGATCCATTTGCCGCCTCTGCAATCGCCCGACCTGAAATCGCTGCTGCATGACCCGATGTTCTGGGTGGTGGCGGCAATGATCCTGGTCGCTGAGATATGGCCGCTGGCCACTCCCGGCCGGAGAGGATCCGATTCCCCCGCCATTGCGCGCACGATTACGCTGGCGGTCCTGCTCTACTGGGGATTCCCGATCGCGGTGCTGCTCAGAGCTGCTGCGATCGTTCTGGTGGGGCTCGCCAGGCACTCCCCGCACCGGGTCGCCTTCAACGCGGCACAGGTCAGCTTGAGCATGGGCGCGGCCGAGCTGGTTTTGCTGGCCCGCGGGTTCCCGCTTGGTTTGGGGCCGGCGCATAAGGTGAATGGCACTTTGCAGCTTCCGAACGGCATGCTGCCGATTAACAACGACACGCTGCCGATCCTGCTGCTGGCCGGCCTTGCTTACTTCGTAGTCAACTTCTTCCTCGTCATGGGCGCGATCTCGCTGCTCACACGGACGTCGCTGATATCCGTGGTCCGGGCGAAGCTGCCGTTCCAGGCGGCCGTGCACCTGGTTCTGTTCACCACCGCGCTGCTCGTCGTGCTGGCCATGCACACGAAATCGCCCTACATCGTCGCGCTGCTCGCCTTCCCGCTCGCAGCTGTGTACTTCAGCGCCGCGAAGTCCGTGCAGCGTGACCATCAGGCCAATCACGACGAGCTGACGGGCCTGCTGAACCGCAAGCTCCTCGCCAAGCGCGGCGGCGAAACTCTGGCCAGGGTCGGGAGCGACGGCGCCAAGGCGGGCTTCCTGCTGATCGATCTTGACCGATCCACGGGCCTCAAGCAGGTCAACGACACTCTCGGCCACGCCGTCGGCGACCGGCTGCTGCAGATCGTCGCGCACCGGATCGAGCACAGCGTCCGCCCGGGCGACGTGGTCGCCCGCCTCGGAGGTGACGAGTTCGCTGTGCTGCTGCCGTCGGTCAAGGAAGCCGGCGCGGCGCGCGAGGTCGCCTCTCGGCTACGGGCCGCACTTGCCGAGCCCGTGCGCCTGGAGGCCATGACGTTCCAGGTGGAAGCCAGCGTCGGGATCGCGATCTACCCGGACGACGCAAGCGGTTTCGAGCAGCTGATGCAGCGCGCCGACGTCGCCATGTACCTGGCCAAGGAACGGCACAGCGGGATCGAGCGCTACACCCCGGACGCCGACCGCAACTCCGCCGAGCGCCTCGCGCTCGCCAGCGACCTGCGGACAGCGGTGATGCGCGGCGAGATCGAGCTTCACTACCAGCCCAAGGTGCGGCTGACCGACCTGAAGACCATCGGCATGGAGGCACTGGCCAGATGGCAGCATCCCACCAAGGGCCTGCTGGCGGCGGCCGAGTTCATCAGTCTCGCCGAGCAGTCGCACCTGATCACCGACATGACCGAGCAGGTCCTTGACATGGCGTTGCGCCAGACCGCCATCTGGTGGGCCGACGGCATGCCGGTTCAGGTCTGCGTCAACCTCCCCGCCCGGGACCTGCACAGCATTCATCTCAGCGAGATGATCACTCAGGCGCTGCAGCGGCACGACCTTCCGCCTGACGCCTTGCGGCTGGACATCAACGAGCAGGTGCTGGCGGGCAAGCCGGCCCAGGCCGCAGCCGCGGTATCTGAGCTGGCGTCGCTGGGCGTGGGCATCAGCCTTGATGACTTCGGCACCGGCTACTCATCGCTCGCGCAGCTGACCAGGCTCGGGATCAGCGAGGTCAAGCTCGACCCGGCGCTGGTCGCTGGCCTGCCGAGCAGCACTGAGAAGACGATGACGGTCAAATCCCTGGTCAGGCTTGCGCAGTCGCTCGGCATCAGGTCGATCGGCGAGGGAGTCGAGACCAACGGTACGGCGGCCACGCTGCGTGTGATCGGCTGCGATGGCGCCCAGGGCTGGCACTTCGCCAGGCCGATGGACGCTTCCATCGCCACCGCATGGCTCTTCGAGCAGCGGGTCAAGGAGGCGGCGACGCCTTCGGATGTCGGCGAGCCGCCAGCAGGTGCGGCAGAACCCGCCGACCTGGCAGGACCCGGGCGGCACACGCGCCAGCCCATCGAGCAGGCCCGCCAGGTCGCGCACCAGCCTGACCAGGTGGCGGCGGAGACGTACAGGGGAGCTGAGCAACCCGCCCCCGTGACGCTGGCGCAGGTGCTCCCGAGCACCTGACCTGCGGTAGTCGTTTGACGTCAGCGGGCCCGTATTGCGTTCGGCAGTTCCGGTGCACGGTCCTAGGATGTCGGGGTGTCCATAACCCGCGATGAAGTAGCCCACCTCGCCATGCTGTCCAGGCTGGCGCTGACTGATGACGAGCTTGACCGGTTCGCCGGCCAGCTCGACGTGATCATCGGCGCGGTCGCCCGGGTTCAGGAAGTCGCGGCGGCCGGGATTCCGCCGACTACGCACGCGGCCGAGCTGTCCAACGTCTTCCGCGAGGACGTCCTTTGGCCCTGCCTGAGCGCGGAGGTCGTGCTCGCCCAGGCGCCCGCGGCCGAGATGGGACGCTTCAAGGTGCCCAGGATCCTGACGGAGGACTGACGATGGCTTCCGACAGCGACCTGATCAGGATGACCGCGGCGGAAATGGCGGCAGCCGTGGCGGCCGGGGAGATCTCGGCGGTCGAGTTGACCAGCGCCCACCTAGACCGGATCAAGGAGACAGACGTCCACGTCCGCGCCTTCTTGCATGTGGCAGCCGAGGGCGCGCTTGCGGCGGCCAGCACCGTCGACGAACGGCGCGCCGCCGGGCAGCCGCTCGGCCCGCTGGCCGGGGTTCCGCTCGCGCTCAAAGATGTCTTCACGACGGTCGACATGCCGACCACATGCGGGTCGAAGATTCTCGCAGGCTGGCAGCCACCCTATGACGCGACCATCACGGCCAGGCTGCGCTCGGCTGGGGTCGTGATCCTCGGCAAGACCAACATGGACGAGTTCGCGATGGGGTCCTCCACCGAGAACTCCGCATTCGGGCCGTCACGCAACCCCTGGGACCTGACGACGGTGCCCGGTGGCTCATCGGGTGGTTCAGCAGCCGCCGTAGCCGCGTACGAGGCTCCGCTTGGCATCGGCACCGATACGGGCGGCTCGATCCGCCAGCCCGCTGCGGTCTGCGGACTTGTCGGTGTCAAGCCGACCTACGGCGGTTCTTCCCGATACGGGCTGGTCGCCTTCGCGTCGTCGCTCGACTCGCCGGGACCCCTGGCCAGGAACGTGCTCGACGCGGCGCTGCTGCACGAGGTCATGTCCGGGCACGACCCGTGCGACTCCACTTCGCTTGATGCGCCCGTGCCACCGGTGGTCGCCGCGGCCAAGCACGCCGATGTTGCCGGGCTGCGGGTTGGCGTCGTTACCGAGCTGGCTGGCGATGGGTACGCCAGCGGCGTGCTATCCAGGTTCAACGAGGCGGTCGAGCTGCTCGAGTCGCTTGGCGCCAAGGTGACCGAGGTTTCCTGCCCGCACTTCGCGTACGGGCTGCCCGCGTACTACCTCATCGCCCCGAGCGAGGTTTCGTCGAACCTCGCCAGGTTCGACGCGATGCGATACGGGCTGCGCGTCGGCGACGACGGTACCGCGAGCGCGGACGACGTCATGAGCCTGACCAGGGGCGCCGGCTTCGGCGCCGAGGTCAAGCGCAGGATCATGCTGGGAACCTACGCGCTGTCGAGCGGCTACTACGACGCCTACTACGGGAAGGCTCAGCAGGTCAGGACCTTGATCGCGCGTGACTTCTCGGCCGCGTTCGACCAGGTGGACGTGCTGGTCTCGCCGACTACGCCAACGACGGCGTTCCCGATCGGCGAGCGTGTCGACGATCCGATGGCTATGTACCTGGCCGACTTGTGCACGATCCCCAGCGATCTAGCTGGCAACGCCGCCATGTCGGTGCCATGCGGGCTCGCGCCGGAGGACGGGCTGCCAGTCGGCCTGCAGATCATGGCGCCCGTGCTGGCCGACGACCGGCTCTACCGGGTGGGGGGCGCGGTCGAGGCAGCGCTCGACCAGCGGCGGGGTCACCGCTTGCTGGACGAGGCCAAGGGCATCCAGGACGCTGGTGGCGCGACTGCGGAGGCTGGACGATGAGCGGCGGAGGCGGACGATGACGCAGGCCTTGGAGCGGACGGTCCCGTTCGAGGAGGCCGTCTGCCGGTATGACCCGGTGATCGGGCTCGAGACGCACGTCGAACTCGGCACAACATCGAAGATGTTCTGTGGCTGCCCGACCGTCTTCGGCGCGGACCCGAACACTGCGGTGTGCCCGGTGTGCCTCGGCCTGCCTGGCTCGCTGCCGGTGATTAACAAGGCGGCCATCGAATACACGATCCGGATCGGCCTGGCGTTGAACTGCTCGATCGCGAGCTGGTGCCGGTTCGCCAGGAAGAACTACTTCTATCCGGACATGCCGAAGAACTACCAGATCTCGCAGTATGACGAGCCGTTGTGCACGGACGGCTGGCTGGACGTCGAGGTCGGTGAACAGCGCTTCCGCATCGGCATCGAGCGCGTCCACCTGGAGGAGGACACCGGCAAGTCGATGCACGTCGGCGGGTCAGGACGCATTCACGGCGCCGACTACTCACTTGTGGACTACAACAGGGCCGGCATCCCTCTGGTCGAGGTGGTCACAAAGCCGATTCCCGGCACCGGCGCCCTTGCTCCAGCTGTAGCCAGGGCATATGTGATCGAGCTGCGCGACCTGATGCGCTCGCTCGGCGTGTCCGACGTGCGGATGGAGCAGGGCTCGCTGCGCTGCGACGTCAACACCTCGCTCACGCCAGCAGGATCGGCGGAGTGGGGAACCAGGACCGAGACTAAGAACGTCAACTCCCTGCGCTCGGTGGAGCGCGCTGTCCGCTCCGAGATCGAGCGGCAGGCCGCGATCCTCGATGACGGCGGCCGGGTTGTCCAGGAGACCAGGCATTTCCACGAGGACAGTGGATCCACGACGTCCGGCCGCAGCAAAGAGGAGGCCCAGGACTACAGGTACTTCCCCGAGCCCGACCTGGTCCCACTCGAGCCGTCGGCCCAATGGATCAAGGAGATCGGCTCGGCGCTGCCCGAGCTGCCCTCCGCGCGGCGGGCCAGGCTGCAGGCTGAGCTCGGGCTGGCTGACTCTGACATGGCAGCGTTGCGCAACGCCGGCGCACTGGATCTCGTGGCGCAGACCGTGGCAGCGGGTGCATCGCCCGAGCAGGCCAGGAACTGGTGGCTGACGGAGCTGTCCAGGCGCGCGCACGAGGTCGGCGTCGAGCTTGCCGCCCTGCAGATCAGCCCCGCCCAGGTCGCGAGGATCGCTGCCTTGGTAGAGTCCGGCGAGCTGAACAACAAGCTAGCCAGGCAGGTGCTCGATGGGGTGCTGGCCGGCGAAGGTTCGCCGGATGAGGTGGTGTCGGCCCGCGGCCTTGCTGTGGTGACCGATCCCCGGGTGCTCGAGGCCGCCGTCGACGCGGCGATCGCTGCCCATCCCGACATCGCGGCGAAGGTCAGGGACGGCAAGATCGCTGCGGCCGGCAGGCTAGTAGGTGCTGTGATGCAGGCGACTGGCGGCCAGGCCGATGCGGCGAGCGTCCAGCAACTGATCCTGCAGCGCCTCGGCCAGGCCTGATCTGCGCACTTACCCGGTGAAAACCGGCTTGTCGGCAGCGTTACGCGCCGACACTGAGCGTGCCTTCAGGACTTTGTCGTCGGTCGTACGTCTTTCCTCAATCGAAGCGTGACCTCTGGCACGTAGAGTCAGGCCTAGTCGCTCGTAGCGCACAGCACCTCCAGCAGGCGGCAGCGCCAGGCGGGGCAGTGCCGGACAGGCACAGGTCCTGAGCAAGGCGCGGTGGCTCAACCCGCGTGGAAGTCAGGCACGGAGCGAGCCGGCGTCCGTCAGCCGGAAGCGATCGGTGAGGGCCCAACGGCGGGACCTCAACACAGTAATGAACGCGGCCCCTGGTCTGCTGCTGCCTAGCGTCGCATTCAGGGTTCCAAGCAGGTAATGGGGGACGAGCTAGAAGTCATGGCACAATCGGGTGGGGATTGGGGCGGGCGGTGAATGACGCCACGGTGGCCTGGGCGGCCACATGGGCGGCAGTGGCCGTGGTCGCGTTCGCCTTGCTGCTTCGTGCGTCGGGTCAGCCCGAGTCTTCGGTGAGAAACGGATATCGATGGTTTGGCGTGGCCGCGGTCTGTATCGCTGTCGGCGCCATCGTTCAGCAGATGTTCGGCGGGCTGGCCGGGGGAGCCCAGCCGCTGCGCCTTGCCGATCTGATCAGCCTGGCAGCCCTTCCTGCGCTCGCGATCGGCCTGGCGACCCTGACCTCAGGACTCACCCCAGGCGAACGAGGCGCCGACGGCTCCGGGCACCCCGCAACGGCGCGAGGGCTCCTGGTCGACAGCTGCCTGCTGGTCAGCGCGCTGTTCGTGCTGCTCCTCGTAACGCTGTTCGGACCCGACTACGTGCCTGCCGAGATCGGACGGGCGGCCTTCGCGCTGGCGCTCATCCGACCCGTCGCTGACCTGGTCGCACTGGGCATGGTGCTGCGCTTCTTCGTGCGAAGCTTGCGGCTCACTGCACTTCCGGCTGGTGCGCTCATCGCCATCATCGTGGCTGACTCGCTGGCCGTCGCCGATCGGGTGGCGGGGCATGTGCCGGGCCTGGGCTCGCAGATCGCCGTCACCGCTGCCCTGGTGTTGCTCGCGCTCACGCCGATGCCAGCCGCGACCCAAGCCAGCGAGGAAGCGAGTTCCCGCGGGCTGGCAGCCATGGTCAGCGCGCCGGTTACGAGATTTGTGCGGTCGGACCGGTCATGGTCCAGTCCTGCCACGGTCGCCGCGCTCGCGGCAACCGCGATCGCCGCCATCGCGGTCACCGCGCTCGCTATTGCGGGCCGCCCGTTGCTGGCGCGACCGCTCGCGGCCGCAGGCTCGATCGTCGTGCTGCTGCTGGTCGTCCGGCTGGCCGGCCTGAGCAGGCAGGCCTCAGCCGTGGCCGATGCGGCCCAAGAGTCGGACTGGATGTTCCGTGCGCTCGCCGACACGACCGGTGACGCCGTGCTGATCTGCGATCTGACCGGCACTGTCGAGTATGCGAGCCACGGCGTCGGGGAGTTCGGCTACGCACCAGTGGCGCTCGCGGGCCATCAGCTGACCAGCTTTATCCACCCCGAAGACCGGCTGGCCGCTGTCAGGGCAGCGCTCGCGGGCCTGCGCGCGACTAGTCGGCCAGCGACCTTTGCCGGACGGGTCAGAGGAGCAGACGGCTCATGGCGGCATGTCGAGTCCACCTTGTCGCGCTATGGCGACGCCGACGAACCTGCAAGGTTGCTGATCACGGCGCGAGACGTCAGCGACCGGGTCGCGCTGCGCCGCCAGCTCACTCAGCTGACCTACCACGACGGACTCACGGGGCTGCCGAACCGCGCCTACATTGAGGAGCGAGTCAGGGAGCTCGGGAGAGGCCTGGACTCCGCCATCGGCGAACACGCCGGCGCCTCAGGCGATGGACCAGTCCCCGATGCGGCCGACGTCGCTGGCGTGATCCTGGTCGACTTCGACGGCTACGCAGCCGTGAACGGCATCGCCGGTCACGCCGGTGGCGATCTCATCCTGGCCCAGGCCGGCCGTCGGCTGCGCGCAGCCGTACCGCCGACCGGGACGGTTGCGAGGTGGGGCGGCGACGAGTTCGCAATCCTGCTCAGCCCCGAGCCTGCTGAACCCGCCCTGGCGCTCACTGGCAACGAGATCATCGAGCTGGCAGAGCACCTGGCTGGCCTGATCGCGAGCGAGCCGTTCAGCGTGGCCGACAAGGAAATCGCGCTGACGGCGAGCCTCGGCGTTGCGCTGGCCCCGGCGAGCCGCCCTGGGCAAATGCTTGGCAACGCGCAAACGGCCCTGGCCAAGGCACAGGAGGCCGGCGCGGGCAGGGTAGAGATCTTCGCGCCCGCAATGCACGCCGAGACGGCCAGACGCCTGGAGCTGACGGCGCACCTCGGCCGCGCGATCGCGGAGCACGCGCTGGAGATCGAATACCTGCCGGTGGCGGATCTCGCAAGCTCCCAGATCCGTAGCGTCGAGGCAGCCGCGCGGTGGTCACGCGACCATGAGCCGGTCTCGCCCGCCGAGTTCCTGGCCGTGGCCGAGGAATCGGGCCTGATCGTCCAGCTCGGCAGCTGGCTGCTGCGGCGGGCATGCCGTCAGGTCGCCACCTGGCGTGCGCTCGGTACAGAGATCGGCCTGCTGGTGGCGTGCACACCGCGACAGGCAAGCGGGCCAGGTTTCGTGAGCTCAGTGCTTAGCGCTCTTGACGATGCCGCCCTACCGCCCGACGCGCTCACGATGCTCGTCAGCGAGCGGATGCTGACCGACAGCCCGCCATCGGTAGCAGCCGACCTCGCCGGCCTGCGGGGTAAGGGTGTCAGGCTGGCGCTCAACTGCTTCGGAACCGGCCTGGTCTCGCTGGCGTCGCTGCGCAATTCGGCGGTCGACGTGGTCAAGATCGACGCATCCTACGTGGCGGGACTGGACGCAGATCCAACGCTCGCGGCGCTGACAAGATCGATCATCCAGCTGGGGCAGGACCTGGGCATCGAGGTGATCGCCGATGGGATTGAACGGCCTGAGCAGCGCTGGCGGCTTGCGTCGATGGGTTGCCCGCTCGGTCAGGGCCCTGGGATTGCCGGGCCGATGGCCCCCACCGAGCTCGAGCCGGTGCCGACCGTGCAGGCTGGGGACACAGCCTGCAGCACAGCCAGCTGACCGATCAGGTAGCGCAAGCTGTTTCGCGGCGGGCAGACCGAGAGGTTAAACGCTCGTGAAGAGCGCGTAAATCCTCCTGCGGAGGTGGCTGCTTGACGAAGCGAGAATCCCAGCCGTTCAGGGCGGGGTGTGTCAACGCTAAGATCCGCGCATGGCGGGAACCATGCGGATTGCGGTGATTGGCGGCGACGGCATCGGCCCTGAGGTGATCGCGGAAGCGATCAAGGTGCTCAGAGCGGCAGTGACCGATGGCTCGGTAGAGACCACTAGCTACGACTTCGGTGCGCAGCGCTACCTGCGCACCGGCGAGATCCTGCCCGCCTCGGCTATGGCCGAACTGGCCGCTCACGACGCGATCCTGCTTGGGGCGGTCGGCGAGCCGAGGGTGCCGAGCGGTGTCCTCGAACGCGGCCTTGTGCTGCGCACCCGGTTCGAATTCGACCAGTACGTCAACCTGCGGCCGGTCCGCCTTTTCCCAGGCGTCGGCTCGCCACTCACGGCCGTCGCGCCGATCGATGCTCTGGTGGTCAGGGAGGGCACGGAGGGCGCCTACATCGAGGCGGGCGGCATCCTGCGTAAGGGATCACCCGCCGAGATAGCGATGCAGGAGAGCATCAACACGGCCTTCGGGGTCGGCCGGATCGTCAGGCAAGCGTTCGGCTACGCGGCGGTAAGGCCGCGTCGGAAGTTGACCTTGGTGCACAAGACGAACGTGCTGGCCCATGCCGGTGACCTGTGGCGCCGCACTTTCGAGGCCACGGCCGCCGAGTTTCCCGCCGTGACCACGGATTACTGCCATGTCGACGCGGCCCTGATGTACATGGTCACCCAGCCAGACCTGTTCGACGTGATCGTGACCGACAACCTCTTCGGAGACCTAGTCACAGCTCTCGGCGCCGCGATCGCTGGCGGAATTGGCCTGGCAGCCAGCGCGAGCATCAGCCCCGAGCGCACCGGACCTAGTACCTTTGAGCCTGTGCACGGCAGCGCGCCAGATATCGCAGGTAAGCAGAAGGCCGATCCGACAGCAGCGATCTTGTCGGCGGCCATGTTGTGCGACCATCTAGGCATGTCCGCCGAGGCAGCACGCATCGAGCAGGCGGTAGCCGAAGACCTGCTCGAGCGCCAGGGTGAATGGGCTGCACGCAGCACGGCGGAAGTCGGCGACGACATCGCCGAGCGAGTAGCCGGCTAGGGCGTGTCCGCGGGACGCGCCCTCGGCGTGTCCATCCGGGAGACCGGCCGGGCGCGTCGCGACCGGTCTCGCTGGCGCCTGCCTGCTGGCTGGCCGGCCGCACGGTAGGTGGTCAAGATGGATACTGCGGGCCGTCGGCAGGGACGGCGACCGCGACGGACCGGGCAACGGCGCCCAGTTCGTGCGAGGGAGGATCTGCGATGAACGCCAGCCTGACACCAGCGATCAGCTTCGATGTGCATGCATCCGAGAGTCGCGTCCCGGACGAGGTCCGGAACAGCATGCTTGAATCGCCCGGTTTCGGTCAGGTATTTACCGATCACATGATCACGCTGCGCTGGACCGCCGAGCAGGGCTGGCACGACGGCAAGCTTGAGCCATACGGCCCGCTCGTTCTTGATCCGGCCACAGCTGTCTTGCACTACAGCCAGGAGATCTTCGAAGGACTGAAGGCCTACCGGCAAGATCCTGGCCCGATCGTCGCCTTCCGTCCGTACGCGAACGCAGCGCGCTTCCGGCGCTCCGCGGCGCGGATGGCAATGCCTGAGCTTCCCGACGACGCGTTCGTGCAGGCCCTGGAGCTGCTGGTCAGCCATGACAAAGACTGGGTGCCCTCGAATGCCGAGCAAAGCCTGTACCTGCGGCCGTTCATGATCGCCACCACGGTGGCACTCGGCGTTGGCCGTCCGGCCAGCTCGTATCTCTTCCTGGTCATCGCGTCGCCGTCAGGCAGCGTATTTGCCGGCAGCGGGCTTCGCGCCGTCTCGGTGTGGTTGGCCGAGGGGTACACGAGGGCCGCACCGGGCGGCACGGGCGAGGCGAAGACCGGCGGCAACTACGCAGCGTCCTTCCTGGGCCAGCAGCAAGCCATCGAGAACGGTTGTGACCAGGTTGTGTGGCTCGATGCGCTGGAGCACCGCTGGGTCGAGGAGATGGGCGGTATGAACCTGTTCTTCGTCCGCGGCACCGGCGAGAACGCCCGGCTGGCTACGCCACCGCTCACTGGCACGCTGCTGCCCGGCATTACCAGGGACTCCTTGCTCACGCTGGCCCCTGACCTCGGGCTTCCTGTCACCGAGGAGCCGATCTCGGTGGAGCAGTGGCGAGAAGGCTGCGAGTCCGGGGAGATCACCGAGGTCTTCGCCTGCGGAACCGCGGCCGTGATCACGCCGGTACGCGAGGTCAAGGGTGCGTCAGGCAGCTGGATTGTCGGCGACGGGCAGCCGGGACCGATCACGCTGCGGCTGCGTGAGCAGTTGCTTGGCATCCAGTTCGGCCGCCTGCCTGACCCGCACGGCTGGGTGCACAAGATCGCCTGAGCGGGCTGGTTAGACTCATCCGCTAAACCCTGTGCCACCCGAGGTTCAGCGGTGGGCTTTGCATGCGATGGCCTGGGGTCGCATAGGGTCCAGGCAGTGGCACGAACCAGACCCCCCGCAGACGACGCCCTTCTCGATGTGCCTGTACTGAGCGGTGCTCGGACGGCCCGCCGGCACCGCCAGATGCCGCTGCGGCTGCGGCGAGCCCGGCTCGCGGTGCTCGCGTACTTCGCCGTGCTCGGCTTGGCTTCAGGCGACTGGCTGGCCAGGATCCCGGCCATCAAGCACGGCCTCGGGCTGTCCGACGGCAGGCTAGGAGTGGCCCTTCTGGCGGGCTCGGCCGGACAGGTTGTCGTGGCCATGCTGGCGGGCCGGCTTGTCCACAGGGTCGGCTCGCGGCTGCCAATCGTGGTTGGCGCAACCTGCGTTGCCTTGCTGCCCATCACATTCGGTCTGGTGCCAAACCTGGCCACGTTCATGGTCTGCCTGTTCAGCTTCGGCCTCGCCGGCGGCCTGCTTGACGTAGCCATGAACGCTCAGGCCGTCTACGTGGAACGCGACTTCGGGCGTCCGATGATGACCTCGTTCCACGCCTGCTACAGCTTCGGCGCCCTGGCCGGCGGCCTGTTCGGCGGCTTGTTCGCCTGGGTGCGGATCGCACCGGCGGTCAACTTCGCTGTTGTCGCGGCTCCGATGGCGTGCGTAGCTCTGATGGCGGGGCGATGGCTGTTGCCAGATGAGATCGCCACCGGGCCGCAGGTCGCGGACCCGGCTTCAGCGGAGGCCGACCGGGGCAATGCGGCGCCGGAACGTGTCGGCAGCTGGGACCGGCGGCGGACCGCGCGCTGGCGCTCATGGCGTGGTGTGTTGACATCACCTTTGGCTCTGCTCGGCGTGCTGGCGCTGTTCGCGCTGCTCGGAGAAGGAGCAGCCGACGGCTGGTCGGCTGTGTACCTGCGGGACGGCCTGGGCACATCCGCGTGGTTCGCTGCCTTTGGCTTCGCGGCCTTCTCGGTCACGATGGCTGCGGGCCGCCTCGCCGGCGACCGGCTTGCGCTGCGCTTCGGTCCCGCAGCCCTGGTTAGAGGCGGTGGTCTCGTAGCGGCCATCGGGATGGCTACGGCGCTGATCAGCCACGTCCCCGCGGTGACGATTATCGGGTTCGCGCTCAATGGCGCGGGTCTGTCGTGCATCTTCCCGCAGCTGCTGTCGGTCGCCGGCAGCGTGCGCCCTGGCAGGACGGCCAGCGGAATCGCCGCTGTCGCCGGCATGGGATACGTGGGCCTGCTGAGCGGACCGGTTCTGATCGGGGGCGTCGCCAGCATCGCGGGCCTGACCGTCGCCCTGGGTTTGCCAGCCTTGCTCGCGCTCGGTATCGCGGCAGGGGCCGGGTTTGCCATGCCGACGAGCAGCATTCTGCGGCCGGAAGGTTCGCACCAGGTCGGGCGAGGGGCTCGGCGGGGTCAGCGGAGCCGGAGCCGAGAGGTGTCACGCCGTTAGCGCTCGGGCCGGTCGCTAGGGTAGTCGGATGGACGACAAGGAGATACTCGGGCGCATCGACGAGCTCATGAAGACCGAACATGAGCTCAGGGCCAAGCTCGCGGCCGGTGAGCTGACCACCGATGAGGAGCACACGGCCCTACGGTCAGCCGAGGAGGCGCTTGACCAGTGCTGGGATCTGCTCCGCCAGCGCCGGGCGCGGCGGGAGTTCGGCGAGGACGTCGATGAGGCTACGCCGCGTCCCGTCTCCGAGGTCGAGGATTACATGCAGTAGCCCGCCATGACCGATGGCACCGCTCCCTGCTCAGATCCGGACGCGCGACCGGTCGGTACGCTGAGCCCATGCGGATCGCGAGGTTCTCCCACAACGATGAGGTCAGCTACGGGCTCGTCCTCGGGGCTGACAGCTCTCCGGTCGCGGAATCGGGCGGGTCAGCCGGAACCGCATCTGCCGTCGGCAATGGCGACCACAGGGCCGCCTCGTCTGCTCCCGGCGACGAAAAGCTGCTCGTGGCGCAGCTTGCGGGGCACCCATTCGGTGGGCGCGAAGAGGACATCAAGCTGACCGGCGTCCGCTTCCGGCTGGCCGATGTGCGGCTGCTCGCGCCGATCCTGCCGAGCAAGGTGATCTGCATCGGCAAGAACTATGCGGACCATGCGAGGGAAATGGGCGGCGAACCGCCCGATGAGCCGGTCATCTTCCTTAAGCCGTCGACGGCGGTTTGCGGTCCTGGCGATCCGATCCAGCGGCCGACGCAGCTTAGTGATCGAACCGACTTCGAAGGCGAACTTGCCGTGGTCATCGGGCGGCTGTGCCGCGAGGTGAGCGCCGATCGCGTTGCCGAAGTGATCTTCGGCTATACCTGTGCCAACGACGTCACAGCCCGAGATCTGCAGGCCAGGGATGGCCAGTGGACCAGGGCGAAGGGCTTCGACACCTTCTGCCCGCTCGGTCCGTGGATCGAGACCGACGTCGACCCGGCCGACCTGGAGCTGACGACCGTCCTGAATGGCGAGGTCAAGCAGCACTCGCGAACCTCGCTGCTGCTGCACGGAGTGCACTCGCTGGTCATGCGCATCAGCCAGGTCATGACGCTGCTGCCGGGCGACGTGGTGCTCACCGGCACCCCGGCGGGAATCGGGCCGATGGACAAGGGCGATCAGGTCTCCGTCAGCATCGAAGGCATTGGCACGCTGACGAACCCGGTGACAGACCGGGACTGACGCGGCTGTGAGACGTGGCGGCGTGGGTTGGAGGTACTCCTGCGGTTCGGCTAAACTGCTCAGGCGAACGGGCCCGGCTGGGCTCGATCCCATGGGGTATGGGGTAATTGGCAGCCCGACGGGTTCTGGCCCCGTTAGTCTAGGTTCGAGTCCTGGTACCCCAGCGGCGTGCGCTCAGTGCGGCTCCCCTGGATGATCGTGCTTCGCAGGCTTGTGACAGAACATGGATGTGCCTGGCCCCGTCGTCTAGCGGCCCAGGACGCCGCCCTCTCAAGGCGGTAGCGCCGGTTCAAATCCGGTCGGGGCTACTTAGTACTTCGCCATTTCATTCCGCCTTCGCGGCCAGACTTCATGTCGCCTCGGCCGCTCCGTTCACTCCAGACGCATTTGCTGTCAATCTCTGCCGCCATTTTCAAAAATGTCGGCAGCGTGCTGTTGAATGGCCGCGTGAGGACTGCGACCCGACCCGCCGTGACCGAGGCGGACCTGCGCGCCGCCGCCGGAGAGCGCTCGTTTGAGCGCGGCACCGGTTACCTCCGCGCCGTGTCAGGGATCGAACTGGTCGGCGGCCACGTCATGGCTAGGGTGTCCGGCTCTGCGGACTACCTGGTCGTCCTGACCTTGCCGGACCCGGTCGCTGGCAACCGCTTGCGAGGTGAGTGCGGCTGCCCGTACGGCCAGGAAGGCTTCTTCTGCAAGCATTGCGTGGCGGTCGGGCTGGCGTTTCTGCGTGATGCCGCCGTCATGTCACGCCAGCGGCGCGACGGCGGTCAGCTTCGCGACAAGGCTGCCCCCAGATCCGCGGGCCGTTCCAGGCCGTCACCCACTCCGTCCAGAGCGAGCGATCTCAGTTGCTGGCTGAATTCGCTCAGCCGTGACGACCTTGTCGCCTTGGTCTGCGACCAGGTTGTCGAGGATGACGACTGGCGCCGCAGGCTCGAACTGCGCGCGGCGGCCGCCGCGTCGGACCTTTCTGCCGTGAGCGCTCGCGCCCAGAGCTTGCTGCGGCGTGATGACGAATACGGCAGCTATAAATTCGCCGGGCAATATGGCTATCTGGAAGGTCCCGAGTCCTGGTATTACGCCCGTCGCGTCCGGCAGGTGACCGAGGCCATCAAGCTGCTGACCGAGGCTGGGCAGGCCGGGGACGCCATGGTGATCGCCGAGCAGGCGCTGGCGGCGATCACCGAGTCCAGCCGCCACGCCAGCGACCGGGCCGGCGTGATCCCGGCGGCGACCGCCGAGCTCGCCGCCGCTCACCAGCAGGCTTGCCGCGCGACCGCGTCTGACCCCATCAGGCTTGCCGACTTCCTCGCCGTGCGGATGATCAGCGCGGAGGATGCGGAGCCTGTCGATCCGGCCGACTACGCCGACCTGCTCGGCGATGAGGGCATGGGCCGCCTCAGGGAGCGGATCACCGAGGCCTGGACCGCCAATCCGTCTGGATGGCCTGAGCGGCTAGCCATGGAGCTGATCCTCCGCCTCCAGGGCGACGTCGACAGGCTGGTCGCGGTGCTGGCAGGGAACCTCGACCGCCGTGGCCTCGGCCATCTGCGCATCACCGAGGAGCTGGATCAGGCGGGCCGGGCCGAGGAGGCGCTGGCCTGGGCCGAGCGAGGACTGCGAGAGTCAGCCGAGCCTGACGAGCGGCTCGCCGACTTCGTGGTGGAGCGGTACCGCGCTGCAGGCCGGCTCGGCGACGCGGTCGCCGTCCGCCGGGACTGGTTCCAGGCCGCTCCCAGCGTGGCCAACTACGAGCGCTTGCTCGCGGCAGCCGAACTCGACGGCCAGCGGGAGCCGACCAGGCAGTGGGCAATCGGCCTGCTGCGGGAGCAGGCCGCGGGGGTACCCCGGCCTGCGGTCAGGGCCGGCTGGTCGCGAGGTCCCGTGCTGATCGACGTCCTAATCGCCGACGGTGACATCGACGCCGCTTGGGACGCGGCCGACGGCATCGCCAGCGACGACCAGTGGTACCGGCTCGCCAACCTGATCGCAGAGACGCGGCCGGAGGACGCCCTGGCCGTATATCGCAGGCTCATCGCGATGCTCAGGCAGGAGACCGGCGATGCGATCTACGAGCGGATCGCCCAGCTACTGGTCTCGGCGCGCATGTGTCACCACCGCCTGGGTACAGACGCCGCGTTCGACACGTATTTGCGCGCCCTGCGCGATGATCAGAAATGCAAACGCAAGCTGATCAAGATCCTCGACGCGCACCTGCTGCGCTGACGATGCGGACAACAGCGATCTTCGTAAAGCGCCTAAATCGTGTAAGTGTCGTAATACGCATGTTGGGGTACTGTCGTGACGCATCGCATATTCTTGATGTGTGACCCACGATGAGCTAACAACGCCCGCCGCAACCGGGCCGCTCGGGCCCATACCGATCGCACCCCCGGATCCCGCGAGCGCCATCATCGTGAAGCCCGCCGCCGGATCGGGAGGCCAGAGCTGGGTCGGTTCTCCGAGTGCCGTGCGAGTTGGGGATGAGATCGTCATTGCCTACCGCCTGCGCGATGAGGGCCGTCGCGGATACGCCGTGGAGGTCGCGAGGTCGGCAGACGGTGTGCACTTTCAGCCGGTCGTCTCGATCACCAAGGAGCAGATGGCGTGCGAATCGCTGGAGCGCCCCGCGCTCGCCCTGACTGCCGCCGGTGCGTGGCGTCTGTACCTCAGCTGCGCCACCCCGGGCACCAAGCACTGGCGCGTCGAGCTCATCGAGGCGAATGCACCCGAGGAATTCGATCCAGCCCGTCGCATCGTCGTGCTGCCTGGTGACAGTCAGCTCGCGGTCAAGGACCCCGTCATCGTCGAGCATGGCGGCCAATGGCACCTGTGGGCGTCGGTGCACCCGCTCGACGACCCGGACGCCACCGACCGGATGCGCACGGACTACGCAACGAGCGCAGACGGCCTGATCTGGGCGTGGCAAGGCACGGCGCTGGCGCCGCGGCCGGGCGAGTGGGACGCACGAGGCGTGCGGGTCGCCGCCGTGCGGTTCGGCGACGAGGGTGTCACCGCGTTCTATGACGGCCGTGCCACGGCGGAGCAGAACTGCGAGGAGCGGACCGGGATCGCCGACGGGCTGGAGCCTGGTGCGCTGACAGCGGTCGGCACCACCTGCGTGGGGGAAGCGGGCCACGCCGGATTCGGGCTGCGCTATCTCACGGTCGTCGATCTCGGTGACGGCTACGAGCGGCTCTACTACGAGCTCACCAACGCCAACGGCTCCCATGACCTGGTGACCGAGCTGCGCCCCGCTGCGATGACGGCAGACGTCGCAGCTGCCGTCGACGCGGAACAGGCCACTGCCGCTTAGCAGACTGCTTCGCTGCTTGTGGCTCTGACCGGCCGGTTCACGGCTGGCCTGGTCAGATCTCGCTTCTGAGGCTCGCTGACGTCCTAGAACCGGCGAGGTCGCCCGTTGCGCGCCTGGCGCTGACCGCTCGGCCTGGCGCCTACGAGGCCGCCGGACTCTCCACGTGGCTGCAGCCAGTTGCTGAAGTCCTCGCCCGTGATGGTCTCCAGCAGGGCGATATCAGCCTTGAACCTCGGGATGAGCGCCTCCCGCTGCTCCCAGGTCAGCGGCCGTCGTGGGGCCGCGTCCTGCTGCAGCATGTGCTCGAGCTGGTCGGTCATTCCGGCCCCGAGGTGGCCAGGCAAGAGCGCGCAGAGCGCGGTGCTGGCGCGCCTGGCGGCCGCAACGACGGAGTGCCGCAGTGTGGCGTGCGGGTGTGCCGTGACGTTCTCGCGAGGCAGCTCGGCCAGCACACCGGGGCGTACTCCCAGGAAGTCGCACGCCCGATTGAGCACCGGCACCGGATCGGTGAGCAGCTCGCGGTATTTAAACAGAAGCACCTGCTCTCTGCCGAAGATGGTGTACAGATGGCTCAGCTGCTCGCCGTACATGCCTAGCCCGATGTAGCGCCAGAAATCTGCCCAGCCGGCCGCGATCCGCTGATCTTCCTTCGCGCAGGCGTCCAGGAAATCACCGCTCGGGTCGAGTCCTGCCGACCATAGGTGCGTCCAGTTGGAGTGCGCGCGCTCGACCGGGTCCCTGAGCACGACGATCATCTTGGCGTCCGGTATTAGCTGTTTGATCCGGAGCTGCGAGTCCCGGTTATATAGGTAGAACGGCGTTGATTCGCCCTTAATCTGGGCGCCTCGTGCACCGTCGAACAACGCCTCGTAGTCACTGCGACGCCAGACATGCTCACGGTAGGTCTTGATGTCGCCCGGGCCGCCGTCGGCTGGGGGCGGACCGTCGGTCAGGAAGAACTTGGGCTCCTTGACCGCGGACATGTACAGCGAGGGGTGCCTGGCCAGCGCCGAGTGCAAGGCCGTGGTGCCAGCTTTGGGGACGCCGGCGATGAAGAAGTCCGGTAGTGCCACCGTGTGTGTCTACCACCGAGGCGCCGCGATATTCCCACTAATTATGTAGGTTAATCAGTTTCTCATTGCTCTTGAGCCCGGTACCTGCGGGAAAGCCGGCTGATGTCCAAGGCAGGAGCCGTGAGCGGATCGCCCGCGTAACCACCCACCTCGCCGAACATGCCCTGCTGCCATCCCGCGACCGCCGCGGCGATCTCCTGGGGCGTCCGCGCGACGAAGTTCCACCACATCAGCAGCTGCTCGCCCAGCGGGACCCCGCCGAGCAGCATCAGCGTCGTTCCGGCCGCGGCAGTCAGCGGCAGGCGCTCATGCCCTGGCGGCAGGTACAGCATGCTGCCAGGTGCCAGATCCGTGCCGGCGACTGTGGCTGCGCCGCTGGTCACGAAGACGACATGCTCGAACGCCGGCGTGAGGGAGATGCGCTCGATGACATCGTCGATCACCGCGAGCTCGGCCCCGACCAGCTCAGAGAACGTGGTCGCGGGCGATCGCAGCCCGGCCAGCTCGCCGGCCATCACCGTGATGGTCAGGCCGCTAGTGCTGGCGACCGGCAGCTCGGCGTGGTGTTCAAATGCGGGCTCAGCCAGCCTCGACGCGTCCGGCAGCGCAACCCATAGCTGAACACCGTGCAGCTCAGGGTCGTGCTCCACCGGTGACTCCTCAGCGTGCGCGATTCCCCGGCCGGCGGTCATCAGATTCAGCTGACCCGGCCTGATCATTTGCTCGCTGCCGAGGCTGTCCCTGTGCAGCACATCGCCGGCCATCAGCCAGGTGACCGTCTGCAGCCCGATGTGCGGATGCGGCGGCACGGCCATGCCGGTGTGTCCGTCGACCGACATCGGGCCGTAGTGGTCAATGAAGCACCACGCACCGACGCTGCGCCGAAGGCGGAGCGGCAGCAGGCGCCTGACCGACATGTCGCCGACGACCGCCTCGCGAGCCCTTGTTATTTCAAGATCGTCAGTAGTAACCGGACGCACGACCGCATCAAGGTTCGCGTCGAGAGTACTCACCGGGAGTAATCTCCCTCCTGGATCACGCGCTGCGGCCGCTATGGGAACTACGCGGCCGTTGCCGGACATAAAGGGGTGTGGGCATCGACTGGGCCTCGGCAAGCGATCAGGATCTATGGTCGCACGCCGCCAACGAAGGCGCGGGCGAGGCGTTCGGCGAACTGTTCGAGCGGCACGCCGACCGTGTCTATGCGCACTGTTTCAGCCGGACCGGCTCATGGTCCATGGCTGAAGATCTCACCTCCGTCGTCTTTCTCGAGGCGTGGCGGCGGAGGAACGAGGTCAGGTTCAGCGGCGACTCCGCGCTGCCGTGGCTGCTCGGAGTCGCCAACAATGCCACTCGCAACGCGCAACGGTCCTTGCGGCGGCACAACCTGCTGCTCGCGAAACTGCCGGCGCCTGGAGAAGAAGCTGACATAGCGGCCGATGCCGCCACGCGCGTTGATCAGGAACGTTTGGCTCAGCACCTGTTGTGCGCCATGGCTGGACTGCGCCACGCGGAGCAGGAGGTGCTCGCGCTCTGCGACTGGGCGGGGCTGAGCTATGCCGCCGCCGCCGTGGCTATGGGAGTGCCAGAAGGCACCGTGCGCTCTCGCCTATTCCGCGCCCGGCAACACCTGCGCGATCTGGCCGATGACAGCAAGGCGCAATGTGCCCAAGCGAACCCGTCCCCAGCGCGGTTGTTAGCCGGAGGCTACGCATGACTTATTTCCATCCCGAGCGGATGCCGGTGGTGCCGGCCCGCAGGCGGAAGGCGGCACGCCTCCAGCTAGAAGAGCTGGTCAGGCGGACCGCGAAGACGCCCAAGCGGCGCCCGCCGGTGATTGTCGCTGCGGTGATCGCAATTGTCCTGGTCAGCAGCGGTGCGGCCATGTTCGCCGTGCGGGCTCACCAGCCAGTGACGAACGAGCACACGGCCCGCTGCTTCACCTCCGCGAGCGTCTCAGGCTATGCCACCGAGATCAGTGTCGCTGGTAAGCGTGGCATCATCGGCCAGGTAGAGAATGCCCACGCTATATGCGCTGACCTGTACAGCGATGGTCACCTGAAAAAGGGAGTCGAGCGCGAAATCCCACGACCGTCTAAGGTCAAGCAGCCGGTTCCGCATTTGGTGGTGTGCATTTGGAGCGACGGAACGGCCGCAGTTTTCCCGGGCCCTCGGGGAACTTGCGCCAGTTTGGACCTCCCAGCGGCAGCAAGGCGGTAGAAAACGGCTCAGCCGCCTTGCGGCCAGGCGCGGCGGCCCCGATTCCCTGAGCCAGATCGGGGCCGCCACGTCGAATACTTGCTGGCCGCTTAGCGCGAACGGTCGCCGTGATCACTGCGGGTCAGCACGGCTTCGCGGTGCACCACTTCTGCGACGTCGTCAGGTCGTTGAACGAGCCGAGGCCCGACCTCGCGGTGTTCTTCGAGATCGAGACCGTCATCCCGCCAAAGTTGGCGTTCTGATAGAGCGTGTTCGCGCAGCCGGTGCTCGTGACGAGGGACGATAGGACGTCGTTCCAGCCGGATGGCATGCCCGCGGCCTGGAAATTTCCGCAGTTCGATTGCTGGGTCCAGGTCAGAGACCCGCCACTGAAATCAGCGTCTTTGTAGTCGACGCTCAGCACGAAACTGGTCGCGGGTACGGCATTCCAGGCGTCGATCATCTGAGAGGTAACTGAGCGTGGTCTCGCCCCCGCTGGCAGGAGGACCTTCCCGCCGGTCGCGGCCCTGATCGCCGCGGAGAACGATGAATAGCACGTGGCCGTCGGCGTGACCATGCTTCCTGCCGGTTCGGCCTGGGCGACGCAATTCTGCCCCTGACTTGCTGCCGCCGGACGCGTCGTGGCGGCCCTCGCCGTTGCCGTGCCGCCGTAAAGGAGCAGGCCACTAAGGGAGACGATTAATACCAGTAGACGTTTCATTGCTAATTCCTCCCGCATCTTTCTTAGCTGGCACCGCATGATCACGGTGCCTCCCCGGCTAGGTCCCATTATCGCCTAACATATATAATGTGTCAACACTCGCGTCGTAAACGGCAAATATGACGAACGCGCGAAATAGGCTAGAAACGTCGACCATGGAGTATTCGCGTATCGCAAGGTGTGTCGGATGCGATTTAACCTGGCCCGCCGGCGCGAATGGGGGACTGGGCGACACAGCCCGACGTGGCTGCGGTAGAAGGTAGCTACGCGAGCAACACTGGCGGGAGCGCAGCTCGGTTAGCCGACGAGGGTCTTGACGGAGGCGGTGAGCTCCGCTAGTCCCTTCTTCGCGTCCGCGAAGAACATCGAGGTCTTCGGATTCGTATAGAGCTCATTGTCAATGCCCGCATAGCCGTGACCCATCGAACGCTTGATCACGATGATCGACTTCGCGGCATCGACGTCCAGGATCGGCATTCCTGAGATCGCTGTGCCCGGCCTGCGCGCGGCCGGGTTGGTGACGTCATTCGCCCCGATCACCAGCGCAACGTCAGTCCTGGCGAACTCCGGATTGACCTCGTCCATCTCCTTGAGCAGGGGATAGGGGACGTTCGCCTCGGCCAGCAGGACGTTCATGTGTCCTGGCATCCGCCCGGCGACCGGATGAATGGCATAGCTGACTTCCACGCCCCTGGACTCGAGGAGGTCAGCCAGCGCGGCCACCTCATGCTGGGCTTGCGCGGCGGCCAGTCCGTATCCGGGCACGATGATCACCTTGCTCGCGTACGCCAGCTGGATGGCCGCATCGTCGGCGGCGATCGACTGGACACCGGCCCCTGCCACACCCTCGATCGCGACGGCCGAGTCACCCGAGCCGAACCCGCCGAGCATGATGTTGCCGATCGACCGGTTCATCGCGTCGGCCATCAGCTTGGTGAGGATTGCACCCGAGGCCCCGACCAGGGCGCCGGCGATGATCAGCGCGGTGTTGTCGATGACGAATCCGGCCATCGCGACGGCGGTGCCGGTAAAGGCGTTCAGCAGCGAGATGACGACCGGCATGTCAGCTCCGCCGATCGGCATCACCATCGAGACCCCGAAGATCAGCGAGGCGGCTATCACGATGCCCAGGCCGACCATGCTCGGCGAGGTGATGACGTAGACCCCGCCGCCTACCGCGACTACCGCCAGCAGCAGGTTCAGGATCCGGGCGCCGGGGATCGTCACCGGCGCCGAAGTGATCAGGCCCTGCAACTTGCCGGCAGCGATGATTGAGCCGGAGAAGGTCACCGAGCCGATGATCACGTCCAGCACCGTGGGGACGGACGTCGAGGCGCCGACGCTGGCCCCGATCGACATGAAGTCCCTGATGGCGACCAGGGCAGCCGCGCCACCGCCGACGGCATTGAAGATGCTGACCAGCTGCGGCATGGCCGTCATCCGCACTGTCCTGGCGGTATACAGGCCGACACCGCCGCCGACCAGGATGCCTGCGGCGATCACAATCCAGCCGGTCGTGTTGATCACGCCGAGGTGAATGACCAGCACACCGGTCGCGACGACCGCTGCGACCATCCCAGCCACCGAGACCTGGTTGCCACGACGGGCCGTCGCCGGGTTGTTCATCAGATGGAGACCCAGTACGAAGCAAGAAGCCGCGGCAAGGTAGATGAGCTGGATGACGGTGTTGAAGGTGCCGGTCATGACGCGGCCCGGCTCTTCGTCGCGTTGCCGTTCGGGCTCGGCTCGACGGCGGCCGCTGTTGGCCCCGCATTCGCCGCGGCTGCGGGCGGAGCGACCCTTCGCTTGAACATCTTGAGCATCCTGCCCGTCACCACGTATCCGCCGACGACATTCATAGCCGCGAACGCCACGGCGACGAAGGCCAGGATGTACCCGATCACGTTGTGCGCGGTCGCGGCGATCACGACCGCACCAGCGAGCACGATCCCGTGGATGGAGTTGGCGGCCGACATTAGCGGGGTGTGCAGGGTCGCGGGCACCTTGCTGATGACCTCAAAGCCCACCCACAGGCTCAGTACGAAGATGATGAAGTCCGTCAGGAGCATGGACTGACCTCCGGAATCATTTAGCCGCGGCCGTCGTGAGCGCCGGATGCACGACTTTGCCTTCGCGGGCCACCACGACTCCGGCGACCAGTTCGTCCGTCAGGTCGACGGTGAACTCGCCGTCCTTGACCATGTAGAGCAGCAGCGAACTGATGTTGCGTGCGTACATTGCCGAAGCCGCTGCGGCCATCGTGGACGGCAGGTTGTCGGCTCCGATGATCGTGATGCCGTTCTCGGCTACGGTTGTCTGACCTGCAACCGAGCCTTCGACGTTGCCGCCGAGCGCGCTCGCGCCCATGTCGACGAGCACCGAACCCGGAGCCATGGACTTCAGGGCCTCGCAGGTAACCAGCAGCGGCGGCCGGCGGCCAGGCACCTGAGCGGTCGTGATCACGACGTCGTGCCTGGCGATATGGTCGGCCAGCTCGGCCTGTTGTGCCGCCCGCTCGTCGTCCGTCAGCGCGCGTGCGTAGCCGCCCTCACCGCTGGCCGTACCCACCGACGTCAGCTCGATGAACGTGGCGCCGAGCGACTCCACCTCGGACCTGGTTTCTGGCCTGACGTCATAGGCGCTGACCACCGCGCCAAGGCGCCTGGCGGTCCCGATGGCCTGCAGTCCTGCGACACCGGTGCCGAGCACGAGCACCTTGGCTGGCCTGGCCGTGCCTGCAGCGGTGATCAGCAGCGGGAAGAACCTGCCGAACGTGGCCGCCGCAAGGACCGCTGCCTTGTAGCCGGCGATGTTGGCCTGGGATGTCAGCGCGTCCATCGGCTGGGCACGCGACAGCGTGCGTGGGATCAGATCGAGGCTAATCGCGGTCGCGCCGGTTTCCGCCAGGCTCGCGGCCAGGTCCGGGTCGGCCAACGGGGCGAACATGCCAATGACGGCCTGACCCGCACGGAGCCGCCCGAGCTGTGCCGCATCGGGCCTGCCGACCATGAGCACGGCATCGGCTGATGCCAGCTGGTCGGCCGCGACGATGCTCGCTCCGGCCTCTGAGTATGAATCGTCAGGGAAGAAGGCGCCAGCTCCCGCACCGGTTTGCACGAGAACCTCATGCTCTCCGGCGCGCAGCTTGGCGACCGCTTCCGGCACGAGCGCCACTCTGCGCTCGGCGGGCCCGGTCTCCTTGACCACGGCAACCTTCATCGGGGGACCTCACACTCGGCGGGTTCACGCGACGCGGCGGGCCCGGCCGTCTGTCGCGTTCGGCCCGGCCGCAGTTTCCCAAGTAAGGACCTTACCGCCTGGTGAGGGGTTGCCAGGTTGCGGGACGCGCCAGCGGGCACGCCAGGCCCATGGCCTGCTGCGCGACCCGTGACGACAACCTGTTTGCCGGCTCGGTGTAGCGGCCGCGGGACTGGTTTTGCGACAGTGGAGTCGATGACTGAGTCCGAGCCGGAGCAGTCCGCAGGACAGCCACCAGGGCAGCCAGCAGCGGAGCCGGGGCCGGGCGCGCACGCGACCGGCGATCCCGTCGCGGCCAGGCTGCTGGCGGCGCAGCGCCTCCTGTGCGCGCCCGATTTGGACGGCGATGCCCGGCTCAGGCTGCAGCTCCGGTATGCGGCGATCTGCACATCCCTCAAGCTGCCGTCGGCGGACCGTGCCCGTGGCGCCCAGCGACTCGACCGGCTGATCGCCGACGCCGAGCTGGCCGTCGGCCAGGGTTCCGGGACACATGTGTATTCGGCAGATAATGCGGAGCCCGGTGCTGGTTCGCGAGATTACTTCTAGCCAGCAAGTAATTCAGAAAATCACCTGAACGACTAGCACCTTTTATGCCGGAATTGCACGTAGTTTCAGTAACGACACGCCTAGTTTCTCGCGTAGATCATTGTGCGGAGCCCTTGTATCGCCTACGTTCAAGCAGGTTAGAGGTCACGAAAGCCCGGTCAGAGCGGCCATGGAGTGCGTGACCTCCCGTTACGGGGGACCGCAGGAGTGAGGACATGAACAAGCGTGACCTGATCGACGCGATTTCCGGTCGGATGGGCGATAAGAAAACCGCGACAGAGGCCGTAAATGCAGTTCTCGACACTATCCAGGTCGCAGTGGCTAAGGGCGACAAGGTGGCAATTACGGGCTTCGGCGTATTCGAGAAGTCGGACCGCCCGGCCCGTACGGCCAGGAACCCAGCCACCGGCGCGTCCATCAAGGTGCCCAAGTCGTCCGTGCCCAAGTTCCGGGCAGGCGCTGACTTCAAGGCGATAGTCAACGGCCAGAAGAAGAAGGCTGGCGCGGGCCGGAAGTAGCGGCACCGGTGGCGGACGGCCAATGCGGGCCGTCCGCCATCCCCGTCTCGTGGCGGTCGCGAGCCGGCATCAGTCAGCGCAGGCCTGGTCGCTTGGCCAGCGCCGTCTGCAGGAGCCGGTCGATGACTTCGGGGAACGTCACGCCGGTCGCCTCCCACATTTTCTGGAAGTACGAAGTCGGCGACATCCCCGGGAACGTGTTGATCTCGTTGACCAGGATCTGATTGTCGGGCGTGTAAAAGAAATCCACCCTGGCCAGACCCTCGGCTGAGACTGCGTCGAAGGCCCGGCCGGCCAGCTCGCGGATCGTGGCCACATCCGCGGACGGAATCGGAGCGGGAATCAGCATGCCGCTTGCCTGGTCCAAGTACTTGGCCTCGAAGTCGTAGAAGTCTTCGCCGCCGTCCAGGCGTAGTTCGCCTGGCAAGCTCGTATCCGGCGGGCTCCCGTCCAGCCCCTGGAGCACCGCAACCTCGATCTCTCTGGCGGTGATCGCGGCTTCGACGAGCACCTTCGGGTCGAATCGCCTGGCGAGCGCGATCGCGTCGGCCAGATCGTCGGGGTCGCTTGCCTTGGACGTACCGAGGCTGGAACCGCCCCTGGCTGGCTTAACGAACAGTGGCCAGCCGAGCGCGTCGATCCGCTCCGCGACCGCGGCCTGCGCCCTGGTGGGCGGCTCGCTGGGCGGCCATTCGGTGTCGTGGACGACCACGTGCGGACCGACCGGCAGGCCCCTGGCCGCGAAAATCAGCTTCATGTATTCCTTGTCCATGCTGACCGCGCTGGCCAGAACACCAGCGCCGACATACGCGACGCCAGACATCTCAAGCAGGCCCTGGATGGTCCCGTCCTCGCCGTAGGGGCCGTGCAGCACGGGCAGAACGACATCGACGTCGCCAAGCACGTGCGGGATGTGGCCTGGGGCGCTGGCAACGACTGACGTATCGCCCTGGTAGGCCCATGGCACGACGTGGGCGTCGGGCTTTGCCACGGACTCGACGGTTGGAAGCTCGCCGCTGGTGATCGCAAGCTTGGCCGGGTCATCAGTGACCTCCAGCCAGGCACCCTCGGTAGTGATACCGATCGGGATGACCTCGTACTTGTCCCGGTCAATCACCCGCAGGACGTTGCCGCCGCCGAGGCACGAGATCGGGTGCTCGGGTCCCCGGCCGCCGAACACCACGGCGACCTTGATCCGGCGTTCCTGTCGCTGTGCTCCCGACTCTGGGCTATTGGCCACAGTTCCTCCCGTCGAACTGACTTGCGCGCTCGCGCGTCGGCGAACTCCCGATTATCGGTCATCGCGCGGTCCGGCGACCCGCCCTTGCGGCCATCCAGCACATTGCTTGGGCCTGCCGTTACCCGCGGCCGAGCGAGTCAAGAGCTGCCATGGCGTCGGCCAGCAGGTCCTCACCGTCCTCCAGCCCGATCGAGAACCGCACAGAAGCCGGATCGATCCCGGCGGCAGCCAGCGCGGCCGCGTCCATCTGCCTGTGCGTGGTCGAGGCGACGTGCGAGACCTTGGTCTGCGTTCCGCCCAGCGAGGTGGCGACCTGCGCGACCCGCAGCCGGTCGGCGAAGATCATCCCGGCATCTCGGCCGCCGTAGGGTGCCACGGTGACGATCGCGCCGAACCGGGTTCCCTCCGGGCCCGCGTCAAACTGGCGCCTGGCCAGTTCGTGCCCGGGATGCTGGCTTAGCCCTGGGTAGTACACCCGTGCCACGGCCGGGTGCCTGGCGAGTCCCGCGGCCAGCACCTGAGCTGTCGAACATTGCCTGCGCACCCGCAACGGCAGCGTCTCGAGCCCGCGCCGCAGCAGATACGAGTCATCGGGGCCGAGCGAGCCGCCGGTGTCGATCCTGATGTCACGGATCCGCTTGATCAGCTCGGGATGGCCGGTGATCACGCCGCCAGTCACGTCCGAGTGCCCGCCGAAATACTTCGTCGCCGAGTGCAGCACAAGATCGGCGCCGTGTTCAAGGGGGCGGCAGATGACCGGCGGCGCGAGCGTCGAGTCGACGATGAACAATGCTCCGGCCGCATGCGAGAGCCTGGCGATACCGGCAAGGTCGGCGACAGCCACGGTCGGGTTCGCAAGCGTCTCGGCGTAGACAACCGACGTTCCTGGCCGCAGGGCAGCCTTAACCCGTTCCAGGTCGGTCATGTCAACGAAGTCGGTCTGCACACCGAAGTTCGACGCCACGTTGCGCAGGAAGCTGTAGCTGCCGCCGTAAATCGCGCTCGGGGCGACAATGTGCGATCCGGCTCGCGTGAAGGCCCAGAATGCTGTCGATATGGCGGCCATACCGGACGCGAATGCCTGTGCCGCAGCCTGGTAGCTCAGGTTGACGCCCTCGAGTGAGGCGACTGCGGCGCAGAAGGCCTCGACGGTGGGGTTGTCGATCCTGCTGTAGCTGAACCCCGGCACGGCATCGCTGAGAACGGCCGCGTACTCCGAGCTCGAGCCGAACGTGAAGGACGCCGTCCGGTAGATCGGGGTGGCGAGCGGACGCTGGCCTGGCGGCGCTGGCACGGGCAAGCGCACGGAGCGCGTGTTCTCCCCGAGCCGACGCTGGGCGCCACCGGTCTGCTGCTGAGTACCCGCATCAGACTGTGAGCCTGGTGGCAGGGTGCTGCCAGGCTGCACGGCTGCAGCTGCCCGCATGTCTGCCTGGCGCAGGACCTCAGACCGACGCGGATCGATCAGCCTGAGCGGATCGGCGAAGCCCATGGGTGCCCGGTTCTGCCCCTGTGCATGCGGGCCAGTGTGTCGGCCTGCCGATGACGAGCCGTGCACATTCGCTGTGCCGGGCGGATCGGACGACTGGCTAAGGGTGGCCGGCCTCTGCGGGTCAGTTCGGGCGAGCGGATCGGTGCTAGCAAGCGGATCGGTGCGGCTCAGGGGGTCAGAGTTGCCTCGCAGGTCGGTCCGCGGGACCGCGGACGGGTCGTTGTTGCGCACCGTGCTGACGTCCGAGGAGGGCCCTGCATCTGCACGGCGGGGCGCCTCAATGGCCAGGCGGCGGTTCTCGATCGCTCGCGGCGGCGCCTGCGGCGGTCGCCCGTCGATGGCTGCGCCGGGTCGGGCACGGGCCCAAGGATCGCCCGCCTGGGCGGCTTGGCTCGCTCGGGCACGCAGGTCTGCGTATCGGGGGTCGGCAGCAAATCGGGGGTCATTGAATCGGGGATCGGCGAGCCGGGGATCGGCAAACCGTGGGTCAGCCTGCCGCGGGCCGACGTGTCGCTGGTTGACATGCCCCGGGTCCGCGTATCGCGGGTCGGCATATCGCGGGTCAACATGGTGCGAGTCCGCGTATCGCGGGTCGGCATATCGCGGGTCAGCCCGTCGTGGGTCGGCGTATCGCCGGTCAGCCTGGCGTGGGTCAGCCTGGCCTGGGTCAGCCTGGCGCGGGTGAGCCTGCCGTGGGTCGGCGTATGGCGGGTCTGCGTAGCGCGGGTCGGAGTAACGCTGATCGGGGTATCGAGTATCGGGTTGGCGCGGGTCGGCTGTCTGCCGTGGGTCGGGCGAGCGAGTTGGTGGCGCGGATGGTCGCGCGCCGTAGCGAGGATCCGCGAGCCGCGGATCACCGGCAGCGGGCGGCGCGGCCGGTCCGAACCACGGGTCGGCGCCGGTATGCGGGTCGATGGCCGCCCGGTCCATACGCCCGCGCCGGTGCGCGGGGCGCGGCTGGCTCGCCGCCAGCCGCGGATCCCGTGCTCCCCAGGCATCTGGGTGCTGGTCATCCGGGTACTGGTCATCGGGGTACTGGTCATCACCGGGGTGCGAGTCGCCGTACGGTGAGTCGCCATACCGTGAGTCCCCGTACCGGGGATCGCCGTATCGGGGATCGCCGTACCGTGCGTCGCCGTTGGTCCGCGTGCCCCGCGTGGGCCGCGGCCACTTCTCAGGGGCCATAACGCTCCGGTTTGGCGGTCCGGCTGGCTAGCATCAGCACCGCCTCGCCGATCTCAAGCCCTTCGTAGACCACGGCGGCAATCACCTCTGTGATGGGCATCTCGACCGAGTGGGCTCTGGCCAGTTCCAGGACAGATTTCGACGAGGTGACGCCTTCAACCACCTGGTTTGTGTTCGCGATGATCTCGTCGAGGGGCATCCCGCGGCCCAGTTTCTCGCCGAACGTCCGGTTCCTGGATAGCGGCGATGAGCAGGTGGCGACCAGATCGCCCATGCCGGCCAAGCCCGCAAATGTGTGCTGGTCAGCGCCGAGGACGACGCCGAGCCGTGCCGTCTCCGCGAGGCCACGCGTGATTAGCATCGCCTTGGTGTTGTCGCCTAGTCCCATGCCGACGGCGATCCCGACCGCGATAGCGATCGGGTTCTTCACCGTGCCGCCGAGTTCGCAGCCGATCACGTCGGGATTGGTGTAGGGCCGGAAGTAGCCGGCGTGACAGGCTTTCTGCAGGTTCTCGGCCGTCTGCTGGTCGCTGCACGCGACCACAGTCGCCGCATACTCGCGCTGCGCGATTTCGTGCGCCAGGTTCGGGCCGGTGACGATGGCGATCTGCTCGGACGGCCAGTTCGTGACCTCGGCGATCACCTCGCTCATCCGTTTTCCCGTGTCGAGCTCGATGCCCTTCATCAAGCTGACGAGGATCGCGCCCTGCGGGATCATGTCCGCCCAGATGGTCAGGTTCTTCCTGAGCGTCTGCGCGGGAACGGCGAGCACGACGAGGTCGGCGCCGGCCAGAGCTTCCCCCGCGTCAGAGGTCGCCCGCAACGTATCCGGAAGCGTGCAGTCCGGCAGGTACCGCTGGTTCTTGTTGGTGGTGTTGATGGAATCAGCAACTTCGCTGCTGCGGCACCAGAGCATCGTCTCGGTTCCCGCGTCGCAGAGGATCTGGGCAAAAGTCGTTCCCCAGGAGCCTGCGCCCATCACGGCCGCGGTCACGGGCCGGCAACCTCGCTGGGCGCCTCGCCCGCAACGTCACCAGGCTCGGCTCTGGCGCCGCGGTCGGATTGCGCTGGCGCGACGTCGGTTTGCGCCGGCGGGGCTTCCGGCTCACTGCCGTCTCCAGCCGGCCCGGACGCCTGATCGGCCGCGTCGGCCGATTGCTGCTCAGCGAGCTGGCGGAGCTCGGCACGCTCCTTCCGGCGGGCAACGGCGGGGTGGAAGGGCTCGGCAGGCGGTACTTCGCCACGCAACTTACCGACCAGCGCCGCTACCTCGGTCATGATCTTGTCGGTGGCCGCGCGTAGTGTCGGCGTGTCCAGTGGCATGCCCGCGAACTCGGACAGGTCCACGGGAGGACCGGCGATCATGTGCACCGTCTTGCGGGGGATCACGTGCGGCTTAATGCTGCCGTAGGGGAGGATGTACTGCGCTCCCCAGTGACCCACCGGGACCACCGGAGCTCCGGTGGCCAGGGCCAGCCGGGCTACCCCGGTCTTAGCCTGCATCGGCCACATCTCGGGGTCGCGGGTCACGGTTCCCTCTGGGTAGAACACGACGCACGCGCCGTCTCGCACACCCTGCTCGGCGTCGCGCAGCACCAGCGCAGCGTCCGCCTGACCGCGATAGACGGGCAGCTGACCGAGCTTGGCGATGATCGGCCCGAGCACCTTGATGTTGAAGAGCGTGGACTTCGCGAGATAGACCGGGTAGCGCCCCGCCTTATCGCAGAACAGCGCCAGCGCCAGCACATCGGCATAGGAAAGGTGATTCGCAGCGACGATCATGCCTTGGCCCGGCGGAATGAAGTGCTCATGGCCCTGCCAGTCGAACTTCATGAGGGCGCGAATGGTCGGGCGCAGAATTACTTTCGAGACCCCGCGCCACGCGTTGGAGTAGCTCCCGTCTGCGCGCTTGCTCATAGAAACACTCTCCCGCACCTCATGGTGCCAGTCTTCCTGCTCGCCTGACTCAGTGTCGAGGCAAGATCGGATGTCATGGGTACTGATGCGCCGCTGACCTGGTCTGTGGTGGTCCCTGTCAAGCTACTCGCCCTGGCCAAATCACGGCTGTCAGGTCTGGCCGACACCGACCGGCGGGCGATGGCGCTCGCGATGGCGGCGGACACGGTAACGGCCGCCGTAGCATGCCCGCCCGTCGGCACCGTCATCGTGGTCAGCGATGATCCCGACGTCAGGACCGTCACAGAGGCGGCCGGGGCCACCGTCATCGCGGACCTGCCAGGGGCCGGCCTCAACGAGGCGCTCACCGCCGGAGCGGAGCATGCGACCGCCAGCTGGGCCGGCCGCGGCCTCGCGGCCCTGACCGCCGATCTGCCTGCGCTGTCCCCGGCTGAGCTGGCCATCGCGCTCACTGCGGCTTTCGGCATTAACCAGGCGTTCGTGGCCGATGCGGCCGGTTCGGGGACCACGCTCTACACCGCTATGCCAGGAGCGCCGTTCTTGCCGCGCTTCGGCCCGCGGTCCCGCCAGCGTCATCGCGATGCTGGCGCGGTCGAGCTCGAGATCCCGGGCATTCCCGGGCTGCGGCGTGATGTTGACACGCTCTCCGACCTGTGCGACGCGGCGCGGATCGGGCTCGGCGCCAGGACGCGCGCCCTGCGGGAGTCGATCAAGGCGGCCTGCGCCTAGCCCCTAGCTGAACAGGCCCTCACCCCGGTACTGGCCTGGCCGCAGCCCGGACGGACATGCGATCACTCCGCTGCCGACGTGGCCGTCGGCCACCCGATGGACCGATGGTGGGCCGATGGCGCCACCAAGGGTTCAGCGGTGGGGTTGATCTGCGCTGTATGGGCGCGGGCGGATCTAGTGGAAGGTCGGGAGTGGCTGGCCGGGGCCCGGCAGCTTAGATGTGTACGATCGGGCAGGTCAGCGTCCTGGTGATGCCGGGAACTCCCTGGATCTGGGCTACTACGAGGCGGCCGAGGTCATCTACGTTGGCCGCTTCAGCGCGAACGATAACGTCGTAGGGGCCAGTCACATCGTCAGCCTGCGTGACGCCGGCGATCTCCGCGATGGCCATAGCCACGTCGGCAGCCTTCCCGACCTCAGTCTGGACGAGGATATAAGCCTGGACCATGTCGCCCTCCGGTCATCTGTGTGACGGCAACGCTACCGTAGGCGGCAGGTTGAAGCGCAGCAGGCAGGGCAGCCGCGTGGAAGTGCGGGGAGGCATTCATCACCATCGCGGAATACGGCGAGTTCGCTCTGATCGCCGCCATTCAAAAGGCGCTCCCTGAGAATGCCGGCCTGATTGTTGGCATCGGTGACGACGCCGCTGTTCTCCGTGCACCAGACGGTCGTGTCGTCGCCACGACCGACATGCTCATCGAGGGCCGCCATTTCCTTCGCGAATGGTCGTCGCCGCGGGATGTTGGCCGCAAGGCCGCCGCGCGAAATCTGGCCGACATCGCGGCGATGGGAGCGCGGCCGACGGCTCTGCTGGTGAGTTTCGCCGGGCCGGGCGATCTCGAGGTCAGCTGGGTCCTTGACCTGGTAGTGGGCATCGGCGAAGAGGCGTCGTCCGCCGGCGCGGCCGTGGCGGGCGGCGACACGAGCGGCGCGGACGTCGTGATGCTCGCCGTCACCGCGCTCGGCGACCTCGAAGGCATCACGCCAGTCACCAGAAGCGGAGCCAGGCCAGGCGACCAGGTTGCGATCACCGGGACGCTCGGCAGCGCGGCCGCGGGGCTGGCGCTCCTGCGGGCGGGCGCGGGCGCTCGCACCGGCACGGGCACGGGCGCGGGCCTGGCACTAGCGGATCCTGATCTGGAGTCATTGATCGCGGCGCACCGCAGGCCATCGCCCCCTTACACGGCCGGGCCGGAGGCGGCGGCGCTCGGCGCGACCGCGATGATCGATGTCAGCGACGGCCTTGTCGCCGACCTGGGCCATGTCGCGTCGGCCAGCGGTGCGCGGATGGACATCGAGGCCGACCCGATCGCGGACGAGCCGGTCGCCAGGCGGCAAGCTCTCACCCACGCGGCCGAGATTCTCGGCGACGACGCCGACTGGCGGCAGTGGGTGCTCACCGGAGGCGACGATCACGCCCTCGTGGCGACCTTCCCGGCCGGTCTGGCCTTGCCACCGCGATGGACGGTATTCGGGCGAGTAACACAAGGTCAGGGGATTGTCGTCGACGGTCGCAGATGGCTCGGCGCCGGTGGCTGGGAGCACTTCTCGACCTAGTCACATTTTGTGGCTAAACGAATTCCAAATGTCACTCGTGCTCGCTGGCAATTGCTTGATATAACCACTCTGTGCCGCGTCTTCGGCCGCAGGGCCGTCCTAGACACAGGACGAAGCGTCAGGGGTTCTGGCCTGGACGTGGCGTCGGCTCCGACGCTGCCCGGAATTGGAGCGATGAGCCCGGCCAACCTTTCTCGCTTGACTCGCCGGCGGAGGCCTTCACGCGCGTGGCGCCTTCACCCCCCGTCGGGCCTTCATCGCCAGCCTGGCCGCCTTCCGCCGGTCGCCCGCCAACCACCGGCTGGCCTCCATCGCCCGGTAGGCAACCGACGCCGGCCCGGCCCACTTTGATTGCCCCAGCCGACCCGTTCTTTACGGACGCTGCCGGCGCGCCGGTCCCGCTGATTCTCGGCACGGCCGGAGAGACGGACACAGGTCCCAAGAGAACCGAGCGGTGGCTTAGCCCTCGTCGCGACCTTGGTCGCATGATGCGGGGCGCACTGATGACTCCGTGGTTCGCCGTCAGCGTCGGGATCGTGATCGCGACGTCGCTCACGCTGGCAAGACCGCATCCAGCCCTCACGTTTCCGCCGTCGAAGACCGGCCGCTGCGCTGCCGCGGCCTGCTCGACGCCGTCCTCGCCTCCAGCGGCGCCGTCGCCCGCCATCAAGCAAGGGTCCAAGCTGCCTGCACCGCGCAGCGACGCCAATGTGCGCCTGAATGGACTGAAGGTCGAGTACCAACTGATGCCCGGCCTGCATCACGGATTCATCGCTGTGATCGTGGTCGAAAGCCGCAGACGGCTCGGCGACTGGGAACTTAGCTTCGCCCTGCCGGGCGCCTCCATCAACCACGTCATGTGGGCGAAGTGGCGTCATCGAGGGGCGGACGGCGTGGTGGTTACAGGTTCGCCGCTGCCGTGGGGCGAGTCCAGCGACAACCAGGCGAGGATCGTCATATTCGGAACGGGCTGGCCGCAGAGACCGACGAACTGCGAGTTTGACGGCGTGAACTGCACCATCCGCCCCATGCCCAAGCACGAGGGCCACAAGCAGGACTTGCTCCACCTCGGTGACGGCGACTAGGCCTTGACTGCCTGGCCTTGGCTGGCCCCGCCTAGGCTGAGGGCATGGGCCAGACTCCGCCGCGGGTACTCGCGATCGCGGGCTCGGACTCGGGCGGCGGCGCGGGAATCCAGGCCGACCTGAAGACGATGCTCGCCCTTGGCGTGCACGGCATGACCGTGATCTGCGCCGTGACCGCGCAGAACTCTCTGGGCGTGCAGGGCTATTGGGAGCTGCCGGTTGACGCCGTTCGCGCGCAGCTCGACTCGGTACTGAACGACATCGGCGCGGATGCGATCAAGACCGGCATGCTCGCCTCCGCCGAGATCGTGCGGACGGTCAGCGACCGGCTCTCCGATGTCGACGCCCCGCTAGTCATCGACCCGGTGGCCGTCTCCAAGCACGGCGATCCGCTGCTGTCCGATGGCACGCTGGACGCGCTGACGTCTGAGCTGCTGCCGCTCGCTACGGTCGTGACCCCGAACCTGCTCGAGGCGCAGCTGCTCACCGGGCTCGCGATCACCGACGAGAAGGACATGCTCGCGGCCGCCAGGCAGATCGCGTCCCGCGGACCGCGCTGGGTCCTGGTCAAGGGCGGCCACCTACCTGGAAATCCGGTAGACCTGCTGTTCGGCGACGGACTTGTCATCCGCTTCCCAGGCCAGCGGATTAACAGTCGGCACACACATGGAACCGGGTGCACGCTGGCATCGGCCATCGCGTCTCACCTCGCCATGGGCGCTGATGTGCCGAGCGCGGTCGAGTCAGCCAGGGAATACATCACCGGTGCGATCGACGCCGGGTTTCCGCTGGGCGCCGGGATCGGGCCGGTCGATCACGCATGGCGGATTCGCCAGCCCGTCAGCTAGCGCGTCAGCGAGTGATCTTGCCTGCCTTAATGCAGGATGTGCACACGTTCAGGCGCCGGGGCGTGCCCCCGACCTTCACGTGCACCCGCTGAATGTTGGGGTTCCAGCGGCGCGGGGTGCGGCGGTGTGAGAAGGACACGTAGTTGCCGAAGCCCGGCCCCTTGCCGCACACGTCGCAGACGGAAGCCACGGGATCGCTCCAAGGAGTGGTAGTCAGATCGGTCATCGGGCAGGCATAAGCCGACCCGGCCGATTTAGGATATCCGACCTGCCATGCTCCGCGCGACTCGGCGGACGTCAGCGCATCGGCGATGCTCGCTGCCGTTGCCTGAAGACGGCGGACGGACCTGCGAAGTAGCCTGCCGTACATGCCGGCAGTGCAGGATATCGACGGCGCGGTGGTGCGGCTGTGGCTGCGACTCGCGGCCGACGAACTCGACCGTGCACGCGCCGCGATCGACATCCTCAACGTCTTCCCGGTGCCCGACGCGGACACCGGCACCAACATGGCCAGAACCATCTCGTGCGCGGCAAACGCCGTGGAAATCCTGCCCGACCAGGCGAGCGCAGGCGAGATCTGGCGGGCTGCCGCTGAAGCGGCGCTACAGGGTGCCTGCGGGAACTCGGGCATCATCCTCAGCCAGCTGCTCTGCGGACTCGCCGACACCTGCGGCCTCGCCACTCCCTGCGACGGCCCGGTAGTCGCGCTGGCGCTGAGCAAGGCGGCGGCGCTTGCCAGGGCTGCGGTGCACCGGCCCGTGGAGGGCACGGTCCTGACCGTGGCCGACGCGGCCGCCCGCGCAGCGGTACGCGCCGCGGCTGAGCCCGCTGGCCTCGCGGAGGTCGGCCGGGCAGCCGCGTTCGGCGCGCGCGAAGCGCTGCTTGGCACGCGGCGCCAGCTCGAGGTGCTCGCGGCCAGCGGCGTCGTCGACGCTGGCGGCGCGGGACTCTGCGTTCTTCTCGATGCGCTCAGCGCCGCCATCGGCGGAGCCGATCGCGACTCGTTCGCCATTCCCGCACCCAGCGAGCATCCGGCGATCGCCGTGTGCTCCCCGGCGTCGGAGTTCGGCTACGAGGTCACCTTCCTGCTCGACGCTCCCGAGGACACCGCATCTGCGCTGCGCGATCGTCTCGATCTGCTCGGCGACTCTCTGGTCGTGTCCGGCCGTGAGCCGCAATGGCACGTCCATGTCCACGTCGCCGACGCCGGCGCCGCAGTGGAGGCCGGGCTCGCCGCGGGCCGGCTCAGCAAGATCACGGTCACTTATCTGAACAGGACGCAGGCGGCAATCCCGGCAGTCCGGCCGGAGCCCGAGACCGCGGTCGTCGCCATTGCCGAAGGGGCCGGTCTGGCAAGCCTGCTGCGGGATGCCGGCGCGACCGTAGTGGACGCCGCTGACGGCGCGGCTCATGCCGCGGCGCTCGATGAACTCGTGCAAAGACCCAGCCAGGCGGTGCTCCTTACGACGAGTCGTCAGTTCGCAGAGCGCTGGCCGCCTGGCTGGCCCGTGCTACAGATCGGCTGTGACGTCCAGTTGCTCGCGGCGCTGGCCGTCCATGACCCGCAACGCGACGCGGACGCTGACCTCGCATCGATGAGCCGCGCGGTCGCCGGAATGCGCTGGGCCAGCGTGTGCCGTTGTTCACCGCGCACAGGCGGCAACGGACAGCCGGCGACCATGGGAGAGACCTGGTCGTTCGTCGGCGCAGTCGACGGCGAGGATGTGGTTACCGGGAGCAATGAGGAAGCCGTCGCGCTCGCCGTCACGGACCTGCTTATCGAGGGCGCGACTGAGATGCTCACCCTGGTCCTCGGCCGGGATGCCAACCCCGGCCTGGCCGCCGTCGTGACCGAACATTTCGCGCGCCATGATCGGCAGGTCGAGATCGTCTGCTATGACGGGGGCATGGCCAGTTCGCTGCTGCAGATCGGGGCGGAGTAGCGATGGCGAAGCTATCGGACCCGCTCCGTCCAATCGTCGGGGAGAAGGCGGCCAAGCGGCTGGCCGCCCTCGGCCCTGGCCTGCGGACCGTCGGCGACCTGCTGACCTATTACCCGCGCCGGTATGAAACCAGGGGCGAACTGACCGATCTGGCCGGGCTTCGGGACGGCGAGCACGTCACGGTACAGGCCATGATCGCCTCGGTGTCCTCCAGGCCGATGCGCAACCGTCGCGGCTCGATCTTCGAGGCCGTGGTCACCGACGGACGAGGGCAGCTGGCGCTGACTTTCTTCGGGAAGGGGCGGCAGGACTGGCGAGAACGCCAGCTGGCGCCTGGCCAGCATGGCCTGTTCTCCGGTCAGGTGTCCACGTTCCGCGGCAAGCGCCAGTTGTCGCATCCGGAGTACGAGCTGATCGGGTCGGGACCGGCCGGATCCGAGCGGGCCGTAGAGTTCGCCACTGAGCTCATCCCGATCTACCCGGCCAGCAAGGACATTGCGTCCTGGCAGATCGCGGACTCCGTGCGGCTCGCGCTCGCCGCCGTGCAGATAGACGACGATCCGCTGCCCGAAGACCTCAGGATCCGCCACAAGCTCTACGGCTATGCACGCGCCCTCCACGCGGTGCACAGGCCGGCGGACACTGGCGACTACATGGCGGCGCGGCAGCGGCTGAAATGGGACGAGGCCTTCATGCTGCAGGTCGTCCTGGCCCAGCGGCGGTGGCTGTCCACCGAGTACATCGCGCTGCCGCGACCTCCAGTCGACCATGGCCTGCTCGCTGCGTTCGACGCGGAACTGCCCTTCGAGCTGACCCGTGGCCAGGAGGCGGCGGGGGCGACCATCGCCGCCGATCTCGGCAGGAAACACCCGATGCACCGCCTGCTCCAGGGCGAGGTTGGATCAGGCAAGACCGTCGTGGCGCTCAGGGGGATGTTGCAGGTCATCGACGCCGCCGGGCAGGCTGCGCTGCTGGCGCCGACCGAGGTGCTTGCGCAGCAGCATCATCGCTCGATCAGCCAGATGCTCGGGCCGCTGGCGATGGCTGGGCAGCTCGGCGGCGCGGATCAGGCAACCAGGGTCGCGCTGCTGACCGGATCGCAGGGCAGCGCCGCCCGGCGCCGTGCTCTGCTAGAGGCGGCCTCCGGCGAGGCGGGAATCGTCATCGGTACGCACGCCCTCCTCGAGGAACACGTGCAGTTCGCGGACCTGGGCCTGATCGTGATCGATGAGCAGCACCGGTTCGGAGTGGAGCAACGCGAGGCGCTGCGGGGCAAGGCGGCCGAGGGCAGGCCGCACGTGCTCGTCATGACGGCTACTCCCATCCCGAGGACTGTCGCGATGACGGTTTTCGGCGATCTGGAGGTCACCGAGCTCACCGAACTCCCGGCCGGCCGGTCACCGATCGCGACGCATGTTGTGCCGGCCGCCGAGAAGCCGCACTATCTGGGCCGGACCTGGGAGCGGGTCAAGGAGGAGGTCGGCCTCGGCCGCCAAGCCTACATAGTGTGCCCGCGGATCGGCGGCCAGTCGGACACGGACTCGGACGAGGCCACGGCGCCGGGCCGGAGGGCAGGACGAGCCGCGCGGCGGGAAGCCGGCGATGAGGCACTGGGCATCGCAGATGACGCGATGTACGGCACCGCAGATGACGGGACGTACGGCATCGCAGATGACGGGACGTATGGCATCGCAGATGACGGAGGGTTCGATTTCGGCGACGGCCAGGCTGAAGAACAGCGCCGCGACGCCTTGTCCGTCATCGACGTGGCCGCCCAGCTGCAGCAGGGTCCGCTCGCCGACCTGAGGCTCGCGGTCCTGCATGGGCGGCTGCCTTCGGATGAGAAGGACAAGGTCATGCTGGCCTTCGCCGACGGGCAGCTAGACGTGCTCGTGACGACAACGGTCGTGGAGGTCGGCGTCGACGTGCCCAACGCCACCGCCATGGTGATCATGGACGCGGACCGGTTCGGCGTCTCGCAGCTGCATCAGTTGCGGGGCCGGGTGGGCCGTGGCGGTCATCCAGGGTTGTGCCTGCTCGTTACCGAGGCACATCCTGGCCCGGCGCGCGACCGGCTCGACGCCGTCGCCGCGACCCAGGATGGATTCACGCTGTCCAGGCTCGATCTTGAGCAACGCAGGGAAGGGGACGTGCTCGGAGCGGCCCAGGCCGGGCGAAAGTCCAGCCTGAAGCTGCTCACGCTCCTGAAGGACGAGGAACTGATCGGTCAGGCCAGGCAAGAAGCCGAGGAACTTGTGGCTGCCGATCCCGTCCTCGCCGGACAGCCAGCGCTCGGTGCCGCGATAGCCGCGATGCTCGACGCTGACCGGGCAGAGTACCTGGAGAAAGCCTGACTACCAGAATCATCGCCGGGATCGCGGGCGGCCGCCGGCTCGCCGTCCCACCCGGGCGGTCAACCAGGCCGACGAGCGATCGCACCAGAGAGGGCCTGTTCGCAGCCGTGGTCGCCGCGCTCGGAAGCCTTGAGGGCACCCAAGTGCTCGACTTGTACGCGGGCTCGGGCGCCGTTGGGCTTGAGGCGCTCTCGCGCGGCGCTGCCGACACGATCCTGATCGAATCCGATCCAAGGGCAGCTCAGGTCATCAGGAGGAACATCGAGGTGCTCGGGCTGCCCGGGGCAACCGTGGTCCAGGACAAGGTCGGCCGCGTCCTAGGCCGCGGGCCGGCGCCATCGGGGCCGCGCGACTTCGTGTTCGCAGATCCGCCTTACGCGACCGGCGACGACGAACTCGGTCAGGTGCTGGTGACGCTGGCCGAGGCCGGCTGGCTGGCTACCGGTGCTCTCGTGGTCGTAGAGCGCGATGCGAGGTCAGGGCGGCCGCCATGGCCTGCGTCCTATGCGCAGGACCGATCCCGCAAGTACGGGGAGACCGTGCTCTGGTACGGTCGCGCCTCAGGTGCTGCACCTGCCGCCGCCGATTAACGACGGGAGCGTGACTCTGCGTGATTCGCGTCGTCTGCCCTGGGTCATTTGACCCGGTCACGAACGGCCATCTGGACATCATCGGCCGTGCGGCCAAGCTGCACGACGAGGTCATCGTCGCGGTCCTGATTAACCCGTCGAAGTCGTCGCTGTTCACCGCCGACGAGCGGGTCGAACTGCTGCGCGAGGTCAGCAAGGACATGCCGAACGTGCGCGTGGCCAAGTTCAACGGACTGACCGTTGACTTCTGCCGCGCCAACGACGTGTCGGCGATCGTCAAGGGTCTGCGCGCCGTCACCGACTTCGATTACGAAATGCAGATGGCGCAGATGAACTACAACCAGGCGGGGATCGAGACCCTGTTCATGACGACAAACCCGCTTTACGCGTTTCTTTCCTCCAGCCTGGTCAAGGAATTCGCCAGATACGGCGGAGATGTCGCAAGCCTGGTTCCTGAACCGGTGCTACGGCGTCTGACCGAGCGCCTCACCAGCGAGTGAAGCGCGCCCGAGGCTAGCCAGCCATGATCAGCCGACGATTCTCTCTGAACGATGCGGAAAGTCATCGCTGATCATGATCGAGGGAATGCTGTGACCGACCACGGAGTTGGGTATTCGGTTGGCCAAACGGTAAGCTGACCGCCCAGAACCGAACTCGTTAGCTGTGCTTCGTCATGCCAAACGCGAAACTAAAGAGAACTCAACGCTTGGATCCGCGCGGACCGCTCATCTTTGACATCAGGTCTCTCGGGTCGGCGTCAGCGCGCTCGGAATCGCGTCGCGTTCCCGCCCCGGCCGATCTCGGTGCGGGGATGGTGCGGGTGCCGCAGGGCGGCGAGCTCGACATCGAGGTTCAGCTCGAAGACGTTAGCGATGGCGTGCTGGTAACCGCAGTAGTCAACGCTCCGCTCGTCGGCGAGTGCGCGCGATGCCTCGATGAGTTCACCTCGAGCACACGGGTGAGGTTCTGCGAATTGTTCGCCGCCGACGCCGAAGAATCCGAAGACGACGGGTATCTTCTGGACGGAGACCTGCTAGACCTCGAGCCCGCGCTTCGCGACGCGCTTGTGCTCGAGCTGCCGCTATCCCCGCTGTGCACGGACGACTGCGCAGGCCTATGCAGCAAGTGCGGCGTCAAGCTCGCAGACGCTGAGCCTGGGCACTCTCACCCCGACGACGGGGGAGTCTGGGCGGTACTGAAGGACTTGTTCGGGCCCGAAGACCGGGCCGCCGCGGACGACCAGGCCAGCGTTGGCCGGGTTGACGACACATCATCGAGCGGGACGCCGGGTCCCGAGGGTTCGAAGGAGCACTGAGGTGGCAGTACCCAAGCGAAGGATGTCGCGCAGCAATACCAGGTCGCGGCGCGCTCAGTGGAAGGCCACCGCGCCGCAGCTCGTCACGTGCCCGCAGTGCCGTGACCCGAAGCTGCCCCACCAGGCCTGCCCGACGTGCGGAACGTACAACAGGCGGCAGGTCATCACTCCCTCCTCCTAAAGGCGGCGTGCTCGCGCGCAGTCATGATCGCGGGAGGGAGGTAGAGGTCCGGTGCGACTGGCGCCGTCAGATGGGCGGGCGGCTGATGCTGACGTCTCCGTCCTCCTTGCCACGCTGCATGTCCAAATCGACGACCATCTCCTTGACCGCGCGCTCATGCACAGGTCATTCGCGTACGAGAACGGCGGGCTGCCGACAAACGAGCGGCTTGAGTTCCTCGGCGATTCCGTGCTCGGCCTGATCGTGACCGACACCCTCTTCCGCACGCATCCCGATCTGCCAGAGGGCAACCTCGCGAAGCTGCGGGCCGCCGTGGTGAACAGTCGCGCGCTGGCAGGCGTCGCGCGCGGCCTGCGTCTGGGCAGTTACGTGCGGCTCGGCAAGGGCGAAGAAAGTACCGGAGGACGCGACAAGTCCTCGATTCTGGCTGACACGCTCGAGGCCGTGATTGGCGCCGTCTACCTCGATGGCGGCATGGAGGCAGCCGACCCCCTTGTGCACCGGCTGTTCGACCCGGTGATCGCCAAGTCCGCGCGTCTGGGCGCCGGGCTTGACTGGAAAACGTCATTGCAGGAGCTGACGGCATCCGAAGAGCTGGGCGGGCCCGAATATCTGGTTGATGAGAGCGGGCCCGATCACCAGAAGTCCTTCCGCGCAGTGGCTAAGGTCGGCGGTCAAATCTGGGGTGAAGGCGAAGGACGAACCAAGAAGGAAGCCGAGCAGCAGGCAGCCGAGGCGGCCTGGACTGCGATCAGCGCACGGGTGAGCGCCGCTGCCGAAGCCGATGGTGCGGAGTTCGCCGTCGGTGTTGACGGGGTCGGTCAGGCCAGCCCGGCCCCTCCTGAACCAGCACGGCATGAATCTGCACATGAATCAGCACAGCCTGCTTCAGCGCGGCAGTCCAGCAGTTCACAGCGCAGGAACTAAGTAAGTGCCGGAAGGTTACGGTGCCAGAGCTGCCCGAGGTGGAGACCGTCAGGGACGGCCTCCAGCGGCATGTCAGCGGACGCAGGTTCGCCGACGTGCAGGTGCTCCATCCGCGTGCCGCACGGCGCCACCTGGCCGGGCCTGACGATCTCGGCGCCGTGCTGCGTGGCGGCACGGTGGGCGATATCCGCCGCCGCGGTAAGTACCTGTGGCTGCCCGTGGACGACGATGCACTGATCGCACACCTGGGCATGAGCGGCCAGCTGGTGGTCGGAGATGCCGATAGGCCGCTGACGTCACATGTGCGGGCCAGGTTCTCGTTCACTGACGGCGGGCCAGACCTGCGATTCGTTGACCAGCGCACGTTCGGTCACCTGGCGTTCTCACCGGGCGGCGCCGAGCTGCCCGCCGCGATCGCCCACATCGCTCCCGATCCCCTCGAGCCGGCCTTCGACGACGACCACTTCGTGGCGAGGCTCAGGAACCGGCGCACAGGAATCAAGCGAGCGCTCCTCGATCAGTCGCTGATCAGCGGCGTCGGCAACATCTACGCCGACGAGTCGCTGTGGCGGGCTGGCCTGCACTGGGCAAGGGGAACCGACGCGCTGCGGCGCAATGACGTCCTGCGTCTGCTCGCAGCGGTCCGTGCCGTGTTCGGGGAGGCGATCCACGCCGGCGGTACGTCGTTCGACAGCCTCTACGTCCAGGTCAACGGGCAGAGCGGGTACTTCGATCGGTCGCTTGCGGTGTACGGCAGGGAAGGGGAGCCCTGTCCACGCTGCGGCGCGCCCGTATTGCGCGAGAAGTTTATGAACCGGTCCTCGTTCCGGTGCCCCCGATGCCAGCCCAGGCCCCGGCGAGGACGCTGGTGAACGGCCTGGACGACGCCGACGCCGACCTCGGCGCTGGCACGGCGGGCCAAATCTCGCGCAACGATGCGCTGAGCCAGCAGGCGAGACTTACGATCTGGGCGCGCGGGCGAGTGCAGGGGGTCGGTTTCCGGTGGTGGGTCAGGAGCAACGCGCTAGAACTTGGTCTCGTCGGCGTAGCGGAGAATCTCGTCGACGGCAGGGTGAGGGTTGTAGTCGAGGGCAACAGCGACAACTGCGCCGCGCTGCTCGAGCGTCTGGAATCTCCGGGAACGCCCGGGAACGTTGTCCAGGTGACACACCGATGGGACCAAGCGCGCGGCGGTATGACCGGATTTGATGAGCGCTGACTTTGCCATCGGATCGGGGAATCGTCCTTTTGTAAAGATCCAGTCGTATTACCCGCCAGATTCGCCAGTCAGTGCGCTGCACTTGCACGCCGAGTGCAGCTAAATTCCCGCTGGTCAACGTTCGGTCATGGCGGTGACCTGGGTAGATGTCAACTTGACCGGATGGGTGTTGTGGTGGGACCATGGGGGTGTTACCTGCGCGCAACTGGCGCCTTTCTAGCGTTTCTGCGTGCGCGACCACTCTGGTCACTCAGTGTGGAGGACCTCAAAGCAATGGCGAAGGCTCTGCTTGGCCATGTAGGCGGGCCGGATCCCCGCATGGTGTCTGAGATGCGCCGACTGCAGCGACGAGTACGTGACCTGGAGGCCGAGCTGGCTCGGCTTCAGGAAGTAAATGACGTGCTCGCCGCCGGAGTAGGCCACGAGATTCTGCTCGAAGAGCGCGAACCCGCGCTGACCTGAGCAGGCTCCTCGCACCTGATCAACCTCCAGCGGCCCGCGAATTCCGCGGAGCCGGGCTGGCGCATGTCCGCAATGGACGTGCGCGCTTCTCGGCACCGTCCACGGGCCGCTACTTGACGTGCCGTGACGCCTGCATCACGGCTGCCGCGGGCAGGCGGCGCCATTGGCGCGGCCATATGGACGTTTAGTGCAGGGGCACCGGGCAGTTAGGGCCGCGATGTGATGGGATCGACCGTTTCGTAGTGAGACGTACTGAGACGTAGTGAGACGCAGTGATAGATACTGATCGGTCCTCACCAACGCTCGGCAGAAATCTCGGGCCCCGCGTGTCGCACGGTAGGGTTCGGTGGAGCCGGGCGGAGACTGACTACAAGCAGAGGCGGATGAGGAGAAGCAGGCTGTGTACCTGAAGACCCTCACGCTTCGCGGATTCAAGTCCTTCGCCTCAGCGACCACTTTGCGCTTTGAGCCCGGCATCACCTGCGTCGTCGGGCCGAACGGCTCGGGGAAATCCAATGTGGTCGACGCGTTCTCCTGGGTGATGGGCCAGCAGGGGGTCAAGCCGCTGCGCGGCGGCAAGATGGAAGACGTCGTCTTCGCTGGCACGTCAGGCCGGCCAGCGCTCGGCAGGGCCGAGGTCACCCTGACCATCGACAACAGCGACGGCGCGCTGCCGATCGACTACGCCGAAGTCACCATCAGCCGGCTGCTGTTCCGCTCCGGCCAGAGCGAGTACGCGATCAACGGCAACCAGTGCCGGCTGCTGGATGTCCAGGAGCTGCTCTCCGACACCGGCCTCGGCCGCGAGATGCACGTCATCGTCGGACAGGGACATCTGGACGACATACTCAACGCGGGTCCTGACGCCCGGCGCGCGCTGATCGAGGAAGCCGCGGGCGTGCTCAAGCACCGCAGGCGCAAGGAAAAGGCGCTCCGCAAGCTTGAGGCGATGCAGGCCAACATGACCAGGCTGGTGGACCTGACCACCGAGCTTGGCCGCCAGCTTAAGCCGCTCGGCCGGCAGGCTCAGCTCGCCAGGAAGGCAGCGGTCATTCAGGCCGACCTGCGCGACGCGCGGCTCAGGCTGCTCGCCGACGATTACGTGACATTGTCGGGAGAACTCGCCAGGGACGAGGCCGACGAGACCGCCGCTGCGGCGCTGAGAACCGAGCTCGAGGGGAACCTCACGACAGCACGCCTGGCCGAAGCCGAGCTGGAGGAGGCGGAGCAGCAGCACGCGCCCCGGCTGGCCGTCGCGCAGGAGACGTACTTCACCCTCAGCGGGCTGGCGGAGAGGCTCAGGGCCGTCGCCGACCTCGCCGGCGAGCGGCATACCCACCTGTCGGCACCGCCGGAAAGCCCCCGGCCAGGCCGCGATCCGGACGAGCTTGAGCGAGAGGCCGCCGCGCTGCGCGAGCAGGAGCGGGCGCTGAGCGAGCGGCTGCGGGCCGCGCGCGGGCAGCTAGCCACCGCCGTGTCGTCGCGAACGGCTGCCGAAACGGCTCTCGCCGAGACGGAGCGCAAGATCGCCGCCGACGCCAAGGCAGCCGCCGAGCGTGCCGAGCGGCTGGCCAGGCTGCGCGGCCAGGCGGGCGCGGCCAGGAGCCGGCTTGCCGCCGCGCAGGAGGAGGCGGGCCGGCTGGCGACCGTGCTGGCGGCGGCGCGCGCGAGGGCCGAGAAAGCGCAGCAGCAATACGGGGAGCTTCAGGATCAGTTCGGCGGCAGGGACGAAGATCGCGCCGAACTGGTCGCCGCTCATGAGCGTGCGGCGGCCTCGGTCAAGGTCGCGGGTGCGCAGCTGACCAGGCTGCGGAAGGCCGAGCACGAGCTCAGCGACCAGCGCGCAGGACTGCGCGCCAGGGCCGCGGCTCTCGACGAGGCTGTGCGCCGGGGCGCCGATGCCTCTGAGGTGCTGCTGGCCGAAGGCAGCAGGTTCCACGGTGTGCTGGGGCCGCTTGCCGAGCTGATCACCGTCGCCGAAGGAGCGGCCGACGCCATCGCCGCCGCGCTCGGCAGCTCAGCAGCCGCGGTGGCGGTCAGTGACGTCGGCGCAGCCGCCGACATCCTGCGCAAGCTTCGCGACGCTGATGCCGGCCGGGTCGACCTCGTCGTCGCCGATGGCACTGCGGTCGAGCGCGAGCCGCGCGAACGCGTCGCGGGCCGCGCGCCTGCGCGGCCCGCGTGGACGGTGAGCAAGACCGGTCACGACGAGGGCGATGGAGGCGTGAGCTCCGTTCTGCCTGCTCTCGATCTTGTTAAGGCGCCTGGCGAGCTGGCTGCCGCGGTTGAGCAGCTGCTCGCCGGGGTGCTTGTCGTGCCCGACCTGGCGACCGGGCTTGAGCTCGTGCTGGCCGATCCGTCCTTGGCTGTTGTGACCGCCGATGGCGATCTGCTTGGGACGCACTGGGCGCGCGGCGGCTCGGCTGGCGGGCAGAGCGTGCTCGGGCTGCGGGCCGCGGCGCAGCAGGCGACCAGGCAGCTCGCCGAGGCCGAGCAGGCGGCTCAGCGGGCGGAGCGGGAACTGGCTGACGCGGCTGAAGAAGAGGAGCAGGCGCGTCAGGTTCTGGCCGAGGCGCAGGCCGCGTTGCAGGAGGTCGACGCCGCGGCGGCCGAGGTTTCCGGCCGGCTCGGCGCGCTCGCCGGTGCGGCGCGCGCCGCTCAAGACGAGGCTGGCCGGCTGGTCGCCGCCATCGCCGCGGCGGACCGTTCGGCGGAAAAGAGCAGGACGCAGCTCGCCGACATCGAGGCGAAGGTCGCAGCCGAGTCCCAGGATGACAACGGCGGGCCATCGCCGGATGCCACCGCTCCGCTCAATGGCGATGACGTCGGCGACTTCGGCGACGCGCGCGGCAGCACGGCGGGCGACCGGGTCCGGGGGCGCAGCCGGCAGGCGCTGGCGGACAGCGCCGCGGCGGCCAGGAGCACGGAGATGGACGCCAGGCTCGAGGTGCGGACCGTTGAGGAGCGGCTGCGCGCGATCAGCGGGCGAGCCGACGCGCTTGCCTCGGCGGCCGTCGCGGAGCGGCAGGCAATCAGCCGAGCCGCCGAGCGGGCCAAACGGCGGGCAGCCGAGGCGCAGATCGCCGCCGCGGTCGCCACCGGCGCGAAGATCGCGCTGACCTCGATCGAGCGCTCGCTGCGGCTGGCCGACGAGGAACGCCGGCAAGCCGAGGTGGCGCACCAGGGCCGTGACGAGGAGCTGAAGGTGGTCCGGGCGCGGATCAGGGAGGCGTCCGCGCAGCTTGACAAGGTGGTCGACACCGCGCACGGCGTTGAGGTGGCCAGGGCGGGACGCCGTCTCAAGCTGGAGCAGGCCGAGGCCAAGGCGTCCGAGGACTTCGCGGTCGACGTCGCGTCGCTGGTCGCCGAGTACGGACCCGACGTTCCGTTGTCCGTCGGTGACGACGAGGAGTCCCCGGTCGCCTACGACCGGGACGAGCAGCAGCGGCGGGCCGATGTCGCTCAGCGCCAGCTTGACCAGCTCGGCAAGGTTAATCCCCTTGCCCTGGAAGAATTCGCCGCCCTGGAAGAGCGGCATGCGTTCCTGGTGACCCAGCTCGAGGATTTGCGCAAGACGCGCCGGGACCTGCTGACCGTGGTCAAGGAGGTCGACGACCGGGTGCAACAGGTCTTCGCCGACGCCTACGAGGACACGGCGAGGGAGTTCGAGCAGATTTTCGGGCGGCTGTTCCCTGGCGGGGAGGGCCGGCTGGTGCTGACCGAGCCTGATGACATGCTGGCGACCGGAATCGAGTTCGAGGCCAGGCCGCCGGGCAAACGGGTGAAGCGCCTGTCGCTGCTGTCTGGCGGCGAGCGTTCGCTCACGGCGATCGCTTTCCTGCTGGCGATCTTCCGTGCCCGCCCGTCGCCGTTCTACGTGATGGACGAGGTCGAGGCGGCGCTCGACGACACCAACGTCGGGCGGCTGCTCGACATCTTCGACGAACTGAGGTCCAGTTCCCAGCTCATCATCGTCACGCACCAGAAGCGGACCATGGAGGTCGCCGACACGCTCTACGGCGTGAGCATGCGCTCCGACGGCGTTTCGGCCGTCATCAGTCAGCGCCTCCGCGAACGAGAGCCCGCATAAGCGCCTGCCCGCCGCCGAACGGCGGCGTTTCTTGATCCGGAAGAGTTGTGGGTGGCAGCGGACCCAAAAGGTCTTCGGGAGCATGGTTCGCCGCGACGGCGAGGGCGACTGGCGCGGTTGGTGGAAAGCTTCTGCCAGACTTGAAGCCGTCATGGAAACACTTTTCATCGTCCTCGGGGTCGTCCTCTTCGTCCTGATCGCCGGCGGGGGCGCTCTGCTCGCGCCCCGAACCAGGCGGCGGCACAAGGCCGTCTCGCCTGGCGAATCGCCTGGTCAGACCGGAACGACGACGGCTGCGCCGACCATCACCCGGGCGCCTGCGCCCGACTCTGCCGCGGCCGCGCCGCCCGCTGAGGTCGGAGCGCCGCCGCCTGTCGTGGAGCCCCCAGCGGCTCCGGTGCCTGCGGTCGAGAAGCCGTCTCCGTCTGTGGGACGGATGGTCAGGCTCAGGAGCAGGCTGGCCCGTTCGCAGACCGCGTTCGGCGCCGCGCTGCTCAGCCTGTTGTCGTCGGGAAAGCTCGACGACCAGACGTGGGATGAGATCGAAGAGGTCCTGATCACGGCGGACATGGGCGCCGGGCCTGCTGCGCACATGGTCGAGCGGCTGCGTACCGAGGTCAAGGTGGCGGGGACCAACGACCTGACCGCGGTCAAGGCGATGCTGCGGGCTGACCTGCTCGAGCAGGTCGGCGTGGACTTCGATCGCACCCTGCACACCTCGCCGCATGGCGACCGCCCTGCCGTGCTGCTTGTGGTCGGCGTCAACGGCACAGGCAAGACCACGACGTGCGGGAAGCTGGCCAGGGTCCTGATCGGTGACGGCAGCACCGTGCTGCTCGGAGCCGCCGACACGTTCAGGGCCGCGGCCGCCGATCAGCTGGAGACGTGGGCCAACCGGGTAGGCGCAAAGGTCGTGCGGGCCGACCGGGAGGGCGCCGACCCCGCGAGCGTCGCGTTCGAGGCGGTCAGCGCGGGCACGGCGCAGGGCGTCGACGCGGTGATCGTCGACACCGCTGGCCGACTACACACGAAGACCGGGCTGATGGACGAGCTTGGCAAGATCAAACGTGTCGTCGAGAAACACGGCACGGTAGACGAGGTGCTGCTCGTGCTCGACGCGACGACCGGACAGAACGGGCTGCGCCAGGCACGTGTGTTCGCCGAGGTCGTCGACATCACCGGGATAGTGCTCACCAAGCTCGATGGCACCGCCAAGGGCGGAATCGTGATCGCGGTGCAGCGCGAGCTCGGCGTTCCCGTGAAGCTAGTCGGGCTCGGCGAGGGCCCGGACGACCTGGCTCCTTTTGAGCCTGAGGCCTTTGTCGACGCGATGATCGGGTAGTCCGTGTCACGGTCGCGGCGGCACAGTAGATAGAAAGCACGAAGGAGTTCGGCACAGGTGTTCGAGACACTTTCCGACCGGCTGACCCAGGTCTTCTCGTCCCTGCGGGGGCGCGGCAGGCTGTCGCCAGCCGACGTCGAGGCCACCTGCCGCGAGATCAGGATCGCGCTGCTCGAGGCCGACGTCGCGCTGCCCGTGGTGAGGCAATTCATCGCCCGGGTGAAGGAACGGGCCCTCGGCGCCGACGTCATGCAGGCGCTCAATCCCGCCCAGCAGGTCATCAAGATCGTCAACGAGGAACTGATCGAGATCCTCGGCGGCGAGGCCAGGCGGCTCCGGTTCGCGAAGGTTCCGCCGACCGTGATCATGCTGGCTGGCCTGCAGGGTTCCGGTAAGACCACGCTGGCGGCGAAGCTGGCGCTCTGGCTGAAGGACCAGGGCAACACGCCCATGATGGTCGCGGCCGACTTGCAGCGGCCCAACGCCGTCGAGCAGCTCCAGGTGCTGGGCGAGCGAGCTGGCGTGCCGGTGTACGCGCCCGAGCCAGGTAGCGGCGTCGGCGACCCGGTGCGCGTCGCCCGTGACTCGCTCGATGAGGCAAGGCACAAGCTGCACAACATCGTCATCATCGACACCGCCGGCCGGCTCGGCGTCGACGTCGAGATGATGGCGCAGGCCGCTGCGATCAGGGACGCGGTAGACCCGGACGAGATCTTGTTCGTCGTCGACTCCATGATCGGCCAGGACGCGGTCTCGACAGCGCAGGCCTTCCTCGACGGCGTAGGGTTCGACGGCGTTGTCCTGACGAAGCTCGACGGCGATGCCAGGGGCGGCGCCGCGCTGTCCGTGGCGCAGGTCACAGGTCGTCCGGTCATGTTCGCCTCCGCCGGGGAGAAGCTCCAGGACTTCGACATCTTCCACCCGGACCGGATGGCCTCCCGGATCCTGGACCTCGGCGACATCCTCACGCTGATCGAGCAGGCAGAGCGGGCTTTCGACCAGGAGCAGGCCGAGCAGATGGCCGGCAAGCTCGCGTCTGGCGACGGCTTCACGCTCGAGGATTTCGTCGAGCAGCTCGCGATGGTGCGCAAGCTCGGGCCGATCAGCAACCTTCTCGGCATGCTCCCCGGCGCGGGCCAGAACCGCGAGCTGCTCAGCCAGATCAGCGATAAGGACCTGGACAGGGCCGCGGCAATCGTCAACTCGATGACCCCGCAGGAGCGCAAGAACCCGAAGATCCTCAACGGCTCGCGCAGGCTCCGGATCGCCAACGGCTCTGGCGTCACCGTCGGCGAGGTGAACTCGCTGGTCATCAGGTTCCTCGAGGGCCAGAAGATGATGCGGCAGATGATGGGCGGCGGCATGCCTGGCATGCCGGGCATGCCGGGCATGCCAGGGATGCGGCGCGGTCAGAAGGCCAAGGGCAAGAAGAAGGGCAAGGGCGGCGGCCGGCCTGCTGGCGCCAGCCGGCCCGGCGGTGTTCCTGCTGGACGCCCAGGCGCTCTCGGGGCGGGACTTGGCGGGCCAGGCGGCCTCGATCTTGGGAATCTCGGCACGCTCGGCGGAGCCGGCGGATCGGGTCCTGGCGGGCTCGGCGGTTCGGGCCTCAACATCCCGCCTGGCCTGCGCAAACCTGGTGCCGCGTCGTCAGACGGACTTGCCGGACTGGGGAACTCCGGCGCGGACGGCGGGGAGCAAGACGACGACGGCCAGCAGCTCCCGCCTGGCCTGCGCGGGACATCTGGCCGCCGGGACCGCGAGGGCCGCGGCAAGAAACGCCGCTGATCCGGAGATTGCGCCCTGATCAGCTGTGTCCTGGCGGCGCCGTATGGCGTCCCGGGGCGACGATGAACCCCTGATGTGCCCCTGACACCAGCAAAGGTTCATCGTTGTGGCCGATCGCCGAGTTTGGTGATGGCTTACCGCGGATGGGCGTGCTCAATGAGGTGCTCTCGAGGCATCGCTGCGCGGTAAGCGGCGCCGGCTGGCCATTGCAGCCCTGCGCATCTGGCAGAATGTGAGCGCAACCATCGGCTCCGCGAGGCCCTCTCAATCTCGTCGCCGCCGTACCGAGCTGGATGGCGTGCCCGGCTTCCCACTCCGCACGCACACCGTCCGCACTAAATCCGCTGGGAGAAGACCACAGCTGTGGCTGTCAAGATCAAGCTAAAGCGCATGGGCAAGATCCGGGAGCCCTACTACCGGATCGTCGTTGCCGATGCCAGGACCAAGCGGGATGGCCGCGCCATCGAGGAGATTGGCAAGTACCACCCGAAGGCCGACCCGTCGCTCATCGAGGTCAACTCGGACCGAGCGCAGCACTGGCTATCAGTGGGAGCGCAGCCGACTGACCCGGTTCGCAAGCTGCTCGAGGTGACCGGCGACTGGCAGCGCTTCAAGGGACTGCCGGGTGCCGAGGGAACGCTCAAGTCACCCGCGCCGCGCGGCGACAAGAAGGAGGCCTTCGCCGCCGCCCTCGCCGAGACGCTGCAGGAGAGCGGCGCCACGACCAAGGGCAAGGGCCGGGCCGGCGGCAGGGCTGGCGATGCCAAGGCTGCCGACGCAAAGGCTGGCGACGGGAAGGCCCGGGACGCGAAGGCCGGGGACGCGAAGGCCCGGGACGCCAAGTCAGGTGACGCGAAGGCTGGCGACGCGAAGTCAGGCGCTGCGAAGGCCGGGGCTGGCAAGAGCGACAGGGCGAGCAAGGCCAGGACTGAGAAGGCCGAGAAGCCAGAGAAGGCCGAGCAGGCTGAGAAGGCCGGTCAGGCTGAGAAGGCAGGTCAGGCTGAGAAGGCAGGTCAGGCCGAGAAGGCCGACAAGCCAGAGAAGGCCGGTCAGGCCGAGAAGGCCGAGAAGCCGGCCAGGGCCAGGAGCGACGCCAAGGCGAAGGCTGCCAAGGCTGACGAGGCGGTCGCGGAGGCGCAGGACGGCTCAGGCGACGCGGCTGCCGAGGGCGAGACGGCAGCGGCCGAGTCTGGCAGTGTCGACTCTGGCAGTGTCGACTCTGGCAGTGTCGACTCTGGCGGCGTCGAGTCTGGCGGCGGAGACTGACGTGCTCATCGAGGCCCTCGATCACCTAGTGCGAGGAATCGTTGACTACCCCGACGACGTCCAGGTGTCCAGCCGTACTCTGCGCAGGGGCCGCGTCCTTCAGGTGCGCGTCCATCCCGACGATCTCGGCAAGGTCATCGGGCGCGGCGGCAGGACCGCCCGGGCACTGAGAACAGTCATCGGCTCACTGGCCGGCGATTCGTACGTCCGCGTCGACCTGCTGGACGCTGACGAAGCACGCTAGTGCAGCTCGTCGTTGGCCGGGTCGGCCGGCCGCACGGCCTGCGCGGTGAGGTCACCGTGGAGGTGCGGACGGACGACCCGAATCAGCGGTTCTCGGCTGGCTCAGCGCTGGACACCATCCCAGCCGAACGCGGACCGCTGGCCGTCGCCGGCGCGCGCTGGCACTCCGGCACTTTGCTGGTCAGGTTCGCCGGATACGACGACCGGACCGCGGCTGAGGAATTGCGCGATACCTTCCTGGCCATCGACTCCGGCGACCTCGGGCCGCTTGAGGACCCCGAGGAGTTCTACGACCACGACTTGATCGGGCTGCGGGTCACGACCGTGGGCGGAGAACCGGTCGGAACGGTAACCGACGTCCTGCACCACGGTCAGGCGCTACTGGTGATCGAGGGGAGCGGGCCCCGTTCCGGCGCCGAGATACTGGTGCCGTTCGTCGCGGCCATCGTGCCCGAGGTAGACGTAGCCGACGGCAGGCTGGTCATCGATCCGCCTGAGGGCCTCATCGATCCTGAGCGCTCCGTTTAGCCGTTTCGGAGCGTAACGAGAAGGGGGCACCCGCCGTGCGCCTGGACATCATCACGATCTTTCCTGAGTATTTCGCGCCGATGCAGGTGTCACTGATCGGCAAGGCGGTGCAGCGCGGGGATATCACCGTTGCGCTGCACGACCTGCGGACCTGGACGCACGATCCGCACCGGACCGTCGACGACACGCCGTTCGGAGGCGGGCCCGGGATGGTCATGCGGCCCGAGCCCTGGGGCGAGGCGCTCGATGAGGTCCTCGGCAGCGTCACGGGCGGCGGCAACGCGGCGCCCGGGGATCAGCTGACCGACGGTCCGCACCTGATCGTGCCGACGCCGGCCGGGGCGTTGTTCACTCAGGCGACCGCCGCCGAGCTGGCCACCGCGAGCCATCTGGTCTTTGCCTGCGGACGCTACGAAGGGATCGATGCGCGGGTCGCGGACTACGCACGCGGCATTGTGCCCGTGCACGAACTTTCGATCGGGGACTACGTTCTGGCCGGCGGCGAGCCTGCGGTGCTGGTCATGGTCGAGGCCATCTGCCGGCTCCTGCCTGGAGTGCTGGGCAACGCGGAGTCGGCGCCCAACGACTCGTTCGGCGGGGGCGTCGGCCCGATGCACGGGCTGGTCGAGGGTCCCTCCTACACGCGGCCGCGGGTATGGCGCGGCCGGGAAGTGCCGGAGATCCTGCTATCGGGCAATCACGCCGACATCGCCAGGTGGCGGCGGGACCAGGCGCTGGTGCGTACCGCCTTGACCAGGCCAGATCTTGCCGCTCGGCTACCTGAATCGACGTTGAGCGCGCGGGATCGCAAGGTGCTTTCTGACGCTGGTTTCGCGGGCACTGGCGACGATGTGGCACACTAAAAGGCACTGCCCCTCGTCGGAACCGTGGTCGGCGCCGTCGCGCGGGGCGCCGCCGCATGCCTTCGCGGCGACCCAGACCAGCCGCAGCGCGCTCGTCAGCGTGCGCATGACGAGAACGAGGACGACAGGCGATGCACACCGCGATTGCCGAGCTTGAGCAGGCACAGATCCGGTCGGATATTCCGGCCTTCCGACCCGGCGACACGCTTCGCGTGCACGTACGGGTCACCGAGGGCAACCGCTCCAGGATCCAGGTGTTCCAGGGCGTCGTCATCCGCAGGCAGGGCGGGGGCGCTCGCGAGACCTTCACCGTGCGGAAGATCAGCTACGGCGTCGGCGTCGAGCGGACCTTCCCTGTGCACACCCCGGCTATCGAGACGATCGAGGTCGCCAGCAGGGGTCAGGTGCGCCGGGCGAAGCTGTACTACCTGCGTTCGCTGCGCGGCAAGGCCGCACGCATCAAGGAGCGCAGAGAGCCCGCCCGCTAACATCCCGGAACAGGTTCCGGATTGTCCTGCCCGGCCGCGCTCGGGCCGCTTGACCGGTCTGCCGGCAGCTAGGCTGGATGGTGATGATGAACGACGAGCAGCGCGCAGGTGACGTGCTTGCCGGCCCGGACGGTCGCGCCGCGGCGGCTCGCTCGGGCAACGGCGGCGTTGCCGGAGCCGGGCCTAAGCCGGAATCGAGCCAGCCAGAAGCCAGCGCCGACAAGCCTGGCCAGCCAGTTGAGGCCGGCGACGACGATACCGAGGGCGAGGCCGAAGAGCCCAAGAGCCGCTGGTCGTTCCTGACCGAGATGGTGGTGCTTTTCGCCGTCGCGCTGACGATCGCCTTGCTGATCAAGACTTTCGTGGTGCAGCCGTTCTACATCCCGTCCGGCTCGATGGAGAACACGCTGAAGATCGGCGACAAGGTCCTGGTTAACAAGATCGTCTACCGGGTCCGGCCGATCAGCAGGGGTGATGTCGTCGTTTTCAACGGCGCGGGGTCCTGGCTAGCTCCTACCGCCGGGCCTGAGCCCAGCCATAACCCGATCGTGCGGCTTTATGACGTGACGCTCGGCAAGCTCTTCACCTCGATCAAGGGCCTGTTCGGCACGGCCCCCGGCCAGACCGACTACATCAAGCGGGTGATCGGGATACCCGGTGATCACATTGTCTGTTGCACCGTGCAAGGCAACATCACCGTCAATGGCGTCCCCCTGCACGAAAGCTCCTACCTCATTCCCGGCGCGAAGCCGTCGCAGGGCAAGTTCAACATCGTCGTGCCGCCCGGGCGGCTGTGGGTGATGGGCGATAACAGGCCAGAGTCCGCCGACTCGCGGCTGCACGACTGCGCCTACACGTTCACCGTGCCTAAATGCGTCAATTATGACGGTAACGGGACTATCCCCGAAGACCGAGTGATCGGCCGCGCCTTCATGATCGTGTGGCCGCCGAGCCGAATCAGGATCTTGCCAATTCCGTCCACCTTCGAACAGCCTGCGCTGAACCATGCCGCTGCGTCGGCGGGCGGCACGCTTCCTGCGCTGGGCGCCAGCGTCCCTGTACGGCCTTCGGCGCCGTACCTGCCGCTGGCCAGCGGCTTCGCGGCAGCCGCTCCGCTCACCCTGCTCGAGCGGAGGCTGCGGCTGCGGGCACGCAGGCGTAGGCGGTCCCGCCGAGCCTCGCGCGAGCGGCCGGGACAGCGGCGGTAACGAGGGCGAGGTCGAGAGCGAGGTCACGGAGTGCGCGCGTCGGCGGCACAGGCGGCGAGGGCCAGGGCGATTGCCAGGGCCAAGGCCGCGAGAAAGGCAGGCGGGCAGGCGCAAGGCGGCCGCTCCGGCCGGTTGCGCTCGCGGACCCCAGCCGGCGCAGGCTCGCCCGCCCGCCCCGCCGCCGCCGGCGCCGTTCTCGGCGATCCGTGGCTGGTGACGACCGAACTCGGCGACTCCAGAGCCTTTCCTGGCTGGCCTGTCCCCGTCAGCGACCTCCTCGGATCCGGGCTCGCCGGGCTGGAGGACGTGCGCCGGCCCGTCGCCTACACGCCACGACGGGGCGCCGCGCTCACCGGCTATGAGCGGGTGCTGGTCAGGGCAGGGCTCGGGCCGGTGGCAGGGATCGATGAGGCTGGCCGAGGGGCCTGCGCTGGACCGCTGGTCGTCGCGGCGGTGGCGATCGACCGCCTGACCGGCGACAGCATGGCGGGGATCGCCGACTCGAAGGCGCTGACGGCGCGCGCCAGGGAGGCGGCCTATCGCAAGATCATGCAAACCGCGCTGGCCTGGAATGTGGTCGTGATCGAGCCTGGCGATATCGACCGGCTTGGTCTGCACGTCTGCAACGTGGCAGGAATGCGGCGGGCGCTGGCGGGCCTGACCGCGGACCCCGGTTATGTGCTCACCGACGGGTTCGTGGTTCCTGGCCTCGCCGTGCCAGCGCTGGCAATGTGGAAGGGCGACCAGGTCGCCGCCTGCGTTGCGGCCGCGTCGATCGTGGCCAAGGTAACCAGGGACCGCATCATGACGGGCCTCAACGCTGACTACCCCGAATATGGGTTCGCCCGGCATAAGGGATATTCCACGCCAAGCCACATGGCTGCGCTGGATCGTTGTGGCCCGAGTCCAGTTCACCGTAGGTCATTCGTGAATGTCTCCTGCAGGCTGGATGCCGCCGGCCGGGCCGCTGGCGCCGCCTTGGCGGAACAGGACCTAGACCTCGCCGAAGGGGTTGTCCTTGCGGATGGCTCCGTACTTGCGCTAGATGAAACGATGGATGGTCCTATCGTGGAGTTGACCGCGGATCCGCCGGCCACTGCGCCAGAAGATGGCGGAGCCGAGGGCGCCCGTCGGGCCGCCCGGAGTCCCGCCCCAGCGGAGGGGAGAACATGAGCGCGGAGGACCTCGAAAAATACGAGACCGAGATGGAGCTGCAGCTCTATCGGGAGTACCGCGACGTCGTCTCGCTCTTCACCCACGTGGTCGAGACCGAGCGCCGGTTCTATCTGACCAACGACGTGGATCTGAAGGTCCGCACGGCCGACAACGGCGAGGTGTTCTTCGAGGTCACTATGCACGATGCGTGGGTCTGGGACATGTACCGCCCGGCCCGGTTCGTTAAGAACGTCCGAGTCGTGACCTTCAAAGACGTCAACATCGAGGAACTCGCTAAGAGCGATCTGCAGTTGCCTGAGGAGTCCTGAGCGCCGGAGCTGCTGGCCTACAAGCCAAGACCACGGTGGCCGCCAGCAAGCCCGTGGCGCCGCTGAGAGCCCCCATTGAGCCTCGAACCGTGTCGAAGGTTCGGTCCGAGCCAGAACGCCTCCAGGGCCAGGAGAGCGCCTCGCCTGGCGAGTTCCGCTATCCCGAGCTCGGGCCAAGTCCCAGCGACTGCGGCATGGTGGCATCGGGCGAGGGCTGGTGCAGGCCCTCGTCCAGGGCCCCGTACTCAGTCATCAGGGCAGGGCTGCCGCCCCACGGCGTCTGCTCCTCGGCAACCAAGGTGCTCGTCGTGACAATTAGCCCCGCAACCGAGGCACCGTTCTGCAGAGCTGACCGGGCGACGCGGAGTGGGTCGATGATGCCCATCTCGATCATGTTGCCGTAGCGTCCCTGCAAGGCATCGAATCCGTCGTCCGTGCCGAGCCCGGTCATCCGGGCCACCACCTCCTCCCCGGAATAGCCCGCGTTGGACGCGATCAGGGTCGTGGGCTCCGTCAGCACTCGGCGAACGGTCTCGACACCACTGGCGTAGTCGTCCTTTGCCTGCAGGTCATCCAGCGACGACTCGGCGTGCAGCAGCGCCGCCCCGCCGCCGGCCACTATGCCCTCCGCCATCGCGGCCCTGGTGGCCGACAGCGCATCCTCTACGCGGTGTTGTAGCTCCTTCAGCTCCGCAGGCGTCGGCGCGCCGACACGGATCACGGCGACCTTGCCGGAGAGCGCTCCGATCCGTTCGGTGAGCACATCCTCGTCGATTCCGAAGGTGGCGCGCTCTAGCTCAGCCCGAAGCTGAGCGAGGCGGAACTCAACGTCGGCCGGCGAGCCGTGCCCGCCGATGATTGTGCTGCGGTCGGCGGTGGCACGCACCTGGGCGGCCCGGCCCAGGTGCTCGACGGTCATTGTTTCCAGCGTCAGTCCCGAATGCCGGCTGTAGACGGTTGCGCCGGTGAGCGCGGCGATGTCCTCCAGCTTGTGCAGCCTGCGATCACCGAAGCCCGGTGCCCGGACGGCTACGGACTGGAACGCTCCGTTGACGTGGTTGTGCACCAGCATGCTGAGCGCGGTGCCCTCGACGTTCTCGGCGACGATGACAAGCGGTCGGGGCGCTCGCATGACCTTGTCGAGCAAGGGCATGAGCTGCTGGACCTGGCTGATCTTCTCGCTGCACAGCAATATGTAAGGGTCGTCGAGGACGGCTTCCATTCTGGCCGGATTGGTGACCAGGTAAGGCGACAGGTAACCATTGTCGAACTCGAATCCCTCGACGAAGTCAACGGCCATTCCGGGCGTGGCAGACTCCTCCACGGTCACGACGCCGTCCCCTCCGACAGTGTGCAGCGCCTTCGCGATCACCGCGCCGACCATTTCGTCGTCGTTGGCGGAGATCGCCGCCACCCGGGCGTAGTCCTCCTCGGTGTGCACCGGATGGGCCACGTCCTGCAGGTGCTCGACGAGGCGACCCACGGCCATGTCGATGCCCCGCTTGAGCAGCACCGGGTTGGCACCCTTATCGATCGCGGCCATGCCCGCCCTGATCATTGCCTGGGCTAGCACTGTTGCGGTGGTAGTCCCGTCGCCGACAATGTCGTTCGTCTTGATCGCCGCTTCCTTGACTAGCTGCGCGCCCATGTTCTCGAACTGGTCCTTTAGGAAGATCTCCCGGGCGATCGTCACGCCGTCGTTGGTCACCACAGGCGAGCCGGTGACCTTCTCCAGGATCGCGTTGCGTCCTTTAGGCCCCAGTGTCGGCCGTACGGCGTCGGCCAGCTTGTCGACGCCAGCCAGCAGCAGCTTGCGCGCGTCAGCTTCGAAGTGCAGTTCCTTGGCCATCGATCCCCTCCGTAACGACAGTCACCGCGGTATGTGAGCTACCCAGTACTCCGGTCTACGGAACGAGGATGGCGCGGCCGCGGACCCGGCCAGCGTCGAGCTCGGCGATGGCTTCCTGGGCATCTTCCAGGGGGTACGTCCTGGTATGCAGGGTGACCTTGCCGGCCTGTGCCAGCGCCATCAGCTCTGCCAGATCGTTGTAGGTGCCGACGATGTTGCCGATGATGTTCCGCTCGGTGGAGATGATGTCCAGGGTCGGGATGTGCAGCGTGCCGCCGTAGCCGATCACGAAATATGACCCGGCAGGGCGAGTCATAGCGAAGCCGTCAGCCTCGGCGCCCTGCTCGGCCACGAAGTCGAGTACGACCTCGGCGCCGAGCCCGCCCGTCAGGTCACTGACCGCGGCTACCTGGCCCCCGTCGGCGACGATCGTGTGGTGCGCGCCTAGCTGCTCGGCGAGCTTCAGCGCGTCCGCATTGCGGTCAACCGCGATGATCGTGGTCGCCGTCAGCGCGGCCAGGCACTGGATGCCGATGTGGCCCAGTCCGCCAGCGCCAATGACGACGCAGGTGGAGCCGGGGTACAGCAGCGGGATGGCTTTCTTCACCGCGTGGTAGGCGGTGATTCCGGCGTCGGCGAGGGCTGCGACGTCCTGCGGACGGGTCTGCGAGTCAAGGGTGACGCAAGCGCGAGCCGAGGTGAGCATGTACTCGGCCATGCCGCCGTCGCGGGACAGGCCGGGAAAAGAGCTATCGGCACAGTGCATGTCGTCGCCGGCCCGGCAGGCCCTGCACAGCCCGCAGGTGCGAGCTGGGTGCAGGATCACCGTATCGCCGACGCTGACGTTCGTAACCGCCGAGCCGACTTCGTGTACCCACCCCGCGTTCTCGTGACCCAGGATGTACGGCAGCGGGGTGTGCACCGCCGCGTCCCATTGGCCCTCGATGATGTGCAGGTCGGTGCGGCACACGCCGGCGCCGCCGATCTTCACGACTACGTCGAGCGGACCGCTGATAGCAGGCTCTGGTACGTCGTCGATCACGGGCTCGGAGTGAAATGCGTGCAACCGGACGGCCTTCATTGCTCCTCCTCACCTAGCCCAGCGCTGGCATAACGACTCCGCAGCATGCCGCGGCAGATGCCCGCGTTCGCTTCGATGCTGACCCGCGTTGTCTGCGCGCGCCGCAGGTGCAGCGGCAGTTCGTCGCTGCCAACGGCGGCTCCGGTGTGCGGGTCGATCACCAGCGCAGAGTCGTCCCCGGCGGCGAGCCCGAGCTCGGCCCGTCGCTGCCGTAGCCGGTCCAGGGCCGCCGATGGCGGCAGCTCCCCGAGCGTCATGGCGTGCAATTCGGCGGGCTCGTGGCCGGCCCTGAGCAAAGGCCGGCATACCTGGTCGGTGCCGGCCATGACAGCCTTGCGCAAGAAGTCAGCGCGCAGCTGGTGCAGTTCACCGACCGCCTCGCCGTCGAACGAGGAGACGAAGCCCGCCCCGGCGGCGACTCCGCCGTTGATCGCGCCGGCGGCGAAATGGTCTTCGAGCACCACCTCGGCGCTGCGCACGCCGTCGGCTGCTGACACCGCGTCGTAGGCATCGGCCACCATCAGGTACGCGAAGTTAGGTGCGCAGAAGTATGTCGGCAGCCTGAGGCGCACCTCAGCGTGACCCTCCGCTCCGACACTGCACGATGCCACGAAGCCGAGCGAGGTGATGGGCTCGTCCAGCTCAGGGTCGCGCACGGACGCCAGCGCCTCGAGCACGGCGTCAAGCGCCGGGTCCGGCTCATCGCCTCCCCCGGCTAGCGCGGCGTCGCTCGGCTCGGCGGTCACGCTTTCGGTCATGCCTCCGGGACCAGCTGGGCGGCGTCGCGGGCGGCGGGGGTTCCGGCCTGGGCGGGGACCCGGAACTCGCTAGGGACCTCGATGCCGTACAGCTTGGCCGCGTTGAGGCCGAAGATCTTCTTCTTGCCGGCGGTGCCCAGCCGCGGGTAGTCGGAGAACTCCTCGCTGACTGGATAATCCCAGTCGGCGAATCCCTCGACCTGCCACTTCGGCTCCCAGATCGCGTAGTCGCTGCCGAACAGCAGCTTGTCCTCGCCCAGCCAGAAGAGCAGCTCTCCCATCACCTTGGCGAAGAACCGCGGCCTGGCATGCATGAGTCCGCCGATGACCACCGCAAGGCCCGCATAGACGTTCGGCTCCTGCACCGCCATGAAGCAGAAGTCCTCAATCCTCGGCAGGCCGACGTGCTCGACGATGAAGTTCAGCTCCGGGAAGTCGGTCGCAGCGTGGTCGACATCGGACACGTCGAACGCGTCTTTGTCCAGCGGCCAGATCGTGGGGCCTTTATGCACGTGTATGTTCTTGACCCCCAGCTCCTGGCACGCCTCCAGGTAGCGGTATGCCGCCTGGTCGGTGAGCTTCCAGCCACGCGAGCCGGCGTTCCACTCAGCGCTGTAGAGCTTGCAGCCCTTGGAGCCGAAGCGCTCCACGTTGCGGCGCAGGTGCTCCAGCCCTTCATCGCCGTCACGCGGATCCCATCGCGTGTTGTAGATGAATTTGCCCGGGTGCTTCTCGCCCATCAGGGCATTTCGCTCGGTGGTGTTGAAGCCCTCCTTGTACCACTCCTTGAGGTAGGTGGGCTGAAACACGGCCACGTCCACGTAGCCGTCCTCGAAGACGTCCTTCATCAGATCGTCCTCGGAGTACCGCTGGAAGTGCTCGATGCTCCAGTGGGTCTCCGGCGGCCCTAGCCCTTGATAGGCGTGAAAGCACTCGATCCAGCCCTTGGCAAACTGCTCGGCACCCGGCACCCAGTTGTCCGGGGCCGCGTTCCAGTAATGCAAGTGGCCGTCCACCACGAAATACTTCTCGCCGTTCTTCTCGTACACCATGCCTCCTCGCGCGCTGGAGCGGGTAGTCCCGCCCCAGCTTGTACGCGGTCCCGACCTGGTCGTCCCCGCGGGCAGTTAGCCCGACGTCGGCCTCAGGTCGAAGCCGAGGTAATCCGCGGCGTCCTCCGGGTTGGCGACGAAGATGGTCCGGTCGTCGGTGTGAATCATCCGCCCGTAGTGCGTGGACATGTCCTCTTCGAGCTCGGCGCTGTTGAAATAACCAGACTCCTCGCCCAGCGCCTCGGAGATCTCGTCGTAGACGACCTCCATCCTCCCGTTGGCGTCGACGCGCATCATCGACGGCAGGTAGGTCACGCGGACGTTCGGCTTGGTGCTCATCACCTCGGCCACGACCTCGCCGACCTGGTTGTTCATCAGGGTGAACCCACACCTGTTGGACGCCGTGTTGTCGGATTTGAACGGGCTCTCTGCCGTCTTGAACGTTGTCATTGCGCCAGCTCCTTCGGTGTCAGCAAACCCAGATCCGCCAAGATGCCGGCGAAGCGACTCTTGGCTAGGTCGAGGCCGTCCTCGAAGCGCGGCGGCTTCAGCTCAGGCTGTGACCAGAGCGGCTGCAGCGTCCGGGCGGCCGCGATCGCGCGCGGTACCCAGGCCGACAGCCATTGCTGCATGATTTGCTTGTTGTGGTCGGCGAACTCGCGATCGTTGCTGAGCAGTTCGAACATGGCCCTGGTGTAGCGCAGGTCGCGCTCGGCGAAGTCGTACTCCTCAGCGCCGACAACCGTAGGAGTGACGAAGTCGCCATTGCGCGGCGCCGCATGCTGCACCAGGCCGCTCCGGAACAGCTCGCCCACGAGCGGCTCGAATATCACGTTCGCCGCGAAGATGGCCTCGCACCAGTCGTCGATGCCGGTTAGCCGCTCGGCTACCTCGCGCACGCCCTGCCAGGCCGGGTCGTTGTTCCAGCAGTCAGTGTGCGCAGTGCCGTCGAAAGCGGTGATCTCCTCACTCAGCGTCAGGTTGTACAGGGCCAGATCCTGCGCGGACCTGATCCGGTGCATGCCGTTCACCGAGATCGCGTTGTTGTGCATGTTCGTCGGGGCCCGGCGGTTGGCGTTGGAGAACAGATAGATCCCGAGCCCGTGATCGACGTGCATCCAGGCGCCGACGTTCCGCTCGACGAAGCGGATCCAGTTGCTGTTCCACTGGTCGAACGCCTTCGACTGGCGGGCGATGTCGACATTCTGGTTGAGCTGCCTCACCACGTTGGCGTTGTAGCGGTAGATGGTCAGCTCCCACTCCTCGTTCGGATCGCGGAACTCATGCCAGCCGAGCGCCGGCCACTCGTAGCCCTTGCCGCCTGATCCGGGAAAGCGCTCCGGCTCGGGCCGATCCGAGCCCCAGGCCTTCAGGACTGTCCAGTCCAGCGGATAGCCACCCGTGCCGTCGGAAAAGCCATAGATCCAGCCCTGGCTGAGGTAGTGCCGGGTGTCCGGCTGCACCTCGACGGTGACGTCCTCGTAGTGGGTGGCCCTGCGCTTAGCCGGCACGTAGTAGGTGAATCTGCGGTTGTTCGAGTCCGGGAATTCCTTTGCGCCGGCCTCGGCATCGGTGAAGGCCGGCTTGGGCACGCTGCGTTCTGGCGCGGATGTCATGGACTATCCCCCTCTGTTGCGGCGTTTTCGCCTGGGTCGCCCGTCGTGGTGAACTTGTCGTAGTAGGTGCGCTTCTCGGCAACCCCGAGAGTTGCCAGCATGGGTATCGCGGCCTCCACCATCGGCGGCGGCCCGCACACGTACGCATGCGCGCCGCTCAGGTCGCCCTCGTGTCGCCGCAATACGTCGGTGATCAGGCCTACCTCGCCCTCCCAGCCGTCCCCAGCGTCGGGCTCCGACAACGCTGGCAGGTAACGGAAGTCGGCTAGCGAATTCTCAAGGGCGCGGAGCTCCTCCTCGAAGCAGAGGTCACCGCGGCGTCGCGCGCCGTAGTAGTAGACGGCCGGACGCTTGATGCCACGCTCAGCCATGGAGCGCACCAGCGACAAGATGGGCGCCATGCCAGCGCCACCCCCGACGAAGATGAGGCGCGCATCTTCGCTCTCGCGCAGCGTGAACACCCCGAAGGGGCCGGTCAGCTGCAGCTGGTCGCCCACCGTGAGCTGGGTGTCCAGGAAGTGCGAAAACAGGCCATCGGGATAGATCTTGATGACGAATTCGAGCTGGCCGGTGTCCTTGCTGGTGGTGTTGGCCATGGAAAACGAGCGGGTGGCCGAGGTGCCGGGGATCGTGATGTCGACGTACTGGCCAGGGAAGAACTTCAGCTCATGCGGCTCCAGCAAGCGCAGGACCAGATGCCGCATATCGTGCGTGACCGGCTCGTTGGCAATGACCTCCGCAACCGCCTCCTGGATCGGCAGTCCGGAGCGGATCATGTCCTCGTCGTAGTTGAGCAGCTCTATCGTGACGTCTTCGTAGACGTGCGCCCGGCAGAGCAGCGTGTAACCCTCCTCCCGCTCAAAGTCTGGGAGCGCGAAGGTGGAGTACTTCTCCAGCTCAATGTCGTCGCCGTCGAGCACGAACGATTTACACGCGGAGCACTGCCCCTCCTTGCAGCCATGCATCAGCATGATCCCCTGCGCGGCCGCGGCGCGCAGGACCGTCTGATCCTCCGCTACCTCGATGTCGATGCCGACGGGCTCGAATCGCACCGCGTGTTTTTCGGCCATGAGTCCTTCCGGGGCTCCGGATGGGAGGGGGCCGCGAGCACGCGGCCTACGACCCTCCTCCCGGGCTTGGCGCCCGACGCTACCGAGCGCGGCACCGTGGATACCGACTTAACCGGCTGCGCAAGATCACGCCTTCGAAGACGCGAACCGCCCAGCAGGCCCGCCGCGCACGTAGTCCGCGCGGAACGCTTCCCGCTGCTCCGGCGTCATCTCGTTGAGCAGGACGTTGGGGCTCTGCACCGGCGGCATCCGGCGCAGGTGATCCAGCGTCCACATCTTGCTCGGGTCGAGGTCCAGGTGCGGCTGCGCTGTGAGCGTCTTGCCGTCGTCCCGGACGAAGCCCATGTCTGAGACGACATCGGCCCAGTTCCAGCCGTGGTAGAGCGTCTCCCACTCACGCTTGCCGATGAGCTGCCCCATATTCGGCGTCTGCCGGCCCTGGTAAGTCGGCCGGAAGGCGACAGCGTCTGTCCACCTGCATTCCTCATGGCAGTAGGTCCGCCACTGGCCGTCGACTTCGGCCATAACCATGTCCTCGCGGACCAGGCACGGGACCATGCAGGTCCAGCACCGGTGCGGGTACGCGTAATCGACGTCCTCGGCCACGATCGGGTGGCTCCCGTTTGGCCGAGACAGGCGGTTGTAGTTCTCCCACCACTTGCCGTACCTGTCATACCAGCCCGGGTACTTGTACTCGAACCACTCGAAGTCCTTGTCGGTCATCGGGTCGATCCGCCAGTAGTTCGCCAGCCAGCCGGTGGCGAAGAACTGAGCAACCTCGTGCACGTACCCCTTGTTCCAGATCTGGTTCCACGCTTCCTCGATGAGGTCGTGCGGGATCTCCAGGCCGTACTTCTCGAGTGGGACGAGGTAGCTGCGGTAGTAGTCGTCGTAGATCCACCGCCGCCACATCTCGGCGTAGGACTCGCGGTCCTTGCGCCGGTCCTTGGTGCCGTACTCGATGAAGGTGCCGATGGCGGCGTCCACCACACGGTGGTTGTTCCACCACGCGTAGCGCAGGTCACGCTGGAGCAGCTGATGGTTGCTCTCGTCGGCCAGCGCCATCAGCAGCGTTGCGTAGCCGTTGCTGATGTGCCGCGACTCATCCGACTGCACCGAGTGGAACACCGTCGGCAGCAGGTAGTCGCCGTTCGCAGCCGCCTCGGCCGGCATGGCCACGAACAGCGTGTTGGTGAACGCAGTCTCGGCCACGATGGTCAGGTAGATGCTTGCCGCGGTGATCGCGTCGCCGGTGATGAATGCCTCGGCGAACTGCCGCCCGATCGTCCCGCAGTAGTCGTCCTGGAAGCCCCGCAGGCTCATGTTGAAGCCGGATGGGTCGATGTAGTTGTTCATGTACAGGCGCTTCAGATTCTGCTGGATCGTGGAGTGGCGTACCTCATCGATCATCTGGATCGCCTGGCTGTTGTGCAGTTCCGGGTTCGGCACCGTCCGGAACAGCAGCGGCATCGCCCGTGCCGCCGCGATCTCCGGCAGCGGGATGATGGACAGGAACAGCTTCTGCCACTCGAGCCAGCGCTCCTCCACCTGCCGGAACATGTTGCCCCGTATAGCGCCGTCCTCCGCGCCGTAGACCCGGTGGTCCTTCTCCTCCTGCATCGGGAAGTAGGACCGCAGGACCTGCTTTAGCGGATCCTTTTTCTGCGCCTTCTGAAATGTATAGTCCGTGCCGTACTGAGATACCGGCTCGTGATATCGCGGCTCCCAGGACAGCTCCTGAATCTTTTCGTGTGCCTTTGCGACACTCTGGCGACTCATCTGCCACCCCTTTAGTGGTTTCCCAGCGCCTCGTGCGCCTGACCCGAGCCGCAGCCAACAAGTCGTGGTCACGGCGGCCCGAAACCGAAACGTCTTCAGATGAATAGAAACACTCCCTTGGTACTCCGAGGCTCTCAACATGAGACAACAAAGAAACTCGGCGGTATCAAGTTCGCCGGCAATAAGCCCGCCTCAGTGGGCTGCGGGGCCACCTTCGGCGCGCGAATCGCGCTCGCCGAATGCGGCCTCGCGGAGCTCGTCTAGCTGCGCCCGCATCTGCTCTCTGGCCTGCCGACTGCCTTCCACAACAGGCTCTACTCCCAGGGCGACCAGCAAGGCAGCCGCCGGTTCGCCAGGATTCCCAGAATCGCCAAGTATGGGATGCAATCCCTCGTCAACTAGATGGTGAAATACGAGATTTACAATCGTCCAAGGGTTATATATTTCATTATCCGGCTGTGCGGAATACACCAGGCACCTCCTGCATCCCCGGAACGGGCACAGATCGCAATTAAACGCCACACCACGGCGTGCGGCGGTCTCACGGTGAGACTGGACAGCGCGGGAATGCGTGGGGTGCCCGGGCATGGTTTATCGCGTGTGGATTATCGTGGGGACTGGCGGCATTTACGAACTGGCCGCATTCTCGAAGCGAACGCCTCGGATGCCCGCCTTGATGGCGGGAGGGAGGCAGGAGGCGCCATGGCGTCCTGCCGCAGGCTGCCGTTGCCTCAAAACGAGATGGCCCAGGCAAGACAGAAGTTCTTGACGCAGGGCTCAGCGCACCCGCCCGAGGTGCGCGAGCCGATACTGGCATCGTGGTGGCGCTCGCGCGAGTGGAACGTGCCCGCGGATCGCCTGGAGCTGTCCTACATTCGCGATCCTGACCTCAACACTCCGCTGGCCCGCAGCGCCATACCGGTGCTGGGCCAGTTGCGCGAGAACCTGGACGGGCAGCCGATAGGCATGATCCTGACGGACACCTCAGGGGTCGTGCTGAGCAGGATGACGGGGGACGATGAGTTTGAGTGGCATCTCGACGAGGTGATGCTGTCACCCGGATTCAGCTACGCGGAAGCGTCTGTCGGTACGAACGGCATCGGAACCGCGCTGGAGGGCGGCCAGCCTGCTCAGGTCTTGGGGCACGAGCACTACGCGGAGCAACTGGAGGACCTCGCTAGCGCTGGCGTCCCGCTCTATCACCCCATCTCCAGCAAGCTGGTCGGGGCCGTCGGGCTGACCTGCTGGAGTTGGAACGCGGACAAGCTGCTGATGGCACTGGTCAAGACGACAGCCGACCAGATCATGCAGGCGCTGCTGACCGACTCGACCGCGCAGGAGTTCGAGTTGCTGCAGGACTACCTACGGGCTTGCCGCCACACTAGCGGCATCGTGCTCGCGCTTAACCGCGATGTTGTGATGATGAACGATCATGCCCGCCACTTCCTGGAGCCAGGCGACCAGGAGGCGCTGCTGGGATATGCCAGCGAGGTGCTGGCAGAAGGCCGGACGAACGCGGTACAGGTCGAGTTGCCAACCGGTCTTACAGCCCGGATGCACTGCCGTCCGGCAGGCAGCGCGAGGCCCGCCGGGGCTCCGGGCGGCGTGGTGCAGGTCAAACTGCATGAGCCGACGCGACCGGCCGGAGAGGCACCGCCTCCGGCCCGGATGCTCCTGCCCGGTCTGGTGGGATCGGGAGCCCTCTGGCTCCGTAGCTCCCAGCAGGTGCAGGAGTCGTACGAGGTCGGCGAGTGGCTGGCGCTGGAAGGGGAACCCGGCGTAGGCAAGCTGGCGCTGGCCCGCGCGGTCCACCAGCGGCGCAACCCGGCCCGGCGCTTCGACGTGCTCGACCCGGCAGAGGCGCCCTTCCAGGACTGGCTGATGTCGGTCCGCCGGGCGCTGGAGGACGCCGAAGGGGACCTGGTCATCCGGCACGTCGACCAGCTCGGGCCGCGGCAGGCGCACGCCCTAGTGTCCGCGTTGCAAGAAGCGAGGTCCGGCGGCGGCACGGACCGTATGGCCGAGCGCGGCGTTTCGCATCGCGGAGTTCGGGAGCGCGGGGTAGCAGATCGCGTGAAGTGGGTAGCAGTCACGCTGACCCACGGCAGCGCCACGCTTACCGAGCTGCTCCGGCTGTTCCCGACGACCGTCGCGCTGCCCCCGCTGCGTCATCACATCGAGGACTTGCCGGAATTGACCCAGTTCTTCCTAGGTAAATTGAGCCAGCAGGGCCGCCTGACCTGCTCGCCGGAGGCGATGAAGCTGCTCGTGCGGTCCAGCTGGCCCGGCAACGTCGAGCAACTGTGGCAGGTCATCAGGCGCATCGTTCAGCGCAGGCGCGCAGGCTCCATCCGGCCCGAAGATTTGCCGCCCGAGTGCTGGACGGTCAGCCGCCGGCTGCTCAGCCCGCTCGAG